>JAGAKX010000049.1 GCA_017625435.1 Clostridia bacterium
AAAACAATTCCCTTATACTGTACGATTTCTTTTCCTTCTACGGAAGGTGTTGTTGTAATAATCATTTGATATCCTCCTCTGAAAAAATGTGTGGCAATATGTGTAACTTTTATTTCAAAAAAATAACAACTTTCTGAATCGGGAGGGGAAACCCCTCCCCTACGAGCACAAAAGGCAAATTACTTCTGTAAATTATGATTTCCTATTGCCAAAAAGATTCCTCTTTTGTATAATAACTCTATAAAGAATGGGAGCGTGATTAATATGGTACGTGCAAAAATTAAAAAGCCCGTTGACAAATCTATAGCAACAAAGGGCTTCGCAAAATTCCTTTTCTATCTTGTGCAGTTTACGTGGGGTCTTCCCGTAAACGCAATAAGCGGTATAATTTACCTTATTCTTAAAAGAAAATACCGCACCGAAAAATTCAGAAATTCCTACATTACCTATATCCCCGGTAACTGGGGCGGACTTTCTCTCGGTCTTTTCATTTTTATTGCTGACGGAAAGGCTGAGGGCTGGACCAACAACACAAAGATTCACGAATACGGACACACAATTCAGTGCCTGCTTCTGGGCCCCCTTTATTGGATCGTTGTGGCACTTCCCTCTGCAATATGGTGTAATTTCTTCGCTGACTACAGAAAGAAAAACAATGTTTCCTACTATAAGCTCTACTGCGAAAGCTGGGCAAACTCCTGGGGCGTAAAGTGGTCGGGACTTAAGCAGTTCGGAATCAAATAAGCTGAAAATGGCAAAAGAAAAAGCAAAAAGAAACAAAACCATAGATATTGACCTTTCTGAGGGGAAGGCGTATCTCAGCCGATGCATCAAGGTAAATAAAGCCGTGACGGATATCTCGGAAATTACCGACAAAACCGTGCTCGGCGATACCTTTAAGGTATGCCCCCGGCTTCCCGGGAAAAGCGTTGACCTTATAATTGCCGATCCCCCTTATAATCTCAGAAAAACCTACGGCAGCACCACATTTTCCAAGAAAAAGGCAGAGGAATACGAGGATTTCACAAGAAAATGGCTTTCTGCCGTAAAGCCTCTGTTGAAGGATAACGGCTCTGTTTACGTGTGCTGTGACTGGGAATCAAGCCTTATTATCGGTAAGGTGCTCGGTGAATTCTTTACAGTAAGAAACCGCATCACCTGGCAGAGAGAAAAGGGCAGAGGCGCACGCTCAAACTGGAAAAACGGAATGGAAGATATATGGTTTGCCACAAATTCCGACAAATATACATTTAATCTCAATGCCGTTAAGGTAAGAAGAAGGGTTCTTGCCCCCTACCGTATTGAGGGCAGTCCCAAGGACTGGGAAGAATCCTCAGAGGGCAAATACAGAGACACCTGCCCCTCTAACTTCTGGGACGATATCACGGTGCCCTTCTGGTCAATGCCCGAGAATACGGCACACCCGACACAGAAGCCCGAAAAGCTTATTGCAAAGCTGATTCTTGCAAGCTCCAATAAGGGAGATACCGTATTCGACCCCTTCTCCGGCTCCGGAACTACTCTTACGGTTGCAAAAAAGCTGAACCGTCATTATATCGGCATTGAAAAAGAAAAGCAGTATTGCATCTGGGCGGAATACCGTCTTGAAAAGGCTGAGACGGACAAGGAAATCCAGGGGCTGAAAAACGGTGTTTTCCTTGAAAGGAATTATCCGAAAAATAAAAAATCAGATTAAAAAAACCGGTTCTGCAGAGAAATTTCTGCGGAACCGATATTTTTTAATTTATTGCATCAAACCAGGCATCCTGACTTTCAAGACCGACGGATGCGCGGAGAATAAGCCTCGCATCGGAGGCGGTAAGCTTTTTGCCGTCCTTGTCGGCTTCAACATTGCCAGCATCTGTAAACCATTCAGAGGAATTGCTTTCAAGTCCTACAGAGGCACGAAGGGTAAGTCTCGCATCAGAAGAGGATACCGCCCCGTCAGAATCAAGGTCACCCTTGACAACAACGGTATATTCGGTGCCGTCGGGCATAGAAACAGTCATACCGCTGCCGAGCTTTGCATTTTCAGTTACTTCTTTACCCGACACATCTTTGACTACAGCACCCTTTACATCTGTAAGGAAGGCTTCAACTGAAGTATCGCTCTTTGCCGCAATGCCGTTGTCTCCCAGAGGCTTTATTTCTTTATTTTCGTTTTCGTCCGAATTGAAAATATTGTCGGTGAAATCATATACCCTCTTTTCATCCGTAACATATATTTCAACAAATGTTCCCAGATACCAGCCGTCACTGTCATAAGAATCCTTACTGCTCACTTCAAAAACTGCATAACCCTCGGAATGTGTTGTAACAACACCGTCTGATGTTATTGTTGCAATTTCAGGGTAAATGCTGTTATACACAACAACTCTTCCTATGCTGAGCTCATGCTCAATCGCTAAAGGCTCGGGCAATTTGAAGGTTTCACCGACACCTGCTGAAATTGTTCCCTGAACAAGTGAATAATCGGATGCATTCCCCGTCAATTTAACAGGGGAAGAGCCATAGGGAAGATACAAGGTCTGACCCTCAAATTCCTTTATGGTACAGCCGGAAATTATACCGTTTGCCCGTGTATAACCCCAGAGCCAATCACCGTAAAATATCCATCCGTCAGAGTAGCACTCGTCATTTATCATATTGTCTCTGCGACCCGCATTTTCAAGATAGTGAAAGCCGTCTCCTCCGCCGCCCGGTGACGCATATCTGTTCTTTGTAAAGTAAGGCACACAGCCGTTAAGGCTTGAGCCGCCCTCTGCCGCATTACCCCAGTATTCTGAAGCCGGCATTCCGCTTTTATAGTGAACAAATCTGCCGTCTATATAGAAAATACTGTCGCCGTAATAGACATATTCGCAGTTCATTCCCTCATAATAAGGAGAAACACCCTCAATAAAGTCGGTGAAATACCAACGGGAAATAAAATCTCTGTCCGTTGTTCCGAAAACATCAAAAAGAGGGTCATAAAGATTCCAAGTGCCATTATAGTAAATCATAACCCAGCCGTGGTCAACCTCACGGTTACCGAGGTCTATAAAATCTCTCATATCCCCTCGTGAGCCTGCACAGAACACCGCAGGCACACCTGCAAGGCGCAGTACCTGAGAAATAAAAAGACCCAGTCCCAGGCAATTGCCCGTTCTGTAATAAAAAACGTCAATGGGGAAATAATAGGTTCCGTCCGTATATGACTTATACTTTACATTTCTGTCTGCCCAGCCTACAACCGCATCTGCCTTTTCCTTGTCGGTTTTACAGTTTTTTGTAATTTTATCGGCAAGAGTCTGCAGAACCTCTTTGTCAGCTTTACTGCCGAAGGAGAATTCGAGACCGAGCTCCGGGAACCTTTCAACATATATTTCGTTAAGATAATCATACACCGCATCAGTAAGCTGAGGCGTCATTGAAATTGCAGGCTCCTCCAGAGCAAGGGAGGTAAGAGGGAAGGCCGTAAGAATCATTATCAATGTGAGTATAAGAGATAATGCTTTTTTCATTTTTATCTTACCTTTCAAAAAATCTCTGCATCCGAAAAAGGGTGCAGAGACTTTATTCTTTACCAGATAACTCTTGTTGCGATTTCTTCTGAAATCAGCTTAATGAAGTCAGCAACAGGCTGTACGCCCTGATCGCCGTGTCCGCGCTTTCTTACGGAAACGGTGAAGTCCTCTGCTTCCTTGTCGCCCACAACAAGCATATAGGGAATCTTTTCAAGCTGAGCTTCACGTAACTTATAACCGAGCTTTTCACTTCTTGTATCAACATCCACCTTTACGATGCCTGCCTCCTCAAGAGCCTTCTTGACGGCATAAGCAGCATCCTGATGGCGGTCTGCAATAGGAAGAATACGTACCTGCTCGGGAGCGAGCCATACGGGGAATGCACCTGCATACTTTTCAATAAGAAGAGCAAGTGTTCTTTCGTAGCAGCCGATTGAGGTTCTGTGGATGATATAGGGATTCTTCTTTGTGCCGTCAGCCGCAACATATTCCATACCGAATTTTTCTGCAAGCATCTGGTCAATCTGAATTGTAATAAGGGTATCTTCCTTGCCGTGAACGTTCTTTATCTGAATGTCAAGCTTGGGGCCGTAGAAGGCAGCCTCACCGATACCGATTTTGTAGTTGATGCCGAGATTATCAAGAATCTCCTTCATTATTCCCTGAGCCTCATCCCACTGCTCGGGAGTGCCGATATATTTTTCCTTGTCATCGGGATCCCACTGTGAGAAGCGGTAAGAAACATCCTCATAAAGACCGAGAGTCTGAAGCATAAAGGTTGTAAGCTCAAGACAGCGCTTGAATTCGTCTGCCAGCTGCTCGGGAGTACACATAAGATGTCCTTCGGAAATTGTGAACTGACGAACACGGATAAGTCCGTGCATTTCACCCGAAGCCTCATTTCTGAAAAGAGTTGATGTTTCGGCAAGTCTCATGGGAAGGTCACGGTAGGAGCGTGCACGGTTGAGATATGCCTGATACTGGAAGGGACAGGTCATGGGACGAAGTGCGAATACCTCATCATCCTTATCCTCGTCACCCATAACAAACATACCGTCCTTATAATGATCCCAATGTCCGGAAATCTTATAAAGGTCGCTCTTTGCCATAAGAGGAGTCTTTGTTCTTACCCAGCCTCTTGCTCTTTCCTCGTCTTCAACAAATCTCTGAAGAGTCTGAATTATATCACAGCCCTTGGGAAGAAGGATGGGAAGTCCCTGACCGATTGTGTCTACTGTTGTGAAAAGCTCAAGCTCACGGCCAAGTCTGTTATGGTCGCGTCTCTTTGCCTCCTCGAGAGCCTCAAGGTAAGCATCAAGATCAGCCTGCTTTGTGAAAGCAGTACCGTAAATACGCTGAAGCATCTTGTTCTTTTCGTCGCCTCTCCAGTAAGCACCTGTGCAGGAGGTAAGCTTGAATGCCTTTACTCTTGAAGTATCGGGGATATGAGGACCTGCGCAAAGCTCCGTGAATTCACCCTGCTTGTAGAAGCTGATGTTTTCACCCTTGTCTGCGTGCTCCTTTATAAGCTCAACCTTATAGATTTCGCCCTGCTCCTCGTAGAACTTAATTGCTTCATCGGGAGTCATTTCAAAGTGTGTAAGCTCAAGTCCCTCTTTTACAATCTTCTTCATTTCTGCTTCGATTTTTTCCAGCTCCTCAGGGCTGAATGCCTTGGGAACATCAAAATCGTAGTAGAAGCCCTTGTCGATTGCAGGACCGATAGCAAGCTTTGCTTCGGGGTAAAGTCTCTTTACAGCCTGTGCAAGTATATGGGAGGCTGTGTGGCGGAATGCCTTTTTTCCGTCTTCATCGTCAAAGGTAAGGAATTCTACCTCGCAGTCTTTTTCGATTTTTGTGCGAAGGTCCTTCACCTCGCCGTCAATTTTACATACGCATACAGCCTTATAAAGACCTGCGCCGATTGACTTTGCAATTTCGCCGGCGGAAATGCCTGCTTCAAACTGCTTAATGTCGTCTCTCAATTTTACATTTACCATATAAACCACCCTTTAGTGTGAGGTCGGAGGTCGGAGGTCGGAATTCGGAGAAAACAGACCTGAAACATCCGCCGATATTTTTAATTATTTTTCCCTGAAAAACAAAAACAGCTTCATCCTAAAAAACAGGATGAAGCTGATATGCTCCACGGTTCCACCCGTATTGACAGAAAATCTCTGCCCGCTCGAAAAGTTTTAACGGTACTTAACCGGCTGACCTTGAATCTTTACGGTCAGCACTCGGGAGCGGTAGCAAATTGAAAACTGACAGATAAACCGCTTTCAGCTTACACGGTTCTCTCTGGGAAATGCCTGTCTTCTGCTTCTCCGTCATCGTTTTGGAATATAAGGCTGACGGGAGTTGAACCCATCACGCCTGACAAACGATAATTTTCCGTTTGGCTTTGCCTCATCACTTGAAATACGGCAGTATTCCTGCGTTCTTCGGCTTTGCCAAAACAAAAAATTCTCTGTTTGGCAGGTCGAAGAGTTTCTGCCGTCGGATTTTTCGTGTAGCTATGCACGAATTTGCAGGAAGGCTGACGCCTTTCAAAAATGAGTGTGAAGCTATGCGGAACAAGGCGACGAGCGAAACCGTAATGTGTTCGGCTCCCGTCAGCCTTAACAATAACATTATATATCTTCCGCAGAAAAAGTCAAGTCATTTTACTGCGAAACAATTTCCATTGTATGGGAGTATTTCTGAATATACTTCAGCTGTTCCTCTTCGGAAAGGTCAAAAAGCTCCCCGTCATAAAAGGCAGTACCTACGCGGACAAGATCCCTTTCCCCCTCAGGAGTGTAAAACGTATATACCCCCGAATATCCTGTATCGTCATTATATTCATAAACCATACAGTTAAGTGTTCCGTCCTCGTTGAAATACCAGGTTTTTATGTCGTCACCCAGGAATTCAAGGGCGCCGTTTTCCGAATTATAGCTTGCGGAATATGCCGGCTGTCCGTTTTCATCAAAAAGCAAAGCAAGAATTTTATTTTCTTCATCAAGGAAATAGTACTCAATGCTTTCACCTTTCAGTATTTTATCGCTTTTTTTCACTTTCAGATAGCTCTCTTCTGCCGATATTTCTTCAAAAGAAGAAAAACTCAGCTGCGAGGAATTCTTTTCTATCTGCACGGGAAGAGCAGTATCCGCTTTCTCGGGAGACATTTCATAAACAGAAGGGATATGCTTCGTTGTTTCCTCAGCAGTTGTTCCCTCCGAGGAGCTTTCGGTCTCATTGACGCCTGCGGTAGTCTCCTCTCTCCCGAAGGCACAGCCCCAAAGAGAAAGCATCAGCACGGAAAGAAGAACTGCAATAATTTTTTTCATTATAATAATCCCTTTCCCAAAAATCAGAATACGTATTCAAAAAAGCCGACGCCTGTGTAGCCGTCCTTCTTAAGTCCGAAGTATCTGTCGGAATTGCAGTAAATACCGTAGAGGTTACTGATATATCCTGCAAGAATACCGCCAAGCTTTCTGAAGAAGCCTATCTTTTCAGGCTCGTAGTCGTCATCCTTTGTAAGAGTGAAGCTTATGTATTCCTCGTCTGTTTCAAGATTATAGCTTGTAACCTTAATTGCCTCGGGTGAGAAATCAAGGATGTTATAGTAGCTGTCCGTAAGCTTATCGAAGCCGATTGCCACCTTATCGCTGAAGGTCACCTCAGCATCCTCTTCGGGTCTGCCGATTGATGTGGAAACGAAGTAAACCGTGCCCTTTGCATTATTTACGGTTTTTCCGTTTTCAATTGTATCAACACTTTCTCCGTCATAAAGAACATCTGAAACGGAATAATGGTGTGAATGTCCCATAAGTACAAGGTCAATGTGGAATTCATCAAACAAGGGGGAGAAAAGAATTCTGAGAAGATTGCATTCTGTCTCTCTGTGAGGAATTGAACCGCCGTAAAGATCGTGATGCATCATAACGATACGCCACTTTGCATCGGGATGTGTCTTTACAGCTTCCTTTACTGTTGCTCTGTGAGCCTGAGCAGAGGCATTATTTGTATCAAGGCAGATAAAGAGAACTCCGCCCTTTTCAAAATAGTAGTTACCGGACTGATAGCTGCTCATAGGACCGTACATTTCGTTGGGAAGGTTGCTGAAATACTTATAGTCAAAGCTGTGACGGTCGTGGTTACCCATAATTGTAGCAAAGGTAAGCTCACGGGATGCCTTCGAGAAGGTAAGTCCTTCGTACTCAACTCTCTGTCCCTCTGTTGCCATATCGCCGCCTGCAAGGATAAGATTGAGAGGAGATTTTGCTGTAGCCTTGCCGAGAAGATCTGCAAATGCAATAGAAGTATTCTTAAGGCTCTCTTCATCCTCGGGATTGTCATAAACGTGAATATCGGACATATAAAGAGCGCTGAAGGTGTCATCATCTGTTGAGAAGGAGTATACCTCACTCTTAGTGTCACCTGATACGCAGGTGTAGTAATATGTCTTATTTTCTTCAAGACCCGTGACTGTTACCTTTGCAGCCTTGTCGCCCTGATATGTTGTGATGATTTCACCCGTAAAGGTTTTTACATCGGACATATCCTCTTTTTCGCTGAGTTCAACACGGCATTCTGTTACGTCTGCCGCCATATACCAGGAGAGATTTCTTTCACTCTCGGTTTTACCGGGATTTACGGTGATGCCTCTCTTTGCTTCTTCTCGGTTTTCCCACTCGGCAACAAGTGCCTCGTCATAAATGACTGCATCATCCTCTGCTTCAGGCTCTTCGGCCGTTTCACCGTCTTCAAGAGTTGTTTCTTCTGCATCAAGGGTTGTCTCTTCTGCTTCAAGGGTTGTCTCCGTTGCCGTCAACACGCTTGCGGCACCTGCGGGAAGCATTGCAGTAGCAAGCATAAGAACAGATAAAAGAATGCTGATGATTGTCTTTGTCTTTTTCATTGCTTTTGTCTCCTTTAATAGGTTATTAGCTCATTGAAAACCTTTATAGCATAATTGTCTGACATTCCCGAAATGTAGTCAATTATTGCGCCCTTATAAATGTCCTCGGTTTCAAGACTGCCGTAAATTTTTCTGTTCTGGCATTTTACGGTTTTCTCGGTCATATTCGAGAACATATCAAGACTTGTTTCGCAGTATTTGCTGATCCAGTCTGCAAAAGCTCCCATAAGCTCGGGGTAAATCTCAGCCCGTTTTCTGAGCTCGTTTACCGTGTCCTCGCCCTTATAGGCATCAAGAAGCACAAGGAAAATCTGCTCAATTACAAGACGGGCATATTTTGTAAAGGTATCAAGACGGGGATTGCGGTAAATATATTCGTAATTGAATTTTTTTATATCCTTTAACTGCTCGTGGAAGGTTTCGCTGAGACAGATTCCCTTTTCGGGGGAGGAATTTCCGCACACGTCATATATCATATTATGTATTATAACCGTGGTGTTAATTGCCATTTTATCGTAAGCCTTTGCCATATCGGAAAGGGTGTCGATGTTTTCCTTGGAAAGAAAGCGAAGACGTATTGCATCCTCAATATCTCTTCCCACATAGGCGATTTTATCTGAAAGCTTAACCACACAGCCCTCCCAGGTATAGGGCTGATACTGACCGACAAAGGTAAAATCCTTCAGGTCGATATATTCCTTACGGGGCTTGAGGCCGTTATCGTCAACCTCTCCGCAATGGGAGATTATTCCGTCACGCACAGCATAGGTGAGATTAAGGGGACGGGATACCTTATAGTCATCCTCAAGCAGCTCCAGATTATCTACAAAATGAAGACCGTTTTTCTCGTGGAAGAAGCCTCTGCCCAGATACTTTTTTGAAATTGCGTCAAGCTCTCTTTCGCCCTGATGTCCGAAGGGGGCGTGGCCAAGGTCGTGTCCCATTGCAATAGCACGGGTCAGGTCCACATTAAGCCCCAGCTCCTTAGCAATTGTGGTGCTTACGGATTCCACGTGTGAGACGTGCTCCATTCTTGTGCAGATATGGTCGTTTTCAATATTGAAAAACACCTGAGTCTTATGCTTAAGACGTCTGTAAGCAAGAGAATGCAGAATTCTCGTATAATCTCTTTCAAAGGGGTCTCTGCAGTCGTTTTCTTTGTTGTAAATAGGCTCTGCACGGGCAATAAGCCTGTCGTAGCCCTCATTATCGGGAAATGCACCGTGTTTTCTGAAAACGCCGTCCTGACGTAAAGCCATTGCAACCGCTCCTTATTTAAGTTTTCTTAAAATCCTTGTAATAAGTCCTATAAAATGCTTTGCCTTATCGAGAAGATGTGTGTAGGAGAAAAAGAGAAGCTTATTTCCTACCATAATATATTCGCCGACATATTCGATTTCATCGGAGCCGAAGCTCTTTTTGAATGCCAGGATTCCCTCAAACTCGCTGTTGGGCTTTGCTTTACCGAGAGTTCCGTCCTCTGCTACGGGAGTTTTATCAAGAAGCACATAGCCCAAATCGTGGAAGGCACTTCCCTTTTCAATGCTGTGGCAGATACGCTTGAAATTGAAGAAATGACTGGCTCTTAAATTATTTCTGAGAAGATTTCTTGAACCGCCGAAAATACAGGAGGACATATTTCCGTAGTGAAGGGTCATACCGCCCGAAACACAGATAAGATTTTTGTCGGTGTTTTCGGTCTCTCTTCTTCTCTCCTCGTAATGCTCTGTCTGCTTGTCGATTGAATCGATTTCCTCGGTAATTCCCCTCTTTTTCTTTTCGGGGGCTGTTTCAAGGGCGGCAAGCAGCTCTGCTTTTCTTTTAAGTCTTTCTGCCTGCTGTTCGTTATCCTTGTTTTTATCATAATATACAAGCATTATATCGAAGCCGTCTTTTCCGAAAACTCTCAGAAGGTGCTTACAGTATTCCCCGTCTCTCTCAAGGAAATTGTTTCTCTCGGAGGTATCCGACATAACGCTTAAAAAGTCCTCAAGTATTGAAGGGTCCTTTTCGACATCCTCAATTGTATATATCCTATGAACAAGACCTCTTGCCTCGCCCACTCTTACTGAATATCTTACACCCTTTTCAAAGGTCTTAAGAAGCTTTTCGGGGGTATATTTCTCACCCGTTTCGCTTTCAAGCCTTGTTATAAGCTGCAAGGGGGACTTGTAGAGAGTTTTGGAGGCATCCGTGTTCAGCTGAAAACCGTTTTCCGTAAACAGCTTATGTGCCGCCTTGCCCTCTCCCCTGTCCTCTCCGTTTATGCGGTTAGGAATAAGCGGGTCGTAAAAAAGTGCGGTAATATGATTCTTTTTAAGCTGTTTTTTCATAAATGCCGAAAAGCCTCTGAAAAGCTCCCCGTTACTGTGGTCACAACACGCCCCCGAGGGGATATACCATATTTTTCCGGCCCCCGGAAAATTTCTTTCAAGTACAAGGGCAGTAAGCACGATATTTCCCGACTCATCCTTACCCGAAAAGAAATAAGCCTTCCAGGCGGTTTTCACCCTTGCCCATTTTTCGGAATGAAGATAATTTCCGCCGTGAGTAAGAACAAAATTCTCAAAAGCGGTTAAATCTGTTTCTTTATCAAATATATAATTCATAACGTTTTCCTTTTTTTGTAAATCATAATTTAGCGAGAGAGATGCGAGTACGGTAGGGGCGGGGTTTCCCCGCCCGTTCAAAAGGGTTGTTATTTTTTGCAAACGAAAGTTACAAAATTTATGTAACGGGAGGGGTGACCCCTCCCCTACGATGCGCACGGCAAATTATGCCGTTAAATTATGATTTGTATAAGTGAATTTATTTACTGAAATATGACATTACACTTTCGTGGTCCGAATAATGTACCTTTTCGCCTTTTATTTTCTGTATTGTTTCGTGACCCTTGCCGAGAATCAGAACGATATCGTCCTTCCTTGCAATGCTCAGGGCATAGTGTACCGCCTCGGTGCGGTCAACGATAATTTTATATTCTCCGCCCTCTTTTTCCACAAAGGAAGCAATTTCCTTTGCTATAGCCTCCGGGTCTTCAAAATTGGGGTCGTCCGTTGTAATTATACTTAAATCTGCTTTTTTACCGCATACAAGACCCATTTCCTGACGTCTCAGCTGTGCTCTGTCACCTACAGAGCCGTAAACACAGATTATCTTTCCGTGGGGATAAGCCTTTACGGTATCAATTACTGAATTGAAGCTCTGGCCGTTGTGTGCATAGTCTATAATTACCGCAAAATCCGTAGGCACGTTCATAAGCTCATTTCTGCCCTTTACCCTTGCCTTCTCCAAAGCGGCGGCTATTTTTTCATTCTCTATGCCGTACTGCTTGCAGACAGAAACGGCAGCAAGAGCATTATATACGCTGTAGAAGCCCGGCATTGCAATTTTTGCTTCAAATTTACCCTCAGGGGTGGTACAGTCAAAGCCCACACCGAAGAAATCATCAGTTCTGAGATTATGGATATCTCCTGCCGAAAAATCAGCTTCACCCTCAACGGAGAATTTTTTCACGGGACAGGAAATTTCCTTTATGATTTCATCGCTGAATAAATCGTCCTTATTGAATATAGCGGTTCCGCATTTTTTGAAGAGCTGCTTTTTCCAGTAGCTGTATTCCTCGAAGCTGTCGTGCTCGGCTCCGCCTATGTGGTCGGGAGAGAGATTTGTAAATACGGCTGTGCTGAAATGCACATCGTCAACTCTGTGGGTTTTAAGACCTATGGAGGATACCTCTATACAGCAGGCCTTACAGCCTGCATCTGCCATAATTCTTAAAATTCTGTGTATTTCATAGGATTCGGGCGTGGTGTTGACGGTGGGAATGTGCCTGCCGTCATAATAAGCACCCACAGTACCGATAACACCGCTTTTTATTCCGCACTCATTAAGGCAGGTGGCAAGCATGTGCGTTACCGTGGTTTTTCCCTTTGTTCCCGTAACGCCTATAACGTCAATTTCCTTATCGGGATGGGAAAAGAAGTTTGCACTTATCTGAGAGAGAACCGCTCTGGAATTTTTCACAAGGATACACAGGGCATCAGAGGGTAAATCAATCTCCTTTTCAAGGAGAAATACTCTTGAACCTGCAAGATAGGCGCTTTGTGCATAGTCGTGTCCGTCGGAAAAAGCACCCGTAAGGGCAACAAATATCTTCCCCTCCCCTGCATTTCTTGAGGAATAGACGATATCCGCAATTTCACAATCGGTGAAATCCGTGCAGGTATATTCAACATTTCCCAAAATTTCAGATAAAAGCATTTTCTTCATTCCTTTATATAACCTCTGTCAGCATCAGGATTATGCTGTTTGAAACAAGCATTCCGCCGGGAGTAAGGACAAAGCTTCCGCCCCTTATTTCACCGAGGCCCTGACTGACAAATTTTTCTGTAAGCTTTATGAATTCTTTATTTTTTTCTTCAAGGGAAACTCCCTTATATGTGCGAAGGGAAAGCATCAGCTTTTCCTCTTCGTCTCCGCCCTCACCGTCAAAAAGAGCTTTTTCACCGTTTATGAAGGCGTTTATATCACGGGGGAAATAAAACCTTTTTCCGCCGTAAAAAGAATGTGCCGAGGGTCCGAAGCCTATATAGGGAGCCAATTCCCAGTATTTCATATTATGCCGTGAGATAAAGCCCTCTTTACCGAAATTTGAAATTTCATAGTGGAGATAGCCCTTTTCTCTTAAATAATCCGACATAAAAAGGTACATATCGGCAGTTTCATCCTCATCGGGGATGTTCAGCTTATCTATGTTTTTACAGTAAAAGGTTCCCTCTTCAATTTTGAGCATATATGCACTTATGTGGGGCACTCCGAGGAAAGAGACAAAGTCAAGACTGTCCTTAAGTGTCCCCGTATTGCTGTCGGGCACACCCACCATAACATCAAGAGAAATATTCTCAATGCCTGAAGCCCTAACAAGCTTTACGGCATTTTCCACGTCGGATGCCGTGCCCCTTCTTCCGAGCTTTTTTCTCTCATTGTCCGAGGAGGACTGCATACCGAGGGAAATTCTGTTGACGCCGTTTTCTGCGGCACTCTGCAGAAATTCCCCGAGAAAAGGGGAAGAGGGATTGCATTCCGCAGTAATTTCAGCATCTTCCGAAAGACTGAAATTCTCTCTTACGGAAGCAAGTATCCTTTCAAGCTGCAAGGGACTTAAAAGGGATGGGGTTCCGCCGCCGAAATATACTGTATCAACAGGGATTTTTTTATCCTTTTTCACAAACTCCCCGATTCTGTCAAAGGTCTTCATCTCTTCGCAGAGGGCATTTACGTAAGCTTCAGTAAGCCCTTTGTCCGTAAGCGAATAAAAATCGCAGTAGGGACATTTGCTCTGACAAAAGGGAATGTGAAAATAAAGCCCTGCCTTAGTCCTGTCCATCGAGCTTAAGTATTGCCATAAAGGCTTCCTGAGGAACCTCAACGGTACCGAACTGACGCATTCTCTTTTTACCCTCTTTCTGCTTTTCAAGAAGCTTCTTCTTACGGGTAATGTCACCGCCGTAGCACTTGGCAAGAACGTCTTTTCTCATAGCCTTGATGGTCTCTCTTGCTATGACCTTGCCGCCTATTGCAATCTGAACGGGGATTTCAAACATCTGTCTCGGGATATTATCCTTGAGCTTTTCGGCAATCTTACGGGCTCTCGGATACGCCTTTTCGGAGTGGATAATATAGGAAAGGGCGTCTATTATATCGCCGTTAAGAAGCACGTCAAGCTTCACAAGATTTGACTTTTCGTAGCCTGTAAGCTCGTAGTCAAAGGAAGCGTAACCGCGTGTACGGGTTTTGAGGGCATCAAAGAAGTCGTAAATAATTTCATTAACGGGAAGAACATAGTGAATATCCACACGGTCGCCCGAAATGTAGTCCATATTCTTGAAAATACCTCTTCTGTCCTGACAAAGATCCATTATGGTGCCGACATATTCCGAGGGGGAATAGATGTGTGCATCGGCTATGGGCTCTTCAACAAAATCAATTATTGCCGGGTCGGGATAGTTTGTGGGATTATCAATATCAACTACGGTTTTATCAGTAAGATGAACCTTGTAAATAACGCTGGGAACGGTGGAAACAAGGTCAAGGTCGTATTCTCTTTCAAGACGCTCCTGAATGATTTCAAGGTGTAAAAGTCCTAAGAATCCGCAACGGAAGCCGAAGCCCAGAGCACCCGAGGTTTCGGGCTCAAAGGATAAAGCGGCATCGTTCAGCTGTAATTTTTCGAGAGCCTCTCTGAGGGATTCGTAATCGGCACCGTCTGCAGGATAAATACCGCAGAATACCATGGGATTTACCTTTTTGTAGCCGGGAAGAGGCTCGGAAGCCGGCACATCCGCTCTTGTTACGGTATCACCTACACGTGCATCAACAACACTCTTAATTGAAGCAGTTATGTAGCCTACCTCGCCTGCCTTCAATTCACTTGCAGCCTGAAGAGAGGTTGCACCCATTCTGCCCACCTCAACAACGGTGAACTGTGCACCCGTTGCCATCATTTTCATAGTATCGCCGGGACGGAGTGTTCCGTCCATTACTCTTACGTAAACAATAACGCCCTTGTAGTTATCGTAAACCGAGTCGAAAACAAGCGCCTTGAAGGGGGCTTCGTCATCACCCTCGGGACAGGGAATGTATTCAACTATCTTTTCGAGGACTTCTTCCACATTTTCACCCGTTTTTGCGGAAACACGGGGAGCTATAGAGCAGTCAAGTCCTATAATGTCCTCCACATCCGCACAAACTCTGTCGGGGTCTGCGGCAGGAAGGTCAATTTTGTTTACTACAGGCACTAATTCAAGGTCGTGGTCAAGGGCAAGATATGTGTTTGCAAGGGTCTGCGCCTCCACACCCTGTGTAGCATC
Organism: Clostridia bacterium; assembly: GCA_017625435.1. Taxonomy (GTDB): domain Bacteria; phylum Bacillota; class Clostridia; order Oscillospirales; family Acutalibacteraceae; genus RUG806. Next base: position 15,288 of record JAGAKX010000049.1, read on the forward strand.
AACTATAAGAACCGCACCCTCACAGGCTGCAAGAGAACGGGAAACCTCGTAATTGAAGTCAACGTGGCCGGGAGTGTCTATGAGATTGAGCTCATAGGTCTTGCCGTCATTTGCCTTGTAATTGAGAGTTACGGCACGTGCCTTTATGGTAATGCCTCTTTCCTTCTCAATGTCCATATTGTCGAGAATCTGCTGCTGCATATCACGCTTCTGAACAGTCTCCGTAAGCTCGAGAAGACGGTCGGCAAGAGTAGACTTGCCGTGGTCGATATGAGCTATAATTGAAAAATTTCTGATGTGTTCCTTTTTAACTTTCATAAAAAATTCCTTATATATAAAATCAATATTTTTGCAAAAATAAGCTATACACTCTGAAAATATAATCAAGACGCAATGCGTCTTCCGAAACATTTGCCGTAAGGCAAATATATCACTCATTCCATAGGAATGAATATCACTGTCCGAAGGACAATATCACTTATAGCGAAGCTATAAATATCACTTCATAATTTGCAGAGCAAATTATGAACTAAAGTGTGTCATTATGAGATTTGAAGCCCTGTCCCAATACCTCACTTGATTCCGCAATGATAATAAAGGGCTTTTCGTCATACTTTGAAACAACCTCTCTCACCCTTGCGACCTCGTGGGTACGGACAACGCACATAAGCATATTTTTATCCTTACCCGTATATCCGCCCTTGGCAGGTATAACGGAAACACCTCTTCCGCAGATGGCAATTATATCCTTCGTGACATCCTCATAATAGTCTGTCATTATAAACAGAAGCTTGGAATGGCTTCTGCCTGCCACAACATAATCAACGGCAAGAGATGAAAGAAATACTATAATTATTGAATAAAGCACGCTTTCAACACTTTTATACACAATTCCCGAAAGCAGAACCACAACGAAATCGCACATAAGAATCAGTCTGCCAACGGAAAAATGGGGGAATTTCAGCTTCAGAAGTCTTGCGAGAATGTCAAGACCGCCCGTTGTGGCACCGCCTAAAAATACAACTCCCAGTCCTGCACCTGCTATGATTCCGCCGAAGATTGCACCTACAAGCTTTTCTTCTCCGTCAAAGAACCAGTCGTATTCAGCACCGAAATAGCTTAAAAGGTCAATAAAAACAGACACAAGTGCAGTTGAAAATACCGTACGTGCTATAAAACGGAAGCCGAATTTTCTCCAGGCAAGAAGAAATAACGGTATATTTGCAGCAAACACAAAGGTACCCGTTGTAATAAAGGGAGCAAGGTAATTTACGAGAATACCGAGCCCCGTAACACCGCCTGCGGCAAACTTTAGGGGTGTGACAAAAAGAGACACAGCCGCAGAGTACATAAATGAACCTACAACACACATAAGAAGCTCTGTTGCGGTTGCGGTTATTCTTTTTATGTTTGTTTTTGAGCTGATTTTCTCACTCATTTTCAAGCACCTCAGAGAATATAAAATCAAGCCGTTCAAAATCCTTTTTAAGGTAAAGATAACCTATAAGTGCCTCAAAGCCCGTGGATTTGTGATACTGGGCCTCTGACTTATTTTTCGGTGTATGCCCTGCGTGGGCATTTCTTCCTCTTTTGAAAACAGAGAGCTCATCTTCACGTAAAAGAGGTAACAGCACATCTGTCATATCAGCCTGAAAATCAGCATTTACAAGCCTTACGGTATCCTTATGAAGGTCCTTTACACGGGCCTCCCCCTTGGAAAGAATATATTTTCTTATAAAAAGCTCATACACCGCATCACCTATGAAGGCAAGAGACAGACCGCTTAAATTCCTGTAATCAACATCCGGGGATAATTTACTGAGTTTTTCATTATCAGGGCACATACTGGAACTCCAGATCATAAATAATTACGGTATCGCCTTCCTGAACACCGCGGTTGCGAAGCTCCTCGAAGACACCGCTGTTTTCAAGAACTCTCTGCAGATACTGCAGGGATTCATAGTCGTCGATATCGGTTTTATTAAGAATTTTAAGAAGCCATTCTGCTTCGATATAGTAATCTCCGCCCATTTCGGTAATTTTGAAGCCCTGGTCGCGTTTCTTTTCGAGCATTTCCATAGGAACGCCCTCACTTTCAAAGCGCTTGATGGGAGGAAGCTCGTTAAGCTTTGCCGCAACGGCATTTATAAGCTCCTGGGTACCCTCCTGAATGGGGGCTATTATCTCGAAATACTGCAGTCCCTGATCTTCAATGAATTTTCTGAATGAAGCCAACTGCTCGTCCGTTGCTAAGTCAATTTTATTTGCCGCAACAATCTGAGGACACTTTGTAAGCTCGGGATTGAATACCTCAAGCTCCTTATTGATTATCTTAAAATCCTCAATGGGGTCTCTGCCTTCGCTTCCCGAAACGTCAACAATATGCACAAGCATTCTGCAACGCTCAACGTGACGGAGGAATCGGTGGCCGAGGCCCACGCCCTCGCCTGCGCCCTCAATAAGACCGGGAATATCAGCCATAACGAAGGAGCTTTCGGGTCCCATTCTTACAACACCGAGAACGGGGGTAAGAGTTGTGAAGTGATAGTTTGCGATAACGGGCTTAGCCTCGCTTACAACTGAAATAAGAGTGGATTTTCCTACATTGGGAAAACCCAGAAGTCCTACGTCAGCAAGAAGCTTCAATTCAAGAATAACTTCCCATTCCTCACCGGGGTAGCCGTCACGGGCAAAACGGGGAGCCTGACGGGTGGGAGTTGCAAAATGCTGATTGCCCCAGCCGCCTCTGCCGCCCTTTGCACAGATAAATGGCTCGTCGCCCGACATATCGGCAAGAACTGCACCGCTTTCGGCTTCTCTTATAACGGTACCGCGAGGCACACGGATTGTAAGGCTCTGACCGTTTTTTCCGGTTCTTTTGCCCGTCTGTCCGTTTGCACCGTTTTCAGCTGTGTATTTTCTTTTGTAACGGAAGTCTGCAAGGGTTGCAAGGTGGTCATCAGCAACAAAAATGATGTCGCCGCCCTTTCCGCCGTCACCGCCGTCGGGACCGCCCGAGGCTACGTATTTTTCTCTGTGGAAGGCAACGGCACCGTTACCGCCGTTACCTGCCTTTATTTTAATTTTCGCTGAATCTACGAACATATATTTAATCTCCTGACATAATTATACATAGTATATAATACCACATAAAATAATAAATATAAATAGTTATTTTTAAAAATATTAAAATTTTTGCGTAAAATAAGAGGCATCTGCCCGTCGGCAGACACCTCTGTACCTTATTCTTTATTTTTCAGAAGCTCTTTTATTTCCCTAAGCTCCTTTTCCAGTTCTCTGAGCCGGTTCGCCTGTTTATCAGACCTTACAATTGAAGAGAAGGCGAAAACAAGAAAGGCAACGGCAAGACCTGCTGCGGCACCTGCGGCAAGATCCGCAGACAAGGCAAAAACAAGCCATCCTACAACAATAAAAATTATTATCAGCGCAAATTCCATTTTCATACCTCCCATTATCTTTAGAGTACCATATTTTCAAAAATTTTTCAAGAGTAAAGACTAAAGGCCGATTTCCGAAGAAATCAGCCTCTTTTTCGTTCTTTACATTTAAGTAAAATTAAACAGCTCTTTCAACCTTACCGGAACGCATGCAGCGAGTGCAAGCATATACTCTGCAAGGAGAACCGTTAACGATAGCCTTAACTCTCTTTACGTTGGGCTTCCAGGTTCTGTTAGATCTTCTGTGAGAGTGAGAAACCTGAATACCGAATTTAACGTCCTTACCGCAAAAATCACATTTTGCCATGGAGCGCACCTCCCTTTTATTTTCCGGGGTAACCCCCAATATCTTAATCAGCATCGTACATAATAACAGATTCTATTTAAAAATGCAAGTGTTTTTTAAACTTTTTTTTATTTGCTCTTTATTTAAGGTTATGAATGAAAAGTCCGCTTAAGAGCTTAGGCTCAAACCAGGTGGATTTCGGGGGCATTACCCTGCCGCTGTCAGCAATTGCCATAAGCTCGGAAAGGGACGTGGGATACATTGAAAAGGCAACTTCCATATCCTCATTACAGCGTCTTTCAAGCTCCTTAAGACCTCGGATTCCGCCTACAAAATCTATTCTCTTATCGGTTCTGGGGTCATCAATTCCGAAAATTCCCGAAATAACGTACTTCTGCAGAACAGAAACATCAAGGCTGTCGAGAGGGTCATTTTCGTCGCATAAGCCCTCTTTAAGGGTCAGCTTATACCACTTTTTATCACAGTAGAAGCCGAAGGTGTGACGGGAATCGGGACGGACAATTTCACACTTTTCCTCAACCGTAAAAATTTCGGAAAGCTTTCCGAGAAGCTCTTCTGTCGAAAGTCCGTTTTTATCCTTTATAACGCGGTTATAGTCCATAATTTTAAGCTCGTCCGCCTTAAAAGCTACGCTGAGGAAGAAATTGAACTCCTCTTCCCCGGTAAAGCCGGGGTGCTCTTCACGTCTTCTGAGTGCCACCTTAACTGCGGAAGCAGCTCTGTGATGTCCGTCGGCAATATAGAGATTGCGAACATCGGAAAAGGCATTTTCGAGTGTCTCACAGTCATTTTTATCGCTTATAACCCAAACTGTGTTTCTGACATTTCCCTCGGAAACAAAGTCGTATTCGGGCTCAGAGGCCTTGTATTTTTCAATTATTTCATCAATTTTTCCGTTGCCCTTATATGCAAGAAAAATGGGACCCGTGTTTGCATCGCAGGTATCAACGTGGCGGATGCGGTCCTCTTCCTTATCCGCACGGGTAAATTCGTGCTTCTTTATAATGTCATTAATATAGTCATCGGCAGAGGCACAGCCGACAAGTCCCGTCTGGCAGACATCCCCCATAATCTGTCTGTATACATAAAAGCAGGGAGTCTCTTCCGTAAGGCAGATGCCGTCCGTAACAAGCTTTCCGAGATTTTCCGCCGCTTTATTATAGACCTCATCGCTGTAAAGGTAGGTACCCACAGGCAGGTCAACCTCTGCCTTGTCAACATGTATAAAGGAATAGGGCTTTCCCTTTACTTTTTCTCTTGCCTCTTCGGAATTCATAACGTCATAGGGAAGTGCCGCAACATCCGCCGCAAATTCCTTTTTGGGTCTTACTGCTCTGAAAGGTCTGAAAACTGACATACAAATCACCTTTTCTTATTTTACATTTGTTGCTTTGTGGAAATATAATTTATCATTTCCTGAGAAATATATAACGCCACGCACGTTTTGAGTGCAAACGAAATATGTATTTTCATTACATACGGGTATTATAAGGGAAGCGGAATAGAGCTTACTCTCAATTGACGAATAAACGGAAAGGAACACCTTTTCATCAGCGGAATAAAGCTTTCCTATAAGCTCCTCCATTCCGAAGCCGTCAAATTTCGTTACGTTTTTCGGAGAGCCCGAAGTGAAGCTTCCGAAATACTCATAAGCCTCGTCGGTTTCGCTTCTGAGATTGTAGAGAGCTACCTGATAATTGCCGGATTCCACGGTCTGCAAGAGCTTATCCTTTTCTGCAGTTTTTACGCTGAAGTTTACGCTGATGCCTAAAATTCTCTGCCATTCCTGCATAACACGTCTTACGGTATCCTCGTCCTTCTTTTCACAAAGGACAGATATATCGATTTTTGATGCTTCAAGCTTTCCGAGACCGTTTTTAAGGTAAACCTGAGCCTTTTCCTCGCTGTAGGCTACAGGGTGGTTTACTTCCGTTTTTTCAATAACGGGAGGAATAATTCCCTTCGCCTGCTCCTTGTTCATATTTTTTGCCACAGCACCCGTATCGGTTGCCGCAAGGAGTGCTTTTCTGATGTTTTCTTCACCCATAACGGGGTCGGAAAGGTTCATAATAAAGCCCTTTACGGTGTTTGCGGTTTCTGTTACCGTCATTTTTCTGCTGACCTTCAGCTTTTCATAGGTTTCGGCTTTTACGATACCGCCGGAATAATCGTCGGTTTCAAGAACCTCAAGAAGCTTTTCTTCGGTGTCAACAACATAAAGCCACACGTAATCGGGCACCGCGACGGAGTCACCGCAATAGTCGGCGGCTTTGTTTATTCTGTAAGAGGTTTCGTCAAACCTGGAAAGATAGAAGGGACCGTTTGAAAGGGAAAATGCTATAAGTGTGCCGTATCTGCCCGTACAGCCCTTGAAAAAGGTTTCGTTACAGGGCATACAAACGGGCTCTGTCAGAACCTCGGAGAAATTGCTCTGAGGCTGAGAAAGGGTTATTTCAAGGGTATATTTGTCAATTACCCTTACACCCAATTCTTCGGGAGCCTTTCTGCCGTCAAGAATTTCGGGGGCATTCTCTATATTATATAACATATAAGAAAGAGGGGCACCGGTTCCCGGGTCAACCGCTCTTCTTAATGCAAACTGAAAATCATACGCCGTAACGGAAAGGTCAAAATTCTCGGGAAGCTTTTCCCCCAGCTGCTCCTTTGCGTTAGAGGTAAGGTGCCACACCGCATCCTCCCTGAGCTTAAAGGTGTATTTCAGCCCGTCCTCTGAAACAGACCAGCTTTCGGCAACACCGTTTATAACCTCACCGTTTTCATTACGCCTGAGAAGTCCCTCAAAGTAGTTCCTTACAACGATTGAAGCCGTAGCATCGGAAACTATCTGAGGGTCAAAGGAGCCTGCAGGATTTTCCACCGCAAAGAAAAGCACAACGGGATCTGAGGAATTGCAGGACGAAAGAAGCCCCGCCATAACAACAATACATAATAAAAGAGATATTATTCTTTTCATAACCCGTCTCCTTTCTTCGCACGCTATTTTTATTGTAACAGATTACATTGCTTTTTTCTACATCTTTTAAAAAGATTTTTTATATTATTTATCTTTTCTTTTTTATTACATTATGATAGAATAGTTTCAAAAAGGAGATTGATATGGATACTGCAATTTTAATACTTCTGTCAATTACGGTTGTGCTTCTTCTGATAATTGCCGTAAAGCTTTTTACCGCAAAGAAAGACAATTCTGCCGTAACGGACGAAAAAATAGATAACTTAAGAACACTTACACAGGAAAATTTTGCATCTATGAGAAGTGAAAGCGTAAATTCCGACAACGCTCTTCGGACACTTCTTTCCTCTTCCCTTGAAACCGTCGGCAACAAGATGGACGTGCTTTCAGAAAAAACCGCAGACGGACAGCTGAATACCGTCCGTGCACTTTCCGATATGAGAGAAAAGCTTGATACCACAGGCAGACAGCAGACCCTGGCTGTTACCGAGGCTGTATCAAAGCTTCAGCTTTCAAACGAGCAGAAGCTTGAGCAGATGCGCCTTACCGTTGACGAAAAGCTCACGGAAACACTTTCCTCCCGTCTTGATACCTCCTTCAAGTCCGTTTCGGAGCAGCTTTCAAATGTTTATAAATCCCTCGGTGAAATGAAGGAGCTGTCCTCGGGAATTACCTCTCTTAACAGAGTTTTCTCCAATGTAAAAATAAGGGGAAACTGGGCTGAATGCCAGCTTGAAGGTATCCTTGACAAAATCATTCCCGGTATGTATGTTAAGAATTACCGCTCGGATATAAGCCGTGAGGTGGTTGAATTTGCCGTAATGATTCCCGATACGGATTCGGACAAAATGACCTATCTCCCCATAGACTCAAAGTTCCCTATGGAAGACTATTTAAGGCTCTGCGATGCTGCCGATGCAGGGGATACCGAGGGCGTAAAGCTTGCAAAGAAGGCACTTGAAGCAAAGGTCATATCGGAAGCTAAGGAAATTTCAAAATACATAAACACTCCCTTTACCACACCCTTTGCTGTTATGTACCTTGCAACGGATTCTCTTTATGCAGAGGTTATTTCTTCAAAGGAAAATATTGCAGACCGTCTTCATAATGACTTCAATGTTATGGTGGCAGGCCCCTCAACCATTACCGCACTTCTGTCATCCCTTGCACTGGGATTTCGCACCGTTGCTCTTAACAGAAAAGCCGGCGAGGTTATGGATTTACTTGCGGCGGCAAAAATGCAGTATGATAAATTCGGAATTGCTCTCGACAAGGCAAAAAAGAAAATTGACGAGGCATCCTCCAGCATTGACGATGCACAGAAGCGTAATTCCATCATTGTAAAAAAATTAAAAGGTGTTGAAGCTATCAGCAGCGAAACAGCTGACCTGATGCTGGGCACCGATGAATAAAGGAGAATTGCTATGATTAAACTCGGACTTGCAGGTACATGGCACGTGCATTTCGGCGGCTATGTGAGAGAATTTTTATCCCGCGGTGATGTTGAAATTGCGGCTTTATGGGACCCCGATGAAAATATTGCAAAGGCAAAGGGCGAAGAGCTGGGCTGCAGATACACAACTGACCTTGACGAATTCTATTCCTGGGACTTCGGGGCAGTTCAGGTGTGCGCCGCAACAAATATCCATAAGGAAGTCCTTATCAAAGCGGCAAACGCAGGCAAGCATATCTTTACGGAAAAGGTTCTCACATCCGCTTACAGCGATGCTCTTGAAGTAAAAAAAGCAGTAGAGGACGCAGGAGTTAAATTCTGCATTTCCTTCCCCTGGAGAACACGTGCAGATTTCTTATGGATAAAGGAAGCTCTCGAAAAAGAGCTTATCGGTCAGGTAACATATATGAGAATGAGAAACGCACACGACGGTGTAAGCCGCGGCTGGCTCCCTCCCTCCTTCCTTGACCCCGTTCCCACCTGCGGCGGTGCTATGATGGACCTCGGTGCACACGGAATGTACCTTCTCAACTGGTTTATGGGTGAGCCTGTAAAATGCACAAGTGTTTTCACAAACTGTCTTTGCAATTCCGTTGAGGACAACTGTGTAAGCGTATTCAGCTATAAAAACGGTGCTATCGGTGTCAGCGAAACCGGCTTTGTAACAGGCAGAAATCCCTTTGAGCTTGAAATTGCAGGAACAAACGGAACTATCCTTGCAGGCGGTGTATTCGACAAGCTCTGCTACAATAACGGTGATGGCTGGGTATATCCCAACCTCGGCAAGGGCAGTAAATCTGCAATAAATTCCTTCTGCGATGCAATAAACGGCGACGGCGAGCCTCTTTTCGGCATTGACGATGCCGTAGCTCTTACCAAAACAATGGAAATGGCATATAAGAACATAATTTAAGGTTAAATTCTGTTCAGTAATATATTCTCACTCTTTTATATATAACTAAAAAAATCGGTTATCCGTTTTCAGGATAACCGATTTAATTTTAGCTCGGGAAATTAACCGCCGAAAAGTCCTCTGAAGAATTCTACAATGCTTCTGAAGAAGTTTTTGAGCTTTTCAAAGAATGAAAGCTTGACTGTTCCGTCGTTCTGTTCGGGGTCTTCGGGCTCGAAGCCGAGGTCAGGACGCTCGGAAGCTATAACGGTGTAGTTTTCTTTGATGTTCTTGATTCTGTAAACGCCGTCAGTATCTCTTTCAAACTGTGTTGCATTAAGAGTTACGAAGTGAGGCTCTGTAAGAAGGAATTCGAGAGTATCGCCTTCCTTACATACGATGTTGATGCTTTCGTATGTCTGACCTGCAATGATGTATGTTGAGGAGGACTTATTGAACATAACAACATAAGTCTTTACGTCGTCCTTTACAAGATCCTCATCGCTTGTGCAGGTTACCGTAATTGAGCCCGCTGCGTAGCCGTCAGACATTGCGGTAATAACTGCTGTGCCTGCGGTTGAACCGAATACTACAAGTCCGTTTGCATTAACTGTTGCAACTGCGGGGTTGCTTGTTGTCCACTTTACAATCTTATTGGATGCGTTTTCGGGCATTATTGTAGCATAAAGCTGAACTGCTTCGCCGGGAAGTCTTGTTGTGGAAACGCCTGCTGCGGAAACTACGATGTAATCGGTAGTTACGGGAGCAACGCTTACAAGACAGAATGCCTTATGTTTGCCGTCCTTTGACTGAACGCGAATAAGTGTTTCACCGGCACTTATGCCGACAATCTTACCGTTTTCATTGACTGTAGCAATATTCTGGTTGAGAGATACCCATTCAACGTCCTTGCTTGTGGCTGTTGAGGGGGAGATAATTGCAGTAACATTTGTGCTGTCGTCAATATCAATAAATATTGAAGAATGGTCAATTCTGAGTCCCTGAATCTTTGTATAAACATCAAAGATTGCAGTATAAGTAACATCACCTGTTACGATTGTAACTTCGGGTGACCATCCGAGGAAGGTGAAATCATATTCGTTTGTGGAAGGTCTTACGGGAGGATTGGATGCGGAGAAGGGACACTCTACAGACTGACCGTAGGTGTATGTCTGCTCATAAATTCTTCCGTCAACATCCCACTTTACAGTATAGATTCTTTCAACAGCTCTGAATACTGCTTCGTAGGTTGCATTTCCTGTTACAACAGGGATTTCTGCTATTTCATCGCCGTTTACTGTAAGCCACTTGCCTGTGAATTCATAGGAATTGTTAAAGTCGGGGGACTTATAGGGAGTACCGTCAAATGAAGGCTGAGCACCGTGGTACCACTTTGTTGTTCTTGTAACATCGCCTGCAATCCAGGTGATTGTGAACACCTCAAGCTCCCAGACTGCGGTAAGTGTTGCGTTACCGTAAGTGCCGGAAAGAGCCATACCGCCGTCATATACGCTGTCCTTAAGCCAGCTGCCGCCACCGGCTGAAACCTTCCAGCCCTTGAATGTTGCACCGGGTCTTGTGGGAATTTCAAGATACTTATCTGAGGTAATGTCGTAGTAGAAGCTTTCTACCTCGCTGCCGCCGTTGGAGTTAAATCTGAGGAAGTACTGAATAGGAGTATAAACTGCATTGATTGTAACGTCGTGTGCAGGCATTGTTACGGGAATTTCTTCCTGCCACTTTGCGGTGTAGCCTGCCTTTGAAACAGGAGCATAAGAAACGATATATTCACCGTATCTTACTTCTACCGTCTGCGTAACATCACCGCTTACCCAGTTGAGCTTATATGTCTTTGCAGACCATACGGGCTCAATTGTAACATTACCGTACATACCGAGAAGTGACTTGTCTGTAGCTACGGTATCACCCATCATCCAGCTGCTGCCTGCATCTGCAGTAAGAACAAGCCAGCCTGTAAGGTCATAGCCTTCCTTGGTAAGAGGAGCAATTATGCTGTTGCTTTCGATTGTATATTCAGTCTTGGTTTCAACGCTGTCATTCTTGACGGTCAGAGTGTACTTTGTTGCCGTCCATACAGCCTCGAAGCTTACCTCACCCCAATGTCCTGCATAGGATTCTGCAGTATAGATTTCATTGTATACCCACATTGCACTTTCGGTCTTTGTGACTCTCCAGCCCATGAAGGTATAGCCTGCTTTTTCGGGCTGAGGCATAACAAGGGGAGTGTTTTTGTTTCTGTTATAGGTAACAATTGTCTGACCTGCATATTTGCCGCCCTTGAGATCGAAGCTTGCCTGATAATCCTTGACTCTCTCACGGATTGTTGCAGTATATGTCTTCGTATAGGTTTCGGGAGTTGCGTCAGCGGGGATTTGTTCGATGCCGGCATCGCCCCAGTTCAAAATTTCACGGGTATAGCCGTCCTGGTCTGCAAGCTTATTTGTTCCGGGATATGAGGGTGTGTCTTCTGCTACCCAGTAGGTTTCGTATGATGCACTTTCAACCTTCCAGATAATCTTGATTGCATTATCTTTATTAACCGTTGTGAAATCTGCGGTATAAACAACGTCACCTGTTACAATTGTGTCATTATCAAGCTTTTTTGTTACAGGACCGTCATCAGTCTCAATAACATATGACCAGCCTGCAAAGCGGTAGAATACGTTTGTATCTGCAGAGGTCTTTTCGGGAGTACCGTTCGGGAATACGGGATGCTCACCGTACTTATAGGTTTCGGAAACAACGGTTTCGACTGTGCCTGCAGCATCGCTTGCAAGATATTTCCAGGTTACGGAATAAACTCTGAGATTGCTCTTGAACTGAGCAGTATAAGTTGCATCGCCTGTAACGGGCTCAACAGAGGGAGTCCAGCCGATGAATTCATAGGAGTACTGCTGATCCTGTGCCTTCACGGGAGTGCCGTTGAATACAGGATTTTCGCCGTAAGCTACATGTGTTGTTGTGGTTTCTCCGTCAACAACCCAGTTGATGCTATAGTAATGAGCAGCCCACTGTGCGGTAAGTGTTATATCACCGTACTTACCCTTAAGCTCTGTGCTGTCATCAGCAAAGCTGTTAAGTGACCAGTTACCGTCAGCTGTTGTTACTTTCCAGCCGCCGAAGTCGTAGCCTGTCTTTACGGGCTTGGGAAGGAAATCTGCGGATTCGGTTGTATAGAGCATATCTGCGATAGGCTCGCCGCCGTCAGTAATAAATGTAATTTTATATTCATTTACCTCATATACAGCTTTAAGAGTTACGTTACCGTAGAATCTGCCGGCATCAATATCGCCTGCTTCAAATTCATCACCGATTGACCAACCGCCGCAGTCGGCAGAATCGGCAATAGTAAGCACTTCCCAACCGATAAAGGTATAACCGGGCTTGGAGTGAGAATTAAGCTTGAAGCTGTCCGTAAATCTGTAAATTACGGGTGAGCCGATAGCCGTAACACCGTCGGAATCAACATAGTTGATAGTATATGTCTTTGCGTCCCAAAGGGGAGTGAAGGTTACATTACCGTATTTGTGTGTAAAGGTTGCACCTGCTTTGTATACTTCGGGATGCCAGTTGCCTATGTTTTCGCTGAGCTGCCAGCCCACGAAGTTCTGTCCGGGAGCAGAAGCCGAGGGAAGAGTAATTGTTTCTTCATAAGTATATGTTTTGTTATGCTCGGGGAATCTTATAAACTGCAAATTGTAAACGGTTGCTTCCCAGACTGCTCTGAGGGTTATGTCACCGTAATAACCTGAGGGAAGAGCATTTGTAACATAAGCATTCTCGCTTTCAAGCTCTGCCTTATACTCGCCCCAGCTGCCTGATGATACAGAGATTGACCAGCCCTTGAAGGTGTATCCTGTCTTAACGGGAGTTTCGTTAAGGTATGTTGATGCAGTTGTTTTGTATCCGAGAACCTTATTTGTAACACCTTCGCCGCCGTTCAGGTCAAGCGTTACGTTATAGGGTGTTTCTGTCCAGACAGCTATAAGAGTTACATTACCCCACAAGCCGGAAAGTACGGTTGAGCCTGCTGCGTAGATGTCACCCTTCTGCCATGAGCCTACGGTTTCGGCAACTCGCCATCCTCCGAAGGTCCAACCGCTTCTTGTTGAGGTGGGGAATGTCTTGGTATCGTCGATTTTATACTTTTCAGAGCCTACTTCAGAACCGCTGTTGGCATTGAAGGTAATCTCATATTCATGCTTTACGAAATGGGGCTTAACTCTTACATTACCGACCTTTCCTCCGTCAAAATATGTAAGACCTGTGTCATTGTCGTAATCGTAGATTTCACCTGTAACCCAGTCAGGTGTGTCGCCTTCAAAGCTGCTCCAGCTGTCAACAACTTCCCAACCGACAAAATCATAACCGTTCTTGCTGGCAACACCGTCAATTGTGCCGCCTTCCTTGAAGGTATAGCCGTAGCCGTTGGGGCTTATGCTGAAGAATTCGTCTTCACCGAGAAGGATTTCAATTTCGTATTCCTTATCCGAATAATCTGCAATAAACTTTACATCGCCGTGCATTCCTGCAGGTATTGAAGTATATACTCTGCCTGTAACCCAGTTGCCCTCAGAGGAAACAACTCGCCAGCCGTTAAAACGCTGTCCGGGAGGTGTGAGAATGGGAAGCTGTCTTACAGTTTCTACGTTATAGAAATAATCGCTGTCGCTTGAAGAGGGTCTGTCTTCACGGTTTTCGTCATCATCCATATCGAAGGATATTGTATATTCTATGGGAGTAAAGTGAGGTGTAAGCATTATGATATTGCCGTATCTGCCTGCAAACTGTGCACTTATCATAGCGGTTGTATATCTGTCAGCTGCTGCAGAAGAGGTTGCAACCGTAATTCTGTCATTGAAATTCCAGTTGGAAATTGCATCAAATTCCTTAACCTCATAGTAGCCGTCAAAGTTATAATAATCCTTTTCAAGCCAATTGGGAATTGCCTGTGCGCTGTTGATTGCACCGTTGGAGTATGATGAGAATACGTCTCCTGTTTTAGTATCAACCACACCGTCAGCATTAATGTCTATGCCGATTGTATATGTAACAGGCTTCCAGTTTGCGGTAAGGTGAATATTACCGTAATGTCCAAGCACGGAAAGATTTTCATTTTCATTGCCGTACGGACCGCCTGCAGTCCAACCGAAGCTATCGTCGGTAGCCTCACGCTCACTTTCGGTTAAAGTCCATCCGGTAAACTGATATCCGGGACGTGTGGGCACGGGGATTTCGTCCGTTGTATCAATTCTGTAGGTCTTATATCGGCTGTTATCCGCAATGAAAAGATTCTTGTCTGTTACGGGATATTCCGTACTGTCACCGAAATCGTATTCGATTTGATAAAGTGTGGGAGTCCAATCAGGAGTAAGGAAAAGTGTTCCGCCCTTTGAAGCACCGAAGCCGACTGCACCCGTGCTCTTGTTGGCTGAATCGTAGGGATTTCCGGGATGAGTTTTTCCGAGCCATCCGGTATGCGTATAACCGTTACGGAGATAGCCGTACTTTGTTACAGTCTGATCGCCTGAGGTGTTTATATGCGATGAAGAATAACCGCCCTCATAATAGTAGTCTGAGGAACAACTGTCGATATACTCAGCAAAGGTTGCAAATTTTTCGGGATTCACACCGTTTCTTGCAAGCGCATCAGCAAAAACAAGCTTTGAATATACATACAGGGTATTGGAAATTGAGTTATCTTCGCCACAGTTGTTATTATATCCGGCGTTAGAACCATAAACCTTTTCCGTTGCAATAGGTCCGTCAACCTTAATTCCATTATCATTGTAAGTGCCTGCTAATTTATAAGCATTTCTGAAATTTGCAGCATCAATAAAAGCTGTATTGTTAGCATCTTCTCTGGTACCTTTATAATAGAAATGTCCGCCGAATATATGTGCAGCATTAGCATCACTTGTAGAATGAACATTGCTCAATGTAAGATAAACGTCGTCATCATGGTCTGATTCATAGCCGGTTACACCTGTCACTTCCGATTTGACATCAAAAATATACAAGTTAGGAGACTGACATTTTATTGCAGTAGCAATATATGTGTTGTCTTCGTTGGGGTTGTCTGCTCGTTTATTTGCAGCAGAAGCGTTGGTAATATTAATATTTCCGCCATAAATTTCAGCAGACTTACAAGACATGATATTAAGTGCAATCGCAACAAGATAAGAGGTATCTGTTCTTCTGAACACAATATCCGAGCCAGCTTCCACTGAGCCGCCATACATTTTGAATATCGCATCAAGACCCTCAACTGTAACAGCAAAAGCAGATGCATTGGCACCATTCTTTGAGCCACCGCTCGTTCCACTTGTATTTTTCATTGCAGAATAAGACTTAAGCGTAAAGTTACTGTTTGTGTCAGCAGCGTTTTCACCTAGGATAAGCGTACCTGCACATCTTATAAGGCTCGACGATGTCTGATGGCTGGTAGTGGTACCATTGGTTGTGTTTGTAAGACTTGTTGAAACAGTCATTCTTGCATCAACATTAGAAGAGTTTACAATCTGGAATATTCCTTCTTCTGCAACGGTAAACATTGAATGAGAAACACTGTCTGCGGCTGCATGCCATGCGCCATCCACAGCATTTTCACTAGGAAGCTGAACATCGAAGTGCTGCTTATCGTCATAATCACCGCTTCTCACAAACTCAAACGAAATATCGTTTCCGTTAAAGTCAAAGATAACCTGACCGGTAATTGCAGAGAACTTGTTTACAGCTCCGCCACCATTGCCGTTTATGTTATTGGTTATGGTTTTTGTAAGCTTGATTCTGTAGACATTTGAAGGATCAGAGTTTGCTTTGACAATGGCTTTTTCTATTGCCTCATAAGAGTCACAAAGCATCTCAACCTCTGCGGCAGAAGCCGTAAGGTCAGCCTCGGGCACAATGAGACCTACCGAAATTGTTGTGAACAACATAATAACGGTAAGAAGCACTGAGAGAGCCTTCGTTGTCATTGCGTGTTTTTTCATAGTTTTCTCTCCTTTTCCTGCCCCCGTTCCTTCAGGAAAACCGGGTGCAAAGATAGAATTATACTTATACATTCTCGATTTTACCACACAAAAACGGAAATTTCAATTATTATATATAAATTTACGTATAAAAATAAGAGAGAAATATTTAGTAAAAATCACAACAAACCATAATTTGGCGGTAACCGCTGAAAATTCAGATTTCGGAATTTGCGAAGCATTCCTCCGACCTCCGAATTATCATAGCCTGCAGGGAAATACCCTGCAGGCTATAATCAGTACATTCCGTTTGCAGACATATAGTCATATATCATTTTTCCGTGGGTCTGCTCTTCCTTCTGGATATGATTCAGAAAGGTTCTGACATTCTGGTCACGGAATTCGAAGGCGGCTGTATCATATAAATGGGAGACCTGCTTTTCCCCGGACAGTACATCGGTACATAAATACATATCGGCAGTCTTTTCGGGACACAGCATTGCCTTATATTTTGCCGTAAATGAGGGTAAAGGCTTTTCCTCACAGTTGACGGGAGGGACGGTCCCCATCCCTATCTGCTCAAGGGAATTAAGGTGCTCCGTTTCCGCATTTTTCAGGTCCTCAAAGAGGTTTTTCAGCTGTTCGTCGTGAGCGCTTTCAGAGTGTCTTTTGTACTTTTCAATACACAGCTTTTCGTGGCTTTTAAGCTCCTCTAACCAGGTTCTTTCTTTTTCTGTAAAATCCATTATTTTGTACTCCTTTCAGATTTCAGTCATATATATTGTGTGGCGATTTTGTCAATTTATACAAAAAATCTTGCAGTTAAAAAGAGAAATTATGGGACTTTCCGAGTTTTCGGAATAAGCTCAGTTTTTGTAACTATTTGTAACCATTTTACTGTAGACAAATGCATTTTTTTGTTGTATTATGCGTGAGGTCTTATGAACTACGCACAATTATTTTTGCACTCTTTTGTGCAGAACGGAGATAAATTTATGAAACGCTTCATACGGTCGAACAGATGGGAAATAGTGTCCGCTGCCGTAATTTCCGGTGTATTCACCGCTTCGGTAGTTATCGCTATGACGGTTTCGGCATTTTAAGCAAATCTGAACAGACAGAACAGAGAAGGGGCTGTAAAAAACTATCGTTTTTTTACAGCCCTTTTTCATAGCTTTATGCCGTCTTCGCTTTTTTTACATCCCCCTTTCTGTTTTTATTGACATTGTTTTCCTTTAATGTTAATATTATTATGAATAATATTTTTTTTGTTCGAGGTGCTTACTATGAATACAATATCAGTAGCAGGCAAAAGGCTCATAGACGATAACGGAAGAGAACGTATTTTTAACGGCATTAACTTCGTGTATAAGGGCGTTGAAAAGGACGAGGACGGAGTTATCAGATATAAAACCGACCTTACAGAGGATGTACTGAAGGCTCTCAGAGCAAAGGGTATAAACATTATAAGACTGGGGCTTACATGGGCAGGAATTGAGCCCGAGCCCGGCATATACAACACAGGATATCTTGACGGATACAAGGAAGTTCTTAAGCTCTGCGACAAGCACGGAATGTACGTTTTTGTTGACTGGCATCAGGACCTTTTCAGCTGGTTCTGTATGTCTGCAGGCGACGGTGCACCCGAATGGGCCTGTCTTCATACAAAAAAGCAGAAAGACCAGCTTCTTATATGGGCTGAGGGCTATTTCTTCCACAAGGATATACATAAAGCCTTTGACGACTTCTGGAACAACAGAGAGTTTGAAGGAAGAGGACTTCGCGACCGTTTCTGCGATATGCTGACATTTACTGCGGATTACCTCAGTGACTGCAGGTGCATTATGGGTTACGACGTATTCAACGAGCCCTTCCCCGGTACTCCCGGAGGAAAAATGTTCCGTACTGTTGTAAAAAACGGTGTGGGCACACTTCTTTTTAACAAGCGCATTGACAGAAAGAAGCTCATAAAGGATGCTCTTTCAAAGGAAGTTATGGAGATGCTTTCCGTTGCCGACGACAAAAAGGTTTACAAGAATTTTCTCAGCAAAACTAAGGACCTTATGTTTGAATTCGACACAAAAAGATATTATCCCTTCCTTGTAGCTGCGTCAGAAGCTATAAGAAAGGTTGACAAAACAGGCATTATCTTTTCCGAAAACTGTTATTTCTCAAATATGGGAATTCCCTGCTCGGTTCCGAGAATTGTTTACAAGGACGGCACCCGCGAGGAAAACCACGTTTTCTCTCCCCACGGCTATGACATAACCGTTGACACTCCCCTCACCAATTATGCAAGTCCCCACAGAATCGACTTTATTTTTGATGAACACAAGAGAACACAGGAGAGAATGGATGTTCCCGTGCTTGTAGGTGAATGGGGCGGTATGGTCCCCGGAAGCGACGAGTATCCCGCACTTGAGCATCTTATTGAGAAATTTGACAAAAACAAATGGAGCCACACCTACTGGCACTATTTCGTCGGCTTTGAAAACAGCGGGATAATGAATGTTATCTGCCGTCCCCTTCCCATTGCCGTTGCAGGTGAAATAAAGGGCTATTCCTACGACAGAAAAAACAAGGAATTCACCCTTACTTATTCGGGCTCAAGCACAATAAAGGCACCCACCCTTATTTATCTTCCCTCTGAGCCGAAAAAGGTATATTCCACAAAGGGCTGGAAGTATAAGGACAATGTGCTGTCCGTGTATGCCGGCAAGGGCGAATGTGCAGTTAAGGTTGAGCTGTAATGGCTGAATATTTTATTGTAATTTCCGTGATAACGGCAATAATTACCGTATACGACAAATTTGCGTCAAAATATCTGCCCCGCTTCAGAATCCCCGAAAAGGTTCTCCTTGCTACGGGCTTTATAGGCGGTGCCGCAGCTGAATTTATCACAATGAAAATAATACGCCACAAAACACGGCACAAAAAATTTATGAGAGGACTGCCCCTGATGATTGTCCTGCACATAATCATTATCGGCATCCTTGTATACAGAGTTTATTTTTAGGAGCAAAAAATGTTAGAAGTAAAAAACATAGGCTTTACCGTTGAAAATGAAAACGGCGGTGGCAGTCTTGAAATAATAGAGGATGTTTCCTTCACACTTGAGGACGGAAAATTCCTTGTAATCACAGGTCCCAACGGCGGCGGAAAATCAACGCTGGCACGTCTTATAATGGGCATAGAAAAGCCCACAAAGGGAGAGATTTTATATAACGGAACGGATATAACAAATCTTTCAATAACAGAAAGGGCAAAGCTCGGTATCGGCTATGCCTTCCAGCAGCCTCCCCGATTTAAGGGACTTACCGTAAGAAAGCTTTTATCCTTGGCACACGGCAGCGATCTGCCCGAAAACGAGTGCTGCTCTTACCTTACAAGGGTAGGTCTTTGCTCAATGGACTATCTCAACCGTGAGGTAGACACTTCCCTTTCCGGCGGCGAGGTAAAGAGAATTGAAATCGCAACACTTATGGCAAGAAACTTAGGTCTTGCAATATATGACGAGCCCGAAGCAGGAATAGACCTCTGGAGCTTTTCAATGCTTGTTCAGTCCTTCAGGGATATTGCCGCAGAGCGAAACGAAAGCGTTATGATAATCTCACATCAGGAGAGAATTATGCAGCTTGCAGACGATATTCTTGTTATTGCTGACGGCAAAATCCGTTCATTCGGCACAAAAGAGGAAATTCTCCCCACACTTCTGGGAGAATTTGACAGCAAATGCTCATTGAGAGGTGACGGAAATGCTTAATATAACAGACAAGAACTTACTTGACAGAATCTCCGATTTTTCTTCAATTCCCGTGGGAGCCTCCTACAACATAAGAAAAAACGGTCAGGGTGTGGAAAGAAGCACCAACGAAAAGGTACTCATTACCAACAAAACCGACAAACCCGGGATTGACATCACCGTTCTTCCCGAAACAAAGGGAGAAAAGATATATATCCCCGTAATCATCACCGAGGAGGGTGTTTCCGACAAGGTTTACAACGATTTTTACATCGGTGAAAATGCAGATGTTACAATAATTGCAGGCTGCGGTATTCACAATTCCGGCTGTAACGAAAGCCGTCACGAGGGTATTCACCGCTTCTTTATCGGCAAGAATGCACGTGTTGTATACATTGAAAAGCACTACGGCGAGGGTGAGGGCACGGGTGAAAAAATTCTCAATCCCGAAACGGCCGTTTATATGGAGGAAAATTCCGTCTGCGAAATGGAATCCGTACAGATAAAGGGCGTAGACTCCACAAAGAGAAACACCGTAGCAAAGCTCGGCAAAAATGCAAAGTTTATCGTAACAGAGCGTCTTATGACCCACGGTAAGCAGATTGCAGATTCGGATATGACAATTGAGCTCAACGGCGAGGGGGCATCCGCGCAGATTATCTCACGTTCCGTTGCAAAGGATGAATCGAAGCAGGTGTTCTACCCCAAGGCGGTAGGCAATGCTCCCTGCTCGGCACACGTGCAGTGCGACTCAATTATTATGGATAATGCGGGCATACGCTCAATTCCCGAAATTGCCGCAAACCACGCAGAAGCCGCAATTATCCACGAGGCGGCTATAGGCAGAATCAACAATGAACAGCTTCTGAAATTAATGACCTTCGGTATGACCCCGGAAGAAGCCGAGGAAATTATTATTCAGGGCTTCTTAAACTAAAAAAACGGCACCTTCCCTAGGGATGGTGCCTGAATATTATAGACAAAAGGAGAAAATTATGCGACTTGACAAATATCTCAAGGTTTCACGCCTTGTAAAAAGAAGAACCGTTGCAAACGAGCTTTGCGATGCCAAGCACGTTGAGGTAAACGGCAAGACGGCGCGTGCATCCTATGAAATCAAGGTCGGCGACGTTATTGACATTCAGATGGGCTCAAACCACATAAAGGCTGAGGTTCTGACCGTCACCGAATACGCAACAAAGGAAAGCGCATCAACAATGTATAAGCTTATCTGACCCTCTGTTGCTTATTTTACAAAAAAAGGGGAAGACAATATGAGAAAGTACAATAAGCAAAGATTTCCCTTCGGAGCGTTTGCGGTTATTCTTGTAATCTGTGTGCTTGTGAGCACCTTATCGGGTGCCGGCGGAGCATTTTTTATGTTCAGGCTTCTTTACAGCACACCGGAAGAAACCACGGCACACGAATTCGTTATTGAAGAAACAACCGTGACTCCTGCCGTTTCCGTAACGGAAGCCACCACCGAAAACGTAACACTTCCGGAGGAAACAACAAACGCTGCTCCTCCCGAAACAGTAACGGTTTATGTCCCTGCTGAGAAGCCCTCGGATGCCCTTTCAAAGGGTGAAATCTACTCCGCAGCGGTAAACAGCATCGTAACAATAACCTCCTCGTGGAAGCAGTATTATTCCTCAATTTTCGGCTCTTACTACCGTCCGGCAAAGATGTCCGGCACGGGATTCTGTGTTTCGGACAGCGGTTATATTGTCACAAACCATCACGTCATAGAGCACGCTGAGGAGCTTACCGTCACGGATTATAACGGTAATGAATACAAGGCAAAGCTGGTGGGCAGCGAGCCCTCCAACGACTTTGCGGTAATAAAAATCAATACAGACACCGTACCTGCAAAGCTGGGAAATTCTTCAGACCTCAGCGTGGGCGATGACATCGTTGTCATCGGAAATGCTCTCGGCGAGCTTTCCTATACCTACACCGATGGAATTGTAAGCCATCTGAGCCGTCTTGTTACACTTGAAAGCGGCGAAGAAGTAAATATGTTCCAGACTAATGCCGCCATAAACAACGGAAATTCAGGCGGTCCCGTCTATAACATCAAGGGCGAGGTTGTGGGAATTGCCAGTGCAAAATATGCCTCGGATAAAATTGAAGGCCTTGGCTTCTGTATTCCGATAGATGACGTAAAAACTATGATTTCCGATATTATAGTTTTCGGCTATGTCAAGGGCAAGCCATCTCTCGGGATTACGGTACAGACCGTAACATCCTCTATGGCAAACCGCCATTCAATTCCTATGGGCTGCTATATTGTTGCTCTGGACAAGGACTCCCCCTGCTATGAAGCGGGACTCCGTTCGGGTGATGTAATAACAAAGCTCGGCAATAAAACAATTGCCTCCGCCGAGGATATCGGGAAATATCTTTCGGAGAAAAAAGCAGGCGACAAATCAAATGTTACCTACTATTCTTCGGGAGAGACAAAAACCGTCAGCATAAAAATCGGAGAATACAAGCCCTCCGACCCCAGGACAAATTACTCGAACGTATATGATTTCTGATAAAAAACAACGTCCCGTCACAAGACGGGACGTTGAACATTTATTTTTTTAATCAGTCCTGAACGGGAGCCTCAACGGGGCAAGCGTCTGCACAAGCGCCGCATTCGATGCAAGCGTCCTCATCGATAACATAGATATCGCCTTCGGAGATAGCCTCTACGGGGCATTCTGCTGCACAAGCGCCGCAAGCGATACAAGCGTCTGTAATTTTGTATGACATTTGTTTTTCCTCCTTTTGAGTTTTTCTTAATTGTAGCATATATAAAGAAAATTTCAATATGTTTTTAAAAAATTTTCTCTCTTATTCAATATCTTTAAGGGCTGCGATTTCCTCTCGGTTAAGCTTAATCTGTGCATCCCTTATAATCTTTACGTCCCTGCGGTTATATTTGCCGGGTGCTGCATCGGGATTCCGGTCAAGACGGACCTTGAGCATACCTGTAAGAAGATTGTTATCAACGACCTCACCCTTGCCGTCAGCAGTCTCAACGAGAGCACCGATTTTGGGAGTTATTTTAAGAAGATATTCGTAAGATGACTGTTCATACTTGAGACAGCACATAAGTCTTCCGCAGGTACCGCTGATTTTTACCGGATTAAGAGAAAGTCCCTGTTCCTTAGCCATTTTTATGGAAACGGGCTGGAAATCGTGTAAAAATTCCTTACAGCAGAAGCCTCTTCCGCAGATACCGAGTCCGCCGAGAAGCTTAGCCTCGTCTCTCACACCTATCTGACGAAGCTCTATTCTGACCTTGAATACGGATGCAAGGCATTTTACAAGCTCTCTGAAGTCAACTCTTTCGGGAGCGGTATAGAAAAACAGCACCTTGGAGCCGTCAAAGGTATATTCTACGTCAAGCAGATGCATATCAAGACCGAACTGCTTGATTTTTTCTTCGCAGATGGCGAATGCCTTTTCCTCCTTGCGGAGATTCTTCTCCATATTGGCGAGGTCTTCGGCATTTGCAACCCTTATTATGCTTTTAAGGGGCTTTACGAGGACATCCTCGCTTACCTCCTTGTTGGCAACCGCACATTCGCCGCACTCAATACCGCGCACGGTTTCAACAATAACGTACTGTCCCTCGTCCACCTTTTTGCCTGCAGGATCAAAATAGTAAACCTTTTTTGTATTTCTGAATCTGACGCCAATTATTTCAGCCATATTAATTATGCAAGAATTATCTTGCCCTTTCTGTTATTTTCTTTCCTTCAATATTCTTGCCGTTTCCGCAGAAAATCTTGAAATAAGAAGATTTTCGTTTGCATTACGGCCTGCTTCTTCTATTATTTTATCCAAAACTTCTTTAATTTGCAATAGTGAAGATATTTTATAGCTTCTTGAAAGAGAATATGCCGCCATATCGCTGCCCGACAGAGGGGGCGCACCGCTTCCTTCTGCCATAGCATCTCTTATTATAAGAATAAGCCTTTCAGCCACCGATGCCATCATTTTTCTGTTTTTGTTCATGGGGGCACAAGTCAGCATCACACCGAATTCATCCTCGTCACAAAGGGCAAAGGCGATTTTTTCGGCAGTTTCGTTTACCTTTTCATCGTTTTTTCTGCTTTTCGAGGAAAGGGTATCTCCTAAAGGATATTCCGTAAGACGGGAAATAACCGTCGTCAGAAGCCCTTCCCTGCCGTCACAGCAGAAAATGAACATAGTATCCTCGGGAGGCTCCTCAACGGATTTAAGCAAAGCATTCTGCACCACAGCCTGCATTTCATCGCAGTCAGGGAAAATAAAAACCTTGTTAAGCCCCTCTGTAGGAGAAGAGGAAAGCCTTGCGAGACAGTTTTCACGGACCGTTTTTACGGAAAGAAGCTTTTTTCCGTCCTCGGGAACAATCTTAAAAACATCGGGGTGAAGCCCTGCCCTGACACGAAGACAGGCGCTGCACTTCATACAGGGCTCACGGTCGGTACCGTCCGTTTCCGTACAAAGCACGGCAGAGGCAAGCTCCAGCGCACACTTTTCGCGAAGTGCGTTGCTTCCCCCCGACAGCAGTATGCTGCAGGGAAGACGGCCCAGCCTTACGGCGGAATTCACCGCCTTTATTGTATTTTCGGGTATTTCCTTATCCGTAAAAAGCATAATTCTCACATCTTGACAAATCTGTCAATATCAATAACAAATACCGTAGCACCGCCCACGGTAATTTCCACGGGAAGAGAGGTAAAAAACTGATCCATATGGCTTCCCGCACCCGTGCTTACCATCTGAGTACGCTTTGAACAGCAGTCTCTCATAACATCAAGACACGCATCAACCTTATCCTCTTCGACACCGATAAGGAAGGTCACGTTTCCTGCCTTGAGAAAACCGCCGGTAGTGGAAAGCTTTGTGGACATAAAACCTGCCTTGTTGAGATTCGTTGTAAGCTTTCCCGAATCATCCTTGTTTACAATTGCAATAATCAGTTTCATAGGGGCTCTCCTTTACACAGTTTATTTTTTATTTATTTTAATATGTCCAGATTGCGGTCAATAACTGCCTTTCCTCGCCAGGAAAAGGCTCTGTTTTCGATTTCCGTTTCCTTTGTGACAAAAGGCACGGCAGTACCGATAAACTCCTTTATGGGGGTAATTTCGGCATTTTTATTATAGGGACATACCTTCTGACAGATATCACAGCCCCAGGCACAGCCCGTTTTTTCAATGAGTCTTTTCGTCTCTTCATCCAGCTCCCCTTTTTTCTGGGAAAGGAAGGAGAGACATTTTTCCTTTATTATCTCCTTACCCGTAATTGCACCTACGGGACAGGCGGACATGCATTCCATACAGCCCATACATAAGGAGGGCTTTTTTTCCGACAGGGGGAATTCTCTGTCCGTCACGATTTCGCCGAGAAATACCCACGACCCGTAAACAGGACTTATAAAAAGGTTATTGATTCCCATAACGCCAAGCCCTGCATTTACGGCACAGCGCACCTCGGGGAGCGGTGAATTGTCAACAAATGCCTCGAAGGCATTTCCGGGGAAAGCCTCTTTAAGATTATCCCTTATTTCATTTATTATTTTCCCCGTAATATTATGATAATCCTCGCTTACGGCATACCTTGAAATGTTGGAATTCTCATAAGCCTCTTCACCGAGATAATAGGGGAAAAGTATTGATATTACGGTTTTTGCCTTTTCGGGAATACGGCTTTTTGCTCTGCAGGAAATAAGAGAATCCCTGACCTCTGAAAAGGCACTGAAGCCGTAGGGCAGTCCCATAAAAAATTTATCCATTTTTACACCTGAGTAAGGGCTATCATTACGGGCATTGTAAGAATTGAAGCAAAGCTTACAAAGGCAACGGTCTTTGAAGCAACACCCGTATCTCTGCCGTATTTTGCGGCAAACATTACGGTGTTGTTTGCGCTGGGAGCCGATGCCTGAATCATACAGGCGGTGAAAAGCGCACCCGTAAGAATACCCGTCATTTTCATTATAACATAAAATACCGCAGGAACGGCAATAATTTTTATCAAAGCAACAAGATACTGCTCTTTGTTCTTAAAAATTGTCTTAAGCCCCGCATTTGACATATAAGTACCCAGCATCAGCATCGCAAGAGGTGTATTCATGGAGCCTATGAAGGACACGGGGGACATTATGATTTCGGGGAGCTTTATTTTGAGAAGGAAAAAAGGAAGACCTATACACACGGCAATTACACCGGGATTGAAAAACAGCTTTTTGGGGTTGAATTTCTCGGAAGCACCCTTTCCTCTGTTTATCTGCCATATTCCGTGGGTAAAGGTAAAAACCTGAAAAACAATGACACCTGCAGAGCAGTAGAATACACCCTCGCTGCCCAGCACCGCCTCTGCAAGAGGTAGTGCCATATAGCCCATATTTCCGTAAACACAGGCGAACTTGAACACGGCATTGTTGCCGTTATCCTTTTTTCTGAAAAAGGGCTCGGCAAGTACAATACCGAGAATATGCGTCACCGCACCGCCCAGAGCCGCAAGAAGAAAGCCCTTTGAGGTTTCGGGGGAAAATTCCGTCGTAAGAAAGGAATTTATAATGACACAGGGAGTGATTATATAAAAGAGAAGGTCATTTGCGGCTCTTGCGGTTTTTTCCGTAAAAATCTTCTTTTTGTCGCAGATAAAGCCCACAGCAACAATTATATAAAGAATTACAACCTGCTGTGCCGCAATAAGACAGTTCTGAAAAAACAATGAAAAATCCACTTTATTCGGTCTCCGTTACGGTATCTGTGATTTCAGCCGTTTCTTCGGCTCTTACAAAAAGGGATGCAAGTGCATAGAGTCCGCCGCTAAGGGTATAAAGCTCGAAGGGGCAGTAGCTGACAACAAGCTCCGGCTTGAAAACACCCGCAAGAAGAGCGGGAATTCCCGTTGCAAGGCAAAATCCTGCGGCAATTATGCCTGTTGCATAGTAAAACCATAAGGCGGATTTTCTGCCGATTCCCGTTGTAACCCTTGCATTCTCAAAAAGGAAAAGCATTAAAAATGCTGCTGAGTAAATTGCTAAGAAAAGCTGAGGAATCTTAATGTAGCTTACAGTTACCGAGAAAAATCCGAGAGTTTCGGCAAATGCCCACAAAACGGGGAAAAGCATAGGAATTTTAAGCTTGCCCGTAAGGGTACCCGTTTTAATATAGGAAAATACGGAAAGAAGAATTGCACCGGCACCGAGAATGGAGAATACCGCACCGATAAGGCCTACATTTCCGCCTGCAGCCTCCTTCACAGAGGAAAAACTGCCGCCTGCGGATATCATAAGCTTTACGGATTTAAGTCCCTCATAAAGAAGGGTGAAAGCAAAAAAGAGACCTGCCCCCACATATAAGGGAGATGTACGCTTTTTGACGTCACCTGCCGGGAAATCCTTTATAAGATAACAGAGAATACAGACAACGACCGCAGCCCCTGCGGACAGTATGAACATAAGGGGCACGGTAATGTTATTGTTTGTAAAAAAGCCCGTTTCACCGTCAGTCAGCAGGAAGGTCTGATATATTCTTACAGCAAGAAGCAGACCGAAAAGCACCAAAGACGTAAGCTTTACGGTTTTAAGGGAAAGAAGTGCGTTTCCTTTCAGTTTCATTTCAATCACCTTTCCTTTTTATCTTTCGCCGAGATTCATATAAGTACAGGGCTTGGAAATGCTCTTATATGCAGGACGCATAATCTTGGAGCAGGTTGCAACCTCTTCAAGTCTGTGAGCGCACCAGCCTGCCACACGTGCAACGGCAAACATGGGAGTATAGAGGTCCTCGGGAATTCCGAGGGTTCTGTAAACAAGACCCGAATAAAGGTCCACATTGGCGCATATCTGCTTCTGAATGCCCTTTTCCTCGCAGAAAACGGCAGGAGCAATTCTTTCGATAGTATCAAGCAGCTGCCATTCCTTAAGAAGTCCGTTTTCCTCGGCAAGCTCCTTTGCGTTCTGCTTAAGAAGGACGGCACGGGGGTCGGAAAGGGTATATATTGCGTGACCCATACCGTAAATCAGACCCGAATTGTCGTTTACTTCTTTTCTGACAATTCTGCGAAGGTATGCTCTTACCTCATCCTCATCGGCAGTATCCCTGACATTAGCAAAAATATCGTCAACCATTTCGGTAACCTTGATATTTGCACCGCCGTGACGGAAGCCCTTAAGAGAGCCGATGCCGGCACCGATTGCGGAATAGGTATCCGTACCCGTTGAAGAAATACAGCGAGTTGTGAAGGTGGAGTTGTTACCGCCGCCGTGGTCTGCATGAATCATAAGGCACAGGTCAAGAAGCTTTGCTTCCCTCTCCGTAAAGGTTTTGTCGGAGCGGATTGAACGGAGCACCACCTCAGCCGTCTTCTGCTCGGGCTTTACCTGATGGATATACATACTCTTCTTATAGAAAAATCTTCTTTTTACCTGATAAGCATAGGACATAATTGCAGGAAGCTGAGCTATAAGCTGAATTGACTGACGAAGCACGTTATCAACGGAAATATCGTCGGGATTATCGTCATAAGCATACAAAGCCGTAACGGAGGATGCCATTTTGTTCATAATGTTGGGCGAGGGTGCTCTCATAATAACGTCTTCAACGAAATCATAGGGCAGCTCTCTGTTTGCAGAAATAAGACTGCAGAAGCCCTCAAGCTCCTCCTTTGTGGGAAGAGAGCCGAAAATAAGCAGGAAAACAAGCTCCTCAAAGCCGAAGCGGTCATCTGCCTTACAGCCTCCTACAAAATCGTAAAGGTCAATGCCTCTGTATCTCAGACGTCCGGGCTTGGGAACACGTTCGCCGTCATCAATATAGTAGCCTTCAACATTACATATCTTTGTAAGACCTGCCATAACACCGGTTCCGTCAGTATTACGAAGACCCGGTTTTACGGGAAAACGGCTGTAGTCCCCTTTGGGAATCTGATTATTTTCATTAAATTTATCTGTTAAACGGGAAAAAACATGGCTGTCGCCTAAAAACTGTGACTTATCCATGGATACTCCCCCTTTCTTGCGGAATAAATAGATTCTTTGTTAAATAAATATTATAATATATTATCTTTTGCAAGTCAATAAAATACGTTCCGATTAAGGTGTTCTTATGGAAACTTTTCAGAATCTTATTCTGCCCTTTACCGTAAGCATTATAATATTGTACGGCATAATTAATAAACTGCCTGTATTTGAAATTTTCCTTAAAGGCGCAAAAAAAGCTCTCTCGGGAACGGCAGATTTGCTGCCTGCCCTTACAGCTCTTTGCATTACCGTGTCAATGCTGTCCTCCTCGGGGGCACTTGAAATTCTGGGGAAGCTCCTTTCTCCCGTCTGCGGACTTCTCGGAATTCCCGAAGAAGTGCTCCCCCTTTGCATAATCTCCCCCCTGTCGGGAAGCGGAAGTCTTTCGGTCCTTGAGGAAATTTTCCGTGAATTTTCACCGGATTCTTACATCGGAAGAACCGCAAGTGTTATTGCAGGTGCCAGCGAAACCACATTCTATGCAGTTGCGGTTTATTACGGAAGCGTGGGAATCACAAAAACGAGACACACAATTCCTGCCGCTCTTGCTGCGGACATAACAACCTATATAGCAGCGGCTTTTTTCTGCAAAATAATGTAAAAACGGGAGATTGCTCTCCCGCATTTTTTATTGGCAATTGCTCGCGTTGTGAGCAATTTAGCTTATAATTCGCCTGCGGCGTATTGAATGACGCAAGCTTATTGAACAAGAAACACCTACAGCCCCCAAGATTGGGGGTAGGGGGTTGATAAATCGTAAAATTTTTTCTTATATTTTCTGTACAGCTTCTCTTGCGCTTGTCTTTCCTTCGGGAGTGATTTCTCCTGCCTTCTGAAGAGCCATTTTTGTAAGGAAGGGTCCTACAAGCTCATAAATAAGAACAGAGAAAAGAGTGATATTTGCAACAATAACACCGGGCTCACCGAGAGTTTCAGCCTTTATTGCCATACCGAGGGCAACACCTGCCTGAGGGAAAAGAGTGATACCGAGGTACTTGATAATATTGGAATCGCACTTTGTAGCCCTTGCGCTTAAGGATGCACCGAAATACTTACCGACACAGCGTGTAACGATATATACAATACCGATAAGAACTATCATATAATCCTTGAATACGGAAAGCTCAAGCTCTGCACCTGAAATTACGAAGAAAAGGATATAAAGAGGTGCCGTCCAGCGGTCAAGTCTGTCCATAAGCTCCTCGGAGAAATCGCAGATATTGCAGAAAACCGTACCGAGCATCATACAGGCAAGCAAGGAAGAGAATGCAATGTGAATACCGCCTACGTGGAATTCAAGCATTGAAAGTGCAACCGTCAGAAGCACGAAGGTAACTGACATTGCAAGTCTCTTTGAACGTGAATGGAAGAATCTTTCGCAGAAGGTGAAAAGGAAGCCCATACCTGCACCGAGTCCGAGGGAAAGAACAACCTCAAGAATAGGCTCAACAATAACAGAAACAAGGTCTGCATTGCCCAGGTGAAGTGCCTTTGCCACACCGAAGGAAATTGCAAAAAGCACAAGACCTACTGCATCGTCAAGAGCAACAACGGGAAGCAGTATGCTTGTAACGGGACCCTTTGCCTTGTACTGACGGACAACCATAAGCGTTGCGGCAGGAGCGGTAGCGGAAGCAACTGCACCGAGAATTATTGCAGCAGGAAGGGGGAACTTATCGGGAATAATGAAATGAATACCTATTAAGGCTGCGTCAACAACAAGTGTTGCGGCAACTGCCTGAAGAATACCGATAACGGTAGCCTGCTTTCCTATCTGCTTTAACTGTGACATTCTGAATTCATTGCCGATTGAGAATGCAATAAAGCCGAGAGCCACATCGGGAATAATACCGAAGGAATCAATATCCTCCATACTGATAAAACCGAGACCCTTTATGCCCAGAGCACCGAGAAGATAGGGTCCTATAAGAATACCTGCAACAAGGTATGCGGTAACTGCAGGAAGCTGAACCTTCTTTGCTACACGGGAAAGCATAAGTCCTGCAAAAAGAGCAACGGACAAAGCGAGCAATGTTTCCATAATATATAACCTCCATAGGCTGAATTCACGGGTTGTTCAAAAGCCAACTCATTGTATTCCTTTCACAAGAGTTTGTCAACACTTTTGTAAAAAATCAACAATCTTTTAACAATTTGATGAAATTTGTGAGATTTCCGTTTAGAATAAGGTAGTTCACAGGTGAAAGGACGGTGGAAATATGGATGACTGCAAGATAATTGACCTTTTCAATGAGCGCTCTGAAAAGGCAATTTCCGCAATTTCCCGTAAATACGGAAGAACTTCCCTTAAAATCGCAGAAAACATTCTGAAAAGCAAAGAGGATGCAGAGGAATGTGTAAATGATGCTTACCTTGCCCTGTGGAATAAAATTCCTCCCGAGAGGCCTTCTCCGCTCAGCTCCTACCTTTTTAAAGTGGTACGCAATATTTCCTTGAAAAGGTACCATAAAAACGCCGCACAGAAAAGAAACAGTTTTTACGATAAAGCTCTGGAAGAGCTTGAAAACGTGCTTTTTGCGGATGTTTCGGCAGAACACGAGCTGATAGCAAAGGATATAGCAGAAGCTGTCAACAGATTTCTCGGAAAGCTCCCCGAAAATGACAGAATTATGTTTGTAAGGCGTTATTTTTACGGCGACGGCGTTAAGGAAATTGCAGCCCTTTCGGATATGAGTCCCCACTATATTACAGTCCGCCTTTCAAGAATAAGAGAAAAGCTGAAAACAGAGCTTATAAAGGAGGAATTGATATGAAAAAGGAAAAAATATCAGAAATTATTTCCCTTATAGATGACCGCTTTATTGAGGAAGCGGCAGAGGTAAAGAAAAAGCCCAACAGAATTTTCCGTTATGCCGGAATTGCCGCCTGCCTTGCCGTCGCGGTAATTGCAGGTATTGTAATAAGTCAGAGTGATTTTGTCACTCCTCCGCCAATCTCCGCAGAAGAAACAACCGACAGCGAATCCGGCGGCGGAAAAAATACTCAGGAAATTACCCCCTCTCCCGAAATTGTGACAGAACCTGCAATTGAAACGGTTACGGGTGCGGAAATGATGATTTGCCCGAAATGGGAAGACCGCATTACATCAGACAAATTCCCTGAGGTGATGCTCGGAGAAACCTCTTATGCTTCACAGCGCACGGAACTTGCAGCTGAAAACATAGGAGAATTTATATCAGACACCGTGATGTCCGGCTATGATATTTACGAGGACAAGACATACGCTACAGATGCAAAGATATATTCCGTAAAAAATATCAGCACCGACTGTGCAGTTGCAGTAAGAATCGGAAATGAAGAGGTATACTATGTATATATAAATGTATGGTATACCCCCGAGACCCTCGGTGATTTAATTGATGCCATTGATATGAAAAATACTGTTTCCTTCGGTAAGGCATATAAGGATTACACCGATTATGATAAAAAAGAGTTCGTAAGCGTTGTTTTTGCCGATTTTGATGACAGCATAGTATGGAATATGCTTCTTACAGATACAGAGGTTAAAAACATTGAATATGACCGCTTCAAGGAGATGCTCATAAGCGTAAGTGTTGATATTCCGCTTTTAGGCTATAAAAACATTTCGCTTGGTGTGACAAAGGACGGCTATATTGTTACAAATATTATGAGCACACAGAAATGCTTCTTTATCGGAACTGAAAAGGCAGAAGCCTTTGAAGCTTACATTTCCGGAAATGTTGCATTCAAGGAAATGGTGACAGTATACGAAAATCCCGACGGAACAATCCCCGGCAAGGGCGAAACAACACCCGGCTACAACCCCGATGAAGTTATTATTTCCCCTCCCTACAATACCGCAACAGACAAAGCTCCTCCTGAAGCGTCAATCCGCCCTGTCCGTCCCGATACGGTAATTGAAGCTACAACACAGCTTAAATAATATTTCGGCACATCTCAAAACGGGATGTGCCCTTTTTACGAAAAAAAATACCCTGTGCTCCTTTCGAAGCACAGGGCTTTTGTTATTCAGTCACGGACCTTTATCAGTAACTCTTATTTGAAAAGATTCTTGATAAATTCGCCGATCTTCTTGAAGAATTCAGCAATCTTCTGGAAGAATGCGATAAATCCGTTGGGAACGATTTCATCATCATCGATAATGTCACCGGTGTACTTGTTGAGAAGGTCACCGAGAGAAACTTCGATCTGACGAAGGAAATCAAGGTCGCTCGTCTTGAAGAGCTGGTTAAGGAATGAGTAGTCACCGTTGAACTCTGCAAGCCAGTCTTCTGTGCTGTGTGCTGCAACATTTGCTGCGTAGAAGATCTGGTATACGGTGTACATAA
>JAGAKX010000007.1 GCA_017625435.1 Clostridia bacterium
CAATCCTGACCCTCTCTTTTTTCATGATAAAATTTATATATTCCGTTTTCCTTATAAAGGCGATATCTTTGATAATCAGGTGGATATGTTGAGGAAGAATATGTATAAAAGAACTCGGTAATATCTTCTGCGGCAATATCTGCTCCAACCACACGTTCTCTGTTTCCTGTCATAATAAAAAGAAAAACAACTACCGCAATTGCAACGGCACCGCATATACTTCCAATCACCAGGTATCTCCCCTTCCTTATTTTTCCTCTTTTCGCATTTGTTTGGTGCATAATGCTCGTTGACCTCCCCTCTTGACAAAATCTTTTTCAGAAGAGTAGATTTTTAAATTATAACACATACAAAAGCAAAAAGACAAGGGCAAAATGCCCCTGTCAAATCATTTATCCTGCCGCCTCCAGCATATTATCAATAAATATTCCGTAGCCCTTTGTGGGGTCATTTACAAAAACGTGTGTTACGGCACCTACAATTCTGCCGTTCTGGATAATAGGGGAGCCTGACATTCCCTGAACAATACCGCCCGTTATTTCAAGCAGTTCATCATCTGTAACTTTAACAACAAAATTCTTGTTTTCAGCGGATTTGCTTATTCTTTCAATCTCAATTTCAAAAATTTCAGCTTTATTATCTCTTACGGTTGAAATTATCTCTGCCTTTCCCGTTGTCACTTCATGCAAGAAAGCAACGGGCAGAATGTCAAGCGTGTTTGAAATAATGTCAATATTTCCGTATATACCGTTTTCATTATTGGTAATAATACTACCGTAGCTGTCACCTGTGATTGTACCTTTAAGCTCTCCTGCGGTGCCGTTGATACCTTTTGTTATACCCGTAAGCGTTGCATCACAGATTTCACCTTTTTCCGTGGGAATAATTTTTCCTGTATCGGTATCATATATTCCGTGTCCAAGAGAGCCAAAACTACCGTTTTCCGCATCGCAGTAGGTTAGAGTGCCGATACCGCCCGTTGAATCTCTTATCCACAGTCCGCACTTGTATTCACCGGTAACAGCCGATATTTCAGGTGTCAGCGTAACCGCAATTGTCTGCCCGTCCCTTATTATTTCGATATCAAGAGGGCATCCTTCAGAAGATGCAATTATTTCGGATAATTGCGCGTTATCGGAAATTTTGATATCTTCCACGGTTTTTAAGGTATCACCGACCTTAATTCCTGCATCCGTTGCCGGCGAAGCATTGCCTTTATCCGTGTCGAAGCTTTCTGTCCCGACAACAAGAACACCGTCGGTTTTCAGTCTTATGCCAATAAGATTTCCTCCGGGAATAAGATATTTTCTGTCTTGCTCACGCTTGAGGTCATTGTTGCGACTCAGTATATCAGTTACGGGAAGAAAAACATTGTGCTTATTTGTACCGTTTCCTGCCGATGCAGGGATTTTACCATTCCTATTCTGTAAAATATGCTCCGACAAATATATTACGCCATCGCTTATATATGCTTCATCGGAAAGACTTAAATTCAGACATACAATAAATGATAAAATAAACAGAGAAACAGCAGTTATAACAGAAGTTGATATTTTTATAATTTTTTTCAATCCTTCACCTCCGTTCAATTGAATTTTTAGCGAAAGAAAGAAAAATATTATAGTCAATCTCAGCTTAATACTGCTTATTTTTCTAATAGAAAAAATTGCAAAAAAAAATAACGGTACCCGAAAAAACGGATACCGTAAAAAGTTATTTATGTACTTATTTGATGATTTCGCCCATAGCGTTGCCGCCTGCAAGAACTGCATTGGCTTCGTCTGTGTCAATGTGCATAGCAAGTGCAAAGCTGTCATTTACACGTACAACAACATCACCGAAAACAAGAGAACGCTCGGGGGAGTCAACCTTAACGCTTACAACCTGCTTGTCTGTAAGACCGAACTCAGCTGCATCTGCAGTTGTCATATGAATGTGTCTCTTTGCAACGATAACACCTTCACTGATTTCAACCTCACCCTTGGGACCTACAAGCTTGCAAGCACCGGATTCCTTGATGTCACCGGATTCTCTTACGGGAGCAGAAACACCGATTGAACGTGCATCGGATGCAGAAATTTCAACCTGAGTTGCATTTCTTACGGGACCGAGAATTGATACGCCGGGGAAGGAAGCCTTAGGTCCGATAACCTGAACTCTTTCTTCACAAGCATACTGACCGGGCTGGGAAAGGTCCTTTTTCTTTGTAAGCTCATAGCCTTCGCCGAAAAGAACTTCAAGATCTGCCTTTGAAACGTGTACGTGTCTTGCAGATGTTTCTACGAGAACTTTTTTATCCATTTTTTGTTTCCTCCATAATATATTTCTACATCATTATACATATTACTGAAGCCATTTACAAGAGTAAAAAGCACATTTTTCTGAAAATAACAAAAAAATTGTTAAAAATATAACAAATTTCTATATTTTCTTTATTTTTACTATAGACTTAAAAAAAATCTTATGTTATAATACACGATGTATGGCTATGTGCTATAACGCAATTTTGTATATTATTTGATTGGAGGAAATACACAAATGGAGAAAAAGATCAGTAAACTTCCCTTTATTGATACTCCCGAACAGGCAAAGAAACTCGAGGAAGCAATTGCTGCCGCAAATGGTGACAAGAGCCGTCTTATGGCAGTTATGCAGGATGCTCAGGCAATCTACGGCTATCTTCCTTACGAGGTTCAGTGCAAAATAGCTGAAGGACTTGATGTTCCCGTAGAAAAGGTTTACGGCGTTGCTACCTTCTATGCACAGTTTGCACTTTCACCCAAAGGCAAGTACAACATTTCAGTATGCTTAGGTACTGCTTGCTACGTTAAGGGTGCTCAGCAGGTTCTTGATAAGATCTGCGAGGTTCTCGGAGTTGACGCAGGTGAGTGCTCTGAAGACGGAAAGTTCTCAATTGAAGCATGCCGTTGTATCGGTGCTTGCGGACTTGCTCCCGTTATGACAATAAACGAGGATGTATACGGCAGACTTACTGCTGATATGATTCCCGGTATCCTTGCAAAATACGAATAAGTAAACCTAAAGGAAATATTTTTATGAAAATCAGTACCTTAAAAGAATTACTTGAAGCGGATGTACTTTGCGGTGAGGAATTTCTTGAAAGCGACGTTCATTCAGCCTGCGGAAGCGATATGATGAGTGACGTTCTTGCTTTTGTAAAGGATCAGGCCGTTCTTCTTACAGGCCTTGTAAATTTACAGGTTATCAGAACCGCTGAGATGATGGATATGTTATGTATCGTTTTTGTCCGTTCAAAGCGACCCACTCCCGAAATGGTGGAGGCTGCCAGAGAAAGCGGCATTGCTCTTCTTGCAACGAGCAAACGTATGTATGATGCCTGCGGAACTCTCTTTTCTAACGGATTGACGGGTACGAAAATATGAGTGAATCATTAAATTTCCACTTTGATGTTGACGGTGAAAATTTTGTATCGGCAGGACAGGCATCTGTTCAGGTAAAAAAGAACCTGAGAAGATTGGGTCTTCCCCCCGAAATTATTCGTCAGGTTTCAATTGCTCTCTATGAGGGCGAAATCAATATGGTAATTCACGCACACGGCGGAACGGCTGACATAAACGTTTTTGAAGACAAAATTGAAATAATCCTTGCTGATAAAGGTCCCGGTATTGCTGATATCAATCTTGCAATGCAGGAGGGTTATTCAACCGCTACCGAGAATGTCCGTTCGCTGGGCTTCGGTGCAGGTATGGGTCTTCCCAATATGAAGCGTTATACCGATGAAATGAAAATTGAATCGGAGGTCGGCGTCGGAACGACCATTACGATGTGTGTTTACCTCAAGTAAATAAGGTGATGATTTGAATTCTTACAGACACTCTGTTGTGCTTGACGTGGATAAGTGTACGGGATGCACTTCCTGTATAAGACGCTGCCCCACGGAAGCCATAAGAATCAACGGCGGTCACGCCGAAATCAATACAGACAGATGTATTGACTGCGGCGAATGCATAAGAGTCTGTCCCAATAATGCTAAAAAGGCAATGTGTAGTAAATTTGAGCACTATCTTCATTATAAATGGAAAATTGCTCTTCCGGCACCTGCTCTTTACGGACAGTTCGACGGACTTGATGATGTAGACTCCGTGCTTCAGGGACTTAAGGATATCGGCTTTGACGATGTATATGAGGTTGCTAAGGCTGCTGAGATAGTTTCAAACTATACACGTATCTTCTTAAAATCCGAAGGCATCAAAAAGCCCGTTATCAGTTCAGCGTGTCCCGTTATTTCAAGGCTTATATCTCTTCGTTTCCCTTATCTTAAGGACAACATCCTTCCGATGCTTCCTCCCATGGAGATTTCTGCAATGGAAGCACGCAAAAAGGCAAAGGAGGAGCACCCGGAATTATCCGATGAGGATATCGGTGTTTTCTTCATTTCCCCCTGCGCTGCAAAGGTAAGCTACATAAGAAACGGATACGGAGATTATAAAAGTAATGTTGATGTAGTAGTATCCCTGAATGACATATATTTTATGCTTCTGGGAGCTATGAAGAAAAACCGGACTCCCACAATTTCATCCGAAGCCGGAATGATAGGTATCGGCTGGGCAACCTCAGGCGGTGAATCCTCTGCAATTCTCAATGACAGTTATCTTTTTGCGGACGGCATAGAAAACTGTATTCAGGTTCTCGAATCCATTGAGAACGGCAATATACCGCACATTGAATTTGTTGAGCTTAATGCCTGCATCGGCGGATGTGTCGGCGGAGTTATGACAATTGAAAATCCCTTTATTGCAAAAACACGTTTACAGACGGTAAGAAGATATATGCCGGTTTCCAAGAACTTTATAGGTTCCGATGTAAATTTTGTGCCGGACAGCTTCTTAACCGACTCGCTTCCGGATTACACACCCATTTCAAGACTCAGCGAAAGTATGTCTGAATCTATGAGAATGATGGCAAAAATGCAGGAAATCAGGAAGAATCTTCCGGGTATTGACTGCGGTGCCTGCGGTGCTCCCACCTGCAGAGCCTTTGCTGAGGATATTGTAAGGGGAGTGGCAAACGACCGTAAATGCGTTGTGCTTGAGCACAATAAAAAAGAAGAAACGGACGAAGGAGCATCTGAAAATGACAGTTAAGAAGTTAGCTGAAAAATATTCATTTGAGGTTCTTTCAATGCCCGAACCCGAAAAAGAGATAAACGGCGGTTATATCGGCGATCTTCTCAGCTGGGTAATGGGCAGAGCAGAAGCTTCAAACATCTGGCTCACAATAATGACAAATATGAATATTGCAGCAGTAGCTCAGCTGTCCGATGTTTCCGCAGTTCTTATCTGTGAGGGTGCAAGACCCGACAGCGACGTCATTTCAACCGCAAAAGAAAAAGGAGTCAATATTCTTCTTTCTGCGGATACGGCTTATAACACAGCTGTAAGAATCAGCAGCGATATATGAATAAGTATTATTACGACCTACATATTCATTCCTGTCTTTCTCCCTGCGGGGATGATGATATGACACCAAACAATATTGCAGGTATGGCGGCCCTTAACGGTCTTAACATAGTTGCTCTCACAGACCACAATTCAGCTAAAAACTGTCCCGCATTCTTTGCGGCAGCAAAAAGAAACGGAATAATCCCGGTTGCCGGAATGGAGCTTACCACCTCCGAGGATATACATCTTGTATGTCTCTTTGAAGAGCTTTCCGATGCTCTCAGATTTGACGGGTTTATTCAGTCTCACCGGATTCTCATTCCGAACAGAGTTGATATTTTCGGTGAACAGAAAATACTTGATGAACAGGATGAATTAATCGGCACCGAGCCTTATCTCCTTTCCAATGCAACGGATATATCCGTAGACAGCGCAGCTGAAATTGTAAAATCCTTTGACGGTATATGCTATCCTGCCCACGTTGACCGTGAAGCAAACGGCATAATCGCAACTCTCGGTATTTTTCCCGATGATGAAAATTTCCTTAATGCAGGCTTTCATAACGGTGAAAAAATCGAGGAATATAAAGATAAATTTCCCGCCCTTAAAACGAGAAGACCTCTTGTTTCTTCCGATGCTCACTATCTTTGGGATATGCGTGATAAAAAGTATTATCTTGAGCTTGAGGATGAGCCCTATTCGGGAGATAAGGTGAGAAAGGAACTATTTAAGCTTCTCAGAGGTAAATATGTATGAAAGAGCTTTCTCTGAACATTCTTGATATTGCACAGAACTCCGTCAAGGCAGGTGCAGATACAATCCGCATCACTCTTACGGAAGCTGAAAATAAGCTTACAATCCTTGTTTCTGACAACGGCTGCGGTATGAAGGAGGATTTTCTGAGAAACGTTCAGAATCCGTTTACCACTACGAGAACCACGAGAAAAGTAGGACTCGGTATCCCTCTTTTCAAGCTTGCTGCTCAGCAGACCGGAGGAGACATTAAGCTTTCATCCCGTCATAAGGATGAATTTCCCGACAATCACGGTACGGAAATTGAAGCCGTGTTCTTCACCGATCACCTTGATTTTACGCCTCTGGGCGACATAATCTCAACAATTACCGTATTGATTCAGGGACAGCCTCACATCAGATGGATTTTTTCACACACTACTGAAAAAGGACAGATTAATCTTGATACGGCAGAGCTTAAAGAAGTGCTCGGCGACGTTCCTCTTGATACCTTTGAGGTGATTTCGTGGATAGGCGACTATCTTAAAGAGCAGTACAATGAAATAGGTTATTAAATTTTAGTAATAAATAAAAAAGTATTTGAAAGGAAAATTTTTATGAAGTCTTTAGCAGAACTTGCAGCAATTAAAGAAAAAATGCAGAACAAAGTTGTACTTCGTGAAGGTTCCTCCGACATAAGAGTAGTTGTCGGTATGGCTACCTGCGGTATTGCAGCAGGCGCAAGACCTGTTCTCAATGCTTTTGTTGAAGAAGTTAACAACCTTGAACTCAGCGACAAGGTAACAGTTACACAGACCGGCTGTATCGGTATCTGTCAGTTTGAGCCCGTTGTTGAAGTTTTCGAAGCAGGCAAGGACAAGGTTACTTATGTTAAGATGACTGCCGAAAAGGTTAAGGAAGTTGCTGAAAAGCACCTTAAGGGCGGCAAGGTTGTTGCTGAATACACAATCAGCAACGTTTGATAAGTTATAAACTCAGATAAAATATTGGAGGTATAAATTATGATTCGCGCACAGGTATTAATCTGCGGCGGTACAGGCTGTACATCTTCAGGCAGTAATAAGCTTATTGCCGAATTTGAATCACAGATCGAGAAAAACGGTCTTGTTGATGAAGTCAAGGTTGTAAGAACCGGTTGCTTCGGTCTTTGTGCACTCGGTCCCGTTGTTATTGTTTATCCCGACGGCACATTCTACAGCCAGGTAGAAGAAAAGGACGTCAAGGATATCGTTGAAGAGCATCTTCTCAAGGGCCGTGTTGTTGAGCGCCTTGTTTACAATGAGGTTGCTGAAGGTGCAGAAATCGAGCATGGAAATGTTTCTCTTAACGACACAACCTTCTATGCAAAGCAGAAGAGAGTTGCACTTCGTAACTGCGGTGTTATTAACCCCGAAAGCATTGATGAATATATCGCAATGGACGGTTATGCTGCACTCGGCAAGTGTCTTACCGAAATGAAGCCAGAAGACGTAATCAAGGTTATTATGGATTCCGGTCTTCGCGGACGCGGCGGCGGCGGATTCCCCACAGGTCTCAAGTGGAGCTTCACAGCTAAGAATCAGGCTGACCAGAAGTACGTTGTATGTAACGCTGACGAAGGCGACCCCGGTGCATTTATGGACCGTTCCGTTCTTGAAGGCGACCCCCATTGTATTGTTGAAGCAATGACCATCTGCGGTTACGCAACAGGTGCTACAGAAGGCTATGTATATGTTCGTGCAGAGTATCCCATCGCTGTTGCCCGTCTTCAGAAGGCTATTGACGATGCGAGAGCTTACGGTCTCTTAGGTAAGGATATCTTCGGTTCAGGCTTTGATTTCGATCTTTTCATCCGTCTCGGTGCAGGTGCATTCGTTTGCGGTGAAGAAACTGCTCTTATGACCTCTATTGAAGGTAACCGCGGTGAGCCCCGTCCCAGACCTCCTTATCCTGCTGTTAAGGGTCTCTTCGGCAAGCCCACTACAGAAAATAACGTTGAAACCTTCGCAAACGTACCTCAGATTATTCTTCACGGTGCTGAATTCTTCAACACTATGGGTACTGAAAAGTCCAAGGGTACAAAGGTATTCGCTCTCGGCGGCAAGATTAACCGTACCGGTCTTGTAGAAATTCCCATGGGTACCACTCTTCGCGAGGTTATCGAAGAAATCGGCGGCGGTATTCCCAACGGTAAGACATTCAAGGCTGCACAGACAGGCGGTCCCTCCGGCGGATGTCTTCCTGCTTCTATGCTTGATATTGAAATCGACTATGATAACCTTGTAGCACAGGGTGCTATGATGGGTTCAGGCGGTCTTATCGTTATGGACGAAGACACCTGTATGGTTGATATCGCTAAGTTCTTCCTTGAATTCACAGTTGACGAGTCCTGCGGTAAGTGTACTCCCTGCCGTATCGGTACAAAGAGACTTTATGAAATTCTTGAGAAGATCACAAAGGGTCAGGGAACTCTTGAAGACCTTGATGAAATGGAAGCTCTTTGCAACTACATCAAGGACAACTCCCTCTGCGGTCTCGGACAGACAGCTCCCAACCCCGTTCTTTCTACATACAAGCGCTTTAAGGATGAATATATTGCTCACGTTGTTGACAAGAAATGTCCTGCAGGTGTATGTAAGGATCTTCTTTCTATTACTATTGTTGAGGATAAGTGTAAGGGCTGTACTCTTTGCTCAAGAGTTTGTCCCGTCGGTGCAATCTCCGGCACAGTAAAGAATCCTCACGTAATTGACCAGTCCAAGTGTATCAAGTGCGGTGCTTGTATTGAAAAATGTAAGTTCGGCGCTATCATCAAGAAATAAGGAGGTACGGAAAAATGGCTGATGTAAATATTAAAATCAACGGCAGAGATTTTACAGTTCCTGCAGGCAGCACAATTCTTGAAGCTGCACGTCTTGCAGGTATTGAGATTCCTACTCTCTGCTTCCTTAAGGAAATCAATGAAATCGGCGCTTGCCGTATCTGTGTAGTTAAAGTTAAGGGTGCAAGAAGC
The DNA here is from genome assembly GCA_017625435.1 of Clostridia bacterium. Lineage (GTDB taxonomy): Bacteria > Bacillota > Clostridia > Oscillospirales > Acutalibacteraceae > RUG806. Next base: position 9,169 of record JAGAKX010000007.1, read on the forward strand.
CTTGTTGCATCTTGCGTATTCCCCGTAAATGAAGGTATGGAGATTTACACAAATACTCCCGATGTTATCGAAGCAAGAAGAACAACTCTCAAGCTTATACTTTCTAACCACAAGAAGGAATGTCTTTCCTGTGTACGTTCAGGCTCCTGTGAGCTTCAGAAGCTCTGCCACGATTACGGCATTGATACAGAAACTGCTTTTGCAGGTGCAAAGACTAGCTATGATATTGATGCTTCCGCTTCTCACATGTACAGAGACAACGAAAAGTGCATCCTTTGCCGTCGCTGCGTAGCTGTATGTGAAAAGAATCAGGGTGTAGGTGTTATCGGTGCAAATGCAAGAGGCTTTGATACTCATATCGGCTGTGCATTTGAAATGCCTCTCGGCGATGTATCCTGTATTTCCTGCGGTCAGTGTATTACTGTATGTCCCACAGGTGCAATTGCAGAAAGAGACGATACTCAGAAGGTACTTGATGCTATCAATGATCCTTCCAAGCACGTTATTGTTCAGACAGCTCCCGCTGTAAGAGTAGGTCTCGGTGAAGAATTCGGCTATGAAATGGGAACAGTTGTAACAGGTAAACTTGTTGCTGCTCTCAGAGCTCTCGGTTTCGATAAGGTATTTGATACCAATTTCTCCGCTGACCTTACAATTATGGAAGAGGCAACAGAATTCCTTGGCAGATACACAAAGAAGGAAAATCTTCCTCTTATTACATCCTGCTCACCCGGTTGGATCAAATTCTGCGAAACATATTATCCCGAATTTATTCCCAACCTTTCATCCTGTAAGTCTCCTCAGGGTATGTTCGGCTCAGTTGCTAAGACATACTATGCAGAGAAGATGGGTATTGACCCCAAGGATATCTATGTAGTAAGCGTAATGCCTTGTACTGCAAAGAAGTTTGAGGCTGAAAGACTTGACCACACAGCAGTTGAAGGTCTTGCTGATATTGATGCAGTTATTACCGTTCGTGAGCTTGCAAGAATGATCAAGAAGGCAGGTATCCTCTTCAATCAGCTTCCCGATGAAGAATACGATGCACCCTTCGGTCTCGGTTCAGGTGCAGGTACTATTTTCGGCGCAACAGGCGGTGTTATGGAGGCTGCTCTCAGAACAGCTTACGAAACACTTACAGGCGAAGAGCTCCAGAACCTCGAGTTCAACGAAGTAAGAGGTGTTGAAGGCATCAAGGAAGCTACCTACACAATTGCAGGCAACGAAATCAGAGTTGCTGTTACTTCCGGTACTGCTAACGCAAAGAAGCTTCTTGAAATGATTAAGTCAGGCGAAAAGACCTATGACTTCATTGAAGTTATGGCTTGTCCCGGCGGTTGCGTAAACGGCGGCGGTCAGCCCATTCAGCCCGCATCTGTTCACAACAATGTTGACATCCGCGCAAAGCGTGCAGCAGGTCTTTACAATGATGATAAGAATCTTCCCGTAAGAAAGTCTCATCTCAATCCTGATGTAAAGGCTATTTATGCTGAGTATTTCGGTGAACCCAACTCACACAAGGCTCACGAAATCCTTCACACAGGCTACACAGCTCGTCCTAAGTATTAATCAAAAGAATAACGCTGTCAGTTAAATGCTGACAGCGTTTTTTTGTTAATTGATTAATTATTAATTACTTCCTGAACATTCTCGGCTTTTCTTCTTTGCCGTTTTTTTATTCCTGCAATTTTTACAAGCTCAATCATTGAAAAATAGATAAAAATTATAGCAAAGAAGCCTGATATCATAGCAAAAGTATTCATTAGATAGTGAGTGCGGTTTATAAAAATTATAATTCTGAAAAATACTGCAAGAACAGCAAGCACGACGCTGGCACACATAAGAGCAACGCTGAAAATGTGTAAAACTATGTCGGTAATCTTTTTGAACTTACAGGTTGCAACACATACGCAGAAAAATGCGTAAGGTATCATTTCAATCATTGTAATAAAAGGGTATGTATCCTTTACACCGACTTCAACCAGAATCAGCTTATTAAGAAGAAGCGATACAAAATAAACCGTCGGCGGACAGATAAGAATTATGGGCCTGTCCATAGCCATAGTTATTGAATAAGCAGCAAAACAAACAGCAGCCGTAAAGGGAATTATAATATCAAACACAATATTAATTACGTTTTTATCCATAAGAATCAGCTGAATCACGAGACAAGTACAGCTGAGCACACAGAAAATAAGTGAATTCTTAACGTTTACGTTTGATTTTATAAATGCCGGCATCTCTTTTAATGGCATTATAATCTTCCTTATTATTTTTTTATCATTATACAACAAAATTTGTATTAATTCAATATTTAGTGATTTTTTTAATTTTTTGTAATAAATGCACCTGAAACACTAAAAATATTCTCGGGTGACAATATGAAAAAAACATCATATAAGCGTGCATATATACTATTTTTTGCTTTTCTTATGCTGTTCGCAGGAATAACGGCAAGAATCTATGCAATTCAGCAAAGCAGTTACAATTCAGCAGCAGATATACAGTTTTCCAGGGAAATTACTCTCGGAGAAACAAGAGGGAACATATATGATATCAATATGAAGCCTTTAGTAAACGAGACAGTATGTAAGCAATATATTGTAATGTCTGATGAATCAACAGAAAGTATTATAAACAGCGATAAGCTGCAAGAAATAAAAAAAGGTCTTTTTGTAAAGCTTGAAAGCGAAAACACAATTTCCGAATCAGAATTTGTCAAGTCTTATTATACGGTAACAAGATACTCTGAAAAACTTCTGTGTCCGCATATAATAGGCTACACAAATTCATCAGATGCAGGTGTAGCAGGTATTGAAAAGGCTTTTGATAAAATACTCTCCGATGCCTCGGGTAAGCTTACAGTTTCTTTTAATGCCGATGCCACGGACAATGCAATAAAAGGCGACGGAATAACTCTTAATAATTATAATTACAATTCCCGTGCAGGGATTAAGCTGACAATTGACAAGGATATTCAGAATATTGCTGAAAGTGCACTAAAAAGCTCTGAAATAGAGTGCGGTGCAGTTGTAATTCTCGATACAAAAACTGCTGAAATCAGGGCAATTTCAAGCATTCCGTGCTATAATCTTAATAATATAGAAGCAGCATTGTCAGATAAAAACCTTCCTTTTCTTAACAGAGCTCTGAGCTCATATCCGGTAGGGTCCGTTTTCAAGCCTGTAATTGCAGTATCAGCATTAAATAACGGTCTTAATCTTTCAGAAACTTATGAATGCAAAGGGTCAATAAGCTTTGGAGAAAATATCTTTTCTTGCTTTAATAATAATGCTCACGGAACAATGGATATAAATCTTGCTACCGAAAAATCCTGTAACACTTTTTTTATAAATATGGGTATAAAAACGGGTTATAATAATATTTTTGATACATCATCACTTTTCGGCTTCGGAAAAAGAATTGAACTGTGTTCAACCTTAATCTCAGAGGCGGGAAATTTACCCGATGTCACCGAAATCAATTCTGATTCTGCACTTGCAAATATCTGCTTCGGGCAGGGAAGTCTTCTTGCGACTCCTTTACAATTAGCGGCTGCCTATAATGTTTTTGCGAATAACGGTGTGTATATTGAGCCGTTTGTATTAAAAGAGCTTATTGATTCTGACGGCAATGCTTATGCTTACTATAAATCAGAAGATACTCACTTTGTTGCGGAGAAAGAAATTATAGAATCCGTAAACAGCTGTCTTTACAACAATATGCTGAACGGAACAGGAATAAACGGAAAGCCGGATAATGTATCATCCGCAGGAAAAACTGCAACAGCACAGACGGGGAGATACAATGAAAACGGGGAAGAAATACTTTGTACCTGGTTCTGCGGATTTTTTCCCTTTGAAAACCCTCAGTATACGGTTGTTGTTTTCAATGAGAACGGAAAGTCTGCATCAGAAGACTGTGCTCCCGTATTCAGAGATATTGCTCAGAACATCACAAAACTCAAGTTACAGCCTCCGTATTGAACGAAGGCTGTTAATCTTATATTATAAGAGGCTGCAGCTGTTTTCCGTTTAATGCCGACAGCATAGCTTTTTCCGTCAGAGTAAAATCAGCAACAATTGATGTAGGTTTATTCTCCGCATCATCCTGATTGTAAGGTATAAAATACACATTTTTGTAATTAAGAAGTGCACCGATATTTTTGGAAGCACCGGCAAGAGCATCATTTGTTGATATTGCAATAAGTACGGGCCTGCCGTTTCTGAGATGCGATTTTGCGGCAAGGGTCACCGGTGTATCAGCAATGGAATTTGCAAGCTTTGCAAGGGTATTTCCCGTACACGGTTCAATAATAAGTATATCAAGAAGCTTCTTGGGACCAATGGGCTCAGCCTCCGCAATAGATGAAATGATATGCCTTTCACAGATTGCTTCTATACTGTCGCGGAATTCATAAGCTTTTCCGAAGCGGGTATCTGTTGAATAAGCATTATAGCTCATAATCGGGAAAATATTATGGCCTGCTTCCTTTAATCCGCGCATAGTGTTTATTGCTTTTTTGAATGTGCAGAAGGAGCCTGTCAAGGCAAAGCCGATGTTGATTTTCTCCATTATTTCACCTCCCGAAGCTGTTTATCTATTGTTTCGCCTATAATTATTCCCGCACTTTTAGGAGCGGTTTTTCCGGGAAGAGAAAAGGCTTTTATAAGAGCTCTGTCATACAAAGCGCAAGCATCCGAATCAATACCGTAGGGAGAGCTTGCCGTTTCAATAAATACGCAGGAAGCTTTGCTTTTTTCAATTGCTTTTTTGCCGATAATCTGTGACGGTACCGTGTTGATTATAACATCAAATTTGTCTGCCATATCGTTTAATGCCGATAAATCGAAGGAACTCACACCTGATAATGACGCTCTTAAAAGCTGCATTTCATCTCTTGCAAAAACGGTGACCTGCGCACCGAGTTTTTTGAGCTTTTCTGCAGTAAAGGCTGCAATTCTGCCGTAACCCGTAACGGCTGCCTTCAGTCCGAAGACCGTTAAGGGCAGTTTATCAAGAACTATTGAAATTATCCCTTCAGATGTCAGCATCGCATTCTTATATATAAGGCTTTCTATATTAAAATAGTCACAGGAATAAAAAGCCTTTGCTTGTACGTTTTTTGAAAAGCCTGTCGAACCCATTCCGTAAAAAACAAAATGACTTTCATTTATTCTGTCAGTTATTTCTTTCAGCTTTATTTCTTTGGAAGAAAGCGGCGTATTAAGCGTGTTACCGTTCTTGCTGACAGGTAAGGGAAGTATTATAATTTCTGACGCCATTGCTTCGTCAATACTGTTGCAGTCCTTTACCCCGGCAGGCTTTTTACCGTGCTCGCAAGCAAATATCTTTACATCATAGCCTTTTTCATAAAGATATCCTGACATATATAACTGTCTTGAATCTCCTCCTGTTACAGTAATTGTTTTATTCATAGTTTTTCCTCCTCGGTTTATTCTATGACAAGTGTTCAGCAGAAGTGACTTAAAAGGAAAAAATACTTGACAAACGATAACTATTAATTTAATATATATGCGTATATAAAAAAATGTAATGACGAAGAGAGTAGGCATCGTGTGAAAGCTTAAGCGAACAGGGGAGGGTGTGAGCCCTGTGTCAGTAGCCTTTGCTGAAAATCACTTCCGAACAGCTGTCCGGAAATAAGTATGGGCAGACGGCAGTTCACCGTTAAAGGAACGGCATATATTTGTATGTTAATAGGTGGTATAAAAAACAAGTTCCCTTGTCCTGTTACGGTCAGGGGATTATTTTTTTCAGGAGGAAATGAAGATGTACGAAAAAGTTTCTACCAATCTTAATTTCGTTGAACGCGAAAAAAAGGTTGAGCAGTTCTGGAAAGACAATGATATTTTCAGAAAGAGTATGGCATCCCGTGCAGACGGTGAGTCCTATGTGTTTTACGACGGACCTCCCACAGCAAACGGCAAGCCCCATATCGGCCACGTTCTTACACGTGTTATCAAGGATATGATTCCCCGTTATCACACAATGAAGGGGAAAATGGTTCCCAGAAAAGCAGGCTGGGATACACACGGTCTTCCCGTTGAAATAGAGGTTGAAAAGCTTCTCGGTCTTGACGGCAAGGAACAGATTGAGGAATACGGTCTTGCTCCCTTTATTGACAAGTGTAAGGAAAGTGTATGGAAATATAAGGGAATGTGGGAGGATTTCTCAGGTACTGTCGGCTTCTGGGCTGATATGGACGACCCTTATGTTACCTATGACAATAATTTCATTGAATCCGAATGGTGGGCTCTTAAAACCATCTGGGAAAAAGGTCTTCTTTATAAGGGCTTCAAAATTGTTCCTTACTGTCCCCGTTGCGGAACACCTCTTTCTTCTCACGAGGTAGCACAGGGCTATAAGTGTGTAAAAGAACGCTCTGCAGTTGTACGCTTCAAGGTAAAGGGTGAGGATGCTTATTTCCTTGCATGGACTACAACTCCCTGGACACTTCCTTCAAACGTTGCACTTTGTGTAAATCCCGACAACGAATACTGCAAGGTAAAAGCCTGCGACGGCTATACCTACTATATGGCAGTCGCTCTTCTCGATAAGGTTCTCGGCGGTCTTAAAAGAGAAGAAGGAGAGAAGGCTTATGAAATTCTTGAAACCTTCCCCGGAACAGCTCTCGAAAGAAAAGAGTATGAGCCCCTCTTCGAATGCACCGGGAAATCTGTTGAAAAGCAGAAAATCAAAGGTCATTACGTAACCTGTGACAATTACGTTACACTCTCAGACGGTACAGGTATTGTTCATATTGCTCCTGCTTTCGGTGAAGACGACGCAAATGTCGGCAGAAAGTACGGTCTTCCTTTCGTACAGTTTGTTGATTCAAAGGGCGAAATGACAGAGGAAACTCCCTATGCAGGTCTTTTTGTAAAGGATGCTGACAAGCCTATCCTCATTGACCTTGAAAAGAACGGTCTTCTCTTTGATGCTCCCAAGTTTGAGCACGATTATCCTCATTGCTGGAGATGTGACACACCCCTTATTTATTATGCAAGAGAATCCTGGTTTATTAAAATGACAGCCGTTAAGGACGACCTTGTAAAAAATAACAACACAATCAACTGGATGCCCGAAAGCATCGGCAAGGGAAGATTCGGCAACTTCATTGAAAATGTTCAGGACTGGGGACTTTCACGTAACCGTTACTGGGGTACTCCTCTCAACATCTGGGAATGTGAATGCGGTCACAGACATTGCATCGGAAGTATTGAAGAATTAAAGTCAATGTCCGACAACTGTCCCGACAACATTGAGCTCCACCGTCCTTACATTGATGCCGTAACACTTAAATGTCCCCATTGCGGTAAGGAAATGAAGAGAGTTCCCGAGGTTATTGACTGTTGGTTTGACTCAGGCTCAATGCCCTTTGCACAGCACCATTATCCCTTTGAAAACAAGGAGCTTTTCGATGCTCAGTTCCCCGCAGACTTTATTTCAGAGGCTGTTGACCAGACAAGAGGCTGGTTCTACTCACTTCTTGCTATTTCAACCCTTATTTTCGATAAGGCTCCCTATAAAAACGTAATCGTTCTCGGCCACGTTCAGGACGAAAACGGTCAGAAAATGTCAAAATCTAAGGGCAATGCAGTTGATCCCTTTGACGCACTCGAAACCTACGGTGCAGACGCTATCCGTTGGTATTTCTACACTAACTCCGCCCCCTGGCTTCCCAACCGTTTCTACGGCAAGGCTGTTCAGGAAGGTCAGAGAAAGTTTATGGGCACTCTCTGGAACACCTATGCATTCTTTGTACTATATGCTAATATTGATAAGTTTGATGCTACAAAGTATGAGCTTAACTATGATAAGCTTCCCGTAATGGACAAGTGGCTTCTTTCACGTCTTAATTCTACCATTAAGGAAGTTGACGACCATCTTGCAAATTACAGAATCCCCGAATCTGCAAAGGCTCTCGAGAGCTTTGTTGACGAGCTTTCCAACTGGTACGTAAGAAGAGGCAGAGAGCGTTATTGGGTACAGGGACTTCCCGAGGATAAGATAAACGCTTATATGACCCTTTATACCGCCCTTGTAACAATTGCCAAGGCTTCCGCTCCTCTTATTCCCTTTATGGCAGAGGATATTTACAGAAACCTTGTATGCTCTCTTGATAAGAATGCCCCCGAAAGCGTACATCTTTGCGACTATCCCGAGGTTAATGAAGCTTATATTGATGCAGAGCTTGAAAAGAATATGGATCAGGTTCTTAATATCGTCGTTCTCGGCCGTGCTGCACGAAACGGTGCTAACATTAAAAACCGTCAGCCCTTGAGCACGATTACTGTTGTTTCTGAAAATAAGCTCAGCGAAATGTATGCTGCAATCATCCGTGACGAGCTCAATGTAAAGGCTGTTGATTTCGCAGACAATGCAGACGGACTTGTATCCTACTCCTTCAAGCCTCAGCTGAAGACCTTAGGACCTAAGTACGGAAAACAGTTGGGAGAAATCAGAGGACTTCTCGAAAAGCTTGACGGCTCTGCGGCCAAGAAGGAGCTTGACAGCAAGGGCTTTATTACTCTTTCAATTTCAATCGGTGATATTGAGCTTTCTGCCGACGATCTTCTTATTACTGCTACACAGATGGACGATTCCTTCTCACTTTCCGATAACGGATTTACTGTTTCTCTTGATACCAAGCTTACAGACGAGCTTATTGCTGAAGGCTATGTAAGAGAGCTTATTTCAAAGATTCAGACAATGAGAAAGGACTCAGATTTCAGCGTAACAGACCACATTAAGGTCGGAATTTCCGCCGGCGAAAAATTAAACGCAATAGTAAGTGCAAATGCTGCTGAAATTGCAGGTGACGTCCTTGCCGACAGCGTTTCGGTAAACGAAAACTACGCAATTTCCAAGGAATGGGATATTAACGGTGAAAAAGCCGTTATCAGCGTAGAAGTTGTTAAATAATATTAATCGGGACTGTTTTTCGCAGTCCCGAAATTCTTAAAGGAGAGAACATTATGCCCTTTATTGACGTAAAGCTTACAAAGAAAATCAGCGATTCACAGGCAGTTGCATTAAAAACAGAGCTGGGAAAAATGATTGAAGCATTTCCCGGAAAGAACGAAAGCTGGCTTATGTGTAATATTGAATCCCACAAAAATATCTGGTTCAAAGGTGACAATTCATCGGACTGCGCCTTTGTTGAGGTAAAGCTCTACGGTGCTGTCAATTCCGACGGTGCTGAAAAATTTACAGGTCTACTGTGTGATTACCTTGAAAACACACTTACAATTCCTTCATCCCGTACCTATATCCGCTATGAGGGCGGTACTGACTGGGGATGGAACGGTTCAAATTTCTGATAAAAAAAAGAGGTCTGCTTACGTGAATAAGCAGACCTTAAACTTATATGTTAAGAATAACTGTTGCAAAATAGAAATAAACGAGAAGTGACACCGTATCAATAAGGGTTGTAATCAAGGGACTTGCCATTACTGCAGGGTCAAGACCTATCTTTTTTGCAAGAAGAGGAAGCGCGCATCCGATAATTTTAGCGGAAACTATTGTTGCAAAGAGAGTAATACCGACTACCAAAGCAACAAATATTGTAACCTCGGGATTTTTCATAAGAAAATTATCAACGAGCATTACCTTTCCCACGGCTGCAACGCCGAGCACAATACCGCAGAGAAGTGAAACTCTGCATTCCTTCCACAAAACTCTGAAAAAGTCTCTGAATTCAACCTGTCCCAGGGAAATTCCGCGGATAACCGTAACGGATGCCTGACTGCCTGCATTACCGCCGGTACCCATAAGCATAGGTATAAATGCTGTAAGAATGGGCAGTACTGCAAGTGCACTTTCAAATTTGGATATTATCATTCCCGTAAAGGTAGCGGAAATCATAAGAATCATAAGCCAGGGAATTCGGGAAGCCCAAAGCTTAAAGACAGAAGTTTTGAGATACTCTGTGTCATTAGGCGTAATAGCAGAAATCTTGGAGAAGTCTTCTTCGGTTTCTTCCTGCATAACATCAATAGCATCGTCAACGGTAATGATACCGACGAGACGGTCCTCGTTATCAACAACGGGAAGAGCAAGAAAGTCATATTTACCGAACATCAGGGCAATGCTTTCTGTATCGGCAAGAGTATTAACCGAAATGACATTATCCTCCATTATATCGGCAATAATCTCATTTCTTTCGGAAAGAAGAAGGTCCTTAGCAGTAACAATTCCTATAAGATGATTCTTGTCATCTGTAACGTAACAGGTATAAATAGTTTCCTTGTTAACGCCGACACTTCTTATGAATTCAAGGGATTCTTCAACAGTATAAGACTTTCTGAGCCTTACAAACTCAGTTGTCATAATACTGCCTGCGCTGTCCTCGGGGTATTTCAGCAGTTCATTAACCGCTTTTCTCACATCGGGAGAAGCAACCTTCAGAATACGCTTGACTACCGTAGCCGGCATTTCCTCGATAATATCAGCAGTATCATCGTAATAAAGCTCGTCAAGCACGTCCTTCAGCTGAGAGTCGCTGAAGATATTAATTAAATATTCCTGCTTGTCGCTGTCCATTTCAACAAAAACCTCAGCAGCAAGCTCTTTCGGTAAAAGTCTGTAAATGAGCACAGATTTTTCATCTGAAAGCTCATCAATAACGTCATTGATATCAGCAGGATTCTGTTCCTCGAGAAGAGAGCGAAGCTCGGAAAACTTTTTTTCTTCGAGAAGCTCCAAAGCCTTCTCAATAAGCTTGATATCAACAATTTCAATATCAATTATTTCGTCCATCTGTATTCCTCCTTAAAAATTTTGGCAAAAAGCCGATTACAGGAGCAACACAAAAACAAACGGGGAAGTAAGATAAAACTTAATTGCCCATCGGTGAGTTTAAGAAAATAAATTCATCGTAACAAAAGCACGTACTTCGGCCGCCCGCATTCGTGCTACTATCGCCTGTATCCATAAACTCACTTCCTTTTTTTGAATTAAAAATAAAATCCCGTCATAAATAACGGGATTTTTATGGCGGAGAGTCAGGGATTCGAACCCTGGGTGAGTTTCCCCACACAGCATTTCGAGTGCTGCACCTTCGACCACTCGGACAACTCTCCACTTATCTCTTACGACTTTGTTATTTTAGCAAAAATATAAAACAATGTCAAGAAATATATAAATATTCAGAATAATTATTATAATAATTTTAATGTTGAAATAATCGGTTTATGTAGTATAATATATAAAAATGCTAACGGAGTGTATATTATGTCATTTTCAATGCCCAGATATATTGAGCCTGATTTTTCTCAGGAAAAATTCATTAATTCACCGGACTGTTCTGTAGCCATAGCCGATGCAGACGGTGTTGCTCCCGAAAACTTTCACAGCACCTCAATGTTTCCCGAGTATTTCAAAGTAGAAGGGAAGTGGCTTCTTGCCAAAGAAAGCCGTATGGACTCCTGTGTTGTTATTGCTCCCGACGGTGAATTAAAGGTTGTTGAAGCACGTAACCTCAGAAAAGGTGATAAAGTAATCCTCGGCAGAACAGAAAACTGTGAAGAGGGAATTTTCCTTTACGCTAACGGCTTTGTTACCGAAGATGAAACAATGCACGACCAATTTACATTCCGTCAGGGCAGAAGCCGTGAAACCTCATATTCAAGAGATTATGACAATCTCTTTGATCTTCTGAAATACGAAAAGGAGCACGGAAATATAATCTGGGTAATGGGACCTGCATTCTCATTCGATGCAGATGCAAGAAAAGCAATGTCTCTTCTCATTGATAACGGCTATGCACACGGTGTTCTTGCAGGAAATGCTCTTGCAACCCACGACCTTGAGGGTGCATTGCTTCACACCGCCCTCGGTCAGGATATTTACACTCAGAAATGTCAGCCTAACGGTCATTATAACCACCTTGATATATGCAACAAGGTAAGAAGAAGCGGCTCAATAGCTCAGTTTATCAAGGACTATAACCTTGATGACGGCATAATGTGCAGCTGTGTAAAAAACAATGTTCCCTTTGTTCTTGCAGGCTCAATCCGTGATGACGGCCCTCTTCCCGAGGTTATCGGTGACGTGTATAAGGCAGCCGACGAAATGCGAAAGCTTGTAAAAAAATCTACAACAGTAATATGTATGGCAACAATGCTTCATACAATTGCTACGGGCAATATGACTCCCTCCTTCAGAGTGACAGAAGACGGCACCGTCCGCCCCGTGTATATCTACACCGTCGATATAGATGAATTCGTTGTAAATAAGCTCCTCGACCGCGGAAGCCTCAGCGCAACAACGGTCGTTGCAAACGTCCAGGATTTCATCACTCTCGTTGCAAAAGGATTAAAGCTTATGTAAAATTAATGGCTGTACGCATTGTACAGCCTTTTATAATTATTGTAAGTATTTTTTGAAAATTTCTTCCGTTTCGGGAAGATATATAATTTTGAACAGGTAATTTTTGTGGTTTCTGAAAACAATGTATGGAATCATCGGCATTCTGACACCTTTCACTCTGAATGAAGACCCGGGGTAGATTTCGGCAGATGTAATATCAGAAAAAGAAATATGCTTTTCCTTTTTTATGCCCCAATAATAATCTGCAACAAAAATTTCGTTTTCTCTTATTTCTATATAAGCTTTTTCAAAATCTTTTATCTGAATTAAAACTATTGCTGTCAGCAAAAGAGGAAAAAGTATAAGCAATATCCCGCTAATAAAACTTTATGCATAACAAAAACAAGCAAAAGCCACCAAGCCGAAAATAATATATATTAGAATTGCACATATTAAAAACATCACTTTTATGAAGTTACTGTTTTCGGTTCTTGGCGTACGGTCATGTGTGTTTAATTTCATATTTTCACCGCCTTTAATTAATTATATCATATTTCATTTCAAAAGTAAATCTTGCGGTATATTTCTTCCACAATTACAGATAATAACATCACAATTTGTAATTTAAGGAGAAAGATATATGAAAGCAACAGGAATTGTGAGAAGGATTGACGACCTCGGAAGGGTAGTTATTCCTAAGGAAATAAGAAGAACAATGCGAATCCGCGAAGGTGATCCGCTGGAAATTTATACGGATATTGACGGTGAGGTTATTTTCAAGAAATATTCACCTATGGGTGAATTACAGGAATTCACAGCTCAGTACTGTGAGGTGCTTCATAAGGCAATGGGAATGCCCGTTCTTATTACAGACCGTGACCACGTTGTATGCTGTACCGGTATTCCTAAAAAAGAGGCACTTGAAAAGAGAATTTCATCGGCTCTCGAAAAGGTTATGGAAAACAGAAGCTCTTTTATAGCTTCCGCTATGGACAGAGCGGCTCTTACACCCATTGAAGGACTTGACAAAAATGCCTGCATAGCAGTACCCATTCTCGGGAACGGTGATGTTTCGGGCTGTGTAATTGCACTTTTCAATGAAAAGAATGAATATCCCTCCCAGGCTGAAATTAAACTTGCAGAAGTAGCGGCTCAGTTTTTAGGAAAGCAAACAGAGGAATAAAATCACTTGACAACTTTTTCCTATTCTGTTATTATTAATTAAAACAGAGCTTGAGGGAGTAGTTTACACCGTTAAACGGCGTGATATGTCAACATGCATGACTGTTTTCAGTCTGGCATATCTTAAATAACGAGACTCACAGACAGTTTACACTGTGCTGAGCCTCATTTTCGGGACTTTGGTACAGAAAAGGTACTGAGGTCTTTTTTCTTGCTCTGAAAAAAAATTATAAAGGAGTTACCCCCAATGAAGCACTATCTGGAAAACGTTGAGGCAGTATTTGCTGATGTACAGTCATCTCCTCAGGGTTTAACCTCCGCTGAAGCTGAAAGCCGTTTACAGAAAAACGGAAAGAACAAGCTTGCAGAAGCAAAAAAGGATTCTTTGTTAAAGAAGTTCTTCGATCAGATGAAGGACCCTATGATTATCATCCTTATTATTGCTGCTGCAATTTCCGCTGTTACAGAGTACATTGAAGCATCCGGTGCAGGTCACAGCTTCTTCCCCACAGATACTTGTATTATCCTTGCAGTTGTTCTTATCAACGCCCTTCTCGGCGTTATCCAGGAAAACAAGGCTGAAAAGGCTGTTGAAGCTCTTCAGAAGATGTCTGCCGCTACAACAAAGACCCTGCGTGACGGCAAGGTTGAAACAATCAAGAGTGAAGACCTCGTTGTAGGTGATGTTATTCTTCTTGATGCCGGTGATGCTATCCCTGCTGACTGCCGTATCTTCGAATGTGCAAGTATGAAGATTGAAGAGGCAGCCCTTACGGGTGAATCAGTTCCCGTTACCAAGCTTGTTAATGCTCTTATGGGTAAGAATAATTCTGACGAGGTACCCCTCGGTGACCGTAAGAATATGGCATATATGGGCTCAACTCTCGTTTACGGACGCGGTAAGGCAGTTGTTACTGCAACAGGTATGAACACCGAAATGGGTAAAATTGCCAATGCTATAGCACTCGCTGAGCAGGGCAAAACTCCTCTTGAAATCAAGCTCGAACAGCTTTCCAAGATTCTTACTAAGCTTGTTCTTGCAGTTTGCGTTATTATCTTCGGATACAATATCGCTATGTACTTCATTTCGGGCAGCACACAGGAATTCTATCAGGTTGCTCTTAACTCCTTCATCACAGCTATTGCTCTTGCAGTTGCTGCTATTCCCGAAGGTCTCGTTGCGGTTATGACCATAGTTCTTTCTATCGGTGTAACCAATATGTCGAAAAAGAACGCCATTATCCGTAAAATGAATGCAGTTGAAACACTCGGCTGTACGCAGATTATCTGTTCTGATAAGACCGGTACTCTTACTCAGAACGTAATGACCGTTGTTGACCACTATGCAGAAGACGAAAATGTTCTTGCAACTGCAATGGCACTCTGCACAAATGCAGAGGTTGACGAAAACGGCAAGGGAACAGGCGAGCCCGATGAGGTTGCTCTTATTAACTACGCAAAATCAATCGGACTTACCAAGGCAGAGCTTGTTTCCGCTCAGCCCAGAGTCGGCGAAGTTCCCTTTGACTCAGGTAGAAAGATGATGAGTACCGTACATTCCGTTAACGGTATTTTTGTTCAGTATACAAAGGGTGCTCCCGATGAAATCCTCAAAAAGTGCAACCGCGCACTCGTAGGCGGTAAGGTTGTTGAAATCAATGACGAAATCCGCACAAAGGCTGCAGAAGAAAATACAAGAATGGGCAACAAGGCTCTTCGTGTATTCGCAGTTGCTTTCAAGGAATATAGCTCAGAACCCACAGTTTATGAATCCTCAGAGCTTGAATATGATATGATTTTCATCGGTCTTACAGGTATGATTGACCCTGTACGTCCCGAGGTTAAGGATGCTATCGTTGAGTGCAGAAGCGCAGGTATCACTCCTATTATGATTACCGGTGACCACATCAACACAGCAAAGGCAATCGCAAGAGAGCTCGGCATTCTCACAGACGACAGTCAGGCTATGATGGGTGCAGATATCGACAAGTATTCAGACGAAGAATTTGAAAAGATAGTTGAAAATATCTTTGTTTACGCCCGTGTTCAGCCCGAGCACAAGACAAGAATAGTCAACGCATGGAGAAGCAAGGGCTACGTTACCGCTATGACAGGTGACGGCGTTAATGATGCTCCTTCCATAAAGAGTGCCGATATCGGCGTAGGCATGGGTATTACCGGTACAGACGTTACAAAGAATGTTGCAGATATGGTTCTTACCGACGATAACTTTGCAACAATCGTTTCCGCAGTAGGCGAGGGCAGAAGAATTTATGACAATATCCGTAAGGCTATTCAGTTCCTTCTCGGATCCAACCTTTCCGAGGTTATCTCAATCTTCTTTGCAACAATTATGAGCTTTACAATTCTTGAAGCTCCCCATCTTCTTTTCATAAATCTTGTTACTGACAGTATCCCCGCACTTGCTCTCGGTCTTGAAAAGCCCGAAAACAACATTATGAAAAGAAAGCCCAGAAGCAAGAATGACGGCATTTTTGCAGGCGGTCTCGGCTTTGACTGTGCATACCAGGGTGTTCTTGTAAGTATTCTTACAATTGTCGCTTTCTATATCGGCGAATTCCTTGAAACAGGCCACCTTGTTTTCAGAAACATTCCCGACAGCTCAGAAGGTATGACAATGGCATTCTTCACAATGGCTATGTGTGAAATCTTCCACTCCTTCAATATGCGCTCACAGAGAGGCTCCTCAGTCGCTTTGGTTTTCAAGGGCCATCACAATGTAGCTCTTTACGGTGCAATGATAGGTTCATTCCTTCTTACAACAGCTGTTGTTGAAGTTGATTTCCTTTCAAATCTCTTCGGCTTTGCTCATCTTGATATGAAGGCTTACCTTATTTCTCTCGGTCTCTCAGTTCTCATTATTCCCGCAGTTGAAATCGTAAAAGCAATACAGAGAGCAATATCCAAAAATAAAGAAGCATAAATAAATGAAAGGGGAGTCCCGACGGACTCCCCGATATTTTTATTAATTATTCGAGAATATTTGATGTTATATAGTCAATTTCCCATTTTGCGAGGTTTTCTCCCCACTCCTTATCATCACAGGTCCAGCAGTTAATCCTGATACCCTTTTCGTGAAGAAGACGGATTCTTTCTTCCGAAAGCTCCGTATAGAGAATATCAAGGTCAAAATCGTGCTTTTTAAGCAATTCCGGCAGTTCATCAGAGTAAACGCTCGTTAAGAACTGAACCTTCTGTTCTGGGTAAATTTCGCGAAGCTTTACAAGGTTATTAAAAGCAAATGAAATAAAGATTACGCTGTCAAGATAGGAGAGCTCATTTATTTCTTCACATATCTTTACAATATCTTCCTTGTCGAACTCATTCTTTAATTCCAGAACGGCTGTTTTTTCATACCTCTGGCAGGTTGCAATATATTCTTTAAGAGTCGGAATTTTCAAATCCTCTCTGCCTCTTACACCGTCTCTGTCCGTAAGAAGAAGCTTTCTTAAGGTATCGAAGGTAGTCTCTTCAATTGTCATATTATCAATTGCAACTCTACCCGTGGTATCATCGTGAAAACAGACAAATTTTCCGTCAAGGGTTCTGTGCACATCTGTTTCAATACCGAAATAGCTTCTGTTTCCTGCAGCAATGAAGGCTGCATTGGTGTTTTCCTTTTCAATACCGCTGAGACCTCTGTGAGCCACTACCTTTGTATTCTTTGAATCAAATTTTACAGTATTCATATTCATCCTCCTTATATTTTTATTTTAACACAACAGTTTTTTTATATCAATAGAAACATATCTCCTCCGACCTGTCAAATAAGCCGGAGGAGATATTTATTTATTTGTCAAAATCATAACAGATTAAAAGAAGAGATTTCTGAAGAATTTTATAATACGCTGGAAGAAGTCTCTGAGTCTTTCAAGTAAACCGTTGATTCCGCCTTCCTTGGCTTCACAGTCATCACACTTTCCGTCTCCGTTATCGTCAACGTGCTCGCCGTAATGTCTGAATCTGCCGTTTGAACCGAAGGAATAAATGTCACCGTCGATTTCTACACTTTCATTTACAAGCATATAAGTATCTTCGGGATTGAAGTAATAGGTATAACCGTCAATTTCCTTAAGACCTGTCACAGGATTGGGACCGTCATAATAGCTGGTTCCAAGCTCAGTTTCATTCCAGCAGCCTTCAATAACATATCCGTCATCAGAGAATACGAATTCCATCTTATTAATGGTTACACGGCCGCTGTGAGTCTTATAGCCCTTGGTTCTGCTGAAATAATACCATTTTCCGTTAATTTCGAACCAGCCACGCTGTAATTCTCCGTTGATGTAATATGAATATGTTCCGTCAGAATTCTTTTCAAGTGAGCCCTTTACAAGCTTACCGTTTTCGTCAAATTCATAGGTATGACCGTCAATGGTAATGTTGCCTGTCTGCATAAGACCTTCTTCGTCGAACATATAATGCTCGGTTCCGAGAGTAAACCAACCTGTACGGTACTGACCTGCAATGAAGTACATCTTCTTGCCGGTCTCTATATCCTCGCTCCAGCCGGTATAACCTTCTGAAGAGATTGAATATCCGCACTTTGTACAGATAAGATACTTTCCGTCATAAGCATAGCTGTGAGAACCGTTTTCATCACAGTTAACAGTTCTTTTTGCAGAATATGTATCCATTACAAGATGCTCATATCCGTCATAGTTCCAGACTGTAATATCAAGCTTGGTATCAGTTGTTGAAACTGTAAGATATACAGAATCATATTCATCAGTTGCAATTACGTGATACTGAGGATATGAAGTTATAGCATAAGATTTGTCAGCAGATGTTGCAGCGCAAATGAAATGAACTGTACCGTCTTCATCCTGAACGCCGTTCTTGAGGGGATATGTTCTGGCATATGAATGGTCGTGACCGGAGAAAACAAAGTCAATACCGATTTCATCAACTGCTGCAGCTAACTTATCCATCATTTCTCTTGTAGTACCGCCGCCGGCATTAGTAAAGTATATAGGCTGATGAAGAGTAAGTATCTTCCAGTTAGCGTTGGACTGAGAAGCATCTTCAATAAGCCACTGTGCCGCATCTTCTACAGTTGAAGCTGAAAGATAAGTAAGAGCGGCAACATAAACATTACCGTATTCAAAAGAATATGCAAGGGGAGCTTCATCTGTTGTTCCGGGAAGATTGAAATAATGTGCGGCATTTATAGCGTTTGCATCACCTGTATACTCGTGGTTACCGAGTACGTGTATAATATCGGTTTCTCCCAGAAGACCGTCTGAGAATACATTGCCGATTCCGTTCCAATAAGCATAAGAACCTGCATTGTCAACAGCATCACCGGTCTGAAGACCGAAATCAAATTTAATACCGGACTGTTCAAGCTGAGCTGTAATAGCATCTACATTGCTTGTATCTGCATCCTGAGTATCACCGAAAATGAAGAAGTTGGTGTTTTTACCGCTGACATCTGTAGTAAATGTACGAACATCGGACCAATTGGTTCCGTCGCCTACAACATAAACGTATTCTGTACCGTTATTAAGTCCTGTAATAACTGCCGTATTGAATCTGATTGCATAGTTAGTTTCAATATTACCTGAAGCTGCAGCAACATCAAGATAGCTGATACCTTCAAACTCCGTAAATGCGGCGTCCCCGTCAGCTTCATAAGCGGACTTTTCAGCATATTTTACAATAGCCTTATCAGCACTCTCAACGGGGGAAGCCATCCAGGAGATATTCTGCTGAGTAGCAGGATCCTCGGAAGCATTAAGAATAATATTGGTGGGAAGGCCCGTTTCGTCGCCGCCTGCAGCATAAGTCTGAGACTTATAGATAAATGAGCGTTCTTCACCTCTAACGGCATAAACAGAGAATGTTGCAACATCGGTTACAAAAGCATCTGTATAAAGCTTACCTTCGTCATCAGTTGTGCCGAGAAGCACATCTTCAGTTGTGTAAACCTCAACACCTGTAGCGGGAGCATTCTCAGTATCCTTAATGTAGATATTTCCGCCTTCCGAGCCCTTAATCATAACATCAGTAGAAATTATAAATGCTGATGCACAATTATCGGAAATCTTTGCAGAGAAGCCGTTTACATAATTTGCAGTTTTTTCGGATGCATAAGTAAGAGCACCCTTTGCAATTCTGTGTGTTACATTAAGGTTTTCGGGAGTATTTGAAGGAACAGAAGTGATAATTTCAGCAAGAATTCCGTCATCCAGAGAAGCATCAGCGTCGGCCTTTCTTACTACCTTAAAGGAGAAGGTATCCTTGATGCTGTTATATTCGGGTTCACCCTCAAGCTCATAATTTGCAGAAGGAACAACCGACATATCACGCCAGTAAGAAGTAAAGTCAGAGAGAACCTTTATAACAATATCAGCGGATGTTATATCGGAAGCATTATTTGAAGCAACCGTGAATACATAATCCTTGCCGAGAATGGGAGCATTGGCAGGAAGGAACATAAGCTCGGTGTCATCGGAATTGCTGTCAATAGTGAAATAACGCATTTCAGTTGTAACATTTCCGAAATTATCAACAACTTCAATTTCAATATTATGTACACCGTCAGCAAGAACAGCATCATAGAAATAGATTTCGTCGTCGCCTTCGTTGATATAACACTTATCGGTCACATCAACACCGTCGATATACATCTTTGTGGCGGCGTCGTTAATTCCTGTCATATACTTGTCTTCTGCATCAGCATAAGAAGCCTTAAAGGAAACAGTATTTGTTGTGTAAACGGTTTCACCGTCAACAATACCGTTGTTTACATCGCCGAGGTAAGTAACCTTGGGATTAATTGTATCGGATGTATTTGCACCGTAAATAAGAGTAATATCATCAATGTAAATTGTGTCAGCAGTAACATAGTCCATGTTCTTAGGCTGATAGGAAATCCAGAATACACCGGCACCGGGATTCATACCGTAAGGCTGGAAGCCGTCTGCTACGTTACTGGAGCCTGCAACTGTACCGTCAGTAAGCTTGAATTCAAGATATTTCCAGCCGTTCCAGTTAATACCGGACTTGCCGTTTTCATCCTGTTCATTTGTGATACACTGATATGACTGAACTGTGTGACTGATACCTTTTTCGATATTGTCTGCAGTCATCTGGCTGGCACAGTTAAGATAAAGAAGATAAGGTGCAGTTCCTTCGGGAGCATATACCCATATACCAATAGCGGTAGGGGAGCCCTCAAAAGCATAAGCAGGACTTGTGGTACGGAGATAGAAATTAGAGTTCTTTGAGTAATTGTAAGTAGAATAGTCAAAGGAAATTCTTAAGGACTTATCACCGAAACGAACAGGCTCGCCGCTTTCTGCATCAACGATATCCGCAAGAACAGTATCGTTCTGAACAGAAGCATTGGGCCACATAAAGAGAGGCCAGCCTTCTGCACCAAGCTCTTCTGCTCTGCCTCTGTATCCGCTGTAACCGTTGGCTGTCAGCCAGTTAGCACCGTTAATGGGAAGAGACATTCCGGGAATGTAATTATCTGCATCCTTATTCTCTTCGCCTGTTACATATTCGAAATCATAAAGAGTAGTCTGCATTGAACCGATGAAGATCTTAAGCTTTACAGGAGCAATATTATCATTACAGGTAAGCTTTGCTGTAATCAAAGCATTGAAGGACCCGTCTTCAGCACCAGTAAAAGTAAGACCGGAGAATATGCCGGCACCGTTATTCAAATAAAGAACACCGTCAATTGCTGCGTTGCGACAGCTATTATATGATAATAACCCGGGAGCACCGAGGATATAATCATTTATTATTGTGTCAATATCGCAGTAGTTTGCATCTCGTGCTTTGAGCTTGACAATTGTATACTTGCCGTCCTGAACAGTTTCTGTTTTCGGAGTTGTAACTTTATATCGATTCTTACCGGCTGCACTATCGTAGTATCTGCCGTAGGTTTGTTGAGTTTCATACTTTGTATCGTAGTTTTCTGTTAAAAATACTACATAGCAAACGTTTTCTTCGGGATTTGTTTGCTGCGGCTCAATAGTCCACTCGATATCGTCATCCTTCATAGTAACAGTTCTGTCCATATATTTGGCAACGATACCGAAGTCTGTTGTTTCCTCAGGACCGACGGCCTGTTCTGTGTTTGCAACATAGAGCTCATCGGGAATCTGAACCTCAATTGAAACAGTACCGCAAACAGCACTCTCTGAAACATAATTGACAACAACTTCACCTGTTTTGCCGTTAGAAGTGAATTTGCCGTCAGCTGTAATTGTTCCGAAGGAATCATCTGCAAGAACGAATTTACCGTCAGCGGGAAGCTCAGCCGCATAACCTGATGAGTCAACACCTCTTGCGGCAAACTGAACGGTTGAGCCGGGAGTATAAATTATGTTATTGGGAGTAAGGGTAGCGTGGTGGAAAACACCTGAGGGCTTTGCAGATGAACAAACAAGAAGAGAAGAAGAAACAGTTCTTTCAACACCGTCAGAGGGTCTGTTTCTGCAAACAAGCTCCTGTTCACCTTCGTGCTGAGAAACATAAGTAGTAGAACCGCCGCCGTCAAGACATAAAGCAGTTTCGCATCCTAAAGCAGCAAGAGTATGAGCTAATTCATAGAAATACTGTCCGGAGGAATAGGGAGCCTGTCGTCCGTCAGCAACATAAAGAATAACCTTACCTTCAGCAGTAATACCTACTGCAGTTCTGGGGGCAAGAGCTTTTCCGAGGTCATGCTCGAGTGCCTCTTCGGTTACCTCGCCGTCTTTAACAAGAAGGATTTTTCCGCCGACTGCTTCAACGATATCAGAAGTAAGCTTACCTTCGCTGATAACAGCCTTACCGTCTTTTGTGATACCGAACCAGGGAAGCTTTGATTCGGAGTGATAAACAGAACCCTGCATAACAAGTGCACCGTAGGGCTCACCGGTCTGCATATTAAAGAAGTCAGCATTTGTACCTGCTACAACATTAAGACCTCTTTTTTCTTCTGCAGCATAAGCCTGATCACGAACCTTCTGGAATCCTATCTTTTTACCGTTATAGTCCTTATATCCGGCAATAATAGAAGTAGTAGGATTAGAAAGATCAACCTCAACTGCATAAGATGCAATCTGATTGGTGCCTTCTGCATTATTGGTTGTAATGTGGGTTTCCGTAATTCCGGGTGCAAGCACATAGTCTGTTCTTGATGTGAAATAGATATCTTCACCGAGCTTTGAAGTATCAAATTCAATGGCTGCAAGAGCAGACATCGGTGCCATAACGGTTATTACCATAATAACAGCTAAAAGCACACTGAAATACGATTTGACAATAGTTTTGCCTTTCATAAAAACATCCTTTCTAAATGTTATTATAAACATATTATAACATATTAAGGATACATTATATTGTCATTCAAGTCAATGAAAATCGAAAAACATAATTCTTTTTATGCAAATAGCACATAGATAAAAATTAATTTTTGTCAAAAAAAATAACCAGATGAGAATAATCTCACCTGATTAACATTAACAGAAATACACGCCGACGTGCGATGATGATATGCCAAGCCTGCGGCTTGGATAAAAAGAAGTAACTTTTGAATGACAAAAGTGACCTATTTTATGGCGGAGAGTAAGGGATGTGTCTGCTTCGCATACACCACCCTCGGCGACCGTTGCTTTGCAACAGTACCCGCCTCGCGCTTCGTCGCTAAAAACAGTCCGCCGGACTGTTTTCTTAACGCTCCTCACCCTCTCAGGGTTCGAATCCCATAATAAAAAAATAAAGGTAATTCCTGACGGAACTACCTTCATTTTTATGGCGGAGAGTAAGGGATTCGAACCCTTGATACGCTTATGACGTATACACGATTTCCAATCGTGCTCCTTCGACCAACTCGGACAACTCTCCAAAGGACGAATGCTATTATAACCGAACGAAATGAAAAAATCAAGTGTTTTTTTAATTATTTTTGAATATATTCATTCTTTTATTTCCGTGACCTTTTCGGCAAGAGCTTTAAGCTCCTCATAGGTCTTGACAACACTGAATTCACTTCTGAGCTTTGCAGAGCCTCTGAGTCCCTTTGTGTACCATAAGGCGTGCTTTCTGATTTCACACATACCGTTATGTACGCCTCTGAGCTGACAGATAGCATCAGCGTGGCGAAGCATAATTTCCATTCTCTCCTCAGGTGACGGCTCCGGGTTATAACTGCCGGTATTCATATAATCATTAATCTGAGAAAACAGCCACGGTCTGCCGAGAGCACCTCTTCCTATCATAACAAGGTCAACGCCCGTGCGCTCATACATATTCTTAGCGCCTTCGGGAGTAAATATATCACCGTTTCCTATAACGGGAACAGAAACAGCCTCCTTTACGGCTTTAATTGAAGCTATATCAACGGGAGGAGCATACATCTGTTCCTTAGTTCTTCCGTGAACAGTTATAAATGAAGCACCGTTTGCTTCAACAGTCTTTGCAAATTCAACACAGTTTTTACTGCTGTCGTCCCAACCCGTTCTGAATTTTACGGAAACGGGAATATCTACGGCATCGGAAACCGCTTTCGTAATTTTTCCTGCAAGTACAGGATCCTTCATAAGAAAGCTTCCTGATTTATTTTTAATTATTTTTGGGGCAGGACAGCCCATATTAATGTCAATTATATCGGGGGAGAAGGAAAGAGCATATCTTGCGGCTTCCGCCATAATTTCAGGCTTATTGCCGAAAATCTGTATTGCTGACGGATGCTCATTTTCATCAAGCTTCATCAGCTCCTGAGACTTTTTGTCATTCATGCTGACACCCTTTGCACTTACCATTTCACCTACGGTATAAGCTGCACCGAATTCCTTACATATAACACGGAATGACAAATCAGCAACTCCCGCCATAGGAGCGAGAGCTGCGAATCCTTCAATTTTTACGTTTCCGATTATCATTTTATCACCAATACGAATAATAACACAAAATTTTATAAAAATAAAGTAGCCTTTTGATATTTTTTGTGTTATAGTATTATGGAATAAGTATGTAAGGATGTAAGCTTATGAAATACCTTGTTATAGACGGCAACAGTATAATCAACCGTGCCTTTTACGGAATTAAGCTTCTTAATGCCAAGGACGGTCATTTTACCAACGCTATATACGGCTTTTTTAATATTCTTTTAGGGCTTGACGAAAAATATAATCCCGATGCAATTATTGCGGCATTTGACGTACACAAGCCTACCTTCCGTCACGAGTTGTACGATGAATACAAGGCAGGCAGAAAAAGTCCTCCTCCCGAGCTCCTCGAACAATTTGAGCCCCTTAAGACGCTTCTGAGCGCTTACGGCTGTAAAATTGTTGAATGTCCCGGTTTTGAAGCTGATGACATTCTCGGAACTCTTTCTGTTTCAATCGGAAAAGATGATCATTGCTACATTGCAACAGGAGACCGTGATTCTCTTCAGCTGATAAAGGATAATGTAACAGTTCTTCTTACGACAACACGAATGGGAAAAACTCAGACTGTTGAATATGACAGGTCTCTTCTTGCCGAAGAATACGGCGTCGAGCCTTACGGTATGATTGAATTAAAGGCATTGCAGGGCGATAACTCCGATAACATCCCGGGTGTTGCCGGAATCGGTCCGAAAACAGCAGGGGAGCTTATAAAAAAGTATAAGACCATTGATGCTATATACTCGGATGTTGATGCTATTGAAGCAACAGCGGGAGTTAAAGCAAAGCTTATTGCAGGAAAAGACAGCGCATTCTTCTCAAGAAAGCTGGGAACTATCTGTCTTGAAGCTCCCGTTGATACCGAAATGAAGAATTATCTCACAGACACACGTGACAGCTCCCTTCTTCTCAAGGAGCTTGCCCGTCACGAAATGTTCAAAATAATTTCCCGCCTCGGTCTTTCGGAAGAAAAATCAAAAGCATTGGCAGATACTGATAATACAGTTTTATCAGCCACGAAATTTACCGTCACCGACTGCACGGAAGCTGCAGAATTGTTGAAGAATTCAGAAAGAATTTATATTTGTCCTCAGTTTGACGGAGACCTTATAGCGGTAATATCATTTATAACTGATAACGGAATTGTAACAATAGAAAATAATTCCCTCATATTTACTTCGTTTATTAAAGAAATACTTGAATCTGACCGCAAAAAATATACAACTGACTGCAAAAAGCTTTACTATTTTTGCTTTGATAACGGCATTGAACCGAAGAATATAGTATTTGACATAACACTCGCATCGTATCTTCTTGACGTCAATTCATCCGATTATTCTCTGCCGTCACTTGCACTTTCTTACAACGTAAAAGCAGTTACACCCGATTTTTCAGATAACACATCAAAAGAATTCTTTGAAAACAATAAGGTTTACTGTGAAAGTGTTTTCCTGACAAAGGTTCTCGCTGACCGATTGAATTCAATCATAACCGAAAGAGAACAGACTCAGCTTCTTAAAGACATCGAAATCCCTCTTTCCCGTGTGCTGGTTTCTATGGAACGTGAAGGAATGCAGGTTGACACGGACGGTATCAGAAAATTTTCCGAAAAGCTGTCATCAGATATTTCTGTTCTTGAAAAGGAAATATATACTCTTGCCGGTGAGGAATTCAATATAAATTCACCGAAGCAATTAGGTGTTATTCTCTTTGAAAAAATGGGCATTCCCGCTAAGAAAAAAACAAAAACGGGTTATTCAACAAATGCTGAAGTGCTCGAAGCTCTTTCAGAGGATTATCCCGTAGTTTCAAAAATACTGGAATTCAGAACCCTTTCAAAGCTTCGTTCAACCTACTGTGAAGGTCTTCTGAAAGCAGTTGATTCCGACAGCCGTGTCAGATGTACCTTTAATCAGACGGAAACCAGAACGGGACGCCTTTCTTCAACAGAGCCGAACCTTCAGAATATTCCCGTAAGAACTTCTCTCGGCAGAGAAATGCGAAAATTTTTCATTGCCCGTAAAGGCTGCGTTATAATTGATGCCGACTACTCACAGATTGAACTTCGTGTTCTGGCCGCCCTTTCGGGTGATAGAAATATGATTGAAGCCTTCAACAGCGGAACGGACATTCATACGTTAACTGCTTCAAAGGTTTTCGGAATAACACCTGAAGATGTGACAAGTGAGCTCAGAAGCAAGGCAAAAGCCGTCAATTTCGGAATAGTTTACGGTATCGGTGCTTTTTCTCTTTCAAAGGATATCAAATCAACCCGTGCGGAAGCCGATTCATTCATAAAATCCTATCTTGCACTTTATGCCTCAGTCAATGATTATCTGAATAAATGTATCTCCGATGCCAAGGAAACGGGATATTCCGTAACATATTTCAAGAGAAGACGATACCTTCCCGAGCTTTCTTCTTCAAACGGAATGCTTCGTGCCTTCGGTGAAAGAGTAGCCCGAAATATGCCTATTCAGGGTACTGCCGCTGATTTAATTAAAATTGCGATGATTAACGTATACGAAAGACTGAAAAAGGAATGTCCCGATGCCCGTCTTATAATGCAGGTGCACGACGAGCTTATGGCAGAAGCGCCCGAAAAGGATGCAGAAAAGGTTGCTAAAATCATAAAAGATGAAATGGAAAATACGGTAAATCTCGGAGTATTGTTCTCTGCAGATACTGCCGTCGGTAAGTCATGGTATGATGCAAAGGATTAATTTTACCGTAGAGCCTGCCGCTTTGTCAGATGCTTACGGAATTGCTGTTATTGAAAAGGAGTGCTTCTCCGCCCCTTGGTCCGAAAATCAGATAAGGGATGAAATATCAAAAGAAAACGCTGTCTTTCTGACAGCAAAATCCGACGGTATTCTATGCGGATATATAAGCGGTCAGCTGATTCTTGACGAATTTTATATAAATAATGTAGCCGTTACCGAAAAATACAGAAATTACGGCATTGCATCCTCGCTTATAAAAGTACTCTTGGAAAAGCTCACAAAAACCGAATGTGCTCTTGCAACACTTGAAGTCCGGGAATCAAATATGAACGCCCGAAAAGTTTATGAAAAATTCGGTTTTATGAATCTGGGCATAAGAAAAGACTTTTATTCTCACCCCAAAGAAAATGCCTGTATCTATACCTTATATTTTAATGAAAGTGAGTGTAAAAATTGAAAATTCTCGCTATAGAATCTTCCTGTGATGATACTGCCGCAGCAGTAGTTGAGGACGGAAGGGAAGTACTCTCCTCCGTAATTGCTTCACAGGTTCCCGAGCACATTTTATACGGCGGTGTTGTGCCGGAAATTGCTTCGAGAAGACATTGCGAATCTGTTTCCGGTGTATGCCGTGAAGCTCTCAGTACTGCCGGGCTTACAATAGATGATATTGACGCAATAGCCTGCACCTATGCACCCGGTCTTATCGGTGCGCTTCTTGTAGGTGTAAATTTCGCAAAAGGTCTTTCCTACAGCACGGGAAAGCCTCTGATTCCCGTTCATCATTTAAGAAGCCACATTGCATCAAACTATATAACACATAAGGACCTGAAACCGCCCTTTCTCGCTCTTGTAGTTTCGGGCGGACATACACACCTTATTAACGTAAAATCTTATACAGACTACGAAATTGTCGGCAGAACCCGAGACGATGCGGCAGGCGAAGCTATGGATAAGGCAGCAAGAACAATGGGACTTCCGTATCCCGGAGGTCTTAATATGGATAGAGTCTGTGCTGACGGCGATCCTGCTTCATACAAGTTCCCCTCACCGAAAATCCAGGGCTCAGAGCTTGATTTCAGTTTTTCGGGACTTAAAACCGCTGTTATAAACCTCGTGCATAACCTTACTCAGAAGGGTGAAGAGATTGACGTAAAAAACATAGGAGCTTCTTACATTTCCTGTGTTGTCAACATTCTTTGTGACAGAACACAGAAGGCAATAGACATAATTCATCCCGAAAAGCTGGTGCTTGCAGGAGGCGTATCTGCAAATTCCGTGCTTCGCCGTGAAATGAAAAAGCTTGCAGATAAAAATAAAATTGAGCTTTTTGTTCCCGAGCTTAAATTCTGCGGTGACAATGCCGCAATGGTCGGTTCACAAGGCTATTATGAATTTCTTGACGGCAAAACTGCCTCATTAAAACTTAACGCAACTGCGGCATTAGATATTGACAAAAATGTCACAATATAATATAATATCTTGGATTTGAAATTTTTCTATAATAAGGAGAGAACCAAATGTCACTTACAACAAACAAGTCAATTCTTTCTTGGATTGAAGAAAAAGTTGAACTCGTAAAGCCCGACAAAATTGTCTGGATTGACGGTTCAAAAGAACAGATTGATGCATTAAGAGCAGAAGCTTGCTCAACAGGTGAAATGGAAAAGCTCAACGAAGAGCTTCTTCCCGAATGCTACCTTCACAGAACTCATCCCACAGACGTTGCCCGTGTTGAGGACAGAACTCTTATCTGCACTCCCACAAAGGAAGAGGCAGGCCCCACAAACCATTGGATGGAGCCCGGTGAATGCTATGAAATGCTTTACGGCATTGCAAAGGACTCCTACAAGGGCAGAACCATGTACGTAATTCCTTACTCCATGGGTCCCGTAGGCTCCAAGTTCTCAAAGGCAGGTATTGAGCTTACCGACTCTATCTATGTTGTTCTTAACATGGCTATTATGACAAGAGTAGGCAAGTCCGTTCTTGACGTTCTCGGTGATTCCGAAGACTGGGTTCGCGGTCTTCACTGCAAATGTGATATTGACCCCGAAAAGAGATGGATCTGTCAGTTCCCTCAGGACAACACAATTATCTCTGTTAACTCCGGTTACGGCGGAAATGTTCTTCTCGGCAAAAAGTGCTTTGCACTCCGTATAGCTTCATATCAGGGCTGGAAGGAAGGCTGGCAGGCAGAGCATATGCTTATCCTCGGTGTTGAAAATCCCCAGGGTGAAACAAAGTATATCTGTGCAGCATTCCCCTCAGCTTGCGGTAAGACAAACCTTGCTATGCTTATTCCTCCCGAAGGATATAAAAAGGCAGGCTACAAGGTATGGTGCGTCGGTGACGATATATCCTGGATCCGTAAGGGTGAGGACGGCAGACTTTATGCTATTAACCCCGAAAACGGCTTCTTCGGTGTAGCTCCCGGTACAAATATGAAGTCCAACCCCAATGCTCTTCTCTCCACAAAGAAGGGAACCATCTTTACAAACGTAGCACACAATCTTGACGATAACACAGTATGGTGGGAAGGCCTCGACAAGAATCCCCCCGAAAATGCTGCTGACTGGAACGGCAATCCCTGGAACGGCAAGACAAGCGAAATCAAGGGTGCTCATCCCAACTCAAGATTCACAGCTCCCGCAGTTAACTGTCCCTGCCTCAGCTCCGAATTCGAGAATCCTCAGGGTGTTCCGATTTCCGCATTTGTATTCGGCGGCAGACGTGCAAAGCTTGCTCCCCTCGTATATCAGTCAAAGGACTGGAACAACGGTGTATTCGTAGGCTCAATTATGGCTTCCGAAACAACCGCTGCAGCTGCAGGTGCAGTCGGTGTTGTACGCCGCGACCCCATGGCAATGCTTCCTTTCTGCGGCTACAATATGGGCGACTACTGGCAGCATTGGATTAACATCGGTAAGACTCTTGATCCCGAAAAGGCACCCAAGATCTTCAATGTTAACTGGTTCAGAAAAGATGATGACGGCAACTTCTTATGGCCCGGCTTCGGCGACAACCTCAGAGTTCTTAACTGGATTCTTGACCGTTGCGACGGTAAGGTTGACGC
The DNA here is from genome assembly GCA_017625435.1 of Clostridia bacterium. Taxonomy (GTDB): domain Bacteria; phylum Bacillota; class Clostridia; order Oscillospirales; family Acutalibacteraceae; genus RUG806. The sequence continues at coordinate 39,399 of JAGAKX010000007.1, forward strand.
AAGAGAGACAGCTATCGGTTATGTTCCTTTTGCTGATGATATTGACCTTACAGGCATTGAGGATGAAGTTTCCAAGGAAACTCTTGAATCAATCCTTGTAGTAGATAATAACCTCTGGAAGGATGAAATTCCCGGTATTGAAGAGTTCTACGGCAGATTCGGTGACAAGCTTCCCGAAACACTTAAAAACGAGCTCGAAAACCTCAGAGCAAGCCTTAACTGATAAATTTATCCCGATTCCTTGTGAATCGGGATTTTTTATTATATAGGAAATTGCTCGCGTTTGTGAGCAATTTAGCTTATAATTCGCCTGCGGCGTATTGAATGACGCAAGCTTATTGAACAAGAAACACCTACAGCCCCCAAGATTGGGGGTAGGGGGTTGATAAATCATAAGATTTTTTCTTATATTTTCTGTTATAAAAAAATCCGGCACGGAACTTCCGTGTCGGATTTTTACTATCTTATTGTGTACTGATTATGCATAAAGACCTGCGGCATTCTTACAAGCTTCACTTGCGGCAAATCCGAGGAAAGCCTTTTCAGAAGCAGTACCTTCAGTTTCAGCAGTTACTCCGGCTTCATATTCTTCATAAGCCTTTGCACCGAGAGTTTCTCTCGCAGCAGCCTTCCATGCAGGTTCGTCGTGCTGCTTCACAAAATACATAATGTGCCAACCGTAGTTAGTCATAATGATTTCAACGTCACCGGACTTTCTTGCTTCGTCATAAATCCAGTTTTCAAAGGGAGCAACCATTTTACCCTTTTCAATACCTTCATAAAGACCGCCGCCGAGGGTGTTCTCACCAACAGAACCGGTATCGGAGCTCTTTTCCTCAGCAAGCTTTCCGAAAGCTTCTTCGGTCTTGTCACCGCTCATATAGGTGTCATAGATAGCCTTTGTCTGCTTATAAGCTTCAGTTACAAGAGCAATATCATAGCTTGTGCCTTCATTTGTAATAACTGTTCCGTCTTCTGCTGTTTCAGTCTTAACTTCAACATCAGACTTCTTATCAGTAGGAATTGTATTACCTTCTGCCTTTTTGAGTTCGGCGGCAACATTATCAAAGGAAACAAGAATGTGTCTTGCGTCAACAAGAGGCTGTTCCTCTCTGTAAGCTGTCTTGATAATATAGATTACATAAACATAATCATCTGTTGTATATGTTGTCTTATCGCCGGTCTTTCTGTCTGCAGAATAGAGCCATTCAGCAAGATCCTCACCAATCTGGCTTTCAACAACAGATTTCTTGATATTGAGAGCAAGTGTTGCGGTATCATCTTTGAAGGTTTCTTTATCTTCTTCCGCACAGTATTCACGTGCAAGCTCAATAAAGGAAGCTTCATCTCTTACTCTGTCAAGCATCTCAGAAGCGAGCTTTTCAGTCTTTGTGGGCTCCTTCTTTTCGGGAGCAGCTGCTTCTGTAGTTGTTTCTTCTGCGGCGGTTGTTTCCTCAGCTACGGTTGTCTCTTCGGAAGAAGTTGTGTCTTCTGCACCTGTTGTTTCTTCTGTATTTGCAGTAGTTGTTTCTTCCTTAGTCTTTTCGTCATCGGGAACATCAAAACCAAAGAGGCGAATATCAACAGCCTGGAATTCGGAAGGATCTACCTTGTAAGCATCTTCGAGTTCTTCATCAGTAAAGTCGCTGCTGAGATCCTTTTCAATTTCTTCTACATACTGAGCTACAAGATACTGCTCTGTCAGAAGGTTCTTGAATATTTTTTCATTGAGACCCTTACCGTAGATAATGCTTATGTATCTTGACAAAGAAAGCTGCTGTGTAGTTGCATTAGCAGTAAGTGAACTGATAAGTTCATCAATTTCTTTCTGATGCTCTTCGGAAAGCTCAATGCCTTCTTTTTCACACTTGTCAAGATAGTAATTAGTAGCTTCAAGAGTAGAAATGACACTCTTTCTGAAAAGCTCATCATAAGTTACCTTGTTGCCGTCTTCATCTGTTGTTGTCTGAAGAGAGGGGTCTTTTGTGTAATCGAATGTCATATAGCCGTATGAACTCTGAAGAGAGCTTGACTGCTGAGCATAATTCTGGAATACAGAAGAATAGTAGTAGCTGTATTCAGCAACGGAATAAGTTCTGTCGCCAACCTGAACTGCGGGAAGCACCTTCTGGGGCACACCAAACTGATAAAGAGCGAAAGCAGTAATAGCAAGAACAAGAATTACGCTTGCAACTCTGACAACCCATGTAACAACCTTAACGGAGTCAACGCTCTTATTTGAGTTTTTCTTGGCATTTTTTGCCAGTCTCTTTTTTCTTTCAGCACGGTAGTCATTCTGCTGATTTTCAACTTTTGACATGATAAATGCACCTTTCGTAATAAAAAAATATAGGGGCGTGAAACCACACAAAAGATATTATATAATAAATAAAATAAAAGTACAAGACCTAATTTTACTAAAAATTAATATTTACCTTAATTGTCATTCATTTTCGGTTGACCAAATGTGAATAATATGTTAATATTTAATAAAATAATATGTCGAGGATTGTAAATATGAAAATTCTTATTATTAACGGAAGCCCTAAAGCTCAATACAGTATAACGCTTCAGACCTGCAGATATCTTGAAATTATGTTCCCTGAGCATAGCTTTTCATACTTACATATCGGAAGAAAAATCAGAGCACTTGAAAAAGATTTTTCTCCTGCTATTACGGAGCTTAATGAAGCAGAGCTTATTATATTCTCTTATCCCGTTTATACCTTTATTGCCCCATCACAGCTTCATAAGTTCATTGAGCTTATGAAAATGTCAGGACTCAGTTTAGCAGGGAAGTGGGCAACTCAGATTACTACTTCAAAGCATTTCTATGACGTGACAGCTCATAAATATATTGAGGATAACTGCCATGATATGGGACTAAAATACGTAAAGGGGCTTTCTGCTGATATGGATGACCTTACTAAGAAAAAAGGTCAGACTGAGGCAGTAGATTTTCTGCGCTACGTACTTTGGTGCACAGAAAAGGATTATTCCGAAAAACCTACGATAATAGCAGCAGCTAAAGATTCTGTGCTTGCAACGGTACCGGAGAATATAGCCGACAAAGAAGACGGAGATGTAGTTGTTGTAACAGATGCAACTGAAAATGATTTCAGTCTTAACAAAATGATTGCACGCTTCTGTGCTGTATCATCAAACAATGTTCGCGTGTTGAATCTTCACGATTTTTATATGAAGGGCGGATGCCTCGGCTGTATGAATTGCGCCGTTACAAGTCAATGTGTTTATAAAGACGGCTTCAGCGAAATTCTCAGAAATAACATTCAGTCATCTGATGCAATTGTTTATGCTTTTTCAATCAAGGATCACTCTATGGGTCCTCTTTTCAAAATGTATGATGACAGACAGTTCTGTAACGGACACAGAAGTGTTACAATGGGAAGACCGGTTGCATATTTGATAAGCGGAAACTATTCGGCAGAAACAAACCTGCAGATGATTCTTGAAGGCAGGGGAGAGGTCGGCGGAAACTTTATCGCAGGTATTGCCACCGACGAAGCTGATACAGATTACAATATCGACAAATTAGCAGAAAATCTTAGCTATGCCATTACCTACAAATTCAACAAGCCCGCAAACTTCCTCGGTGTCGGCGGCTCAAAAATTTTCCGTGATCTAGTATATATGATGCGCGGAATGATGAAAGCTGACCACAAATTCTACAAGGAGCATAATCAGTACGATTTTCCGCAGAAGCACAAGGTGATGTCAATGGCAATGTATCTTGTAGGAGCAATGCTGGGTTCTGATAAAATCAGAGCAAAGATGGGCAACAAAATGAACGAGGGTATGCTGATGCCCTACGAAAAAATACTTAATGATGCAAAGAAAAACAAATAAATGAAGAAGGCGGCTGTAAAAAAACGTTAGTTTTTTTACAGCTCATTTTAAGGGGATAGGAAAAAATGATGAAGGAGGCCTTACCGAGTAAAAACAAGACTTCAGGCTTGTTTTTATTTGCCCGAAGGCGTACAAAGGTACGTCGAGAGGCGAGGTTTGTTCGTAGCA
>JAGAKX010000050.1 GCA_017625435.1 Clostridia bacterium
TGATGCACCAAGCTGACCTTTAATAAATGCGAGCCCATTTTTCAAAACAAATTCTATATATCCATCCGTATCTGCACCGATATCACAGATGCGAAAAGTACCATTCAAAGAATCGTATGTGTTTTTCAGCTCGTTTAATATGTTGTTATAAAAACGGTCAAATAGAGTAAAGGTATCGTATCCTTTAAAATTCGCATTTTCATAAGATACTCCGAAAGTAATACAGGGGAGCCCGTCAATATATTTATATTGTTGCTCGCTTGGTATCGAGAGCAAGCATAAGCAATTTACTCCGTCGTCCCAAAGAATAAGATCATTCTTTATTGTCATTTTGCATTCTCCTTTGCAGTTCTGCAGGAAGCTATTAACATTGCTCTTAGGGAAGTGCATTTGGATGAAAGGCTTTTGAAGGCTTGTTCATCAATATATTTCGTTCTGTACAAAAGTTCAAGCCAATAACCCGTTTCGCTTGCTTCCTTCAAAGCAATTTCAAGTTTAGAAATAAAATCTTTTTTGCCATGTGCATACTGTGCTTCGTGGATATTGGCACCGATGCTTGTGCCGCTTCTGCCGATTTGGTTGGAGATGACAGACTCCTTGACGGATTTTAGATGCTTTACCAATTCGATAATATCAACGGAAAATTCCATAGAAAGTTCCCTAAGTTTTGATTCCTGCATAATGCACACCTCACTTTTTTACATTATATCACAAGCCAAGTGTGTTTGTAAACAAGTGATAAGTGATGCAGCTTCACTGTGATAAGTGATGCGATGCGTTCTGTTCACGCGCCGCAGGCGTGCATCACAGACCGAAGGACGACATCACGCACGAAGTGCGCATCACGTTCCGCAAGGAACGCATCACTCAAAAAAGTCTCTTTTATCGGTAGACAAAAGAGACTTTTTTGTTGGTGCCGGTGGTGGGACTCGAACCCACACGGTATCGCTACCAACGGATTTTGAGTCCGTCACGTCTGCCAATTCCATCACACCGGCCAATATGATACTTTGCTATTATATAACATCCGTAATAAAAAATCAACTGATTTTTTTGTTAATTTCTGCAGCCGATTCATTGACTGCAAAGCAGGATTAATGTATAATTTCCGTGAAAGGAGATGTTTTTTATGAAAGAAATAATTTCAAAGCGCTTCAAAAAGCCATATATATCGCTACTCTTGCTTTCTGCCGTAACCGTAATTTCAGGTATTGCAGTCCGTAGGGTTCCCTTTGCAGGTTTTGCACTTACTTTTATCGGATATCTGTCCGTGCTGATTATTGCCGTTTCGGTACTTATGGCGGCAGTCGGAATTTACTTTCTTATATCTCCTCAGGGGGTAATTGAAAGGATTGATGATAGTATTGTTTTCAGAATAGGATTCCGTAAAGCAGTTATAAGTAAAAACGATATTCTCAGTATTGCTCCTGCTTGTTTCCCCGGAAATCCCGATAAAATACAGAAAAATGTCATTGCGGTTAAATATCTTGCGGACGGTGCTGAAAAAACACTTGTGTGCGGTGATATTCCTGACCCCCAAGCGGTAATAAGCAAGCTCCGAAGCATTATTGAGTAACTTAGTTTTCCTGGCAGTATATTCTGTCAGGATTTGTATTTTTTGCTGAGAGGTAATTTTATGACTAAAGCCGAAATTGAAATTATAAAAAACGTTGAAAATGATATAAGGGAGCTTTTTTCGGGGGAATTCTCGGGACACGATGTGCTTCATACCCTGCGTGTAGTGAAGAATGCACGGATGCTGAATGCCGACAATGCGGGGGATGATTTTATTGTTACCCTTTCTGCTCTTCTTCACGATGCTGACGACAGAAAGCTTTTTCCGGAAACTGCTGAAAATAACGGCAACGCACGAAAAATTTTAGAAAAATACTGTGTTTCAAAGGAAAATACGGACAGAATAATTGATATTATAAACTCAGTTTCCTTTTCATCGGGTAAAATCCCCTGTAGTATTGAGGGGAAAATCGTGCAGGATGCGGACAGGCTCGATGCAATAGGTGCCGTAGGTATAGCCAGATGCTTTTCCTTCGGCGGAAACCACAGCCGTCCTGTCTATGAAGAGGGCGATTTTTCGGGAGAGGGAAGCGGAGACTCTTCAATTGCCCATTTTTATAACAAGCTTCTGAAATTAGAAGGGCTTATGAATACGGCAAAGGGAAGGGAAGAGGCGGAAAAACGCACGGCTTTTCTGAAAAACTACCTTGAACATTTCAAAGAGGAAACGGATATTACAAGTTTACTTGACTTATATATATAAAATGTTGTATTATATTATTTTGGATAAAAGCCGCATTTATGCTAATAAATACCACGGAGGAAAATATGGCAAAAAAAGCAGAATACGGTAACGAGAGTATCGTTACCCTAAAGGGTGCCGACAGAGTCAGAAAAAGACCTGCCGTTATATTCGGCGACGACGGGCTTGAAGGCTGTCAGCATTCGGTTTTTGAAATAATTTCCAACTCTATAGACGAAGCAAGAGAGGGCTACGGTAACAGAATTGTGGTAACCCGTTTTCTTGACGGCTCGATTGAGGTTCAGGACTTCGGCAGAGGTATGCCCGTTGACTTCAATCAGAAGGAAAACCGCTATAACTGGGAGCTTCTTTTCTGTGAGATGTACGCAGGCAGTAAGTACAATAACAATGACGGCGGAAGCTACGAATTCGCCCTGGGGCTTAACGGTCTGGGCCTTTGCTCAACACAGTATGCGTCGGAGTATATGGATGCAGAGATTCACACGGACGGCTTCTGCTACACCCTTCACTTTGAAAAGGGTGAAAACATAGGCGGTCTCAAAAAGGAGCCCTATGACAAAAAAGATACGGGCACAAGAATCCGCTGGAAGCCCGACCTTGAGGTTTTTACCGACATTGCAATTCCTCTTGACTTCTTCCAGAATATTATGAAGAAGCAGGCTGTTGTAAATAACGGTGTGCGCTTCATTCTTAAGAATCAGCTTACGGAATCACGCTTTGAAACCTATGAATACCGTTATGATAACGGTATTACGGACTACCTTACGGAAATTGTCGACAACAAGGCTATTACTCCCGTTCAGTTCTGGTCCTGTGAAAGAAGCGGCAGAGACCGTGAGGACAAGCCCGAATACAAGGTAAAAGTTTTCGTGTCCCTTGCCTTCTCCGATAAAATGTCAATGAAGGAGTACTACCACAATTCAAGCTATCTTGAGCACGGCGGTGCCCCCGATAAGGCTGTAAGAAGTGCCTTTGTTTCTCAGATTGACGCTTATATGAAACAAAACGGCAAGTATAATAAAACAGACCCCAAAATCACCTTCCAGGATATCGACGACTGCCTTGTGCTTGTAATGTCTTCATTTTCAACTCAGACCTCTTACGAGAATCAGACCAAGAAGGCAATTACAAATAAATTTATTCAGGAGGCAATGACCCAGTTCCTGAAGCATCAGCTTGAAATTTATTTTATTGAAAATAAGCTTGATGCAGACAAAATCTGCGAAAGAATCCTTATAAATATGCGCTCCCGTGTAAGAGCGGAGGCAACACGTGTAAACGTGCAGAAGGCTCTGTCGGGCGGTAACGATATGCTCAACCGTATTGAAAAATTCGTTGACTGCCGCAGTAAGGACGTAAATGAAAGAGAAATCTTCATAGTAGAGGGTGACTCGGCTCTCGGTGCCTGTAAGCAGGCAAGAGACTCTGCCTTCCAGGCGGTTATCCCCGTAAGAGGTAAGATTCTCAACTGTCTTAAGGCAGACCTCGCAAAGGTCTTCAAAAGTGAAATTATAACAGACCTTATAAAAATCCTCGGCTGCGGTGTTGAGGTATCGGGCAAGGCAGTAAAGGGTGTTCCCGAATTCAATATCGACAATCTCCGCTGGAACAAGGTCATTATCTGTACCGATGCCGACTACGACGGTTTCCAGATAAGAACACTTATTCTCACAATGATTTATGCGCTTATGCCCTCGGTTATAAAGGCAGGAAAGGTATTTATTGCGGAATCTCCCCTTTATGAAATCACATCGGGCAAGCACACGTGGTTCTGCTACAATGAAAACGAAAAAACAGAAGCCCTCAAGGAAATCGGCGACGCAAAATACACAATTCAGCGCTCAAAGGGGCTTGGTGAAAATGATGCGGATATGATGTGGATGACAACTATGAATCCTGCAACCAGAAGACTTATAAAGGTTGAGCCCGATTTCGACCCCGTTGCAATTGCGGATAAATTTGACCTGCTTTTAGGTGACAACCTTCAGGGTAGAAAAGAATATATTGCCGAGAACGGACATCTCTATATTGATATGGCGGACCTCAGCTGAAAGGAGACACTATGGCAAGAAAAAAGAAAACCGGCGAAGAAGAAAATACCGCGAAGCTTCCCATTGATCCCAATGCACATATTGCAGGTGCGGGTGAAATAGCCAATCAGTTTATTACCCAAACTCTTGAAGTGAACTATATGCCCTATGCTATGAGTGTCATTATGTCGAGAGCCATTCCCGAAATAGACGGCTTCAAGCCCTCACACAGAAAGCTTCTTTACACTATGTATAAAATGGGTCTTCTTACGGGCGCACGTACAAAGTCCGCTAACATTGTAGGCCAGACTATGAAGCTGAATCCTCACGGTGACGGTCCCATTTACGAAACAATGGTAAGACTCACCAAGGGTAACGAAGCACTTTTGCATCCTTACGTTGATTCAAAGGGTAACTTCGGTAAGGCATATTCAAAAAATATGCAGTTTGCGGCATCACGTTATACGGAAGCAAAGTTAGCCGCAATCAGTGCAGAGCTTTTCCACGACATTGATAAGGATGCAATAGATTTTGTGCCCAACTACGATAACACAATGCCCGAGCCCGTGCTTTTCCCCGTAACATTTCCCTCGGTGCTTGTAAACTCAAACTCGGGTATTGCCGTCGGAATGGCCAGCAATATCTGCTCCTTTAATCTCAAAGAGGTCTGCGAGACAACAATAGAGCTTATAAAGAATCCGGAGCACGACTGCACGGAAACTCTCAAGGCTCCCGATTTCAGCGGCGGCGGCTCTGTAATTTACGACCCCGTAAAAATAAGGGAAATCTACTCTACGGGCAGAGGCTCCGTAAGAGTTAGAGGAAAGTGCTCCTACGATAAGAAAAATAACTGTATTGATATTACGGAAATTCCCCCCACAACCACCTGCGAAGCTATAATTGATAAGGTAATTGAGCTTGCTAAGGGCGGAAAGTTCCGTGAAATCAGCGATATACGAGACGAAACAGACCGCTCCGGTCTTAAAATTACAATAGACCTTAAAAGAGGCGCAGACCCCGATAAGGTAATTGCCGCTCTCTATAAGAGAACACCTCTTGAGGAGCCCTTCCCCTGTAACTTCAATGTGCTTATAGGCGGAACTCCCATGACACTCGGTGTGGGCGACCTTCTTCTCGAATGGATAGCCTTCCGTACCGAATGTGTAAAAAGAAGAACCTATTTCGAGCTTAAGAAGGCTCAGGACAGACTGCATCTTCTTAAGGCTCTTCAGAAAATCCTTCTTGATATCGACAAGGCTATAAAGATTATAAGACAGACCGACGAGGAAGCAGAGGTTGTCCCCAACCTTATGATAGGCTTCGGTATTGATGAAATTCAGGCTGAGTACGTAGCTGAAATAAAGCTCCGCCACTTAAACCGCGAATACATCTTAAAGCGTCTCGAGGACATCGAAAAGCTGGAAACGCTCATTGAAGACCTTCAGGACATTCTCGGCAGTAAGACGAGAATCAAAAGGGTTATTATTGATGAGCTTAAAAAGGTTATTGAAAAGTACGGTCAGCCCCGTAAAACGGACATCCTTTATGAATCGGAGCTTCCCGATGCAGACGACGAGGATGAAATCCCCGATTATTCCGTAATGGTATTCTTTACAAAGGAAGGATATTTCAAGAAAATTTCCCATCAGTCCTGGCGAATGGGCAATAACCACAAGCTTAAAGACGGTGACGAAATTATTCTCTCTGCAGAAGCCTCAAACAATGCAGAGCTGCTTTTCTTTACAAACAAGCATCAGTGCTATAAATCGAGAATTTCCGAATTCGATGAATGTAAGGCAAGCTCTCTCGGTGATTTTGTCGGTGCAAAGCTTCAGATGGAGGACGGCGAAACCGCAGTTTTCTGTGCAATCGTTTCCGAGTATACGGGCTATATTCTCGTATTCTTTGAAAACGGCAAGGTCGCAAAGGTAGACATTTCCTCCTTTGAAACAAAGACAAACCGAAAGAAGCTTATCAAGGCATATTCCGATAAGGCTGAGCCCTGTGCTTTCAGGTATGTCAGGGAAGACGGCGAATTCGTAATGGTGACAACAGCCGGCAGATATCTCTGCTTCAATTCGGCCGCTGTCGCTTCAAAGTCCGCAAAAGACACTCAGGGTGTTCAGGTAATGACACTCAAGAAGGGTCACAAGGTAATCACAGTTGAGGATTTCAGGGAAGACCGCTTCAAAAAGCCCTCCCGTTACCGTACAAAGACCCTGCCTTCAGCCGGAGCTGTGCTGTCTCAGGAAGATACGGGCGAACAGCTTACCCTCGGATAAAAGATAAAAGAAAGGAAAATCATTATGAGTCCTTTACTCAAAAAAAATCACTCAAGGACTGACGACAAGTACCTTTTAAGAAAGTACTGTCTTATGTCTGCAGGTCTTGCACTTCTCATAATGTGCATTATTTACATCTGTCACCGCAATACTCTTCTTGTGGGCGGAAGAACGGTTCTCAGAATGGACCTTTACCATCAGTACGGACCTCTCTATGCTGAGGTTTATGACCGTATTACGGGGGGAAACTCCCTCGTGTATTCGTGGACCTCGGGACTGGGTGCCTCATTCTTAGGTAACCTTTTTAATTACTGCAGCAGTCCCTTTGCTCTGTTTATGCTTATATGCGGTCATAAGAATATGCCTGAGGCAATAGCTCTTATGATTATGGCAAAGGCTGTGCTTGCCGCAACAACCTTTACTTACTACATCAATAAATCCAATAACTGCGTAAGGAAGGAAAGCGTCGTCTTCGGTCTTTTTTACGCCTTTTCGGGATATTTCGTGGCGTTCTCCTGGAACATAATGTGGTTCGATGCCGTTGCTGTATTCCCCCTTGTAATGCTTGGAATTGAACGCATTATCAATAAGAATAAGCCCGGACTTTATATTGCGATGATGACATATACTATGATAAGCAATTACTATATGGCTTATATGATATGTATTCTTTCCGTAATGTATTTCCTTTATTTCTATTTCGGCAGATACGAGCTTTCTTCAAAGATTTTCAAGGCAAAAGCAGTTGCCGAGGAGGAAACTGCTGTCCTTCTTTCCGAAGAAGCAGAAGCCGAAGCAAATTCGGAATTCGGAATCGGGAATTCGGAATTTGCTGCCCCGGAAATTTGTGCTGACATAAATTCCGAGGAAGCAACCGCAGAAGAAGCAGTTACGGAAGTAATTGTCGAAGAATCAGCAGCAGAAGAATTCATTGAGCCTGCACCTGCAGAAGCAATTCCCGCACCTTCAAAGAAGAAGGAAAGAAATCACAGATTCCGCGATAACCGTTTCTGGGTAACGGGCTGGACCTTTGCACTCTCGTCCTTCCTTTGCTTCTGCCTTGCGGCATTTGCACTTATTCCCGTTTACTACTGTCTGCAGACATCCTCTGCAACAGCAGGTACATTCCCTGAGGACTTCAAGCAGTACTTTGATGTTTTCCGCTTTATTGCAAATCACCTGACAGGTATTGAGCCTACAATCAGAAGCAGCGGCGATAACGTAATTCCCAATGTTTACTGCGGACTTCTTACCGTAATGCTTCTTCCTTTCTACTTCCTTTCCGACAAAATCCCCGGCAAGCAGAAGGTTGCATCCGCCATTCTTCTTATTGCCTGTCTTGCAGGCTTTACCGTAAATCAGTTCAACTTCGTATGGCACGGCTTCCATATGCCCAATGACCTTCCCTACAGATGGTCCTTTGCTTACTCGTTCTTTATTCTGGTTCTTGCCTTCAAGGCATTCAGAAATATAAAGGAGTTTTCCAACAAGGCATATATCGGAATGGGCTTTGCCGTGATGTGCTTCCTTGTTCTTGTTGAAAAGATTGAAGTGCCCAACGCAGATGCTCTCACTCTTATTTTAAGCGCGGTATTTACAATTCTTTATGTTGTTATTTTCGGAATGATGCGTTCAAAGAAGTACAGAGAAAAGGCAATCGTATTCCTTCTTTTCTTTACGGTAATTCTCGAAATTGTTGTAGCTGATGTTCCTAAAATCACAATGGCACAGCCCAAGGAAGCATATACCTCCGACTATTATTCATATAAGGAGCTTCAGGAAGCTGTTGAAGAAAAGGATGATGAGCTTTTCTACCGCACAGAGCTTTCAAAGCTCCGCGCAAGAATGGATCCTTCCTGGTACGGCTATAACGGTGTTTCCGTATTTTCTTCAATGGCTTATGAGCACACCGCCAAAACAATGGAAAAGCTGGGGCTTTTCGGAAATAACATCAATTCCTACACCTACTATCCCCAGACTCCCGTATTTAACTCACTTTTCTCAATAAGGTATATATACGACAATATGAATTTCATTCAGAATGACGATATTTATACTCTTGTTGATAATAACGATAAGTTCGAAGCATTTAAGTATAACTACTATCTGCCCCTTGTAAATTCCGTAAGCAAGGATGTAACCGAATGGGACTACAGCTCTTCAAATCCCTTTACCGTACAAAATGAGCTTATGGCATCGGCTACAGGTGTTGAGGACGTACTCATTCACGTTGATGCTACCGAATTTGTCGGTGAAAATATGAAGGATGTTGACCCCTCTGCCATAAACAGCACAACGACCTTTACCGTAAACAAGAATAACAACGGCTCCGAGGGAAAGGCTATCGTAAAGGTAAAGCCCGAAACAGACGGAAATTACTATATTTATGTAGGCTCCACAAAGCTTTCATCTCTTAATATTGAAGCAGGAGAGCTGAGCTATTTCTATAACAGTACCTCAATCCAGCCCTTCATTCTTGACTGCGGTTATCTTACAACCGAGGATGAAATTGAGGTAACCTATACCGTTCCCTCTTCAAACAATTCCGCAGGACTTGCCTTCTGTGCAGCAAGACTTGACAGCGAAAAGTTTGAGGAAGCCTACAATAAGATTGTTGCAAACGGTACCTTCAAAATGAGCGCATTTGACGAAACAACTCTTGAAGGCACAATCAAGGTGACAAATGATGACAGCTTCCTGTGGACCTCAATTCCTTATGACGAAAGCTGGGAGGTAACCCTTGACGGCAAGGTTCTGAGCTATGCGGTTTACGACAGCGAATCCGGTGAAATCACCACAGACGGCGATATCGTAAAGGTAGGTGGCGGTCTTATTGGTATAAAAGCCGGTAAGGGCGAGCACACACTTTCCTTTGAATACAAGGCAAAGGGTCTTTCAACAGGTATAAAGCTGACTGCTCTTGGCATCGGTGTGCTTGTGCTTGTTGTGATTTACAAGAAGTGGCTTAAAAAATTCTTCGAAAAGGCAGGCTTTGTGCCCTCCTTCTTCCGTGAACCCGATTTTGAGATTGAATAAGAAGTATTATGAAATATCAGAAATATGACAGCGGTAACGGTAACGAGCTTCTTCTTTTTACCGATAAAACCGAAAATGATTATAATGAAATGCTGTCTTCCCTCAGAAATGACGGCTTTGCTGAAGCGCAGTCCTCTTCTGTTGACTTTTTCAGAAGCACTACTCTAAAAAAGGGCGGTGCTTCCGTTACGGTCACCTTCGATAAGAAGGCAGGGGAGATAAGAAAGGTGTATGACAGCTTTTCTGCAGAGCTTAATACAAAGTACTCAAAGGCAGGGAAGTGCCCCGTAAGAATGTGGCAGTTTGAGGTTGACCATACCCTTATTGACTGCGGTATGTGCTATATTTTTCAGCTGACAGATTATTCATTCTTCGTTATAGACAGCGCACACTTTTATTCGCTGAATGATGATAAAAGACTTTACGAGTTTCTCAAAAAAGAGACTCCCGAGGGAATGCCCGTTGTTATTTCGGGCTGGTACCTTTCCCACGGTCACGCAGACCACATCTGCAAGTGCCTTGATTTTATCCTGAATTTCACGGATGTAAAGATAAAAGGTTTTTACTATAACTTTGTACCTCATTCCCACCCCTCTGCAGAGGATTGGCTTATTGCCGACAGACGGCACACGGAGCTTTTCAATGTCGAAATTGAAAAGAGAAGGGATATACCCAAGTACAAGCTTCATTCGGGACAGTATTTTTATGTTGACTGTCTCAGAGTTGATGTGCTTTGCTCTCACGAGGACGTTTTTCCTCAGTCTCTCGAGGACTACAATAATTCATCCCTTGCTTCAATGATGACTGTTGACGGGGATAAAATAAGCTTTCCCGGGGATGCAAGCGGAAAGGCAAGCGTCATAATTGAAAGACGTTTCCCCGATTTTCTCAAGTGCGATATTATGCAGGTATCTCACCACGGGCACTTCGGCACCAGTACGGAATTCTACAGAATGTCCGATGCTCACGTGGCACTTTTCCCCGTAACGGAGATTAAATTCTACGAGGAATATCCCAGAATCGAAGCAAACCGTGTTGCCTCAGAAATCGCAAAGCATACCTACATAGCAGGCCACGGCACGGTAATGTTTACCTTTCCTCTTAAAAACTCAAAGATATTAATATATCCCGATGAAACAAACGAAAGCTTCGAGGGTATTTTCAATCTCTGGGGCTATGATTACACCGATGAATTCAAGGAAAAAAATGTTGCCGATTTCAGAGCCCGCAATTGCTTCCGGGAGGAAAATTATTAAAAACAGGGCTGACAGATATGTTTTCTGTCAGCCTTAAATTTTTTCCAAAAAAACTAAA
>JAGAKX010000051.1 GCA_017625435.1 Clostridia bacterium
CAACAAGACCGGTATGGATGAAATTATGTACACCGTATACCAGATCTTCTACGCAGCAAATGTTGCAGCACACAGCACAGAAGACTGGCTTGCAGAGTTCAACGGTGACTACTCATTCCTTAACCAGCTCTTCAAGACGAGCAACCTTGATTTCCTCCGTCAGCTCGAAATTTCTCTCGGTGACCTTCTCAACAAGTACACCGGTGACATCATCGATGACGATGAGCTTGCTCCTAACGGATTTATTGCATTCTTCCAGAAGATTATTGCATTCTTCCAGAAGATCGGCGAATTTATCAAGAATCTTTTCAAATAAGAGATACTGATAAAGTCCGTGACTGAATAACAAAAGCCCTGTGCTTCGAAAGGAGCACAGGGTATTTTTTTGTTTGTAAAAAATTGCAGAAAAAGAGCCTTCTCCGAAAGGAAAAGGCTCTGAATTTTATTCTTCTGTATTCTTAGAGGGAATTTCTATTTTGCCGTAGAGAGAACCTGCAGTATCCTTGCGGGGAGCTCTTGTAACCTCAGGCTGATAAGCCTCCTTCTTCTGGAAGCCGCCCTTTCTGCCGCCTCTGCGGTCGTTTCTGCCTCTGTTGTTATAGCCGCCCTTTGAGGGATGTGTAGGCTGAACGCCTTCCTCAAGGGAGATAATAACCTTTCTGCCGGCATCCTGTCCGATAGAATGAGAGGTAACGCCCTCGATTTCCTGAATAGCTGTGTGAACTATTCTTCTTTCATAGGGGTTCATAGGATCAAGAACCACGTTTTTGCCGTATTTAAGTACCTGCTTTGCACTTCTGTGAGCAAGAGCACGAAGATTGTCGTTTCTCTTTTCTCTGTAATTTCCGATGTTTACGGAAACCTTACGGTGCTTGTCATCGTCAATTCCCTTGTTTACGGAAAGACGGAGAAGATACTGAATAGAATCAAGTGTTTCGCCGCGTCTGCCGATAAGAGAGCCGTCTTCTTCACATTCAATTGTGTAAACGTACTCATTTGAATCTGCAGCCTTTGAAAGTGTGAGATTGTATTCTGTGATGCCCATACCCTCGATAATCATTCTGAGGTATTTTGCAGCACCGTCATTCTCTGTGATTTCAATTGCTTCGCGGACAGCCTTCTTGGGCTCTTCCTTTGCGGGAGCAGGTGTAACGGGAGCATCTTCCTTTACGGGAGCAGGCTTTGCCTTGGGGGTATCCTTGTGTGCGGGCTTTTCTTCACGGGACTTTGCGGGAGCCTTGTTTTCAGGCTGTTTCTTTTCATTCTTAAAGGTTTTTTCTGTTTTGATTTCCTTTACGGGCTTGTCTGCGATTTCATACCAGACTTTAACCTTAGCGGGTTCGGAAATAAGACCGAAAAGCTTTTTCTTTGCATCCTGGATAATTTCCTGATGAAGCTCTGCATCATCGGGAGCAGCCAGGAGAACCTTGGCATTTTCGTAGGCTTCGGCAATAGAACTGCCGGTACCGATTTTTTCTATAATCATTAACAACGAAATCCTTTCTTGTTATATAAACCGGAACGGTCTGTTTTCAGATTATTCGTTATTGTCTTCTTTTTTCTGCATCATTGCTGCCTTGATTTTTACATTGTTTTCTTTTGCACGTCTCTGAACGGTTTCATCAATCATCTGTTCAGCTATAATAGCATCAGGCTTTAATGTAAAGTGGAGACCGACTGTCTGGATAAAGGAAAGAATGTTGGAGATAATCCAGTAGAAGCCGATACCTGCGGGGAAGCTGAAGGAGAACATGAAAGACATAGCGGGTGACATAAATGTCATACAGCCCATAGCAGGGTTCTTTGACATTTCGGGGTTTGTTTTTCTCTGCTTGAGATACATAAACAAACTGGACATAAGAGCGGTAACACCTGCGAGAACAGGGATAAGAATAAGAATACCGCCGACTTCCTTCGGATTTGCAGTAAGGTCAATTCCGAAGATTTTGAAATTTTCAATGAAGCTTTCGATTCTTGTTATGTCAGCATCTTTAATGATTTCGGGATTGAGATATTCTTTGATTTCTGAAAATTTGTTAAGCACAAGCAGCTCTATCTGACGTGTTGCGGATACATCGCCCATAACCTTTGTATAAGCGGCGGAAAGCTCTGCAATCTGTGCTTCGCTGAATTTGAGCACGTACTTGATGGGGGAGTAGATGGCACCGTAAAGACCCATCATAACCACAAGCTGAAGAATCATGGGAAGACATCCCATATTGCTCATGCTGAAGCCCTCGCGTCTGTAGAGTTCCTGCGTTTCTTCGGATATTTTCATCTGTGCTTCTCTCGGATTGAGAGTTGAGTATTTTGCTCTTATCTTATTGACCTTAGCCTGAAGGCGCATCTGCTTTGCAGAGTTCTTCTGCTGAGTTACAGCCTGAGGCAGAAGAAAAAGCCTGATGATAAGGGTAATAAGTAAAAGCGAGAGAAGGTAATTGTTTGTAATTTCGAAAAGAAATGCAAGCGCATATCCGAAAGGAACGGCTAAGATATCATATAATAATTCAAAAAATCCCATTGAAATCCTCCGAGTTTTATTTCCTGTTTCTTCTGTTGAACTTTATGTCCGGAACAGGGTCAACCCCACCCGGAAAAAGCGGGTTGCATCGTAAAATTCGCAGCGTTCCCATGGCGCCGCCGAGAAAGAAGCCGTAACGGTCAATAGCTTCAAGAGTATAGTGGGAACAGGTCGGATAATATCTGCATTTCGGCCCTGAAAGAGGGGAGATGTATTTCTGGTAGAATCGGATAATCCCCATAGCCGCTTTCTTAAGCATCTCTGATAATACCTGCCGATGTTAACTGATTGCGCATAACTGCGCCGATTTCCGTACTTTTCTTAAAGACCGTTTTTGTTCTTGCGACAAATACAATATCGTAACTGCCCTGAAGCTCTCCGAGTGACAGATATGCCGCACGGATGACTCTCCTTGCACGGTTACGCTGAACTGCATTGCCTATTTTTTTGCTTGTTGTTATCCCTATACGACAAATTCCCGCGCGGTTCTTTACAACATAGGTAACCAACGCAGGATTTGTGTATGCTTTTCCGCGGCCGTATGCCCTGCGGAAATCGGTGTTGGAATTTAGTGTTGCGAATCGTGACAATTTACACGAATCCTTTCAGCTTTAATTAGTATGTAAGCTGCTTTCTGCCCTTTGCTCTGCGGCGGGCAAGAACCTTGCGGCCGTTTCTGTCTGCCATTCTCTTACGGAAGCCGTGCTCCATCTTGCGCTGACGCTTTTTAGGCTGATATGTTCTTTTCATTGGTAATACCCCTCCATTCTTATTCTTCATTAAACAGCCAAAGTAACGGAAAAAATGCTGTTCGACCGGAAAAAAGGCGCAATGCACCCTTGTTTCTACAATTTGCTATTATATAATAGGCGCGGTCTTATGTCAACAGTTTTTTGTTTAAATAATATTTCAAAAATTATGAAAATTTTATTGTTAATTTAAGAGTTTTGTTGTATCATAACATTAAGTATAGTTTACTGTTTTCAATTTTTTTATATGCAAATTTGTTGCAATGAGGTGATAGAATGACTAATGTTGTTGAAAAAAGACGCAGAGTGCTTATAAACACAGCTTACTTTGCATTGATATTTGCCGTGGCTTTTGCCGCTTACCGATGGTTGCTTCCTTTGCTGCTTCCTTTTATTTTCGCCTTTGCTGCGGCAGGAATTCTTAACCGTCCCATATCTGCTATTGTGAAGAAAACTCCCCTTAAGCGCCCGTGGCTCAGCGCAGGCTTTGTGATTATGCTTGTCCTTATAATTGCTGCTGTGTTCTTTCTTATAGGAATTGAGCTTGTTGAGACTGTTTCGGGCTTCTATGATTATTCTGTAGCACAGCTTAACAATATTACGGACCTTGTAAATGATCTCAAGCTCTGGATTCTGGATATTACGTCCTTTCTTCCCGAGGTTATAAGGGGTACACTTCACGAAAATGTTACTCTTTTCTTTGATAATATAATTCAGAACGGGTTTCAGAATATTTCAATTGATACATCAATGATAAACTGGTCCGAGCTTCTTTCAAAGGGCTCTGAAATGATTACGGGCACGGTGGGTAAAATTCCCTCTCTCATTATTGCGGCTATCGTGTTTATGATTTCCACCGTGTTCATTTCCTCTGATTATGATAAAATCAAAATATTTTTCGTAAAGCAGGTAAAGCCCGAGCGTGCACGCAAAATTTCTGATGCCTGGCATCTCGGTGTGAACTCTCTTAAGAAGATGATAAAGGCTTACTGCCTTATTATTCTGATTACCTCATTTGAGCTTACTGTCGGTTTTTATATCCTTAAATTTATAGGTGTCTTTGAAAGTCCTTACATTATATTCATTTCCGTTGCAATTGCGTTTATTGATATCATTCCCGTGCTCGGTACAGGTACTGTGCTTATTCCCTGGGCGGTTATTTCTTTTATTACGGGCAATATCGGCATGGGCATAGGGCTTCTTGTAATGTATGTCATAATTCTTGTTATCAGACAGATTATTGAACCGAAGCTGGTTGCAGGACAGGTGGGGCTGCCTCCTATAGCTACAATTATTGCAATGTATGTCGGTTCAAAGACTCTCGGAGTGCTCGGCTTCTTTATCCTTCCTTTTATTGTAATCCTTATAAAGGTTTACAATGATGCGGGAATCATTCACGTTTTTAAGGACGTGCACGAGGGGGAGCACCGGGAGCCGCAGGAAAACGGGGAGCTGAAGGCTGAGTAATATTACAAACAGGAAAATGTTAACAGTTTGGTAAAAAATAATATAAAAATTATTTATAATTCTATAATAGAATAATAAATAATTTATGTTGTGTTATCATCAATGTATATAAAGTTATGGCGGAGGCGTATTATTATGCTTAATACCTTAATTCAGACAATTGCCAACCTCGGTTTTGATGCAGAGGCAATAACAACGGCATTCAATAGGGTTATTGAAACTATCCGTAACGGTGATCTGTCTTCTATGCAGGGGCTTTCCGATATTTTTACCGGTATCATTGCAGCTCTTACGGGGGCCAGTGCCGCAGATATCAATGCAATCCTCTCTTCGCTTATCACAAGTGTAATTGCAATTCTCTCTGATGATACCACAAGCTCTGTGCTTTCAACAATAACAGGTGCATAATTGTTTTCTTTGTTTGTATCCAGCCCGACGGAGTGCTCTGTCGGGCTGATGTTTTCCCGGGGGGCACTATGTAAGCCGTGCTCTATATATAATATGTAATTAATTATTAAAGGAGATTTTCGTTAATGAAAAAGGCAGCAGTTTTATTGATTACTGCAATAATAATGCTTTTCGGCAGCTGTACTGTTTTTCAGGTATCTGAGAAAAATACATCTGAACCTGCAGGTGAAGAAAGCTCTACTTCAATTGTTATTGCGGTGCCGGAAACAACAGAAAGCATTTTTCCGGAAGAAACAGCCTCTGTTGCTGCGGAAGAAACTACAGCTGAAGAGGAGAGCACAGCAATTCCCGAAACGACAAGCTCTGAACAGACAACAGCCCGCGAGGAGAAAACCACAAGGGAAGAAAAGACAACAAAGGAAGTCAAAACAACCGTGAAGGTGCCTGAGGAGGTTGATCTCAGCATCTCAATGCCCGAAAAGAACGGTACTATGGAAACGGATGATTCCCCCGATAATAAATATATTAAGATTGTAAATAAACAGAAAAAGATTGATAAAGCATTGCTTCTTGCTGTTTATTCCGTACCTGAGTCGGGGCAGAATTATGTTTTTGAGTTTTATGACGAGGAAAATTTTGATGCCGATAATATAAGACGTGTTTATCTTATAGATGCTTATGGTGATATTACAAGTGTTGCCGCAACGGAAAGTGCTGAAAGAGAGAACATTTCTCCCGTCGAAAACTGGTTCTGTATGAATGTTCTTATTAAAGAAATCATCTATCCGGCAGTTTCCGCAAATGAATAATAAGAGAATAGCCCGGTTGCGTGGATTAAATATTTGAGTGTTTTGTGTAAAAAATACAGAAAAAAGTAAAAATACTTTTCGGGGACACAAAATATCAATAAGAAAACGGGAAAAACTTTAAAAAATACATAAATATGCAGATATTCGGTGTATATTCGCTTGAAAATGTATAAAAAATCACTTGGTTAGTGTGTCAAAAAAAATGGCAACTTTTACGAAAATTTTTTCAAAAAATTGTTGCAATTTACAGAAATATATGGTACAATGCATCTTGCCTGTTAAAAAAGGGATTATTATGCCTAAAAAATAACAGGCTGATATGCGATGATACGGGAGGTGGCTGCGCTCGACGCAGGAAATTTCCGTGGAGTATGTCCGATTTTCAAACCGGGCGATTATGTAATACCGCACAAGGGGGGAGCCTGCGCCTTAACCGGGCTCCTATGGTACTTATGCGGTGAAAATTTCTGTAATTCGGTCCGGAATAACTTGCGATATTCCGGATTTAAAAATCGGAAGGCGCGAATAACCCGGCGCCGTGTAGAAATTTTCAGACAGCACAGCCCGCCAAATTCTAAGGAGGCATTAAAATGGCAGTTAAGGAAAAGATCAGAATCAGACTTAAAGGCTACGATCACTCACTCGTAGACAAAGCAGCGGAAAGAATAGTTGAAACCGCAAAGCGTACAGGTGCTCAGGTTTCCGGTCCCGTTCCGCTTCCCACAGAGAAGGAAGTTGTTACTATCCTTCGTGCTGTTCACAAGTATAAGGATTCCCGTGAACAGTTTGAGCAGAGAACCCACAAGAGACTCATTGATGTAATCAGACCCTCAGCAAAGACTGCTGAAGCTCTGACAAATCTCGAGCTTCCCGCCGGCGTTGATATCGAAATTAAGGTAATGTAATTTCGGTTTGCTTATAAAGGACGTCAGACGTCCGCAAAGCACCGCAGGTCAAGTCGGCACCAAGCCGACCAATAATCTGAAGGAGGAAAAAACATGAAAAAAGGTCTTATCGGTAAGAAGATTGGCATGACACAGTTCTTTGACGAGAAGGGCAATGTAGTTCCCGTAACCGTTCTTGAAGTTGGTCCTTGCGCAGTCGTACAGAAGAAGACAGAAGAGAAGGACGGCTACAATGCTGTTCAGCTCGGTTTCGGTGACATGAAGGTCAATCGCGTAAACAAGCCCATGAAGGGTCACTTCGCAAAGGCTGATGTTGCCCCCAAGAAAGTTCTCAAGGAGTTCAGACTCGCTGACACTGATTCAGTGAATGTAGGCGATGTTCTCAAGGCTGACGTTTTCGCAGCAGGCGAAAAGGTAGACGTAAGCGGTACCAGCAAGGGTAAAGGCTACGCAGGCGCTATCAAGAGATGGAACTTCGGCAGACTCGTAGAATCACACGGTACCGGTCCCGTAGCAAGACACCAGGGTTCAATGGGCGCATGCTCCGACCCCTCAAGAGTTTTCAAGGGAAAGAAGATGCCCGGTCATCTCGGTGCTGAAAAGGTTACAGTCCAGAATCTGGACGTAGTTAAGGTAGATGCAGAAAACAACCTCATCGCTGTAAGAGGCGCTGTTCCCGGCGCAAAGGGCGGTTACGTTGTTATCACAAATGCCGTTAAGAAAGCGTAAGGGAGGAATAGAAAATGCCTAAAATTGACGTATTAAATATGGCTGGCGCAAAGGTATCCGAGCTTGAGCTTTGTGAAAGCATTTTCGCTATCGAGCCCAACGCATCTGCAATGCACATCGCAGTTGTAAATTACCTCGCAAATCAGCGTCAGGGTACACAGTCCACCCTCACTCGTTCTGAAGTATCCGGTGGCGGTAAGAAGCCCTGGAGACAGAAGGGAACCGGTCGTGCAAGACAGGGTTCAACAAGAGCTCCCCAGTGGTACCACGGCGGTATCGCACACGGCCCCAAGCCCCGCAGCTACAGATTTGAAATCAACAAGAAGGTTAAGAGACTTGCTCTCAAGTCCGCTCTTTCTTCTAAGGTTGCAGCAAGCGAAATGATCGTTCTCGACGAGCTTACACTTGCAGCTATCAAGACAAAGGAAGTTGTTAATGTTCTCACAGCTGTTAAGGCAGCCAAGAAGACACTTATCGTTCTTCCCGAAAAGAATGATGTTATCTATCGCAGCGCTCGTAACATCGAAGGTGTAAACGTTACATTCGTTAACACTCTCAATGTTTATGACATCCTTAACTGCGACAGCATCGTAGTTCTCAAGGATGCAGTAGCAAAGATTGAGGAGGTTTATGCATAATGAGTAAGTTTGCACAGGATATAATCCTCAAGCCCGTAGTTACAGAAGAAAGTATGCTCGGCACAGCTGAAAAGAAGTACACTTTCGTAGTTGCTAAGGATGCTAACAAAATCGAAATCGCAAAAGCAGTTGAAGAGCTTTTCGGCGTAAAGGTTGACAAGGTCAACACAATGAATGTTCGTGGTCATTTCCGCCGTTACGGCCGTTTCGAAGGCTACAAGCCCTCATGGAAAAAGGCAATCGTAACACTTACAGAAGACTCCAAGACAATCGAGTTCTTTGACGGTATGTTCTAATAGACCTTCCGGACAGCGATGTATGGTTTAGCCAGGCCGCTAAACTCTCCGGAATTCGGACACAATTTTTTCAATAATATGAAAGGCGTGTGAAATCAAATGGCTATAAAAGTCTATAAGCCGACAACAAACGGTCGCCGTAACATGTCAACAATCGACTACTCACAGTTGTCTAAGGTTGCTCCTGAAAGAAGCCTCCTTGAGTCCCTCAAGAAGACATCAGGCAGAAACAGCTACGGCAGAATCACCGTTCGTCATCACGGCGGCGGTAACCGTCAGAAGTACAGAATCATCGACTTCAAGAGAAACAAGACAGATGTACCCGCAACTGTTCTTACACTTGAATATGATCCCAACCGTTCAGCATTTATTGCACTCATCCAGTATGAGGACGGTGTAAAGAATTACATTATCGCTCCCTCAGGCCTCAAGGTAGGCGACACTGTTGTTTCCGGTGCAACAGCAGACATCAAGGTTGGTAATGCTCTTCCTCTTGTGAACATCCCCACAGGTACTTTTGTTCACAACGTAGAACTTTATCCCGGCCGCGGCGGTCAGCTTGCAAGAAGCGCAGGTAACGCAGCACAGCTTATGGCTAAGGAAGGAAAGTATGCTCTCCTTCGTCTTCCCTCAGGCGAGCTTCGTAACGTTCCCGCTGACTGTATGGCAACAATCGGTACAGTAAGCAACGAAGATCACCTCAACGTTAAGGTTGGTAAGGCAGGTCGTACACGTCACATGGGCGTACGTCCCACAGTCCGCGGTTCAGTTATGAACCCCTGTGATCACCCCCACGGTGGTGGTGAAGGTAAGTCACCCATCGGCCGTCCCGGTCCTGTTACTCCCTGGGGCAAGCCTGCTCTCGGTTATAAGACTCGTGCAAAGCATAAGCAGTCCGATAAGCTTATCGTAAGACGCGCTAATGCTAAATAAACGGAAAGGAGCAATAAATAATGGGCAGAAGTACTAAAAAGGGACCTTTCGTGCAGCCTAAGCTTCTCGAAAGAGTCATCAAAATGAACGAAAACGGCGAAAAAATCGTCCTTAAGACTTGGAGCCGCAGCTCCACAATCTTCCCTGAGTTTGTTGGTCACACCTTTGCCGTACATGACGGACGTAAGCACGTTCCCGTATATGTAACAGAAGATATGGTTGGTCACAAATTAGGTGAGTTCGCTCCTACAAGAACCTTCAAGGGTCATGCAGGATCAAAGACATCAAATAACGGTAAATAAGCCGAAAGGAGTGTAAACAATGGAAGCAAGAGCAAAAGCGACTTTTGAGCGTATAGCTCCCCGTAAGGTTAAGATCGTTCTCGACCTTATCAGAAACAAGCCCGCTGACGAAGCTATGGCAATCCTTAAGTTCACACCCAAGGCTGCGTGTGAACCCGTTGCAAAGCTTCTTAAGTCCGCAGTAGCAAATGCGGAAAACAATTTCGATATGGATGTCACAAGACTTTATGTTGCTGAATGTTCAGTTTCTCAGGGTCCCACTCTCAAGAGAATCAGACCCAGAGCACACGGCAGAGCTTACAGAATCAACAAGAAGACATCTCACATTAACCTTGTTCTCAAGGAAATGGAATAATCGGGGAGGAGGAATTAAACAATGGGACAGAAAATTAATCCTACCGGTTTAAGAATCGGTGTCATTAAGGATTGGGAATCTCGCTGGTATGCAGGTAAGTCAACCTTCGGTGATACTCTTGTAGCTGACTACAACGTTCGTGAGTATCTCCTCAACGCACTTAACTCCGCAGGTGTTCCCAAAATTGAAATTGAACGCGACCCCAAGAGAGTTCGTATCAATATCCATTGCGCAAAGCCCGGTATGGTTATCGGTAAGGGCGGCGCAGAAATCGAAAAGATTAAGGCAACTTGCAAGAAGATGCTTGGCGAAGGCAAGGATGTTTTCATCAACATCATCGAAATCAAGCAGCCTGACCTCAATTCTCAGCTTGTAGCAGAAAAGATTGCTATGCAGCTTGAAAAGAGAGTTTCCTTCCGCCGTGCAGTTAAGCAGGCAATCGGCAGCACAATGAGACTTGGTGCAGCAGGTATCAAGATTCAGTGCAGCGGCAGACTCGGCGGTGCTGAAATCGCTCGTTCCGAGACATACAAGGAAGGAACAATTCCGCTTCAGACAATCAGAGCCGACATCGACTACGGCTTTGCAGAAGCTAAGACAACTTACGGCCGTATCGGCGTTAAGATTTGGATTTACAAAGGCGAAGTTCTTCACGAAACCGCCACTAAGAAAAGAAGAGACAGGAGGGCTTAAAAATGTTATTGCCTAAGCGCGTTAAATACCGCAGACAGCAGAGAGGTCGCCTTAAGGGCGCTGCACATCGTGGCAATATGGTTACTTACGGCAACTTTGGCCTTGTAGCACTTGAGCCCGCATGGATCACCTCAAATCAGATTGAAGCAGCCCGTATCGCTATGACAAGATACATCAAGCGTGGCGGTCAGGTTTGGATCAAGATTTTCCCCGACAAGCCCATTACAGAGAAGCCCGCTGAAACCCGAATGGGTTCAGGTAAGGGTTCACCTGAATACTGGGTAGCAGTAGTTAAGCCCGGCAGAGTTATGTTTGAAATCGCCGGTGTTGAAGAGAATGTAGCAAGAGAAGCTATGCGTCTTGCTGCAAACAAACTTCCCATCAAGTGTAAGTTTGTAACTAAAGAAGAACAGGGTGGTGAGTCATAATGAAAGCCAGTGAAATCAGAAAGATGTCCGCTGCGGAGTTGGATGCTAAGCTCCTTGAACTTAAGGATGAACTTTTTAAGCTGCGCTTCCAGCAGGCCATCAACCAGCTCGATAACCCCATGCGTATCAGCGCCGTTAAGAAGGACATCGCAAGAGTACTCACAGTACTGAGAGACGTTGAACTTCACGGTAAGGATGCATAAGACAGGGAGGACGCAGTTATGGAAAGAAATTTAAGAAAGACCCGTGTCGGCATTGTTACAAGTGACAAGATGGATAAGACCGTTGTTGTTTCCGTTAAGGACAAGGTAAGACATCCTCTTTACAAGAAGATTGTTAACCACACAATCAAGCTTAAGGCTCACGACGAAAAGAACGAATGCGGCATCGGTGACCGTGTATTACTGATGGAAACCCGTCCTCTTTCCAAGGATAAGAGATGGCGTGTGGTTGAAATCATCGAGAAAGCTAAATAAGGAGGCACATTCATGATTCAGCAGCAGACTTTACTTAAAGTCGCCGATAATACCGGTGCTAAGGAGCTTATGTGCATCCGTGTACTCGGTGGTACTGGCAGAAAGTATGCCAATATCGGTGATGTTATAGTTGCTTCTGTTAAGAAGGCAACACCCGGCGGCGTTGTTAAGAAGGGTGACGTTGTAAAGGCAGTTGTAGTACGTTCCGCTAAGGGCGTAAGAAGAGAAGACGGCACTTACATCCGCTTTGATGAAAACGCAGCAGTTATTATTAAGGAAGATAAGAACCCCAAGGGTACCCGTATCTTCGGACCGGTAGCAAGAGAGCTTCGTGATAAGGATTACACCAAAATCCTCAGCCTCGCTCCCGAAGTACTTTAATAGGAGGAGCGTACAATGAGTAAGAAAGTTCATGTTAAAACCGGCGATACCGTTATGGTTATCAACGGCAAGGACAGAGGCAAGACCGGTAAGGTTATGCAGGTTTCTCCTTCCGAGGGTAAGGTAATCGTTGAAGGTATCAACGTTGTATCAAAGCATGTTAAGCCCAGAAAGATGGGCGAAGCAGGCGGCATCATCAAGGCTGAAAGCGCTCTTTACGCTGACAAGGTACAGCTCGTTTGCCCCAAGTGCGGCAAGGCTGTAAGAGTAGGCCACGTAATCAATGATGCAGGTAAGAAAGTTCGCGTTTGCAAGAAATGCGGCGCACACATTGAGTAATTAAGGGAGGACAACAAAAAATGGCAAGACTTAAGACAATGTATACTGCTGACGTTGCTCCCGCACTCATGAAGAAATTCAACTACAAGAGTGTTATGCAGATTCCCAAGATTGATAAGATTGTTATCAATGTTGGCTGCGGTGAAGCACGTGATAACCCCAAGGCAGTTGACGCTATCGTAGGCGATATCGGTAAGATCACCGGTCAGAAGCCCGTAGTTTGCCTTGCAAAGAAATCAGTCGCTAACTTTAAGCTTCGTGAAGGTATGCCCAACGGTGTTAAAGTTACTCTCAGAGGCGAAAGAATGTATGAGTTCCTTGACAGACTCTTCAATCTCGCTCTTCCCAGAGTTCGTGACTTCAGAGGCATTAACCCCAACTCCTTCGACGGCAGAGGTAACTACTCTCTCGGCGTTAAGGAACAGCTCATTTTCCCCGAAATCGAATATGACAAGATCGACAAGGTTCGCGGTATGGACATCTGTATTGTTACAACTGCAAACACTGATGAAGAAGCAAGAGAGCTCCTCACCCTTATGGGCGCTCCCTTCGCAAAATAAGGAGGGGTAAGAAATGGCAAAGACATCAATGAAAGTTAAGCAGGCAAGACCTGCAAAGTATTCAACCAGAGCTTATAACAGATGCAAGATTTGCGGAAGACCCCACGCTTATTTGCGTAAGTACGGTGTATGCCGTATCTGCTTCAGAGAACTTGCACATGCCGGTCAGATTCCCGGTGTTAAGAAAGCTAGCTGGTAATTAAGCTTAAAGCAAAAGGAGGTTTACGGTATGCAGATTACCGATCCCATCGCTGATATGCTTACAAGAATAAGAAACGCTAATTCTGCTAAGCATGACACAGTTTCTGTTCCTGCTTCTAACATGAAGAAGGCTATTGCTCAGATTCTTGTGGACGAGGGTTATATAAAGAGTTTCAAGGTAATTGAGGACGGCAAGCAGGGCGTTATCGAAATCGCTCTCAAGTACGGCCCCAACAAGAGCCAGGTTCTTCTTGGCTTACGCAGAGTTTCCAAGCCCGGTCTGCGTATATACACAGATTGCGAGAATATGCCCAAGGTTATGAAAGGCCTCGGCATTGCAATTCTCTCAACTTCCAAGGGCGTTATGACAGATAAGGATGCACGCAAAGCTAACGTAGGCGGCGAAGTCCTTGCATTTATTTGGTAAGGAGGAACAAGGGATGTCACGTATAGGCAGATTACCCATTACTGTTCCGGCCGGTGTTGACGTTAAGATTGACGGCAACAATGTAACCGTAAAAGGTGCAAAAGGCACACTTACCGGAACATTCAACAGCAATATGACAGTTACTCTTGACGGCGGCGTTGTTACTGTTACACGTCCCAACGACCAGAAGGAAAACAGAGCTCTTCACGGTCTTACAAGAACACTTATTGCTAATATGATCGAAGGCGTTTCAAACGGCTTCAAGAAAGAGCTCGAAATCGTTGGTATCGGTTACCGTTGTGCTCTTCAGGGCAAGGATCTTGTTCTCAACGTTGGTTATTCACACCAGGTTGTAATGACTCCTCCCGAAGGTGTTACAGTTGAGGTTCCCGGCCCCAACAAAATCATTGTAAATGGCTACGACAAGCAGAAGGTTGGCCAGTTTGCAGCAGAGGTCAGAGGCGTTCGTCCTCCCGAACCCTACAAGGGCAAGGGCATCAAGAATGTTGATGAAGTTGTTCGCCGTAAAGAAGGTAAAGCCGGTAAGGGCGGCAAATAATAACAGGAGGATACTTTTATGGTTAACAGACCTAACACAGCAAAGGCAAGACAGGCTCGTCATAAGAGAGTTCGTGGCAAGATCCACGGCACTGCCGAGTGTCCTCGCCTCAATGTTTTCCGCTCACTCAAGCACATCTATGCTCAGCTTATTGATGACGATAAGGGTGTAACACTCGTAAGTGCTTCAACTGCTGAAAAGGATTTCACAGAGTACGGCGGAAACGTAGAAGCCGCAAAGAAAGTCGGCTTAGCATTAGCTCAGAGAGCTGCGGAAAAGA
The DNA here is from genome assembly GCA_017625435.1 of Clostridia bacterium. Taxonomy (GTDB): domain Bacteria; phylum Bacillota; class Clostridia; order Oscillospirales; family Acutalibacteraceae; genus RUG806. The sequence goes on from JAGAKX010000051.1 coordinate 14,457, forward strand.
ATATCGACGTATGTGTATTCGACCGTGGCGGTTACATTTATCACGGCCGTGTCCAGGGCTTGGCCGAAGGCGCCCGTGAGGGTGGCCTCAAGTTCTAATGAAGGAGGAATGACTTTTGGCTAAGTTTGAAACACAGAAAGAAAACGAGCTTCAGGAGAGAGTTGTTGCTATCAACCGTGTATCAAAGACTGTTAAGGGTGGTCGTATCTACAAGTTCGCTGCTCTCGTAGTTGTTGGTGACGGAAACGGCACAATCGGCTTCGGTCTCGGTAAGTCCGGTGAAGTTCCGGATGCTATCCGCAAGGGTATTGAAGATGCTAAAAAGAACCTTATGAAGGTTTCTCTCAGAGGCACTACTATTCCTCATGAGATTATCGGTAAGTTCGGCGCAGGTGTAGTTCTTCTTAAGCCTGCAGCACCCGGTACCGGTGTTATCGCCGGCGGTCCCGTTCGTGCAGTTGTTGAAACTGTAGGTATCAAGGACATCAGAACAAAGGCTCTTCGTTCAAACAACCCCTGCAACGTAGTAAGAGCAACACTTAACGGACTTTCCCTTCTTCGTAACGCTGACGAGGTTGCAGCAGTAAGAGGAAAGACAGTTAAGGAAATTTTAGGATAAGGAGTGAAGTACTAATGGCAGATATCAAGGTTAAGCTCGTAAAGAGCCTTATCGGTTGCAAGAAAGACCAGATTGCCACAGCACAGTCACTCGGTCTTCGTAAGATTGGCGACGTTTCGGTTCAGCCCGACAACGCTCAGACCAAAGGTAAGGTAAACAAAATCGGTTTCCTTCTCGAAGTTACTGAAGCTTAAGAGCAGAAAGGATGCTTAAATTATGAAAATTCACGAGTTATCGCCTGCTCCCGGTTCAAACAGACCGGTTAAGCGTATAGGCAGAGGACCCGCTTCCGGTCAGGGTAAGACAGCCGGTAAGGGTCACAAGGGTCAGAAGGCAAGAGCCGGCCGCGGTATGAACCCCGGTTTCGAAGGCGGTCAGATGCCCTTACAGAGAAGACTCCCCAAGAGAGGCTTCAATAACATCTTCGCAAAGGAAATTGCTATCGTAAACGTTGCAGCTCTTGATGCAGCATTTGATAACGGTGCAGTAGTTGATGCTGCAGCTCTTATCGAAAAGGGTCTTGTAAAGAAAGAACTCGACGGTATCAAAGTCCTTGCACACGGTGAGCTCACAAAGAAGCTTACAGTTAAGGCACACGCCTTTTCCGCAGAAGCAAAAGCTAAGATCGAAGCAGCAGGCGGCACAGCCGAAGTTATTGAATAATAACAACTGTCTGAGATTTAACTTTTAACGGAAAAGGAAGGAGCGTGTTTTACAATGATTAAAACAATGGTCAACGCATGGAAGATTGCTGATCTGCGTAAAAAGATTCTTTACACAGTATTCATCCTCTTCCTGTTCAGATTAGGTTGCGCTATACCTGTTCCTTTCATTAACATCGTTAGTGAAAACGGACTCGTTGGTGACAACACCGGCACATTCCTCAACTATCTTTCAATGATGACCGGTGAAGCATTTAACTATGGACGTGTTTTTGCATTAGGTATTACACCCTACATTAACTCCTCCATTATCCTTCAGCTTCTTGCTGTTGCTATCCCCGCTCTTGAAAAGCTTTCTCACGATGAGGAAGGCCGTAAAAAGATGGCAGCTATCACTCGTTATGTAACAATCGGTCTTGCAGTCCTTCAGGGTATTGCTTACTATGTTTACATCTGGAGTCAGGGCATGCTTACTCCCGGTGCTGACGGCAAGGCTTACACAGGCTTCGGAGCTTTCTTCCAGGGTCTTGTAATCGTTTCCGTGCTTACAGCCGGTTCTGCACTTGTAATGTGGCTCGGCGAACAGATTAATGATAAGGGTATCGGTAACGGTATTTCTCTTATCCTTTTCGCAGGTATCGTTTCTCGTGTACCCGCTATCATCTATCAGATGATAATGGCTGTATGGCGTTCGGGTGAATGGTATTATCTCATTGCTCCCTTAGCATTTATAAGCCTTCTTGCTATGATCGTTTATATTTGCTTTATGGATGGTGCTGAACGTAAGATTCCCGTTCAGTACGCAAAGAAAGTTGTAGGCCGTAAGATGTACGGCGGACAGAGCTCCAACATTCCGATTAAGGTTAATATGTCCGGTGTTCTTCCCGTTATCTTCGCAAGCTCAATCCTTTCTCTTCCTCCCACGATTGAAATGTTTATTGAAAATAAGCTTACAGAAAATTCTTTCTGGCACACATTCTTCGGTTGGTTCAAGGCAGACCATTGGGTTTACGGCATTATCTACTTCTTACTTATAATCTTCTTCGCATACTTCTATTCATCAATTCAGTATAATCCCGTTGATATGGCTAACAACCTTGCAAAGAATTCCGGTATGATTCCCGGTATCCGTTCAGGTAAGCCTACTGCAGAATACATTGCTAAGATTATCAGCAGAATGGTTCTTCTCGGTGCACTTATGCTGAGTGTGTGCGCACTTTTCCCCATCCTCTTCGCTCAGATCACGACAGCTGTCGGCTACGGCGACATCGACGTTTCAATCGGCGGTACATCAATCATAATTCTTGTTGGTGTTGCTCTTGAAACTGTTGCTCAGATTGAGAGCCAGATGATGATGCGTCACTACAAGGGCTTCCTTGATTAATAAGGAGGACAGACCGATGAATATAATTTTTCTCGGTGCCCCCGGTGCAGGTAAAGGTACTCAGGCGGAAATAGTAAGCGAAAAGCTTGCTATTCCCACCGTATCTACCGGTAATATTATCCGTGCTGCACTCAAGAACGGCACACCTATGGGCCTTAAGGCCAAGGAATTTATCGAATCCGGTAAGCTCGTTCCCGATGAAGTCGTAATCGGCATTATCAAGGACAGACTGGCTGAGGATGACTGTAAAAACGGTTTCATCCTTGACGGTTTCCCCAGAACAATCCCTCAGGCAGAAGCACTCGATACAATGGGTATCGTTATAGACAAGGTAATCGACATTGAAGTTGCCGATGAAAAAATCGCAACAAGAATGGGCGGCAGAAGAGTATGCAAGGCTTGCGGAAATTCTTATCACCTTGAATATAAGAAGCCTCAGAATGACCGTGTATGTGACGCCTGCGGCGGTGAACTCATCCAGAGAAAGGATGACGCTCCCGAAACAGTTCTCGAACGTCTCAAGATTTATCATCAGGAAACTGAGCCTCTTAAGGATTACTATGAAAAGCAGGGTAAGCTTTTCATTGTTGAGGGACAGGAAGAGGTCAGTGATACAACTGCCCTTACCCTCAAAGCAGTGGAGGAATAAGCATGATAGTGCTGAAAACACGCCGAGAGATAGAGCTTATGCGTGAGGCGGGAAGAATTTCCGCCGAGGCACTGAAGCTTGCAGGTCAGGCTGTTCAGCCGGGCATTACGACCGCGGAAATAGATAAGATAGCTTATGACTATATAATCAGTCAGGGTGCAAAGCCCAACTTTCTTAACTATAACGGCTTTCCTGCAACAGCATGCATATCCGTAAATAATGAAGTTATTCATGGAATACCCGACAACAAGCACATTATTCGTGAAGGAGATATCGTAAGCATAGACCTCGGAGCTGTGATTAACGGCTTCCACGGAGATAACGCTGCGACATTCCCCTGCGGAAAAATCTCCCCGGCTGCAAAGCGGCTGTGCGAAACTACCGAGGAAGCTCTCTATATAGGACTTTCAAAGTGTGTAGCAGGAAACAGACTGGGTGATGTCGGTTCCGCAATTCAGGAGCACTGTGCCAAAAGGGGCTACGGAATCGTCCGTGATTTCACGGGACACGGTATCGGAGCTCATCTCCATGAAGACCCTTCGGTTCCGAATTACGGCAAACCCGGTAAAGGAGCAAGGCTCCTCCCCGGCATGACTGTTGCCATTGAACCGATGATTAATGAAGGAACTCAGGATGTAAGAATTCTCAAAAATAACTGGACCGTAGTAACGGCAGACGGAAAGCTTTCAGCTCATTTCGAACATACCGTTGCAATAACAGAGGGTGAGTGCATAATACTCACCAAGTGTTGAGAGGTGCAGAATGTATTTTCGGGGACAGGTAATTAAATCGACGGCAGGGCGCGACAAGGATTACCGGATGGCGGTAATCTCTTATGACGGAAAGTTCGTATACGTCAGCGACGGCAAGGAAAGACGTCTCGGGAATCCGAAGCGTAAGAATCCAAAGCACGTTACAGTAACAGAATTTTCTCTGACGGAGGATCTGATGAACTCCGACAGAAGCTTAAGAAAGGCTCTTGCCCGTATAGAGTCCGACAATGAATAACGGAGGTAAAAGTTATGTCCAAGCAGGATAATATCGAAATCGAAGGTACCGTTGTAGAAGCTCTTCCCAATGCAGCATTCAAGGTAGAGCTTGCAAACGGAAAAGTGATCTTAGCCCATATCTCGGGAAAGCTTCGTATGAACTATATAAGAATTCTTCCCGGTGATAAGGTTACTGTTGAACTTTCACCCTATGATCTCACAAAGGGACGCATAACCTGGCGTTCCAAATAAAATCCCTGAACCGATGAGAATATCGGTTAAAGGCAAATAATATTAGGAGGTAAACAATATGAAAGTCAGACCTTCTGTAAAGAAAATTTGCGAGAAGTGCAAAATCATCAAGCGCAAGGGAAAAGTAATGGTTATTTGTGAAAATCCCAAGCATAAGCAGCGTCAGGGCTAAGCCTTGACAACAACCTATTAATGGAGGTGTAACTGACAAATGGCGCGTATATCTGGTGTAGACCTTCCCAGAGAGAAGAGAGTTGAAATCGCTCTTACTTATATCTATGGTATCGGTCAGAAAACTGCAAGCGACATTATCAAGGCAACTGGTGTTGATCCTGACATCAGAGTTAAGGATTTAACAGAAGACGATGTTTCAAAGCTTCGTGAGTACATCGACCACAACGTTAAAGTTGAAGGTGATCTCAGAAGAGAAACAGCATTCGATATTAAGAGACTTATAGAAATCGGCAGTTATCGCGGTCTCCGTCACCGCAAGGGACTTCCCGTAAGAGGTCAGCGTTCAAAGACAAACGCTCGTACACGTAAGGGTCCCAAGAAGACAATTGCTAACAAGAAGAAATAAGGAGGAGTATCAGTATGGCTAAGGCTGTAGCAAAAAAAGGCGCAACACGTAAGCGTCGTGAGCGCAAGAATATTGACCGTGGCGCTGTACACATTCAGTCCACATTCAATAACACAATCGTTACAATTTCTGATACTCAGGGCAACACCGTTTCATGGGCATCTGCCGGTGAAATGGGCTTCAGAGGATCAAGAAAGTCCACTCCCTTTGCAGCACAGACAGCAGCAGAAACAGCAGCTAAGATTGCAATGGAGCATGGTATGAAGACCGTTGAGGTTTATGTTAAGGGCCCCGGACAGGGCAGAGAAGCAGCAATCCGTGCTCTTCAGACTGCAGGTCTCGAGGTTACAATGATTAAGGATGTAACTCCTATTCCTCACAATGGCTGCCGTCCTCCCAAGAGAAGACGTGTATAAAAGATTACAGGAGGTGTCATAAACTATGGCAAGATATACCGGTGCGGTATGTAAGCTTTGCCGCCGCGAAGGCAAGAAGCTCTTTTTAAAGGGTGAAAGATGCTACACAGGCAAGTGCGCAATTGATCGCCGCAACTATGCACCCGGTCAGCATGGCCAGGGCCGCAAGAAGGCTTCCGAATACGGAACACAGCTCCGTGCAAAGCAGACCGCAAGAAGATACTATGGTATTAACGAAGTTCAGTTCAGCAAATATTTTGAAATGGCAGAGAAGCAGACAGGTATGACAGGTGAAAACCTTCTTCGTATCTGCGAAAGCCGTCTTGATAACATTGTTTATCTTTTAGGTTGGGCTTCCTCCCGTGCAGAAGCAAGACAGCTTGTTACTCACGGTCACTTTACAGTTAACGGCAAAAAGGTTGATATTCCTTCTTACCTCTGTAAGGCAGGCGAAGAGCTCGGCATAAAGAAGGCAAGTCTCGACAGCGAAAAGTTCAAGGCTGTTCTTGAAGCTAACGCATCAAGACCCGTTCCTCAGTGGCTTGAAGCTGCTGCTGAAGCACACACAGCAAAGATCGTTGCTCTTCCCGAAAGAGATCAGATTTTTGTTCCTGTTGAAGAACACTTAATCGTTGAGTTCTATTCAAAATAATTGTTCTTTATTGTGTTCGGTATTTTTATATTTTCAGCACAGAATAAAAGCTATTCTGTAATTACAAGGAGGGTTTTTGAATGATAGGCATGGAAAAGCCCAGCATTACAACTTATGATTTAAGTGAAAACGGATCATACGCTAAGTTTGAATTCGCACCCCTTGAGAGAGGTTATGCTACTACCATCGGTAACAGCTTACGCCGTGTACTTTTATCATCGCTTACAGGTTATGCTCTCACATCTGTTAAGATTAACAATGTGCTTCACGAGTTTTCAACCATTCCCGGTGTTAAGGAAGACGTAACAGAAATCGTTCTTAACTTAAAGGGCGTTCTTCTTAAGATTTACGGTGACAGTGCTAAAGAATTAATCATTGACGTCAGCAACGCAACTGAAATCACAGCAGGTGACATTCAGTGTGATTCTGAAGTTGAAATTCTCAATCCCGACTGGCATATTGCTACAATAAGCCCCGATGCTCACGTGAGAATGGAGCTTACTGCTGATATCGGCAGAGGATATGTTTCAGCTGATGAGAACAAGAAGCTTCTGGGTAACCCCGCAATCGGCGTTATTCCCATTGACTCAATATATACACCTGTTATCAAGGTTAACTACACAGTTGACAACACCCGTGTTGATGACAAAACTGACTATGATAAGTTAACACTTGAAGTGTGGACAGACGGAACACTTACTGCTAAGGATGCTGTTTCGTTTGCTGCCAAGATTCTCAACGAACATCTCAATCTCTTTGTTGACCTTTCTGAAGAAGCAAGCAACGTTGAGGTTATGGTCGTTAAGGATACCGATTCTAATAAGCAGACATTAGAGATGACCGTTGAGGAGCTTGACCTTTCCGTTCGCTCATTCAATTGTCTCAAGAGAGCGAATATTCATAAGATCGGCGATTTGATTGAAAAGACTGAAGAGGATATGATGAAAGTCAGAAACCTCGGTAAGAAGTCTCTCGATGAGGTTATTGCTAAACTCGCACAGTTCGGCTTATCTCTTCGCCAGGAGGATGAATAATCCTTTCATAATCTTGACCTATAAGGTATTAAGGAGTGATTTAAATGCCCGGAACCAGAAAGCTTGGTAGACCTACTGATCATCGTAGAGCTATGTTAAGAGCTATGGTAACTTACCTTTTGGAAAATGGCAAAATTGAAACCACCGTTACAAGAGCTAAGGAAGTTCGTGCTATTACCGAGAAGATGATTACTCTCGCTAAGGTAAACTCCCTTCATAATAAAAGACAGGCAATGGCTTACATCACAAAGGAAGACGTTGTTAAGAAGCTCTTTGACGAAGTAGCACCTAAGTATGCAGAAGTTAAGGGTGGTTATTGCCGCATTATCAAGACAGGTCCCCGTCGCGGTGACGCTGCTGAGATGTGCATAATCGAACTCATCTGAGTTTATTCCAAAAAGCAAAGCATATAAAAAGACGGAGCACCGAAAGGTGTTCCGTTTATTTTTTTTGCAGTTCTTAATATTTGATTAAGATTGTTGATGCAGTATTGTTATTCAGAATTATTACAGCTATAATGTAATTGTACAGAATCAGCAAGAGGAGGGGAAAATATTATGAATAAAAAGCTTTCAAAAATCGGACTTTTATTGATAGCAATATTAAACTGTCCGTATATTCTGTTTTTAATCAGCGGACTGGAACCAAATCCTATTACAAATGAAAAAGTAACCGAAGGTTCACACTCTGCAATAGTTCTTTCCATACTTTTTACCTTGCTGTGTATCTTGGGACTTTTTGTAAAAGAGACGCATATTGACAAATACAGGATATGTTCAAAAATTCTTACAGCTTCAAGATTTGTTGCCGGAGAATTCGGCGCCTTTTGGTTTACCTTTTATGAAGTATGGCAGGAAGAAGGTATCTCAAATCCGTTTAGCATTTTTGCTGATCTGGATAAGCCAAGTCAATTTCTATGCTTGGGCGTAATATTATTGATTTTATCTTTACCTCTTATAGCTCACATATCGGCTTTGATGTGCTTTGAGTACGGTCTTGAAAAAGAAAAAAGGATGAAAAAACTGAATGCTTATAAGATATTTCTTATAGCTATGTTAATTATAGCATTAATCGGTATTCTGACTACCGGGATTGTTTTCTTTATACTCAACTGATACTCTGATGATATGGGAATAAATAATCTGTTGTGCATAATTACATATTTTGAGGAACTTTTATGTTGACAATCAACAACATAAGGATTATACTTATATCTCGGTGCGGTAAACGTGCCGAGTTTTTTTGTACGGAGATATGAAATGACTAAGGTGATTGATTTTGTAAAAAAGAACGTGGTAATGGAAATTGCATTCCTTGCGGCTGTTATTACTATGTTTTTTGTTCCTCCCGATAAGGAGTACCTCGGATACTTTGATTTCAAGACTCTTTCCTGCCTTTTCTGTGTGCTGGCAGTTGTATGTGCATTGAAGCACATCAAATTTTTCTATATTCTTGCAAGAAAGATAGTTGAAAGCTTCGGCAATATAAAATACTGTGTGCTGTCACTTGTGTATATTACCTTTATCGGTTCAATGCTTATTGCAAATGATATGGCACTTCTTACCTTTCTGCCTCTGGGGTATTTTATTCTTGATACCACAAAGCAGCAGAAATATATGGCGTTTACCTTTATAATGCAGAACATCGCCGCAAATCTCGGCGGTATGCTGACGCCCTTCGGAAATCCTCAGAACCTTTATCTCTACACCAAGTTCAACATACCCAACGGTGAATTTGTAAGCATAATGCTTCCGCCCTTTGTTATTTCAGTTGTTATTATTACTGTCTGCTGTCTCGTTTTTGTAAAAAGCGAAAAGCTCCGTATTGAGGATACACCCGTAAAGCTTGATATGAAAAAAGCAGGTGTCTATCTTGCACTCTTCATCCTTTCAATTGCGATAGTTTTTCGTTCGATTCCTTACGTTGTAGGTCTTGCTGTTATCCCTGCAGTTCTTCTTATAATGGACCGAAAAGCACTTAAAGAGGTTGACTACCCATTACTGCTTACCTTTGTTTTCTTCTTTGTATTTGCAGGAAATATGGCAAGAATTGAAGTTGTAAGAGAGCTTTTCTCCTTCCTGCTTAATAAGAGTGTACTCCTTTTCAGCGTGCTCTCATGCCAGGTTATAAGTAATGTCCCCTCTGCAATTCTCCTTTCACAGTTTACGGAGAATTATCCTGAATTGCTTTTAGGTGTAAATATAGGCGGTGTGGGAACGCTTATTTCGTCCCTTGCAAGTCTTATTACATTCCGTGAATATCACAAGCACAACCCGAAGAAAACCCTTTATTATGTGGGAATGTTCTCACTTTTCAATTTTGCATTCCTTTTCCTTTTATCGGGAATTGAAATGGCTATCATATAATAGAAAAAGGACTGTACGAAACAGTCCTTTTTGTTTTATGTATTAAGCTGTAGCCAGCTCAATATATTGGTTAGATTCTTTAACAGCTTTCAGAATGACATTACAGCTTCCTGCACTTGAAAGAATTCCGCCGTTTTCGTCCATAAGCGAAGCAAAAGCATTAAATCTTATGCTGTAAGCCGTCATAAGATTTTCGTTGACCTTTTCCATTCCTGCTATTCCGTCGCAGATATCAGCCGCTTTTCGGATGCTTTTTGTTGCCTCCTGCGTGTTAGAAATAAAGTCCTTATACTTATTCATCAGCAATGATTCTTCTGCAAGTGTATCGTAAAGGTGGATTTCTTCAAGGAGAGGTGTAAGCATTTCGGTTGCTTCATCAATAAGATTTTTGTCTGCTTTACATTCTGAACAGAAACCGTTTTCGTCAAATTTATGACCTGCAGCCGGAAGAATTACCTCATTGCAGATTTTGCAATTTCCGGTGTTAAGGCAGTCGGCAGCATTGGCAATGTGACCGCCGTTTTTAATATCCATTGTAAAGCTTTTGCCTGTAATTCCGCAGGTAAAGGTGTAGTTCCCGCCTTCTGCACAGGTTTTACCTTGCTCCAAAGAAATGCTGTAGCTGTGAAGTTCGGCTTCTTCAAGACCTACAGAAAACCTCAGCGCAAAACGAGCGTCAGTAGCTGTAATTCTGCCGTCGCAGTTTGAATCCGCATACGGGGATTCTTCTAAACTGAGGATATCGAGCCCTACGGAGGCTCTGAGAATTCTTCTTGCATCGGAAGAATCTGTTTTTCCGTTAAGATCTGCATCACCTGACGGATATGATTTATTCTTTTCTTTATTGTATAAATCCTTATGCAAGAGGGAATATGTGCTGCTGTCTGTTATACTGTTTTCTTCAAAGCTAAGCGTGTATGAAAGCCGTAAAAGTTCGTTTTCGTTAAATTCTTCTTCGGATGATATCAGTATATCGCAAAGGTGAAGTCTGTCATTCGTTGAGAAGGAATCAAGAAAGAATCCCGAAAAGCTGATGCTGTCAGCTTTTTTTGACTCGGTATATGTGAAAAAACCGTTTTCTGTTCCGTCTTCGGGCAGAGAATCAAAATCATAAATCATATCCGAAATATCGGTGTTTTCTGTACTCAATGACTCAATTACCGCTTTTTCCGAAAAAAGTGTAATTGAAAAATCAATAGCAGTCAGCTTGTCCGAAGGGGGGAGAATTACAGAAATAACAGTATTTCCGTCATACGATTCGGAAAATGACAGATTTATACCGCTTGCAGGAGAAGCAAAGGATATAAGAAGAAGGGCAGAAATCAGTAATACTGCAGAAAGCAGTACAGATATAGCTTTTATGATTTTTTTCAACAATTTCCGCCTCCTTTGAAAAAATAAAGCCTCCGCTGTATCACGGAGGCTCAAATTATATTACATCAGATAGCTCTGATAATCTCCTGAATAATAACATAAAGTAAAGAGTCTTTGAAAGCTTCGATGAACTTTTCAATGAAGCTCTTGGTCTTTTCGGTGAATTCAAGAGGTTCTTCGCCGTTGTCTATTGTGAGAGCCTGAGTTACGGTCATTCCGCCTTCGCCGATGATTTCAGCACGCACATAAAGGAAATCCTCTGCACCGGGAACTGTATCAAGGTCAAGTGTGTATTCGCCGTCAGTAATTTCGCCCTTGCTGATTACCTTACCGTTTGCAATCCACTGAAGGGTGTCTGCGTTTTCAGCTTCAACCGTAATTTTGTGACCGTCAACAACAACTTTTGTGAACATGGGATAGGCAAGATCTGTATTGCATGCATCAATTGCTACTGTGGGGCCTATTTCAAAATCGCTTGCTCTGAGCGCTCTTGTTGTGGAGAAGAATGCACCGTTCATCATAGTAGCCTTGATGTTTTCAACGTTGTTTTCTTCCATCATAAAGGTCATAAAGGATGTATCAACTGTACCGGGCTCGTGTGCGTCGGTATTAGCATAGCCGATGATTGTCTTGCCGTAGGGAAGAGCATACATAAGCATATTGTCCCAAAGAACTCTGTCGTAGCCGGTAGGACCGTTATCCTCGTTGAAGACCTCAATGCCGTAGCAGGAGTCGTACTTAAGAATGATGTCTGTAAGGTAAGCTACGTTTTCGGGGTCGCATACTGCCTGGGGATTAGAGTTGGAATCAAGCCAGTCACCGGGGTGGTTGATGTGGGAAATGCCGCCGTTTTCGTCAGCAAACTTAACAGCCTCTTCAAAAGCGTTTTCACCGCCGCGGAAACCGGTACCTACACCCTCGGGAAGGAAGTAGCCGTTTACGTGGCACTTTGTGAGAGTAAGGTCGTTAAGCTCGTTAGCACCGACAACACAGGTCATTTTCTTGCCTCTGTTGTTATATGTACCGGTAATCATACCCTCATATTCTTCATCTGTAAGAACTGTCTGCTTCTGGCCGATGATGAACTGGTAGTTGTAAAGGAAGGGGTAGTCGGGTTTTTTGTTCCATTCTACACCTGTAACACCGTGGTCTGCATTAGCAAGGAAATCAAAGCCCTGAGCATAGTATTCCTTAACCATTGTTGCAAGGTCATAGTTTGCATCAGAGAAGGTTGAGTGGGAATGAAGGGTGCCCTTGTAAGCGCCCCATGCGCCGTCGCCTTCCCAGATTACGTTTTCGTAAGGGGAATTGATTGTGTAATCAGCTGTGTCTGCAGCGGAAACGCTGAGAATGCCGAGCTGTATTACACAAAGCACGCTTAAAACAATTGCAAGTACTTTTCTGAAGTTTTTCATATAGATTTCCTCCAATAATTATTAATTATATAATACTAAAATTGTTGTCAAATGTCAACAAAATAAGTCTTTGTTATTCAATTTCTTTGTTCGGATCGGGCAAATCTACAACGGTGTAGCTTCTGCCCAATGCGGGAATCAGCTTGTTTATCAGATCAGACGTTGTTATTTTCAGCGTTGATGTATTGATTGACGGGTGAACTCCGATTTCGTAAAGTCCCAGAAGGTCTTTGTCGATAAGCAGCTTTACTGCCTTTTCCTTATCGTTCATAAGCCCCGTGATACTGACCGAGCCCGGTGTTATTTCAAGATATTTTTCCATATTTTCGGCGCTGCCGAAGGAAAGTCTTGAGGAGTTTATCTGTTTAGATAAAAACTTTGTCTTAAATGCCTTTTTGCCGGGCATAAGAAGAAGGTAAAAGCAGGTTGCCTGAGCGTTACAGAGAAACAGATTCTTGCAGATTTCTGCTCCGAGTGTGCCTTCAATTTCCTCGCATATTTCCATAGTATCGGCAGGTGCGTGGTCGACGCCGTATATGGGAATGCTGTTTTCTTCGAAAAGCTTATAAACTCTAATTTCTTTATTGAGTCTGCCCGTAAGGTCAGGGGTACAGGTAAATGGTGCTGATATATTCATTATTTCAACTCTCCGGCTATTTTTATTAGCTTCTGAAAACGGTGGTTTACGCCTGAAACCGTAAGGGGCTTTGACAGCATTGACGCAATTTCCGCATTGCTTACCTCTCTGTGGATATAGCGGAGCTTTGCAATTTCTCTGAGCTCAGGGGGAAGAGCGTCGAAGCCGATTTTTTCTTTGATTTTTGCAATTGCTTCATACTGCTTTGTTGCCGCAACAACCGTGCGGTTGATATTTGCCTGCTCGAAGTTGACCTTGCGGTTTACGGTGTTTCTGATGTCTTTTACAACCTTTGCGTGCATATACATCATAGAGTTTTCCGTAGCCCCCATAATTGCAAGCACATCCTCAATATCTGCAGAGTTTTTGAAATATACGGTATATGAGCCGCTTCTCTGAGTGACCTTTGGGGTCGGCTCAAATTCGTCAAAAACGTGCATAAGGTCATCGGCAAGTCCTTTTGAGGAAACAGAGAACTCAAGATGATATTCCTTTTCGGGATCTGTTACCGTACCGCAGGCAAGAAAAACGCCTCTCAAAAATGCGTTATAACAGCAGGGCTCTGCAATATTTGCAAAATTTACTCTCTTTTTGAAGCTTGAATCTGAAAGCCCCAGTTTTTCTGCAACATCCGAAAGCACAGCTTTATCCGTAACGCTTACCCTGAATTTTTCTCCCTTGGTTTTTTCCGGGGATATTTCAGCGCCCGAAAGATGCTTTATTGCCCCTGCAAAAGCCGTTGCTATTGCTTCGTGCTCAGTAAGTATTGCAATTTCCTTTACGGAAAAGGCTCTTCCGTAAAGAAGAAAAGCATAATCCCTTGCAAGACGGCAGCAGTCATTCTGCTCTACACTCAGTAATTCATTTTTTACATCCAATGAAAAAGACATATCTTTAATCCTTTAATATTTCCACTTCGGGCTGCAGCTCTATGCCGTGCTTTTCGTAAACTGTAGTTTTAATTATTTCCATAAGTGCCGTAACATCCTTGAATGTGGCACCGCCCTTATTTATAACAAAGCCTGCGTGCTTGGTGCTTACCTCGGCACCGCCGACAGCAGTACCCTTAAGACCGCTCAGGTCAATAAGAGCCGCCGCATAGCCCGTGGCAGGTCTTTTGAAGGTGCTGCCCGCGCTGGGGAATTCAAGGGGCTGAGAGTTCTTTCTCTTACCCATAAGCTCCTCCATTTTTGCGGTGATTTCCTCTGCATTGCCCTCTTTCAGCTTGAAAAATGCACTTGTGATGATTCTGTCATTTTTCATAAACGGAGTGTTTCTGTAGGAAATCTCAATGTCCTTTGCGGGTGTTTCCGTGATATCTGAGCCCTCTTTATTCATACTGCGCACGGAATAGAGTACATCTTTGATTTCACCGTCGTATGCACCTGCGTTCATATAAACCGCACCGCCGACACTTCCGGGAATACCGTAAGCAAATTCAAGTCCCGTAAGTGAATGCTCCTTTGCGAAATTGCAAAGACGTGTAAGGGAAACGCCGGCGCCCGAGACGATTATTCCGTCACCGAGATACAGTAAATCACAAAGACCGCCCATAAGCTTTACCGTGATACCGGAAAGTCCCTCGTCAGCAATAAGAACATTGCTGCCGTTGCCGAGAATGTGAAGAGGGATGCTTCTTTCCTTTGCGTATTTTAATATTTCAGAAAGTACCTTTTCAGTTTTAGGAACCGCAAGAATCTCAGAAGCGCCTCCGATTCTGAAGGCGCAATGATTCATAAGAGGTTCATCTGTATAAAAAGTACATTCCTTAGCGCTGAAATTTGCCGAAAAAGATTTCTGCAAGTCTGTCATCAGGATATCCCCTTAAATATTTTATTCGTCAAGAAGTGCAGCACCGATAATGCCTGCATCGTTGCCGAGCTCTGCAGCTACAAGCTGAGTCTGCTTTTTTGCGTGAATTGTGTAAACCTCTGAGCTGAGGAGCTTTCTTACGGGACCGAGAAGGTTTTCCTTTTCGTTACCTACACCGCCGCCTACACATACCATTGAGGGCTGGAAGGTATTGATAATGTTACCGATACCGCAGGAGAGCATTGCAACGTAATTGTTTACAACTGCCTGAGCAGTAGCGTCACCCTTTCTCATTCCGTCAAATGCGGTTCTGCCGTTAACCTTGTTAAGGTCGCCGCCTGCAATGTCCCACATAAGAGAATTGAAATTCTTTCTCATAGCATCCTTTGTCTGCTCGATAAGAGCAGTAGCTGAGGAGTACTTTTCCCAACAGCCTTTTCTGCCGCAGTTGCACTGAAGACCGTTATAAACGATAACTGTATGGCCCATTTCGCCTGCAGCGTAGTTTACGCCCGTAACAAGCTTGCCGTTAACGATAATTCCGCTGCCGACACCTGTGCCCAGAGTAATCATTATAAAATCCTTAACGCCCTTGCCGCAGCCTGCAACAGCTTCACCGAGAGCAGCACAGTTAGCATCGTTATCAAAATATACCTTTTGGAAGCCTGTTCTTTCTCTTAAAAGCTTGTAAGAGGGAACATTGTCAAAGCCGAGATTGTTTGCGAATTCAATAAGCTCGTCACCCTTGTTTACGGAACCGGGAGTGCCGACACCGATTGAAATAATATCATCATTTGTGATATGTATCTGGCTCATAGCTTCCTTGATAGCATCAGCCATATCGTCAAAAATTCCTTCTGCAGCACGGGGAGCATTAGTTTTTCTTGATGCCTTTGCGACTATCTTATAATTTTCATCAATAATGCCGACAACAATGTTTGTTCCTCCGAGATCTACACCTACTCTGTACATAATATTAACCTCCGTTATAAAAAATCATTTATTGTAAAAAAATTAATGCCATACCTCAATTACTTTTGGCTTGTTATCCTCTTCATCGTCGTCTGTCATTCCGAGACTCTGAAGAAGCTCTTTGGTTGCGTTGTAGCCCATACGCTTCTGGCGGTTATTCATAGCCGCACATTCAATAATAATTGAAAGATTTCGTCCGGGTTTTACGGGAACCGTTATAGCGGGAATCTTGATTCCGAGTATTTCCATATATTCTTCCTCAAGACCGAGGCGGTCATAGACCTTATTCTCATCCCATAATTCAAGGTTTATTATAATGTCGATTTTTTCTGTCATCTTGACGGCACCTACACCGAAAAGATTTTTTGCGTTGATTACGCCGACACCCCTGAGCTCCATAAAATACCTTATATTGTCGGGAGCCGTGCCGACAAGGCTTTTTGATGAAACTCTTCTGATTTCAACCGCATCGTCTGCAATAAGACGGTGGCCGCGGTTTATAAGCTCAATTGCTGTTTCACTCTTACCTACACCCGAGTTGCCCACAATAAGAACACCCTCGCCGTAAACCTCAACGAAAACGCCGTGACGGGTAATTCTTTCCGCAAGCTCTACGTTAAGGAATGAGATAAGTGTTGACATACAGCCCGATGTCGAATCCGCAGAGCGAAGCACAGGCACTTCATTCTGACGTGCCAGCTCCATAAAATCCTCTGCAGGCTCAATGCTTCTGGTGCATATTACACAGCTGGGCTTATATGAAAAGAAATGCTCAAGGCATTTTGCTCTTTTTGCTTTTGTTAGTGAATCAATAAAACCGAATTCCGTAAGACCGAAGAACTGAAGACGTGTAGGGTCAAAAAAGTCGTGGTAGCCTGCAAGAATAAGTCCGGGTCGGTTTACATCCCTTGTTTTTATAAATATTTCTTCAAGCTCCTTCGGGGCATAAAGCACCTCAAGAGCATTATTTTTTACAAGCTTCTTTAAGGAAACCGAATATTCAAGTGCCATAAAAATTTCCTTTCGCTTATCTCTTTTGCACGGTTTATTGTTTGTTGCATACGTGCTTTTCCAGGAGACAGTTATCTTTTTTACGGTTGCAGGGAAGGTTTTTTATCCTTTCCTGCAAGGCTGTCCGATGCAACGGTGTATGTGTGATAATTCTCCTTTTTTTGCTGATGAGATTACTGTTTTTATCCTGAACAAAGCCGGAGAATTACCTCCGGCTTTGAAGCTGTATTTAACTCAAGCTGCAGTTGTTTCTTCGCTGACTGCCTCTTCTGTTGTTTCTACTGCTGTGTCTGTATCCTCTTCGGAGGCTGTTGTTTCTTCTGTTGCTGTATCATTTTCTGCAGCTGCTGTTTCTTCGGCAGTTGTATCCTCTGCAGTTGTATCCTCTGCAGTTTCGCCTTCTTCGTCAGCTGCGGCATAAGAGAATTCATAGTTTGTGTTGAGAGTGAGATTGAATACTACTTCAATTTCGCCGTACTCTGCGAGAGCGCCTACACCCTCAGCCTTTGCTGTAACCTTCATATTCTTCTGGAAGCTAACAAAGTTGAGTCTGCCTTCTTCAAGATCTGCATCGGATGTGATAATGCAGTTTTCATAAGCGATTTCATAGTCGGAAACTACGATGTAATCCTTTATGTTTTCAAAGTTCTTGAGAACTGCTTCCTTATCCTTGAGTGAACCGAAAATGCTTTCGATTGTTGCAGTTTCTGCATAGATAGTGGTTGTAGCTTCTGTATCAGCTTCACCGTTTTCATTTGTTACACCTTCACCGGTAAGGGGTTCAGTTGCAAAGAAGTTGAAGGTAAGGTGAAGAATGTTGTCGCTGATGCGTGTTTCTGTGATAACATTTCCGTCTTCATCTTTAGCTTCGTTGCCCTTTGCATCGGTAACATTTTCTGTAGCTATGTTTCTTGTGAAGTCAAAGTTAAGAACTGCTGCTTCATCAAGAGACTTGAGAAGAGAATCTGCGCCTTCTTCAAGGACTGTTGAAGCGCTGCCGGGATTTGCTGACATAATGAAATTCTTGAGCTGATTTGCAGCTGCATCAAGCACACCTGCTTCTTCGCCTGCCTTGAATACGTCGGGCTTGCCTGCGGAGTAGCTTACGTTTTCCTTGATTTCTGTTGCATCCATAAGAGATAATGCAAGAAGAGAGTTATATTCTGAAATTATCTGATCCTTTTCGGGAGTTGCGTAGATTGTTGTCTGGGATGCATTAAGTGCATTTTCACGCATACTCTGGAAAACCGAGCAGGAAGAGAATGAAAGTGCAAGAAGTGTGATTAATACAAAAGAGATTACTGTTTTAATAGATTTTTTCATTATCATTTACTCCTTTTTAGTTGTACGGGTTTAGTATAACAGAAAAGAATGCCATTTGCAATAATAAATATATAAATTATTTAAAAAGAAAAAGGGACTGCTTTAACTCAGTCCCATAGATGCTTAGTCGTAATTCTTCATAAGTCCCTTTTCATCGAAAAGGAAGGCTGTTTCAAGAGCTATTTCAACACCCTTTTCAATTGTTTTGAGATTGAGGATGTCAGCCTTGTCATCACGTGTGTGATAGTACTTGGGAGGACCGGGGTTCATAGCCGCAAGTGTTGTTGCGTGAGCACCGCCCTGAGTCATAGCTGCTGCATCGGAGGCGCCTGCAAATACGACTGAGTACTTAATATCAACACCGGCAATCTGACCTGCCTTTTTTACCAATGCACAGGCTTCCTCGCTGTGCTTTGTGATGCCGGACATATCTCTGTTATATACAAACATATCCTCAAAGTCCTTCATTGTATCAACTGCTATAAAGACTGTTTCAACATCGCTGTCCTTTTTGAATTCGGGGTGCATTTTAATGGCTGCCTTTGCGCCTCTGAGACCTTCCTCTTCAGCACCTGAAAGCATTGCAACAACCTCTGTGTTTTCAAAACGGATGTTATTGTCACCCATAAATTTGAGTACAGCGGCACCTGTCATACAGCCTGTAAGGTTATCGTTTGCACCGTCAACACATACCTTATAGTTCATAAAAATGCAAAGTCCGAAATAACCGGGGATAAATGCACAGTTTATAAGAAGAAGTGTAGGGTTGATTTCACCTGTAGCAAGCATATAAATTGTGGAAATAAGAGTATAACCGAGACCCAATGCGGGGTAAATGAATGCCACATACATAAGGGGAGCACCGCCTACGTGAGTGGGGAGCCATTCAATTGATGAATCTGAATGGCCTGCGAAGATGATTCTTCTCTTTGTTTCGCCTGCAGCTTTTCTTATGCAATATGTATTGTGTGAAGTACGCTTTTTGAAGAAGGGGTCAATAACGGGCTTGTAGAAAAGGAATTCACCGAAAATCATTACTGCAGTAATGATGCAGCACAGGAGTGCCACATAAGGGGCAAAGAAAACATTGGGAATAAATGCGTTCACAATGCCTGCTGCGAGAGCAATGAACATAAAAATACCGGCGAGTCTCAGCCAGCCGAGAAAAGCTCTGTGAGAAATTGAGAATTCCTCCTGCTTTACTTCGTCGGCAGCATCGCCTATAAGACCTGATATAAGATTCTGTGCATCAAGCTCTGCCTGAGTACCTGCTTCCCTGGGACCGATTTCCTGACACACTTTTTTGATGGTGCGTGCGGAAAAATTTGCATACATTCTGAGTCCTGAACGGAAATTAGGTATGCTTTCGGATGCTTTCATATAAATTCTCCTCCATAATAGACTTAGTCCTTGAAATTCTATCATATTTTCCGACACTTGTCGAGAATTAAAACAACTAAACAATTTCTGATTTTATTGTATGATTTTAACAAAATATTCACAATAAGGCAACATGAATGAAAAAAGAGAAGTAATATGCCTCCCTTTATATGGGAAGAATATTACTTCTTATCCGCAAAGCGGAAAATATCAGGACTTAAAGGAGGTTAGTTCATACCCTTTTCATAAGCCTCAATCATCTTCTTGACCATCTGACCGCCGACAGAACCTGCCTGACGGGAAGTGAGGTCACCGTTGTAGCCCTGCTTAAGGTTTACACCTACTTCAGAAGCGGCTTCCATCTTAAACTTGTTGAGAGCCTCTCTTGCTTCGGGTACAAGACTTGAATTACTACCCTTCATCTCATTTCACTCCTTTTGCAAAAAGTTTTGTTGCATTTGCATTACTATTATGCACGGAAACCGCCGGATTATCAGCTGGCAATTTACGGAAACTTTTTGTTTCTGAAACTGTTTTCCGTGCTGATAGTATTGTTTACGGCAGTGAAAATAATATTATTGGGAATATATAGAAAAAGAGATGCAAAACAGAAATTTTGCATCCCCTGAGTTTTATTTAAATATGAACACGAAATAACTTCTTATTGATGCGAAGAATTTTTCCGTACGAGTCAGAAGCTTGTTGAAGAAGGTGCCGAGCTTTTCGCAGATACTTTTGTTTTGAGGTGCTTCGGTGATTTCATTTGTTGCGGAAGAGTCAAAGGTGAATGCAAATCTTCCGCCGGGTGCACAGTCCCCGTCGGTGTAGAGATTCATAACATCCGAGTCATCCGTGTTGTCGGTCCACTTGAAATTGAATTTTACGATTTCCTCCGTAAGTCCGAGAGTATCACGGGGAATACTCAGCTGAAGAATATTGCCGTTTACGGTGTAGCTTATTTCTGCAGTTTCTTCAAAAGCAGATTCTTCGGTGTATTTCCAAAGAGTTGCCGTGGCTTTCTCGGGTGAATAACCGCTTATTCTGTATTCAAAGCCTGTCCATTCGGGGGAAATGCCGCTGAAATCCGTGTCAATGTAAAGCTGCATCCAGTTTTTCCCGGTTTCAGCCGTGAGGTCAGCTGCAGTTTCAACCATAAAATATATATTTTCACCGTCAAAAGCGGTTTTTGTTCTTATAATGTCATTTCTGCCCGTATGGTTTTCATAGGTGTAACCCTTCCAACCCACGGAATCGCGTTCGGTTAAGCCTTTATAATGGCTGTATTCGGGAGAAACGCTGTTCCATTGTGAAATGTCTCCCGAAATATCAATAGTCTTTTCGGCATCTGCTTTTTCGGGAGTATCCGTGCCCTTGAAACGGCGGACATTCTCAACAAGCTGATAGTAATAGTGATCTTTAAGTATGCCCTTAGAAGGCTCAATATCTCTTGAATATTCGGGACTGAACTGATCGGGGAATGCATTTTCTACATCGTTCCAGACGTCAAATCTGCCTGCAATCCACTCGTTAAACCCCGTAACGAATATGAATTCGGGGTCGTTTTCTATGGCATAATCCCATTGTTGCTGGAAGTTAAGTCCGTAGAGAAGAGAATTCTCAATATTCTTATCTACGGTGATTTCCTTGCCGCCGTAAGTATAGGTGTAGGAAAATTCTCCGTCCGTAAAGCTTCTGCCCTGCACGGTGCCTATCGGGGAATTCATAGCAGTAAGTCCGTTTTCGTTTGCATTCTGTGCAACGGAAACGCACATCTGTTCAATCTGTCCCGTCAGCTTTTTTCCGAATTTTGTCTGAGGATAATCGGAGCACCATCCCCATGTGCCGCCGGTATATGCAAAATCATCTGCAAAATATGTAGATTCATTATCACGGAAGGTAAAAAACTCAAAAATTTCCTTGTCCTTTGCTTCCTTACAGTCGAGGGCACGGATGTCAGCCATAATAAGGGGTTTTCCTTCCCATATAAACCATAAATCCTTATATAAGCCTTTACTGTAAAAGCTGTCATATAAGTCGACAAGCTGAGTGCGGCATTCCTCGCTGCCGCCGAAGTTGAGAATGAACATAACGTCAGGGGTGTTTACACCGTCTTCTCTTGCCTTGCTCCAGATTTCGAGGAGCTTCATATATCCGTCGGGAAACAGGAGTGTTGAATTTGTTGTGTCAAAAATTACCGTATCAATGTCTGCATCTGCCAGAAGCTCAGCGTGTTTTCTTAATATGTATTCATCGGTATTGGTATAGAAGCCGTATATAGGCTCATCCCAGAAATAGGGCCTGCCGCTGTAGGTGTCCTTCCATTCGGGATGCTCCCAGTCATTTACCGCTTCAGGGAATTTATCAAGAACGCTGCCTGTCGTGATGGGCTCGTGTTCGTTTATCCACGGGTAGTGCCATGTCCAGTAAAACATTCCCACAAATCTGTCTTCACGTCTTGTGACCGTTTGGGAGCAATCGGAAAGAGTTCTTCCGAGACCGTCAACTGCAGCCCAGGTTGATGGCTTGACAGAAGCTGCGGCACTTAAAGAAAATGTGCCGGTCAATATGATTGTTGCCATAATTATTGCGATTATTTTTTTCATTTTTCGGTATCCTTTATTATCCGTAGGAATTTATTATGCTGAGGGCTATTTCGTTTTTTGTTTTTCGCATTTCCATAGCACGGTGCTCTATGTACTTGTGTGCCTGCTCCTCGGACATTCCGAAGGAGCTTATGAGAATGAGCTTTGCACGGCTGAGAAGCTTCAGGGCTTCTGCGCGGGACAGCTCTTTTTCCTTCGTTTTATCAAGATTCAGAAGCTTTCTTGCCGTTGACATAAGAACAGAAAAGGCTTCCGAAAGAGTGGCTGAATCCGTGCCCTCGGGGAGAGTGAGAATACCGTGGGGAGAGGCTTTTTCCGTTATCTGTCCGAAAAGC
This sequence comes from Clostridia bacterium, assembly GCA_017625435.1. Lineage (GTDB taxonomy): Bacteria > Bacillota > Clostridia > Oscillospirales > Acutalibacteraceae > RUG806. The sequence continues at coordinate 36,922 of JAGAKX010000051.1, forward strand.
TCCTTCTTTGCAAAAAGAAGTACGGCATAGAATTTTTTATCGGCACACTCCGTTGCAAAATCAAGACCGAGACCGTCGGAAAGGGGAGTGTTTATAATAATTGCGGATATGTTTTTTGTCATAAGAAGCTTCTGTGCTTCGGCAATACTCGGGGCAGTAAAGATATTATCCGTACCAAAGCCCGAAAGATATGGCTTAGTGAGGGTGAAGAAATTTTTATAGCTGCTGACTATAAGCGTGTTGAATTCCTTTTCCATTTCCGCAAAAAACACCTCCCTTTTCGTTTTAATTCTTTACAAAAAACAGATTTTACTATATTATATACTAAACTTCACGCAAATTCCACTATAATTTTAAGAAGGTGAAAAAGTATGAGTGACAGACTTTCAATGTATATTCTTACTGATACCCATTACCTTTCAAAAAAAATGTGGGTAGAGGGTGCACCCGTAAACAGCCGTGAAATGGGTGATCAGATTGCAATTAAAAGTACCCCCGAAATTTTAAGGTCATTTTTTAAGAAAATTCTTGCGGACAAGGAAGCAGAATATGTTCTTATTACGGGCGACCTTATCAATAACGGTGACAGAATAAGCCACGAGGATTTTATTGAAGAACTCAAAGTGCTGACCGATGCAGGTAAAAAGGTTCTCGTGACCGCTGCTACTCACGATTATGCAGGGCTCGGGGATGATGAAAATATTTTCCATCCCGTTTATTACCGCGAAAACGGCTGCGAGCCTGCCGAAAGAGTGTATAAGACAGAATTACCTTCTCTCTATTATGATTTCGGACACTGCTATGCAGACAGCATTGATAGTGAAAGCGGTTCGTACTCCGTGCCTCTCGGAAACGGTGTACGTCTTATTGCAATTTATGACAACGGAAACGGCAGAAGCCATTGCGGGCTTTTTGACGAAGGCTTCAACTGGCTTGAAGCAGAGATTAAGAAAGCAAACGAAAGGAGAGAATGGGTTGTCCTTGCGGTACATCATCCCGTTATTCCTCCCTGGCCCGTATATAAAGGAATTGCGGAATTCGAGCTTTTCGGCGGTTACGAAAAATTAAGCAAAATAATGTGTGAAAACGGTGTAAGGGTTATCTTTACGGGTCATACCCACGTGCAGGGGATAAAAAAATATGAAGACAGCGAGGGCAGATACTTTTACGATATCACAACTTCTGCTTTACCTTCTGCCTTTGGCAGAATGAGAAAGGTTGTTTTCGATAAAAAGGAAGGAACCTGTTCTGTTGAAAGCATCGGTATTGAAACCATTGACGGTATTGATACAAAGGGTATGTCTGCAAGAGATTACATATATTCTCTTAACTTCATCGGACTTATTGAAAAGAGTCTTCCTCTGATGGATACGGATTGGGAGAGCTTCTGCTATAATACGGACAGAGTGTTTTCTGTGCCGTTTTTAAGAAAGCATCCCTTTATTTCAAAAACAGCCGTAAAGCTTTTTCTTAAAATTCCTATGAGTATTGTAGGCAGATTCGGAAGAAAAGCCGGCGGGGTTACAAAGGAAGATATAAAATATCTTAAAAATATCAGGGTCTTTGATTCGCTTGTTAAAATCATATCCTCGGTTTTCGGCGGCAACGGACCGTATCCGCCCCATACTCCCGAATACAGAGCTTTCACCGGCGGGGCAATAAGAGGAATGAAGCTTCTTAAGGTTTTCGGTATTGATATTGATAAAATTGTCCCCGGAGATGAAACAGCCCTTGAAACTATGAAGCATTTTCTGTATAATGACCGTACAGGCGATGACAATTCAATAATTATAGATATGGAGAGAAAATAAAAATGATCAGATTTGACTGTGACTATCTTGAGGGAGCACATCCCAGAATCCTTGATGCTCTTGTAAAAACAAATTTTGAGCAGACTCCCGGTTATGCCGTTGATCACTACTGTGAAGAGGCTAGAGCTCTTATAAAAAAGGAATGCAAGGCTCCCGCTGCAGACGTGCATTTCATCGTGGGCGGAACAGGTACAAACACAACTGTAATTTCAGCCTCTCTTCGTCCCTATCAGGGAGTTGTGTGCCCTGTAACGGGACACATCAATGTGCACGAAAGCGGTGCTATAGAGGCTACGGGACATAAGGTAATCGGTCTTCCCTCCGATGACGGAAAGATGGATGCGGAAGTTTTTGAAAAATTTGTCAGCGGCTATTGGGCAGACGGCACCTATGAGCACATGGTACAGCCCGGTATGCTTTATATTTCTCAGCCCACGGAAAACGGTACTCTTTATACTGCAGGGGAGCTTAAACGGCTTCGTGAAATCTGCGATAAGTATTCGATGCTTTTATATGTTGACGGTGCAAGAATGGGCTACGGACTTATGGCAGAGGGTAACGATGTTACTCTTCCTCTTCTTGCTGAGTTCTGTGATATATTCTATATCGGCGGAACAAAGGTGGGCGCACTTTTCGGTGAGGCTCTCGTTATTGTAAACGATGCACTTAAAAAGGATTTCCGCTATATGCAGAAAAGACATTGCGGAATGTTCGCAAAGGGCAGACTTTTAGGTCTTCAGTTCCTCGAAATGTTTAAGGACGGGCTTTATTACGAGATGGGAAAAAACGGAATTGATACCGCTTACAGAGTACGCGATGCCTTCAGAAAAGCCGGCTTTCCCTTCCTTTATGAGTCAAACACAAATCAGCAGTTCCCCGTGCTTCCCGATACCGTGCTTGATATTCTTTCGGAAAAGTTTTCCTGGGACTATTGGTGCAGAGTGGATGATGAGCACTCCTGCGTAAGATTCTGTACCTCCTGGGCTACAACAGAGGAATACGTAAAGGCTCTCGAAGCAGAGCTTGAGAATTTTACCTGCAGAACAGAATAAAATGTTTAGGCGACGGGAGTTGAACCCGTAATGTGTTCGGCTCCCCGTCAGTCTGAGTACAAAGCTGCGTTGAAATGCAGCTTTGTACTTTTTTTTGCGGATAATGTTCCCCGGTTGATATTTTTTTCGGTTTTTAAACAAAAAAAAGATGCACCCCTGAAGGCACATCTTTCCGATTGTTGATAAACTATTGCTTATGCACAGTAAAAAAATACAGCTGATAACTCCGAAACACAGCGGTACCCACCGTCATTTATTCAGTTGTGCGGGCCGTTTGTCATCAATCACCGGTGCTGCGCGGACTTTAAGCTCTGGACTTTGCAAAGCATTCGCTGCAAAGAACAGCTCTGTCATCACGGGGCTTGAAGGGAACCTTTGCCTCGCCGCCACACTGGCTGCAAGTAGTTACAAAGAATTCTCTTTCGCCTTTAGCAGCCTGCTTGCGTGCAACACGGCAATCCTTGCAGCGCTGGGGTTCGTTTACGAAACCTTTTTCTGCGAAGAATTCCTGTTCGCCTGCGGTGAATACAAATTCATTACCGCATTCTTTGCATGTGAGAGTCTTGTCTTCGTACATTTCGCTACCTCGCTATAAATTTTTTTACCGTGACAGAAAAAGTCAGGTATATATCACACAGCAAAAGCTGTTATGACCTGTTGTCTGTGAGGAATTCCTTTAATTTCCCCCTGATGCGCTGAATTGCGTTGTCTACGGATTTTACGGGAATATCCAGCTTTTCCGATATATCCTTATAAGACATATCCTGCAGGAAAAGACGTATAACCGAAAGCTCAAGTGCGGACAGCTCTTTTGTGAGAAAAGAGTTCAGCACTTCCTCCGTTTCGTTGAAGATAAATAAATCCTCAACTGATTCCGTTGCGGGAATTGCCGTATCATCAATTGAAAGAAGACTGCCGAAGGGCAGATTCTTTTTAGAATTGGCGGATTTTATTGCTGCCTTTATCTGATTTGAAATACATACGGATGCATAAGTCCTGAATACCGTATTCCTGTCGGGACGGTATGAGTATACCGCCGAAAGAAGTCCCAGAAGCCCCTCTTGGTAAAGATCGTCCTTATCAAGAAGTCCGAGTGTACAGTAATGCTGATATTTGCCGTAGAATACAGAAGCTGTTTTTTCTGCCTGAGCCTTGAACTTGTCCAGAACAAAGGTTTCCGCAGGAGAATTACCTGATTGTGCAAGAAAAACCAGCTCTTCATCCGTCATAGAGGAAAAACCGTCTGAATGTGAGAACATACAGTCTCCTTTTCATATATATACGACTTCACTATACTTTACTTTTTTTTGTTTGTCAAGTAAAACTGCGTAAATTTTACTTACTTTTTACTATATTTTGCTTAAAAAAACGCAAAATTTTATGAAAAGCGTAATTTTTTTGACAAAAATGTTGCTGTGATATTAATTATGTGCCGAATGTAAACAAAAAATAAACCTGCAGGAAAAATATCCTGCAGGTAAAGAAATTGAGTTTTATCAGAAGAGATTAGAGAAGAATCTGCCGATAATTGCGAACCAATTGTTGAATTCTGCTACAAGGAAATCGAGAATACCCCAGTCTGCATAGGAGCTGTCAACGGGCTCTGATGTGCCGGCTTTTACCGATGCATCAAGAAGGAATGCCTGAGTGTAAACGATACCGCCTTCGCCGAATACTTCGACTCTTACGTAATCGCCGAGAACATCTGCGTAAGAATTAAGGTCAAGTGTTGCATCGCCTGCCTTCTGAGTTTCAATGAGCTTGCCGTCGGAAATCCATCTTACTATGAGAGCATCCGTTGTTGAGACTGTGATTTCATCTGTTGCTTCATTTACTTCGATAGAAGTGATGCGGGGATCTGCTTCTGCCGTGTTGTAGCCGTCTTCAAGAGTGGAATAAGTGATTCCTATATCCTCGTCAGCAGGTAATTCGCCGTTTTCGATAGCTTCAATTCTTGCAAGCATTTCTTCAGCTGTGCCGTTTACCTTGCCGTAAAGCTCTGTTTCACCGTAGAATTCTTTAAGAGCTGCTGCAATATCACAAAGCTCGTCGTAGTTGCCGAGACAATGGCTTGCTGCGAAAAATTCTCCGTTTTCAAGGCTTGAACGGAAGGCTGCGGAGGTAAGCTCAGGCATAAGAGCAAGCACATAGCCCGAATCAATGATATCAAGGTTATGAGCATCTGAGGATGCAATAGCAAAAACATTTTCACCGTTTGCGGCGAATCTCTTGAGAAGGTTATCCCAGAGAATTCTGTCAAAGCGGGTTCTGTTGTCGCCCTTGGAATTCATATCAATACCGATACAGCTGTCATATCTGTCAATAAGAGAAGCAAACTTGTTTATATAATAACGGTAAATGAAGTTATCTTCATTATAAGCTTCTTCCGAGCGGATTTCATATCTTGCCTTTGTGTATTCACCGGGATGGTTGATAACACTTACACCGCCTGCATTGTCGATGCCCTTTACAGCATCCTCGTAGGTTGTGATTTTAGTCTGTGTGAAGTCTGCGAACCAACCGTTTACGTGAGCGTTTACGGAAAGAGCGTTGTTTTCGTTGCCGAAGGGAACACGGAGGATTTTTCTGCCGTCTTCAAGAACGAGGTAATCGTCGCCGTTTTCTGTTATAACAGAGTAGGCAACGCCGTTATCAAATACGCCTTCCTTATCGAGAGGAACGATGGGACCCTCGGTCTTGCCGATAAGACTCATAGCACCGTAAATAATCTTGTTTTCGCTGTTTTCGGTCCAGGAATAGTTAACCGTACCGTGGTCGGTTGTAGCAACAAGGTCAAAGCCTGTTTCAGCGTGGCGCTGAATGGAAGCCTTGAGAGTATCGTCACCGTCACTTGCATTTGTATGGGTGTGAAGTGCGGTTTTATAAGCCGTAACCTCATCCCATTTTACGTTTTCATAGGGATTTGTAATTTCATAAGAGCCGTCTTCTTCGGCTGCAAAGGAAATTACTGCAAAGGGTACAGTCATTAAAACTGCGAGGATAAGAGCAATTGCAGTTCTTAAATTTTTCATATTATTACTCCTTGTATCTGAGATATTTTTATTTTAGCATACCGTTTATTTTTGTTCAACAGTTTTTTTCTCTTTTTTCCTGACGTTGCATACAGCCGTAAAAACTGCTTCAGCTCCGAAAATAAGGAGAGTTTTTGCTGCTTCGTTGAGAGTGTTGCCCGTGGTGCAAACGTCGTCGATGATAAGAATATTTTTTCCCTGTATTCTGTCTGTGAATTCCTTTTTAGGCTCAAAAACGCCTGAAAGATTTCCGCTTCGGGCGATTCCTCTGAGATTATGCTGATTCTTTGTGTAAAACTCCTTGGAAAGCAAGGGAAGACAGGGAATCCCCGAATGGACGGAGAGTCTTTTTGCAATAAGCTCTGCCTGATTGTAGCCTCTCATAAATTTTGCAAGGGGACGCATGGGGATAAAGGTAATTAAGTCTGTCCTTGCGAGGAAATCTCTGTCCGAAAGCTGAAGAAGAATTGCCTTTGCAAATGTGTCCGCAATGTCACGGCGCAGATGAAATTTCAGACGGAAGATGTTTTTCCGTGCTTCCTTTTCGTGATAGAAAACAGCGGAGAATTTTTCGTAGTAAAGCCGTTTTCCGCAAAGACACTGAGAAAGATGCAGTCCGCATACATCGCAAAGCCCCGTTGTCCCGGAGGGCTTTATTACAAGCTTTTCGCAGTCCTCGCAGAAGGGAAGTGTACTTCCCGTAATTCTGTCACAGCTGCAGCATCTCTGAGGAAAAAAGACATCCCTTAAAGGTGAATTCTTCATATCGCAGAGCTTTCCTTCATTATACGGTAAAGCTTTGAAACCGGAAGACCGACCACGTTATTGTAGTCACCGTTTATTGATTTTACGAGAGTGCAGCCCTTTCCCTGAATTCCGTAAGCGCCTGCCTTGTCGGAGGGCTCACCCGTAGCGATATATGTACGGATTTCTTCATCGGAAAGACTGTAGAAGGAAACCTCGGTTCTTTCCGCAAAAACTGTTTTTTTACCGCCGTGTATTATGCATACGCCCGTAAAAACCTCATGTGTTCTGCCTGAAAGAGCGCAGAGCATTGAAAAAGCATCCTCTTCGTTTTTCGGCTTTCCGAGTATTTTTCCGTCAAGCACCACTACCGTATCTGCGGAAATTACCGTATCGCCGGGGCAGTTTCCCGCAACGGCTTCCCCTTTTATTACTGCAAGGCTTTTTACTGTTTCCTCGGGGGAAAGGTCAGGGTCGGTTATCTCCCGGACATCGGAAACCTTCACGGTAAAATCCTCTGTTATGAATTTCATAAGCTCACGTCTTCTGGGAGAGGCTGATGCCAGTATTATTGCCATAATTATTCTCCGATGATTTCCTTAAGAGCCTTTGAAAGCTGGTCGGGGCAGGATGTGGGCTTGAAGCCGCAGCGGATACCGGAAAGTCTGTCGATTACTTCCTTTGCATCCATTCCCTTTACGAGGGCTGAAATTCCCTGGGTATTACCCTTACAGCCGCCTACAAAGCGTACATTTTCTATGATGTTGTTTTCGGCCATGTCAATTTCAATAGCACCGGCGCAGGTGCCCTTTGTCTTGTAAACGTGTGTCATTGTAAATTCTCCTTATTCCGATTTGTCTTCTGTATCCGTAAAGAAAGCTTTTATGTCGTTGCGTATATTTTCTATATCCTTTACGGTGTCCTCTGCTGCTTTTCTTACCGAGCTGTAAATATTCATAAGACGGTTTGCGGCTTTATTCTTGGTGGTAAGCTCTTTAAAGCCTGCAAGAATATCCGAATACTGCTTTGAAAGCTCTTGTTTTACCTCTGTGAGCATATCCTTGCTTACAAGCAGCTCCTCGTATTTATTTTCCGCGGTATCCTTTATAAGGTCTGCCTTTTCGCTTACGGTTGCCCTGAAAGCCTTCAGCTTCTTCATCAGCTTACTGATGTCGGCGGCTGCCTTGACGGTAAGGGTCAGGTCAACTGCAAGGACTGCCAGAATCACAAATACCGCAATTGTTCTGACATTCTGCGGAATAAAGCTCAGAACATACTGATATACGGGTGCTATGAGGTATACATATACGAATGCGAATATTGCCCAGTAGCAGGTGTGCTTGAAGCAGATTCTGCCGTGAAGGTTAAGGAAATTATTTGAATAGTCCCACCAACGGGCATTGAAAAGCTTTTCCATTATGTAGCTTGTGGCGTATTCCACGATATCTGCGAGCACCATACCTAAAAGGAGAACGGGAATAACTCTTTTTTCAATAGGCTGAGAGAGAGGAACGAGAATAAGCTCAAAAACCAGACATCCTGTGCCGTATATGGGGCACATCGGTCCGTACAAAAAGCCGCTGTTTATTATCTTTTTTTCGCCGAGTGAACGGTATGTGCATTCTATTGCCCAGCCTATAGCGCTGAAAATGAAAAACATAAAAACGTAATTTATTATGAGGTCAAACATTGTAATGCTCCGTTGATTATTTGTTTATTCCGGAATTGATTCTGAGAAGCTTCTTCTCAAATTCCTTTTTTAAGTTTTCGTCCTTACTGAGCTTCATTTCCTTGGAAGCGCAGTATTTATCGGAAAAGGTGACAATTAAACCTTCTCTTGAGGAGGGAGGAAGAATTGTCAGAGGCCACATGTGGCGAAGGATTACTCTTTCTTCCTTTTTTGTAAGGTCAGGACAGAGAAGCCTTGCATTGGTTGCTGCAAATTTCGGATGCCTGAAGCCGTGGGGACGGTGCGACCAGTCGGGATCGTGCCAGTCGTAATACACGAGATCGTGAAGAATTGCACCCCTTGTTGCAGTCTTTACGTCACAGCCGAATTTCTTTGACAGCACGTAGCTCATATAGGTTACGGCTCTTATGTGGTCAAGTCGGTTGCAGGTGCTGTGCTGAGGATACTGCCGCATTGACTGTACCTCATCGGTACTGTAAAGATACCCCGCATAAGAGAAAAAATCGGGGTCCTTCTCGGGGGAAAGGGCATAGGATTTTGCGAATATATCAAAAAGCTTTGCCATAAGAATCGCTCCTGAAAAATCAAAATACATAGTTATAATAACATATATACATTAAAATATCAATAATCAAGGTTGACATTTTTTGTGTGATGATATAGAATTATCCCTGCGAGTAGGACGGGCAATTACGCTCGGTTTTCGGGTGAGGAAAGTCCGGGCTCCACAGAGCAGGGTAACGGCTAACGGCCGCCGAGGGTGACCTTAAGGGAAAGTGCAACAGAGATATACCGCCTGCTTAAAGCAGGTAAGGGTGGAAAGGCGAGGTAAGAGCTCACCGGCATACAGGAGACTGCTATGCCCTGTAAACCCTATCCGGAGCAACACCGACAGAAGTGGCTTGCTCGGCCATAACTTCGACGGGTGGCGTGAGCGCAGGAGCAATTCTGCGCCAAGACAGATGATTGCCTTAAATGACAGAACCCGGCTTACAGGCTTACTCGTAACATACCGGCAGGATTTCCTGTCGGTTTTTTCATTATTTCCCAATGCGTTTTTTTTGAGAGAGATTCTTGACAAGAAAAATCTGATGATGTAGACTAATTCCGTAATTTGTTATGCAGAGGTTCAGGTAATGAAAAGATTTATTAAAAATGTTTTGTGTGTGACTCTTGCTCTCCTGATAGTGTCGGCAGGCTTTACGGGCTTTTATTTTTCCGCTGAAGGGAAAGCCGAATCACAAAGAGACGCTATTGTAAGAATAGCCCTTGCTGAAGAGGGTGTTTCGGGCTGTCCCAATAAATACACCTATGCCTACGGTGAAATCGGCGGTACGTATAATTGGGGCTGGTGCGCTGCTTTTGTATACTGGTGCTCACAGCAGGCAGGAATTCCCCACAGCATAATTGCAAGAAATTCGGAGCCTTATCTTGAGGGCTTCAAGCTGAAGAATTGTTATGATTATTCAGCAGATGCCGATATACAAAAAGGCGATATACTCTATATGGAGAACAATAACGGTGCACATATAGGTCTTGTTGCGGATGTTGATGACGAATTCATTTATACTGTTGAGGGTAATGTTAAAAATACCGTAACAAGATATCGGTACAGAAGGGCAGACGGATATTCCGATTGGTCCGGTTACGGTGAGAACTGGCAGAGAATCGTCCGTTACGGAGTTCCGGCTTATGAGGATATGAAGGATGAACCCGTAGCAGAATTAAGACCTGCCGACGGTATTTATAAAATAACCTCTTCATACCGTGAGGGTGACAGAGAGGATTTTGATTACGTCAATTTTTCAAAGGATGACAATAACGTGCACGTCCGCACAAACCTTGACGGGCTCAGGGATTCCGAGCGTGTGAGATGTCAGTATTTTAAGTTTACCCATATTTCAGACGGCTGGTATACAATTACCAATATCGGCACCGGTAACGCTATGGAGGTTGCTGACGGCGGCACGGCTCCCGGAACAAATATTCAGCACAGCGCTCTTACAAAAAATGATTCACAGCTTTTTAAGTTCTATGATGCAGGTGACGGCTTTTGCTATATAAAATCAAAGCTCGGTTGTTTTGTTGATATTCAGAGTGAGGATTATACGGGAACCGATAATGTATGGACATATAGATTCAACGGCTCTCCCTCTCAGAAATGGCTTCTGCACAGCCACGAGCATACAAATACCTCTGAGGTAACCAAAAAGGCAAGCTGTACCGAAAAGGGCCTTATAACTCATTTCTGCAGCGGCTGCCGTCTTACATATACTGAAGAAATTCCCGTAAGCGAGCATACCTTCACGGGCGGAAAATGCACCGTCTGCGGAATAGAGGCTCCCGAAAAAATAATGCCGGGCGATGTTGACGGAGATAAGAAAATTACGGCTTCTGATGCCCGTATTGCCCTTCGCAATGCCGTAGGACTTGAAAAGCTTGATGAAGCGGCAGAAAAAAGCGCGGATGTTGATAAGGACGGTAAAATAACTGCAGGCGACGCAAGGCTTATTCTCCGTGCGTCCGTAGGTCTCGAAGACCCCGAAAAATGGCTTTAATATTTTTTGACGGCAGAATGTGACAGAAGAAATGTCTGCAAATCTGCACGGAATTTATGCCTCCCTCGTATAATACAATGAGGGAGGATTTTTATGCTTGATACTATACTGCTTTTTGTTTTTGTTCTGTTTTCCGTGCTGGGATTTTTTGTTTCGGCGGTATTTATACTGATGAAGGCTTCTGCGCCCAAGGGGAGGGACACCGTTTTTCTTGTCGCTTTTCCGTCGGAGGACAGAAAGGAATATATACTTAAAATCAGATGGCTTCAGGCTGTGCTTACCGTCACGGGGCTTTCGGACAGAATTACCCTTGTGGCGGTGGATGACAAAAGGTCGGAAAACGGTATTTCCGAAATAGAGGAAGAGCTTTCCGACAGAAAAAATATAATAATTCTCAAAAACGGATAAAAAATCCCTGTTTTAAGTAAAGTGTCCCTTGCATGGGACATTTTTTTATATATAATAAAGGTATAAATTAAAAAACGGGAGATCCGAAATGCTGAAATTTATCACGGGAACATATTTTTCTGCAAAGAAAGAATATATAAATTCCGCAATATGCCGTCTTCTCGGAGAGGGGAAGAGGGTATATCTCATTGTGCCCGAGCAGTCAAGCTTTGACAGGGACAGGGATTTTCTTTTTACCTACGGGGAAAGACTCAGTAACAAGCTTACGGTTACAAGCTTTACTCATCTTATGAGAGACGTGCTTGAGGAATACGGTCTGCAGCCGAAGCCTCAGGCAGACGAAGCCGCAAGAAGCGTAATTATGAGCCTTGCAGCAGAGGAATGTGCGGATTCTCTCGAAATCTATAAAAAATACACCGGAAAGCCTTCCCTTATAAAAACTCTCTTAGGTGAATACGGTGAAATCAGGCAGGCGGGACTCAGCGTATCCGATTTATCGGCAGTTTCGGGAAGGCTTCCCGATTCAACGCTTAAAAACAAGACCCGTGAGCTTTCTGCGGTTTTCTCCGCTTATGAAGCACTTATTACGGACAGATTTTCCGAGGCAACGGACAATATTCCCGTTATTACAGATTTTCTCGGAAAAAACAAAATATTCGGCGGTGCTTACGTTTTCTTTGATGATTTCAGAGGCTTTACGGGTGCACAGATAAAGCTTATAGCTGAAATCGTTTCCCAGACTGAGGAAAGCTTCATTTCCGTATATGCTCCCGACTCTGTCTCAGCTTTTGACAGCGAAGCCTTCAGACACGCTGTTTCAAATTGCAGAAAGCTCCGTGCGGCGGCAACTCTTAAAGGTATTTCCTGCAAAGAGGAAAAAATCGAAGAAAAGCATCCCGACAAAGCGCTGGCGGCATTGTCAGCATCCCTTTTCTGCGGTGAAAAGGAAGTCTTTACGGAAAAAACGGACAGCGTTACCGTAATCTCTGCCGAAAATATGTACCGTGAATGTGACACCGCGGCATTGCAGATAAAGAAGCTTCTTGAAGAAGGCTACCGCTGTAAGGATATTGCTGTTTACGACAGAGACGGCTCTTATGTCAGAAATTTAACGGCGTCACTTAAAAAATACTCGATTCCCGTTTTTCAGGATAAAAGAGTATCCCTTTTTGAATATCCCCTTGTAAGAATGATTCTCAGCGCTGTTGCGGTTGCCGCTTACGGCTTCAAAACTGAGGAAATTTTCAATTACATCAAAACAGGTATAACGGGTGTTTCTGCAGAGGAATGCGCGCTTCTTGAAAATTACGTTTATGTATGGCAGACTGAGGGCGGCGGATGGACAAAGCCCTTTACGGGCCATCCCGACGGCTACGGAGAAAAAGAAACTCCCGAAGCGGCAGCTCTTCTTGACAGAATAAACGGCATAAGAATAAGGGTTACCGCGCCTCTTTTTATGCTTCGCAAGAACCTTTCTCCCGATAGTGAGATTTCTCCCTGCAAGGCTTTATTTTTGTTTTTGCAGGATATTGAGGCTTCTGAAAATTTCAGAGCCTATGCCGAGTATTTATGTGAAAACGGGGCAGAGGCTACCGCCGTAGAGTGTGCATCCGTCTGGGATACCGTAACAGAGGCTCTTGATGCTCTTAATGAAGCGCTTGACGGCAGAAAAATCGGTGCAGGACGCTTTTATGAGCTTCTGAAAATTATTTTCTCCTCTGCCGATATCGGAAGAATACCTGCCGGAATTGATGAAATCGTAATCGGTCAGGCGGGAAGGACAAGACATCTCCGGCCCCGTGCGGTATTTGTGCTTGGCTGTAACGAGGGTATATTCCCTCAGCCGCCTGTTACCTCGGGTCTGTTTTCCCCTGCGGAAAAAAGAGCTCTCGGTTCGGGAGGCTTTCTTCTTGAAAATATTCCCGAAAATGCCTATGCGGAGGAGCGTATGATAGCTTATTCCGTGCTGACGGGTGCAACGGAGAAGCTTTTTGTTTCATATTCGGAAAATTCTCCTGACGGGGCAGAGCTTCGCAAATCGGAAATAATAAACGAAATAAGAGAGATATTGCCCCGTTGTGCGGTGCTCGAAGCCGCAAGGCTTTCCTCTCTTGACAGAATCGGAAGTACGGAGAGTGCATTTGAGGAATGTGCCTCTCTTTTCAGGGACAATACTCCCTACAGCGCCTCGCTTAAAGAGTATATTTCGGGGACAGAGTATGAGGGTAAGCTGGCTTCCGTTAAAAATGCGGCTGAAGGACTTCCCTTCAGAATAGAAAACAGGGATACCGCAACAAAGCTTTTCTCGGAAAATATGTATATTTCCCCTTCAAAAGCGGAGGTCTTCTACAGCTGTGCCTTCAGATATTTCTGTCAGTACGGAATGAAGGTAAAGAAGCTTCGTACAGCCGACCTTGATGCAAGAATCAACGGACTTCTGATACACCACGTTCTTGAAAAGATTCTTCTGTCAAGGAAGAATAAGGAGCTGACGCTTATGCCCCTTTCCGAGCTTCGGGCTCAGGTGGATTCGGTAACGGAGGACTTTATTTCGGAATTTATGGGCGGCAAAGAGGATATGAGCGTCCTTCTTAAAAGAAGCCTTGATAAGGCAAAGGATACCGCCGTGCAGATACTTCTGAGAATGATAGAGGAATTTAAGGTCAGCCGTTTTGAAACTGTGGCTGTGGAGCTTGAAATTGCACACGGAAAAGACATTGAGCCTTACAGGATAAAGCTTCCCGACGGGGGCAGCGTTACCATAAGCGGTAAGGTTGACAGAGTTGACGTTTTCAACGATGAGGGCAAGGCCTATTTAAGGGTTGTTGACTATAAGACGGGCGGTAAGGACTTTAAACTGGGCGACGTTTTCTCGGGACTTAATATGCAGATGCTTATATATCTTATGTGCCTGTGGGATAACGGAAAGGAAAAATACGGAAATACCGTGCCTGCAGGAATTATGTACGTGCCTGCAAACAATTCGGGAGAAAGACTGCCCAGACGTGCCACAGCAGAGGAAGTGGAAAGTCAGAAGCTTAAAAACGGCAGAATGAACGGAATGCTTCTCAGCGATGAGAAAATCATTGATGCCATGGAAGAAGGCTGTGAGGGCAGATTCATAAATGCCTTTATTGACAAAAAGGGAGAGCTTCAGGGTACTCTTCTTTCTTATGAGGGCTTCCGCCTTCTGCACGAAAAGATTGATTCAATGCTTGAGGGAATGGGAACTGCTCTTCACGGCGGTGAAATTGAAGCACTTCCCGCCGTGGGCTCTTCATCATATAAAAATACCTGTGAGTACTGCGACTACAAGGATGTCTGCAGAAGAACAGAAACAGATGAAATAAGAGAGCTTAAATCAATAAAGCATGCAGATGCCGTGAAAATGCTGGAAGGAAGTGAGAACGATGGCTGAAAGACAATGGACCGATGCACAGAAAAATGCAATTGAAGCAAAAAGCGGAACCGTTCTCGTTTCCGCTGCGGCAGGAAGCGGTAAGACCAGCGTTCTTACCGAAAGAATCGTAAGAAAGCTTACGGACGGGGAAAATGGTGTAAGGCCCGATTCTCTTCTTGTGGTTACATTTACAAATGCGGCTGCTGCAGAAATGCGTTCAAGAATATATGCGGGAATATCGTCTCTTATGGCAAAGAATCCCGGAAAAAGAAGTGAGTTTACGGCTCTTCTTTCCGTTCTCGGTGAGATGCAGGTCTGCACAATGGACTCCTTTTCAATGAATCTTGTAAAGGAAAACTGCCATACTCTCGGAATTGAGGCGGATTTCAGAATCCTTGAAGGCGGAGAGTGCGAATCCCTTAAAAGAAAAACAGCGGTAAATGTCCTTGAACGGAGATTCTCGGAATGTGCCGAAACCTTTCTGCCCCTTGCAAGAATGTTCGACTCGGGAAAAAACGATTCCCGGCTTATTGACACCGTAATAAAGCTGTCGGACTTTTCAATGAGTGAGGCTCAGCCCGAAAAATGGCTGGGGGAGCTTTATCTCAGATTTGAAGACGGTAAGGCAGAGAGCGGTATTTACGGAAGGTATCTTGCAAAAGAAATGCTTTCCGATATTGATTACTGTATTTATCTGTCTCAGGCGGCTGTAGCTGAAATTCTTACTGATGAGGAGCTTGCCGCCAAGTATATAAATGTATTTGAAAGTGAAAATGCGCTTCTTAAAAAGTACCGTTCCCTTGTCGAAAAGGCAGAGTGGGACGAAAAAATAAGCCTTGTCTCAGCTCTTTTTTCTGCAATCAGCACCACGAGACTGCCCAATGCCCCCAAGGGCTATACGGACAATCCCGTAAAGTGCTCTGCCAAGGCAAAAAGAGATACAATTAAAAGCGTACTGGAAAAAATAAGCGAGTATATAAGCATTACCGAAGAGGAAAATGCCTCGGATATTCTTATTCTCCGTGAGGCTGTGAAGGAGCTTTCTCTCACCGTGCAGGAGTATAATGAAAGCCTGCTTGAAACGAAAAAGGAAATGTCCGCCTTCGATTTTTCGGATATAGCTCATTTTGCGCTGAAGCTTCTTTATGATTCTTCCGCCTCTGACGGAAAAACACCTCTTGCAAGAGAGCTTACGGAAAAATACTCTGAAATCCTGATAGACGAATATCAGGATACAAACCGTGCTCAGGACACGCTTTTCAGATGTGTTTCCAAGGACGGAAAAAATATGTTCTTTGTAGGGGATGTAAAGCAGAGTATTTACCGCTTCAGACTTGCAAGTCCCGAAATATTTATTGAAAAATGTAATGAATTTCCCCGTTATGACGGAAAGGCGGCAAAGTCAAAAATTATCCTCGGTCACAATTTCAGAAGCCGTAAGGGAATTCTTGACTTTGTGAACTTTGTGTTCTCCCGTCTAATGACTCCCGAATGCGGTGAAATTGAATATAATGACGACGAAAAACTGAATTTCCCCGAAAAAGCAGACTATGCTCCGTCAACAGATGTTATGGCGGTGCTTCTTCAGGCAGGAAAGGAGGGACAAGCCTGTACGGAGGCGGAATATATAGCCCGTACAGTAAAGGAATATCTTGATTCGGGTGTCACGGTTTCAGACGGTAACGGCGAAAGAAAGGCAGAGCCCTCCGATTTCTGTATTCTTATGCGCTCCCCTTCGGGAATTGCCCCCGTGTATATAAGGGCGCTTGAAAAAAGAGGTATTCCCGTTTCCTCGGATGTGGGGCTGAGCTTCTTTGAAACTCCCGAAATAAAGACGGTTATGTCATATTTAAGAGTTCTCGATAATCCTGCAAGGGATGTTGATATGCTTTCAGTAATGCTGTCGCCCTTATTCGGCTTTACTCCCGATGATACTGCTGAGTTAAAGCTCGGCTACCCCGAAGCCGGTTCTTTGTACGGTGCTGTGATTTCAGCTGCAGGAAACGGCAATGCAAAGTGCAGAAGGCTTTACGGGGATATATCTTATTTCAGCCGTCTTGCAGCCTGCTACCCTGTAGGGGAGCTGCTTCGCGAAATCTATGACAGTACTGCGTTCCTTTTTGCCGTGAAGGCTATGAAGGACGGTGAGAACAGAAGAAGGAATCTTCTGAAATTACTCTCAAAGGCTGAAGGGGTAAGTGAAAACTATGCCTCTCTCGGCGGATTTGTGAGATATATGGATTTGCTTCGGGAAAACGGTACGGATACGTCAGGTGCTTCGGGCGGAAGCGGTGTCAGAATTATGAGTATGCATAAATCAAAGGGACTTGAATTCCCCTTTGTATTCATTGCAGGCACCTTCAAGCCCTTTAATAAAAACGACATAAATTCCGATCTTGTAATCAATCATAATGCAGGACTCGGTATTAAAATCCCCGAGCCCGAGAATATAAAAAAGTATGAATCTCTTTCTTCCCTTGCAGTCAAGAGAATCAATAATAATGAAATGCTTTCGGAGGAGCTTCGTGTTTATTACGTCGCTCTGACCAGAGCAAAGCAGAGGCTTTTTATTGTTACTGCTCTGAAAAACAGAGAAAAAACGCTTTCAGACATAAGAAATCTTCTGTCGGGCACCGATTCCGTTCACCCTTATGCCGTAAAGCACGTGAATGATGCTTCACGGTGGCTTATAAGCACTCTTATGCTTCACCCTGACGGGGGGCAGCTCAGGAATTCCGTTTATGAAGGCAAACGCGAAAAAGAGGATATACACATTATGCTTCCCGATGAAGAGGACTTTTCGGAGGAAACGGAGGAAGTAAAAGAAGCTGTTCTTCCCGACAAGGCTATAACGGAGGAAATCAGACGCCGGGCTTCCTTTCACTACAGATGGCAGGATGTGGCACATTGCCGTTCAAAGCATACGGCTTCAAGTCTTGACGGAGAGCACTTTGACAGCGTGAATTTCGGAAAAAGCGTGCCTGCCTTTATGTTCTCCGAAACGGCAACTCCTGCAGATATAGGTACTGCCACACACAGATTTCTGCAGTTCTGCGATTTCGGAAAATGCAGGGAATCTGTCGAAGGGGAGCTTAATCGCCTTACGGAAAACGGAAGGCTGACAAAAAAACAGAGAGACCTTGTAGACAAGGCTTCAATTGACTGCTTTGTAAATTCCGAAATCTTGAGAAGAGCCGAAAACAGTAAGTGTATTTTCCGTGAAAAGCAGTTTACCATGTCAAAATCCGTCTGTGAGCTTGACGGCAGTATTCCCGAGGAATTCAGGGACGAAAAAACCGTTATTATCGGAAAAATCGACCTTCTTTTCCTTGAAGAGGACGGCGCGGTCATTGTTGACTATAAAACGGATAACGTAAACGATATTTCTGTTCTCGGCAAGCGTTATCTTTCACAGATGAAGCTGTATTCGGAGGCTCTGAAAAAATCAATGGATGCAGATGTTAAGGAATGTGTTCTGTATTCTCTGAAGCTGAAGGACAGCCTGACTCTTAAATTCTGATTTTTTTGTGCACTTTTTAAAAAAATACTTGCTTTTTTCGCTGAGCTGTGATAAAATGCTTTTGCTATTTAAGCGGAAGTATGTTGAAAAGTGTATTTCGACTGTTTATTTATGCTGTTACTATATCGAAAGAGGTGAAACGTATTATGAAGCAGGGAATCCATCCCAACTATAAGCCCACCGTTGTAAAGTGTGCTTGCGGTGCAACTATCGAAACTTCTTCCACAAAGGAAAACCTTCGTGTAGATATCTGCTCCAGCTGCCATCCTTTCTTTACTGGTAAACAGAAGCTCGTAGATACCGGCGGACGTGTTGACAGATTCAAGAAGCGCTATAATATCGAAACCAAGTAATAGTTGACATATTGGCATTAAGGAACGGCATTTTGAAAAAAATGCCGTTTTTTCCTTGGATGGAAATTTTTTTGCTATGGTGAAGAGTATGAAAGAATATATCACAATTGAACATCGTTACGAGGAAGAGTATATAGTAAACAAATCGAGATTTATAGGCTATGCCTGTCCTGTTACTACGCAGGAGGAGGCGGTGGAGTTTATAAATGAGATAAGAAAAAAGCACTCGGACGCGACCCATAACGTATATGCCTATCAGATAAGAACCCCCGAGTATTCAAGATATTCCGATGACGGTGAGCCTCAGGGAACCGCAGGTGTGCCCGTGCTTGATGTTATCAAAAAAAGCGGGCTTACGGATGTGTGCGTTGTGGTTACCCGTTATTTCGGCGGTATTCTTTTAGGTGCCGGCGGTCTTGTGCGTGCATATTCCCACAGCGCAAAAATTGCGGTGGAGGGTGCAAATATCATAAGAATGAGTCCCTGCAGTGTGCTGAAGGTTGTTTGTGATTACGGCTTTTACGGCAGACTTTCAACCCTTGTGCCCGAGTTCGGCGGTATAATTGAAAATACGGATTTCGGTGAAAACGTCACAATGGAATTCCGTCTTCAGACCAAGGACGAGGAGGCCTTCAGGAAGGAACTTACGGAAGCGAGCTTCGGCAGGGTAACGGCTGAAAAAACAGGCGAAAAATTTGACAGTATATAAAAAAATAATTATTTTTGAAAAAAATAAAGGATTTTTAACCTTTTTTGCATATATAATATTTGAAACTTTTATTTTTCAGGGAAAGAGGGTGTGAAAATGAGATTCAGCGAAAGCTTTCTCTCTGAGCTGAGAGCAAGAACGGATATTGAAGAGCTTATCGGAAAATATACGGAAATCAAGCACAGAGGAACAAGGACTCCCGTTGCGCTGTGCCCGTTTCATACCGAAAAAACTCCCAGCTTTGTAATCTACAGGGATACGATGTCTTACTATTGCTTCGGCTGCGGAGCAGGGGGAGATGCCATAACCTTCATAAAGAATATCGAACGGCTTGACTATACCGATGCCGTAAGATTTCTCTGTGAAAAGGCAGGAATGAATATGCCTCTTGACCCTGTTGATGACGAGGCAAACAGATTGAGACGCCGCTGCTATGAGGCTAACCGTGAGGCAGCAAGATTCTTTCACGCTGCACTTTTTACGGAAGAAGCTAAAGAAGTAAGGGCTTATCTTGATAAGAGAAGGCTTTCACCCGAAACGGTGAAGCACTTTGGGTTGGGCTTTGCGCCCGACAGATGGGATTCTCTTGTAAAGCATATGAAAACAAAGGGCTTTACGGAAAATGAGCTTGTTTTATTTGATCTTGCAAGAAAAACCTCAAAGGGCGGAACGATTGATAATTTCAGAAACCGCCTTATGTTTCCCATAATAGATTTAAGAGGCAACGTGATTGCATTCGGCGGACGTGTGCTTGATGATTCGAAGCCGAAATATCTTAATTCCAAGGATACGCCCGTATATAAAAAAAGCCAGCATTTATATGCTCTGAATCTTGCAAAGAACAATGCGGAAAGACGTCTTATTCTTTGTGAAGGCTATATGGACGTTATTGCCATGCATCAGGCAGGCTTTACAAATGCCGTAGCGGGACTCGGCACAGCATTTACAAAGGAGCAGATTTCACTTCTCGTAAGATACTGCGACGAGCTGACGCTGTGCTTCGACTCGGATGAAGCAGGAAAGAAAGCAACAAAAAGAGCTCTTTCAATGCTGTCGGAATCCCCTTTGAAATTAAAAATTATGCACCTTGCAGACGGCAAGGACCCTGATGAGATAATTAAAACTCAGGGTAAGGAGAGAATGAAAAATATAATCTCCTCGGCAGTAAACGATACGGAGTTTGCACTGAATGATGCAAGAAGCCGTTACGATGTTACAACTGAAGACGGAAAGCTGGGCTTTCTTAATGAAGCGGTAACAGTTCTTGCAGACGTAAACAATGCTATTGAGAGAGATTTGTATGCATCGAAGCTCGCTTCTGAGCTTGATGTTGAAAAGAAGGCACTTGAAGCACAGATAAGAAAACAGATGAGCTTCAGGAAAAAAGCCCGGGAAAATGCACAGTTCGGCGATGCGCTGAAAACCGTGCTCGGTGAAGAGAAGAAAACCTCCCCCAATCCCGAGGCGGCAGGAAATGTAAGAGCTGTTAAGGCAGAGGAAATTATTCTTGCCACGCTTCTGAAGCATCCCGATTATCTTAAAAAGCTGTCAGGCTTTTTATCGGCGGATACCTTTGTTACGGAATACGGAAAAAAATTTTTTACGGATATTACGGAAAGAATCACTTCGGGCAGAAGCCTCGAGCTTTTTTCCTTCGGGGAAAGCAACGAAAATGAGGAAATGGCATATCTGTCATATCTGCTCGCTAAGGGGGAAACTATTGCAAATTCCCTTGAGGAATGCCGTCAGTGTGCCGCAACATTAACGGAAGAAAAAAGCAAAAAGAATGCTCCCGATATAAAAGGGCTGTCATCGGAAGAGTATCTTCAGCTTTTCAAAAATAAGAGAAGAAATAATAAACCGGAGGGTGTATAAAATATGGATGAGAAGCAGAATGCCATAAAAAAACTGATTGAAAGAGCAAAGGCTACAGGTAAAATCTCTGCTCAGGAAATCGACAGCATAATGATCGATTATAATTTTGAGGTTGATGAGCTTGAAAAGTTCTACGAGGAGCTCGATGCACTTAAAATCGAAATCAATGACGATATGAACGAAACCGCTATCGAATCTCTTAATTTTGATGCGGATAACGTAAAGGAATATGAAACGGAAGAGAGCAAGCAGACAACTCCCGAGGATGCCGTAAGAACATATCTTAAGGATATCGGTAAGCATTCTCTTCTTTCTGCGGAAGAAGAGCTTATGAGTGCAGAAACCCTTGCAAGATACAGAGAGTATGAAGAGGGGGTTGAGCTCGAGGAATTCCTTGCAGTAACAACCGAGCGTGAGCGTAAGGATATTATGAAGGGCTATGACTGCTTCCTGAGAAATGCAAACATCGTAAGCTTCCTTGAAAGATATCTTCGCTGTCAGACAAAGTACCTCTTAAGAGAAGAGGGTGTTGAATATGAAATCAGCGTTGATAAGTTCCTTGAAACACATAACGATGCGGATTTAAGAGAAATGATTACTTATCTCGGTGAAACACTTATTGCCCGTGAAAGACTTATCAATGCAAACCTCCGTCTTGTTGTAAGCATTGCAAAGAAGTATTCGGGCAGAGGTATGCAGTTCCTTGATCTTATTCAGGAAGGCAATATGGGTCTTATGAAGGCTGTTTCCAAGTTCAATCACACCAAGGGCTTCAAGTTCTCAACCTATGCTACCTGGTGGATAAGACAGGCTATTACCCGTGCAATTGCAGACCAGGCAAGAACCATCCGTATTCCCGTTCATATGGTTGAAACAATCAACAAGGTCAAAAAGGCACAGACTCAGCTTCTTCATCAGAACGGCAAGGAGCCCACTGCAGAGGATATCGCACAGGTGCTTGATATGAGCATCGACAAGGTAAGAGAGATTATGCGTGTGGCTCAGGAGCCCGTTTCTCTTGAAACTCCTATAGGTGAGGAGGAAGACAGCCATCTCGGTGATTTCATTCCCGATGACGATGCCGTATCTCCCGCAGAGGCTGCAACTCAGGCGCTTCTTAAGGAGGAGCTGGCAGAAGCTCTCGCAACTCTTACTCCCAGAGAGGAAAAGGTGCTTGACCTTCGCTTCGGTCTTACTGACGGACATCCCAGAACCCTTGAAGAGGTCGGTAAGGAGTTCAAGGTTACACGTGAGCGTATCAGACAGATTGAAGCAAAGGCTCTCAGAAAGCTCCGTCATCCCAACCGCAGTAAGAAATTAAGAGATTTCGTAGGAAATTATTGATGCTTATGAAAAAGATATTTTGTGTTGCAATTGCTTTATTGATGCTTTTTTCTTTTGTTTCCTGCTCAGGCGGCAGCGAGACGACAACAGAGGGAAATACGGATGATGCAGTATCTCCCGTTATTTCTCTTGTAAGCGACAAAACAACTGTTGCTCCCGGTGAGGAAATCAAGGTTACCCTTCACGTAGCGGAGGCTCCTCTGACGGCTTGCTTTGATATTCTTATTTTTGCCGATGAAACTCTCGAGTTTTCAGACGTAGCAACCTGTCCCTCAGAGCTTATACTTGCAGCTAACAGGGAAGAAAAAGCAGGTGAAGAGTACGTTATAGTAAGAGGTATGGTTGCCGCAACGTACGATGTTACGGATGATGATATGTGTACGGTTACATATAAGGTAAAGGACGATGTGCCGTCGGGCTCAAAAATCAGTCTTACCCTTCAGGTACCCACTTATCAGCTGGGCCTTGACGAAAGCGGAAACGATATCTACAATGTTGAATGTACCCTTCAGGGCCTTGTGCTTGAGGTTCAGTAAAAAAATAACTGCAGAATACAGCGGTGTTCTGCAGTATTTTTTTTGTTTTCAGGGAAATATCTGCTTGTGTTATTAACGGTTATTATATATAATGTAATGGTATGCAAACCGATAGGAGCGATGAATTATGACTGCTGAAATGTGGAAAAATATAAGGGGCTCAAAAAATACCCCCGATCAGGTAATGCTTTCCGTTAAAAATGATCCTGCGGAAAATATGACGGTAAGATGGCGTACGGATGTGTCCGTTACGGAAGGATATGCGCTTTACAGAAAAAAGGACAGCTGTGACGAATGGAAAAAAGCAGAAGCAAAAAGAAATCCTTTCAAGACGGATGTTGACGAAAGCAGCTTCTTTTTTGCCGATATGACGGGACTTGAGCCTGATACCTTTTATGAATACAATTGCGGAAATGATGAAAACAGAAGTGAGACCTATTTTTTCAGAACCGCAAAAAAGAATGCTGAAAAATTCTCTTTCCTCTGCCTTTCCGATGTTCAGTCGGGCGGTCCCGAGCCTCCTGCAGATTACAGCGTGCTGGGTGAGGTTGTGAAGAAGATTCTTTCCGAGCATCCCGAGTGCGAATTTATCCTTACTGCAGGTGATAACACCAACTGCGGTCAGACGGACGTTCAGTGGACAGGACTTTTTGAAGGTCTTAAGGGAATTATTGAATATATTCCCGTACAGTTCTGTATGGGTAATCACGACGATATGGGCTTTGAGGATTATTTCACCTTTACGGGGAAATACTATTCTGAGCACGCAACCTATTTTACAAATCAGTTAAGATATTCGTATCCCGAAAACGGTCCCGAGGGCTGGCAGATTCCCAATTATTCCTTCCGCTACGGCAATACTCTTTTTGCAATTGCGGGTACAAGCGGATTTGAATATATAAATGAATGGCTTAAAAAGACTTCGCAGGATAGTGACGCTGTGTGGAAGTTTGCCGCACATCATTTCCCTGTTTGCTATTCGGGTCCCAATCTTGAATGCTATGAAACCTATCCTCCTATGAAGGAGGGTATTGAAAAATACGATATTATGTTCTCGGGACACGAGCATTCCTATGCCCGCTCCTTCCCAAGACGCGACGACGGGCTTTACGATAAGCCCTCAGAGGGTACCATACACTATAATATAGGCAGCGGAAACCGCAATCCTCCCGGAACTAGAGTTGTTCCCAAGGTATGGAATGACTGCACCTATGAGCACGAGGAAGACCTTTCAATGTTCAGTATTGTAGATATCGACGGCGACAAGTGTACCCTTACCGCTTACGTTGAGGACGGAAGAATCGTTGACCGCTGTGTTATTGATAAGGGTGAGGACAGCATTACTCCCATACGCCGTGCTCCTGTCTATAACCGTCCCCGTCTTAAGTTCAAGGGCTATGATTTGGGTCTTTGTGTTATGGGAACACTTCCCGAGTGTGTTGACGGTGTATGGTATGTTCCTGCAGGTCAGATTGTAAAATTTATGGGCGGTGAATCGAAGCACTCAGAAGGTAAGGTAAGAGTTGAGGTTTACGGCTGCTTTGCTGAGTTTTCGGAGAACTCCGATATAATGCTTACAAAGGACGGAGATGTTAAAATGACCGCACCCTGCCTTCGTCTTGCAAGGGAGCAGCTTTTTGTGCCTTGCGATGATTTTTGTAAGCCTTTCAGAATGTACTGGACATACTTTAAGCATAATAACTTTATAAGCATTGAATCTGAAACCGAGCAGCTGCCCGTGTCCTATCAGCCGTAAATCCCGGAGGAAATATGATGAGAGAAATAAAAAGATCGGATAAGCTTTTGCATGTGCATTCCGATATAAGAGGTCCTGTGTTTTTTGAAGCAAACAGGATGATAAAAGAAGGAACAGATATATTAAAACTCAACACCGGAAATCCTGCTGCTTTTGATTTCAGAATGCCCGATTCCGTGAGAAAGGCCTTGCTGGATAATATTGATAAAGCTGTAGCATACTGTGATCTTAAGGGAATGCCTGCTGCCAGAGAGGCTATCTGTAATTATCATAAAGAAAAGGGAATAAGAGGTATTACACCTGATGATGTTTTTATCGGAAACGGTGTAAGTGAGCTTGTTACAATGGCTCTTACGGCTTTCCTTAATTTCGGTGATGAAATCCTTATTCCCGCACCCGATTATTCGCTGTGGACCAATTCCGTATATATGGCAGGTGCAAAGCCTGTACATTATATCTGTGATGAAAAAAGTCTGTGGTATCCGGATATAAATGACATCAAGTCAAAAATTACTTCAAAAACCAAAGCTATTGTTATAATAAATCCCAATAATCCTACCGGAGCACTTTATCCTGAGGAGCTGCTTGAGGATATAATAGCTGTTGCAAGAGAACACAAGCTTGTGGTTTTTGCGGATGAAATATATGACAGGCTTGTTATGGACGGACTCCGGCATATTTCTGTTGCTTCACTTTGCGATGATCTTCTTTGTATTACAATGAACGGACTTTCAAAGTCCCATGTTATATGCGGCTTCCGCTGCGGCTGGATGGTTATAAGCGGTGCTAAGGAATGTGCATCCGACTTTATTACCGGACTTATTCAGCTGGCTTCAATGAGACTTTGTGCAAATGCTCCCATGCAGCTTGTTATTCCTGCTGCACTTCAGGATAATGAAAGCACACAGGCTATGATGAATCCCGGAGGCAGGCTTTATGAACAGCGTGAGGCATGCTGCAGAGAGCTTGATAAAATAGAAGGCCTTTCTTATGTTAAAAATTCTGCGGCTTTTTATATTTTCCCGAAGCTTGATATAAAGAAATTCAATATCACGGATGATCAGCAGTTTGCTATGGACTTTTTGCACAGCAAGCATATTATGATAGTACCAGGAAGGGGCTTCAATTGGAGTGCGCCTGACCACTTCAGAATAGTTATGCTTCCCGAGCCCGAGACACTTGCGAAGGCAATGAGAGACCTTGGGGATTTCCTGAAGGATTACAGACAAAACTGATAAAAGCAGAAAAATAAAGAGGTTCTTGCAAGGCTGATGCCTGTAAGAACCTCTTTTAGCTTTATATATTTTCTTTGCCCTGTAAATATCTTATTGCAACTATATATTTTGTTGCGGAGCGGGGGTAGGAGCTCTTGATTTCGAAATATCCCTCTTCTGTTACGAGAAGAATATTCATTTTTGAAGATGTTTTGACTGAGTTTATATCATTCAGGGGAATAGTGATTTCACCGTTATCCGCTGTGATTACCACACGGTCAGCGAAAAGCTCAAGCTTTCCGTCCTCCGAAAGCGTGGTGCTCTCACCGTCCTTTATGCTGTAAATCTGCTGTTTATCATCTCTGAAAAGTAATTCGTTTGTATCCTTTGCGCGGTCGGTGATTTCCTTTAAAAGCTTTTTCTGGAATCTGTCCCATTCGGGAATATTGTCAAATTCCATATTTTCACCGTGCCAGAAGCCGAAATCGTCAATTTCAGCCTTAAAGCCGCAATCACAGAAAATTTCTCTGCCCTTTGTTCTGAGCTGTCCTATGCTTTTGCAACGGGGACAGCCGTAAAGAATAATTTCTGCGTGCTCGGCAGGATCCTCTCCGATATATGCGTGAGGCTCTTTTCTCTGTTCGTCGTAAATATTGACATAGAGATCCTCAATAATGTGCTCATAAAGCTCTTCCTCGGACATTGCACGTATCTGCTCCTTTGAGTAGATATTTACAACCTCACCAAAGATAGGACCCTTGCGTGAGGATTTTGCCCAACGGGGCTTTTTAAGATATCCGCCTCTGCCTCTGTAGGTGACAAATGTGCAGTCGCATTCTTTTATAAGAGCGGCATTCCTTTTTGAAATAAAGCCTGTTTCTCCGGTGCTTGTAAGCGCTCCTTCGGGATACATAGCAACATTGATTCCTGCCTTTATGTTATCGACAATGCTTTTATAGAGAGCGTCCGTGCCTTTCTCTCTTTCAAAAACTATGGGAGCATCAAGGAAATTGTAAAGCTTTCCGATAAGTCCCATTCTCATTACGTGGTCGCTCATAACGAAGCGGACATAGTGCTTTGTGGTTTTGATTATGTATGCAGGGTCAATGGTGTCCGAGTGGTTTGCAAAAATAAGATAGGGCTTGTCTTTGATTCTGACTTCCTTGTCAGAGAATTTCAGAATCTTTACTGCAGGTACTTTTATAAGTGTTCTCATAATAGAAATAACAATTCTGCTTCTGAGAACACCTTTCTTTAAGTTATCTTTCATATTCTTATTTCCCTTGTGTGTAAAGTTATGGAATTCTTTATGCAATTTTTCTGAGTGTTTTTTTTTGATATATCCCTTCCTTCCGTAAATTATTAATACAAAAAACAGACAATGTCTGTGTGTATTAAATATTACATTTATTATTGTTTTTTAGAATATTATAATAATTATACATATTAAGGATATTTCTGTCAATATTCCCGATTGATTAAAAAAAATGTCTATGGTACAATACGGGGGAGGTGAATATTATGGATAAAATAATAATTAAAGAACTGAAGCTCTTCGCGTATCACGGCGTTAACGAAGAGGAAAAAATTAACGGACAGAATTTTGTGCTTGACATAACCGTATGGGTTGACCTTGAGAAGCCTTGTGAAAGCGATAATGTCGATGACACCGTAAGCTATGCAAAAATAATAAAGAAGGTAAGGGAAGTGTTCACCGCAGAAAAATATGACCTTCTTGAAAAGGCTTCGCAGGTTGTCTGTGACGAAATTTTTAAGAATTTTGAAAAGGTGCAGGAGTGCGAGATTCTTCTTAAGAAGCTCGAAGCTCCCATTAAAGCGGATTTTTCCTATGTTGCTGTAGAAATCAGGAGAAAAAGAGATGAGTAAAACTGCTTTTGTCGCCCTCGGCTCAAATATGGGCAACGGGGAAGAAAACATAAAAGGTGCTGTTGATGCCTTGAAGCTTGTGCCGGGCATATCGGTAGAAAAGCTTTCGCCTGTATATGAAACAACTCCCTGGGGATATGAGGCACAGCATAATTTCACAAATGCCTGCGTGAAATTATCTGTTGATATTTCTCCCGAAGCTCTTCTCGGAGTATGTCTCGGCATTGAAGCAGGGATGGGAAGAATAAGAGAATTCAGAAACGGACCGAGAATTATTGACCTTGACCTGATAATCTACGAAGGAGAAAAAAGAAATACGGAAGAGCTGAAGCTTCCGCATCCCGGTATGAAGGACAGAGATTTTGTATTGGTTCCTCTTTTTGATATTGCGGATGAACCGTTAAAATCAGAAGTTGCAGGGTATATTGCTGAATTAACGGAACATTATATTGTAAAATGAGAAAAGTTTTGCCCCTTTGAATCATAGATATAGTGTGCGGTAGAGCAAAAAGACGGAATATATGGCATAACGCACAAGAAACGCCAGGCTCCGTTGTAAAATGTGACGAAAAATTTTAAAAAAAGTGTTGACAATTGCATTTTCCTGTGGTAATATATGCAAGCACTCGAGAGAGCGACAGCGCGCAGACGTGTCCTCCTGAAGAAAGTGCAAAAAACTTAAAAAAGTTCTTGACAAAGGCAATCGGATGTGATATGATTACCGAGCGCCCTAAAAGAGCGTAAAGAGATTCGGATTCAGTCGGAAACGACAGAAAAAAGAATTTCAAAAAAATTAAAAAAGCACTTGACAAGGGGAAGCGGTTGTGATATAATCACAAGGCACTCTTGAGAGAGGGCAACGAACCTTGAAAATTAAACAACGACAAAAATGAAACCCTTGAAGATTAATTTGAGTTTAACAAGTACAACTTGTGAACAGTAAATTCGAGATTTCTTG
>JAGAKX010000052.1 GCA_017625435.1 Clostridia bacterium
CACATTGTTATATACCACGAAAATTAAACACAGACAATCTATTTTACCGAAGGCGGGAGGTCGAGGACGCCCTCCCCTACAAGGGAAGATTTATTTTTTCGGTTCTCGGGAAGTGACATCAACCCGTTAAATTATGATTTACTGTTCAAGTTTTTTCTTGAGCGTTTCATAAACCTCTTCGGGAATTTCGGGGTTACCCTTGGAATATGAGGGAATATACATATCCCCTGCCTTTTCCTTTACCGTACAGGTAGTGTCATTTCTCCACTTTTCTCTTTCTTCCTTATTGCGGAGGTCGGGGATATCATAGGACTGATTATTGTTCATAGCACTTAAATATCCGAAGTGTCCGGGAAGGAACATATCCATAGCCTCGTATACATCAACAATTTCAGCATTGCGGTTACCCTTTATTGCCTGAATGAAGTGGTACATTGTATAGAAGTCGGAGCCGCCGTGGCCTGATTCCTCTGCAAGCTTCGTCAGGGAGTCATCGGTGTTGATTTCCTTTGCCTCGAAGGTGTTGTCGCCCTCGTTTTTGTCAAGATTGCCGTAAAGCTTTCCTACACCGCCGTTTTCGGCATCCTCTCTTGCACTTTCAAGTCTTCCCTTGGAGCCGTAAACGGAATACCATACGGAATTTCTTGCAGGGCCGACACCGTGGACGCTCTTAACAACAGCACCGTTTTCGAGAGTTACCATTTCCACAGCCATAGCTCCGGCGTATGCTCCCATACGGTACATTCTGTCATTGAAGGGAATTTCAAAGCCCGAAACCTTAACGGGACGAAGTCCTGTTATGTGAACAAGGGGACCGAGGGAATGAGTGCAGTAATAGAATGCGCTCATTGTGTTTCTCCAATGATTGGGGTCGCAGTTTGTATAGCCGTGCCAGCCGGGCTCACAGTTGTGGATGTATTCGCCCTCGCCGTATTCGAACTTTCCGAGATTGCCTTCTTTATACTGAATTCTCATTTCACGGGGTGCGGGCATATAGCAGTAATTTTCGGCATAAGCGTAAATCTTACCTGTTTCCTCAACAGCCTCAATAAGCTCAACAGCTTCCTTAAGATGCTGGCAGGGTAAAACCTCGCTCAATACGTGCTTGCCCTCCTTCATAGCCTTTATTGCAAGGGGTGCGTGCTCGTTTGCGAAGTTTGCAAGAACAACACCGTCCATATCGTGCTTTATGAACTCATCAAAATTGTCGTAGTATGTAATACCGTCCTCACCGTATTTTTCCTTTGCCTTGGAAAGGAAATCGGGAGCATTGTCGCAGATTGCAACAACGTCGCAGTTAAAGCCCGTCTTGCAGTAATTGAGCATTGTCTGTCCTCTTCTGGCACCTACAACACCGATTTTAACTCTTTTTGCAAGACCCTCCCTGTAAATCTTTTTGTAAAGAGTACAGTCCTCATAAAGCATATCGACGCTGTCGATTTTATACTCCTCAAGTACCTTCTGCCAGCGCTCCTCCATACCCATTTCGTACTGTACGGGAAGAAAGCCCGAGGTAAGATAGCTCTTTACCGCTCCCTTTCTCCACTCGTCCGTTGTAAGGTAAATGTGGTGAACACCCTCATTTGCAAGCTTGTAGATGCACATATTGTTAAGGTATTTGCCGAGACCCTTACCTCTGAACTCGGTCTTCATACCTACCATGTGCATATCGCCTACACCGTCCTGATTGATAGCGGTGATTGTGCCTACGTGTTCACCGTTATAATCAAGGAAGAAGCAGTCCGTGTAAGGGTTGCAATGCTCGTCACCTGCTATGCAGTCATCGAAAAACTCGGGCTTGGTGTCGTCGCCTACAAGTCCGTTTTTGCAGCATTCAACCCAGGCAGCCTTATCCTCTTCGGTTTTATAGGTAGAAAATGAATATCCCTCGGGAAGAGGAAGAAGCTCCACTTTCTTGTCATTGATCCAGAACATTTTTAACTGTGCCAAATGTTATCACTCCAACTTAAATATTTATATATAAAGAATAGCATACCGCAAAACCTCAGTCAATCTTTTTATATACAAAGATTGATTTGACACAGGCGTTTTTATGTGCTATTGTTAGTCTAATGTAAAACGAAAGGGGAACTATTATGAAAAAGCTTATAAGCATTGTTCTTTGCACATTAATGATACTTTCCGTATGTGCACTTTCCCCCGTGAGCCTTGCGGCAACGGGCAACACATACTATGTTGACTCAATTGACGGCGACAACACGGCTGAGGGCACCTCTCCCGATACTGCGTGGAAGGACCTTGACGGCTTCGCAAACTGTACTGAGCCTCTGAAGGGCGGCGATACCGTGCTTTTCAAGTGCGGAGGCACCTATGAATGCTGTGTGACTCTCAGCGACATAAAGGGCACCAAGGAAGCACCCTTCACAATTTCTTCTTACGGCGAGGGCGAAAGACCCCTTCTCAGAACAGATAATGCTGACGAGGTTTTCACCTTTGTTGACTGCTCTTACATTACTGTTTCAAATCTTCAGATTACGGCTCCCAACGGCGGCGGAATCTGGATTGATACAATCAATTCCGAAAGCGTCGGAATTACAATTGACAATGTTTATTTCTACGGTCTTCCCAACGGCAAGGTAACCGCCCGTGACGATTTTTCCAGAGGTGCGGCTCCTGCCCGTGCTGCGGTTATGGTAAAGGGACTTCCCTCACACTCCCGTTATCCCGTAAACGACCTTACCATCAGAAACTGCGAGGTATACGACTCCGCCAACGGCTTTATGATATGGGGCTCGTGGAATGACCAGCAGGACCCCTGGAGCGAAAATGCAGTAAAGGACCCGATTTACAATACAGGTGTGCTTGTTGAAGGCTGTTATTTCCACGAAATGGATGCCGAAGCTGTAGTTGTAGGCATCTGTGACGGTGCTCTTGTTACAAACTGCCGTGCCATAAATACCTGTCAGGGCGAGGGCCTTGACGAAAACGGCAATATTCAGTATTTCACAGCCGCTATGTGGTTCTGGGGCTCTGAAAACAGTACAATTCAGTACTGCGAAATTGCAGGTCAGAAGAACTTCGGCGACGGTATGACCGTTGACTTTGACTCCGATTCAAACAACTGCACCTATCAGTACATTTACTCCCACGACAATATGCGTTTTGTTGTAAATAACGCAAAGAAGGAGCCTCAGAGAAACAACGTCGTAAGATACTGCCTTTCCGTAAATGACAACAAGGGCAGAAGCTCCCTGGCTTCCGGTAACGGTGAAGATAATTTCAAGTTCTACAACAATACAATCATCAACTCCGGTGAAATTCAGTTCTACAATCTTACAAATTCCCTTATTGCAAACAACATCTTCGTAGCTCTTGACGGCGCACCCATGAACTGCTACCTTGATGATGAATTCACCGCAGGCAATACCTACAGAAATAACTGCTATTACAATACACTCAATCTTATGTGCGACCCCTTGGCAATGAATACAGACCCCGGCTTTACAACGGATGAACTCATTGAAGCATATCAGCTTGCAATAAATTCTCCCCTTATCGGCAAGGGGATGAAAATTGAGGACGGTCTGACAACAGACTTCTTCGGAAACGAAATTGAAAGCTGTAACATCGGCTGCTATATGGGCAAGGGCGAAGAACCCGAGGTTGAAACCGAAAATATCTTCGAAAAGCTCGTAAGATTCATAAGAAATCTTATGCAGAGGCTGGAGCACGAATTCAACGTAATCAGAAGAGAAATCGAAGAATCTCTTGCAAAATAATTAAAATTAACGGGCAGGGACATAACAGTCCTGCCCGTTTAGAGCGCAAGCGGAACAAGGCGAAGCCTTCCGAACCTCTTCACTATTCACTATTACCTATTAACTAAAAAACGGGAGGCTGTACCTCCCGTTTTTCATATGCCAAAGCATTCTCTGTTTGTGCCGTAGAAAATGTCCTTGTGACCCGATAATTTCCTGCAGATTTCCTCAAGAAAATCCCAGTTATCGGAAAAATCGAATTCGTAGCTGTGTCCCCAGATGTAAAGAAGCTGAGGTCTCTCCGGGGTAAGGGCAAGAAATTCGTCAATGCACTTTATACAGTGCTCAGTATCGTTATGGTGTACCGTGGGAGCAAAAATATAAAGGTCCTTCTGCAGCTCGAAATTAAAGGTATGCACCGTTGTTCTTGCGTATTTCACGCCCGTGTTTTTTACAATTATATCGGCTGTGCGAAGGTCAAAATTCACTCCGCCTCCGGGGTATGCCATACCCACAACCTCATATCCGCAAAGCTCAGAGAGATTTTTTCTGTCGCCTTCAACCTGACGGATAATTTCCTCCTCGGAAAGACCGGGAAGGTGAGGGTGCGTAAGGGTATGCACGGCTACCTCGTGCCCCTTGTAAAGGGATGCTACCTCTTCGGGGCTTATTTTGTTGTGCTGAACGCTTTTCCCGCCGTAGGTCAGCACGTTTTTTGTGCCCAGAAGCTCCGAATTTATATTGAAGGTGCCCTTAAGACCGTATTTATTGAACACCTCAACAAGTCTTCTGTCCTGAGTTACGCCGTCATCATAGCTGAAGGTGACGGCCTTCATTTTTCCCTCAAACACTTTCTCTTGCCTTCTTTTCTTCGTATTCGTTTATAATCTCTCTTGTTTCAAGAGGCTTATCGGTAATAATACCGTCAACACCGAGGTCAAGAAGCTTCACGATTGTCTTTTTGTCGTTTACAGTCCACACATTCACCTGAATACCGAGAGCGTGGGCAATCTCAACAATTTTCTTATTTACGGCAATTGAAGCAGGATGAATGATATCACAGCCGATTTTCTTTACCATAAAGAAGGGATAAAGCACAAGACGGCAGACAGACGGATGGGAAATGGGATAAAGGAAAGCTGTTTTGCATCTTGCATCAACCTCCTTGACGGTTTTGAGCACCTCGGGTGAAAAGCTTGAAATAATAACTCTGTCGAGACAGCCGTATTTTTTTACGGATTTAAGTGTTTCCTCAACAAGACGGCTGATGTTGCTGTCCTTGGGACACTTAAGCTCAATATTTATTATTTCACAGGTGCTTTCAGAAGTAATTTCAAGAAACTCGTCGAGGGTGGGAAGGGGTGTATCCCTGAAATCCTCTGAAAAATATGAGCCGAAATCAAAATTTTTAAGCTCCTCGAGGGTATATGATGTTATCTCTCCCCTGCCGTCGGAGGTTGCATCAATTGTGTAGTTGTGGCAGATGACGGGGATGCCGTCCTTTGTAAGATGCACGTCGGTTTCAAAGCCGTCCGTGCCCTCGTTTATTGCCGTTATAAAGGCAGGCAAGGTATTCTGCGGTGCCTTTTTGTTTGCACCTCTGTGTGCTATTACTTTACAACCCATAGTTATCTCCTCTTAATTAACTGCTCCGGGTAAAATCTCAATATTACCCATAATAAGTGCATCCGCTTTTTCGGATGAGGGTGCATCTGCATAGAAATTCTTTTCAAATGCCTTAAAGGACTCCTTGGCAGGAGTGCCCGCAAATCTTACCGTTGAATAAAGGGTTTCTTCATTTCTGCCGTCTGTGTAGGTAAAGGCAAAAAGATAATAAACCGTGCCCTCGCTTACCTGAGCGATACAGCCGATATCAGTAACCGTTATTATCTTATCGGTATTTATTCCTCTGAAATAGTCGATATATACCTTTGCGGAAACTGCAGCATCTGCTTCAATTTTCTCATATTCCGCAAATTTTACCCTGACGGGCTCAAAAATCTTTTCATATTCTGATTTCAGCTGAGTTTCACTGGCAGCAAGACTTTCGGAAAGCGCCTTGTAGCTGTCGGTTATTTCGCTTTTCTTCGTACCGTATTCCGAAAGAGCCGTATTTATTGTTTCAAGAACACTCTGTGCATCCCTGTTGAATTCCTTGAGAAGCTCAAGTTTTTTTCTTGCAAGCTCAAGCTCCTTAAAGAATACACGTGTTTTGTCTTTTTCGGAAAGCTGTTCGTAGGCTTCCTCTGCCTCAGCAATAAGGCTTTCCTTTTCAAGTGTAATTTCACCTATAGCTGCAATCTTGTCGTCAACGGCTCTTGCCTGTGCACTTTTCATACAGGAGGAAAAGCAAAGCACAACGGCTGTAAGCGTCAGCAAAATACAAAGAATTTTTTTCATAAAAACACGCCTTTCGGGAAATATATAATATTTTATCACAAACACCAAGGGCATTACTGCACAAATATCAAATTACATTTTGTGCAAATTATACCCTTATTTAGTATTTATATAAAAATTCAGTATTGACAATATGTAGAATATGCTGTATCATAAGAATAAATAATAGATAATTATTTTTGATAATTTTTTATAATCGGTGAAAGAGAATGGATGTCAGAAACTTAAAAACCTTCTTAAAGGTGTCGGAACTCAACAATTTTACAAAGGCGGCAATGGTGCTGGGCTACTCACAGTCTGCAGTAACGGTACAGATGCAGCAGCTTGAAACGGAGCTCGGTGTTCCTCTTTTTGACAGAATCGGAAAAAACATAAAGCTCACCCAGTTCGGCCTTAACTTTATTGAATATGCAAACGGTGTCATTGAAGCAATTGAAAGGGCTCAGAATTTCGCCACACAAAGCGAGGATATGAAGGGAACAATCCGTTTCGGTCTTGTTGATTCAATCTTAAAATCCTGCTTTATTCCGATTTTTCCCGAGTTCAACCGCCGTTATCCCCACATAAATTTAAGCATTTTTGTGGGCTCCGCAAGAGAAATTGAGGCAAAGGTAAGAGCAAACGAGGTTGATCTGTGCTATATGCTTGACTACAAGGTGCCGAGAAAAGAATGGGTGCGTGTACGTGAAGAGGTTGAGCCCATAATTTTCGTAACAAACCCCGGAAATCCCATTGCGGATAAAGAGGAAGTGAGCTTTGAAGAAATCATTAACGAAAAGCTTATCCTTATGCCTCAGGGCGAGGGCTACAGATACCTTTTTGACGATGAGCTTGCAAAGAGAAATCTTTTCGTTACTCCATCAATTGAAATTGCAAACACGGACACAATTATGAGACTTACAAGAACCTCAAATTACGTAACAATGCTTCCCGTATTTGAAGTAAGAAAGAGCATTGAAGAGGGCTCTCTCAAGAAAATCAATGTGCCCGACTGTGACTTCAATCAGTGGTCACAGCTTGCATACCTCAAGGGTAAGGCTATGACTCCTCAGCTTCAGGTGTTCATTGATACCGTCCTTGAGCTTCTTCCGCCCATAAAATAATATTTCAGGCATAAAACTGCGACAAACGTAGTTTTATGCCTGTTTTTTGCATATCATTATACCTATCTTTTATGTTACTTGCTTTATTGTTAAAACGGGCGGGGAAACCCCGCCCCTACGATAGTAAATTTTACAGCCAGAGAGTATAATCTTCAAGGCCTACAGAGGCTCTGAGAAGATATCTTGCATCATTTGCGGTGACGGATTTATCCTTATCTACATCAGCCGCCCTGAAGTAAGGGGATTGCGCCGAAAGGCTTTCAAGTCCTACCGCCATTCTGAGGGCAGTTCTGGCATCGGAGGCGGAAAGCTCTGCATCTCCGTCCGCATCGCCTATAACCACAATTTCCTGCTTCGAGCCGTCTGGTAATATAAGCACCATTCCCGTAGCCACAAAGCTTCTGTCTCCCACGGAAGAGCCGTTTTTATCCTCAAGGGTGCTGCCCTTTGGTGCCGGCAGGAAAAGCTCTGCCGCGAGCTTTCCGACAATTATGCGGACATTAGTGCCGTCAGACACCATAAAGTCTGAGAGAGCAAAGCTTAAATCAAGCTTCGGGATTTCCTCGTGACCGGAAATATATTTTTCACAGTCGTTACAGAAAACACCCTCTGTATAACCCACATTGCTGACTGTAGGAGGAATCTCCTTATGCACGGCGGTGTTTTTGTGAATACAGTTAACCGTTACCCTGCAGACTGCCGAATAGACCTTTCCGTTATAGGTAAATTCTGCGGTAACATCAGCCGTTCCTCTTTTTACACCGGTTATTTTGCCGTCAGCTGCCGTGATATCGGAAGAAGAGCTTCTCCACGTGATATTCTGCCCTGCAGGGTCCGTTGAAGCGCTGAGGCTTACGGTTTCGTCTTCGTTGATGCTGATGCTTTCGAGAAGAGTTACGGCAGGCACCTTTACCGTAACGGTAAAGTCTGCCTTAAAGTCCTTATAGGAAGCAGTTACCGTCTTTTCCCCGGCATAAGTGCTGTCAAAGCCCGAAAAGCTGACTCCGTCCGCTAAAACCTCGCTTGTGTTATCCGTATAATAAGCCGTGACGGTTGTTTTATCTGTATTGAAGCTGTCCCCGAGATAATAAACATCCGCACCCTTCACCTCAATATACTGAAGTATGTGGGATATGTTGCTGTAAGGGGCTGTCTCACGCTTCAGGTAGGTATAATCTCCGCCTGCAGGAGCCGTGTTAACTTCATATATAAGATTTCCGTCCCTATAGGTAAAGCCGTAAATTGAAAAACCTTCGTGAAGATAAGGGGTATAGATTTTTTCGCATTCTCCCGTTTCTGCGGTGTATTTATAAATACTGTCTGAAACTGAGAAGAAAAGCTCACCGCCTGCAGAGGAAAGACGGGAGTAATTACCTGCCCAATATGAGTATCCGCCTGCCGTCCAGATGTCCGATACGCTTGTGAGAGCGGTATCGTTTCCGAGGCACCGAAGCTCTGCGCTTCTGTTGTCTATATAATAAATCTTATTGCCCACAAGCTGAAATTCCGTGTCGGAATTACCCCAGTAGTAATTGTCATACTTCGTGTCTGCGGGGGTACTGTCAAAATCGTAAGCATTATGATCCCGGTTTCTGAGAGTGTTTGTGGAAACAAGGAAATTTTTGTGATGAAGTGCTCCCGAAACATTTCTCAGCCCCTGTTTTTCCCAGTTGATATCATCAAAGGTTACATCAACGTGGTAGGGCTTGCCGTCAATATAAACTATATTCCAGGCGTGGTTGAGCTTCCCTGAGGAGACGTAATAATTCTTTATGCCCACACGGTTAAGCAGATACATATACGCCATAGCATAGCCCTGACAGACGGAGGAGCCGTTGGCAAGTGCGCCGTATGCGGTATGCTCAATGTCCGTGATGTCCGTATAAAAGGTATATTCGTTATAAACACAGAGTCTGTCGTGGAGAAGAAGAGCCTTATACTCATCGGAAAGAGAAGTATTATTCTCAATTCCCGAAAGAATATCATCTGCACTTTTTTTCATTTTATCAAAGCATACACTATATTCTTCGGGAGTATCTGCAAATTCACGGAAGCCGAGGTGTATGGAGAGAAGAGTGCTTCCCGAATATGAATAAGCAACCTCGTAAACATTGAAGGCTTCGGGCATAGCGTAAAAAATAAGCGCTGTAATTTCCGAATGAACCGATGTGGGGAAATTATATTCCGAAATATCCGTTACAACCCTTGCACCCGAAACGGCTTCAAGAAAAAGCTCTTTAAGCCCGGAGACATCGGTATATATGGAGAGCTTCTTTTCAGTCTCTGATAAATCGGAGTCAGACAGACGGTATTCGGGAGAAAAACTCCCTGTCATCTTCACCCCGTCATCAAAGGCAGAAGCGGTCAGAGGCAGACAGCAGATTACAATAAGCACCGCAGTTAATATAGAGATTGTTTTCTTAAATAACATTCCATCACCCGAAAATTATATTCATTTTCAGTTTAGCATACTCATACACACTTTTTCAACATAAAAAATACGGGAACAGAGGTAACTGCTCCCGTAAATCACTTATTTCATTTTTTCCTGGAGGAATTTTACCGCTAAACCGATATCTCTTGCAGGATCGTCGCCTACTTCTCTTTCGATTGTAAGGAAGCCCTTATAACCGATATCCTCAAGTGCTGCGAGATACTTATCCCAGGTCACGCTGCCCTCGCCGAGAGGTACTTCTTCAAAGGAAGGAGCTGTTACAAGTGCATCATCGTGCTTGATACCGTAAATAAGCTCAGGGTCCTTGAAATAGTGCATTACACCGTCCTTTGCGTGGGTGTGAACAATATAATCCTTAAGATTATAAACAGCACCTGCAGGGTCGTCGCCCGTTACCATAACAAGGTTTGCAGGGTCAAGGTTGACACCTACACCCGTTGAACCGAGGGTATCAAGGAAGTTCTTGAGAACAAGAGAGGTTTCGGGACCTGTTTCAACTGCAAAATGAGCCTCTATTGAGTCTGCATAGCGTGCAAGCTCACCGCAGGCATCCTGCATAATCTTAAAACGGGGATGGTCCTTACTCTCGGGAACAACACCGATATGTGTTGTAACAATATCTGTTTCAAGATCCTTTGCAAGGTCAAGGATTCTCTTTGACTTTTCAATAAGCTCGGGGTTCATTTCGGGACGGTAGAAGCCGCAGCCAAGGTCTCCGCAGAGAGCGGAAATCACAAGACCGTTGTCCTTTACGAGCTTCAGGAATTCGCGTCTCTTTTCGGGAGTCAGATTTTCGGGAGCCATTTCGCCTCTTGTGGAGTACACCTGAATACCCTTAGCCCCCAATTCAGCCGCCTTCTTAACAGCTGTGGGGATATCTGTTCTGAATGAATTGATTATTATGCCGATGGGAAAATTATACATGGGAATCACCTTTATCTGATTTTATTCATTTTTTATCTTTTCAGTCTTGCACAAAGTCCGACAGAGCACGGAAAAGTGGGCAGAAATTGCCGTATTTGTTGTTTTCGGCGGTGGCAAGGCGTACAAGTGTACTCCGAACCGCCGAAAACAAAGCACCATTACTTAGTGTCAGCGAGGCACAAAATTTGTGGTTTCAGAAAACAACAAATAGCAGCAAAAACTATTTTTCAAGCTGTGCGTCAAAGACGGTGATTTGTGCGCATCTTTTCCAAATTAATGATATTTGGGTAAGTACGTGCCGTGAGCCTCAATAAGATCATCGCAAAGGCTTACGATTTCATCAATTGAAAGCTCGGAGGAGGTATGGGGATCAAGAAGTGCTGCCTGATAAATAGCATCCTTCTTAAGAGTAACAGCGGCTTCTATTGTAAGAAGATGAACATTTATCATAAGTCTGTTCATTGCGGCTAACTGCTCGGGAAGCTTACCCTGATAGCAGGGCTGAATACCGTACTTGTTAACAAGACAGGCAACCTCAACACAGGCCTCTGCAGGAAGGTTGGGGATAAGACCGTTATTTATAACATTACCGCCGATTTTATAGGGCTTATCTGTTGTGATAGCCTCCATAATGTATGAAGCATATTCGTGTGTTCTTTCGTGCTTAACGTCGTCGGTAAGAT
This sequence comes from Clostridia bacterium, assembly GCA_017625435.1. Lineage (GTDB taxonomy): Bacteria > Bacillota > Clostridia > Oscillospirales > Acutalibacteraceae > RUG806. The sequence continues at coordinate 11,285 of JAGAKX010000052.1, forward strand.
AAATCTTTCTGTCCTCCTGCCAGCGTGCAATCTGATTTATACAGCGGCGGGGGTATTCATCAAGAGGAATATTGTAGCGGTCAATAAGCTCGGGATACTTTGACTTGATGAAAAGATTGTTGTATTCTGCGTTGTGCTCACTTGACTCTGTGCAGTAGTGACCGAAGCGGCGGATATATTCATATCTTACAAGGTCGTACTTGTCCGTATGGTCGCCGTTAAGAACATCAATTGCTCTTCTTCTGATTTCGGGATAAAGGTCGTTGCCGTCCGCATCCTCAATTTCAAGAAGCCAGCCCATGTGGTTGATACCTGCAATTTTTTCTCTGATAGGCTCCTTGTATTCCATTCCGAGACCGTCAAGAAGTCCTCTTGAACAGCCCTGAACGCTGTGGCAGAGACCGACTGTCTTAATGGGAGTAAAACGCTGCATATAGCCTGCAAGCTGAGCCATGGGATTTGTGTAGTTAAGGAAGTAAGCGTTGGGACATACCTCAGCCATATCGTCTGCAAAATCCTTGAGCACGGGGATTGTACGGAGAGCTCTGAAAATACCGCCGATGCCGTTTGAGTCTGCTATAGTCTGACGAAGACCGTACTTTTTGGGCACTTCAAAGTCAATGATTGTGCAGGGGTCGTAAAGACCTACCTGAATTGCATTTACAACGAAATCGGAGCCGCGGAGAGCTTCCTTTCTGTTTTCAACACCCAGGTGCTTTGTAACAACCGCTCTCGATTCATTGATATTTCTGTTAAGAGAGCAAATCATTATATATGATTCTTCAAGACGCTGTGCGTCGATATCGTAAAGAGAGATTTCACATTCGCGCAAAGCAGGTGTTGTCATAACATCGCCTAAAACGTTCTTGGCAAATACGGTGCTGCCTGCACCCATAAAGGTTATTTTCATTTTTTGACCTCCCGTAAAAAAATTAAAGTCATAGACCTTAGCCTATGACTTTAGTTTACTTTAATAAATATTATCCGTCAAGATATTATTGGAATTCTTCGCTGTTTTTTCTTCCCATAGTAAGGAAAAGAACTGCACCCGACACAATAACAACAAGGAAAAGAATCAGCAGGAAGGCAATGGGAGTACCGTTTCCTATTTCATCGGGAATATTGTCCGTAATATTGTAGTTGGGATTCACAACGGGAGTTTCCGAGGGCTTTGTAGCCGAAACATCTCCGATTACGGGAACCGTTACGATTTCCTGAGGAATGTAATTGGGGAAGGTGGTTGTCTCGGGAGTATAAACGGGAGCCTTTGTTGTACTCTCCTGAGAGCTTGCGGTGGTGCTTTCCTCGCGTTTTGCGGTGGTGCTCTCCTCACGCTTTGCCGTGGTGGCTTCTTCCTTTTTAGCCGTAGTCTTTTCCTCAGGATGCTCCATATCGTAAATTATCTGCTTTTTCTCCTTGTAAGGGTCAACCCTGTGAAGCTTTGCAGAGGTCTTCAGCTCCTTATCGACACCCACTAAGGAAACGGGGATAAGGTCAGCAAGAGCTACTGAAGCTATGGGAGTGAGATGTGCACCGTCGGGAGTAAAGGAGGGACAAAGCGCATAGGGGTCGGCAGGGTTTGCAAGAGGTGAGCAGTCTATATAGCCGTCAGCGTAAATGTTTTTCTTTATCCAACGGGTAAGCTCATCGCACATATCCTGCATTTCCTTATTCCAGACGACATCACCCGTCTGTCCGAGGAAGGCTCTTTCATAGCCCTTCCAGGGGCTTTTTGTAAAGAAATAAATCTTGATGCCCTTGGCGTGGGCACGTTTTATAAGATCCTTGTAGCCGTCTATAATATCATCGGTTGAATAATGGGGCACAACGCTTCCCATTGATTTTGAGAACTGATGCAGAATATCGTTAAGACCGATTTTTACAAAAATATATTTAACACCTGAAATATTGAGGGCATCTCTTTCGAATCTGTCAATAAGGGCTTTGCCGTAGAGCTTTCCCACAAGACCCGTACCGTCGCTTAAAAGCTTGTTGCCGATAACAGCCTGATTTACGACACTTATGTTATCTATACCGCCCTTGACAAGCTTTTCCGCAAAATAATAGTAAGTATCGTTAACAAGAGTGGAGTCACCGATAAACACCGCAACATCCTTTGTTCCTGCAGGCACAAGAGTGTCAACCTGACAGAGGAAGGGAGTTGTGTGATAGGTGATTGTATCTGCCACAATATTGATTTCTCTGGGAAGAGTAATTTTGGGATTATAACAATGCGAAGGGTGATTACCTACAAGGGTGCCGAGACCGAGGAAGGTTCTTGCATTGGAAAGACCTGCAGAGGTTATGTAGGTAGTATTCTCAAAATAAAGGCTTACGCTTATTGCCTCAAGTGCTTCCGTTTTGAAATCTACGGGATCAGACCACAGAGTTTCACCCTTGGGAATGGAAACAGACTTATTGCCGCCGAAGGTAATGGCGCAAAAGGTATTTCTTTCAACAGAGGCTTCACCCGAGCCGAGAGTTCTGCCCACGGTAGCCTCGCTGATTGTAATGGGCGCCGACCCGTGCTCGTTTGAAAACTTGAAGCGCAGCTTTTCACCGCCTGCGGTAACCTTGAATTCTATTCTTATGGTACCGTCTGAAGGAATAATATCCTGCACGCTTAAGGATGCTATGGAAATTGAAGAGTCAACTATACTGGTAGCCCAGGCGCATACCCATTCGCTTGCGGCATTTGCCGTAAAGGAAAAGCCGTCCGCCACAGGCAGAACAAGCAGGATGAGAGCAAGAATAAAGGATGCTATTCCGGAAATCTTTTTCATTGATTTTCTTCCTTTTAATAAATTCGTAACAATTATACAAAATTTGCGGACATATTTCAATATGAGAATAATATAAATTTACGGTATATTATCTGTAATTTTCCAGCTGCCACTGAGAGGGCAGATAATCGGGATTGGAGCAGCAGGGATACGAGGGAGGTGTGCCGTCCGAAAGCCAGAAGGGAGAAAGAGTATCCTCTCTGTAGGCGTCTCTGTCCTCCTTTTTTCTGAAATCGGGAACATCGAAGGGATGGTTTTCTTCCATTATGCTTCTGTGGGCAAGAATGGCAACGCTTGAAAGTGCGGTGGCAAAATACACGTCAAACTGATGGGGCTTTCCTGTTCTTATGCTCTCGAAGAATGCCTTGATAACGAGAAAATCGCCGCCGCCGTGGCCTGCATTCTTAATCTGCTCGGAGTCTTCATCCTGAAGGTCGGGAGTGTAGAAATTAACGGCTTCCCGTCCCTCGGGAATCTGCCAGTCGTTGTAACGGAGCATTATCTTGTCGGTGCCTCTTACGTTTTCAATCTGTCCCCTTTCACAGCAAAGGCGGTATGAATTCCAATGTGCACCGAAGGCAGAACAGCCCGTCACCTTGAATACCGAGCCGTCATCGTTGAGAATTGTGATGATTGAAGCAACGTCTGCCACGTGGGAAGCCGTAGGGCAGTCCTCAGGCAGAGGGGCATATACGGGCATAGCGGTAACTCTTTTAGGGAAGGAGCCCGTAGCGGACATAATGGGTGCTAAAGAGTGAGTTAAGTAATATGAGCGCGGAAGAAAGTTTCTCCAATGCTTTTCATAGGGTCGGATGGAAAGCACGGCTTTTGTATCATACCAGTCCATAGGATGATTGTATTCACCCTCGGCATAGTAGATTTTACCGAGAGTGCCGCCCTCATACACACGCTTCATTTCACGGTTAAAGTCCATAAAGGGATAATTTTCCGCAAGCATATATATGGCTTCGCTTTTTTCGGCGGCCTCGCAGAGCCTTACCCCCTCTGCCATAGTGCCGTTTGAAATACATTCACTCAGAACATTTATATTCTTTCCGAGGCACTTGATTGCGTATTCAGCGTGCTCGGGAAAGAAATTTGCAAGAATTACAGCATCCATGGGATGCTTCAGGAATTCGTCGAAATCGGTGTAAACGGATGCACAGCCGATTCTGTCCCTGATGCTTTGGAGATACTCTGTATCCTTTTCGCATACGGCAACTATTTCACCGCCGTTATACCTTATTTCATCAATAAAGCTTGTTCCTCTTCTGAGACCGAAAATGCCGACACGTATTTTTTCCATTACAGTCACCTTTAAATAAAGAATTTTATACAAACATCAGAATAATAAGGGCGGCAAAGGATATTGCAACACCCGTAATTTCTCTTTTTGAGGGCTTGTTTTTCGTAAACAGGCTGATAATAGTGGAAATTATCATAACACCGCCCGTAACAAAGGGATACTGTGCGGAGGCAGGAAGGTGTGCAAGGGCAATAAGAAGAAGGTAATTTCCCACTCTGCAGAGCACTCCGTAGCCGCCCATGCTGACGAGAGCCTTTTTTGTAAGCTTCTCTGTGCTGCCCTTTACAAAGGGAAGGAAAAGCAGACAGATAACAAGGGCAAGAAGGGATATCAGCATTGAATAGCCTGCGGCAGAGGTCTTTTCGTAGGGTGCATTCTGAAAAATTGTGGAAAGCACACCGGACATTCCGTTGAGCACAAACACGCCCATATAATAAAAATATCCCGACTTCTTTTCCCCTTTTTTGGAGGAGAGAAGAAGAGACAGCATAAGAAGAGCATAGCAAATTCCCTTGCCGACGGTCAGCTCTTCATTGTAGAAGAGAATCCCCACAACCGAGGGCAGAATCATACCGCCGAGCATAGAGAACATCGAATAAAGGGAAAGATTTATTCTGCCCAGGGCTTTAAGGCTGAAATATGTATATCCTATGGAATCCAGAGCGGCAAAAAATGCCATAAGAAGTGAAAACCACGTGAATTCAAACTTAAAGCCGTTGATTATAAGGAGAATCAGAAAACCGACAAGTGACGAGCCTGCCGAAAAAACAAACATCGCACGAAGACCGTTTCCGTACTCCTTTTCAAAAATTCCGTTGAACAAAAACTGGAAGCTGAACATTGTGACAGCTGCCAGCAGAATACCGTAATATAACATAATTTCCCCCATAAATCATAATTTAACGGCTTTATCGTTAAATTATTTAGATAAAAGATAATAGATAATAAAGAATAGAATCGGGACCTGCGGTCGGCATTTTAATTAAGTAGAGCAAAGCGGAATAAGCCGCTTGCGGCTTCCTTTTCTTTTATCTATTATCTATTCTTTTTTTATCTGAATCATAATTTAACAGCTCCGCTGTTAAATTATGATTTGCTGAGCAGCCAGTCAATAAGCTCTGCTTTATATGTATAATCCCAGGCATTGTGCTCAACCCCGGGAAGACGGGTGTAAATGTATTCCTTGCCTGCCGCTTCAAGCTTTTCGGCAATTTCATCGGAATAGAAAACATTTACCGTTTTATCTTCGGCTCCGTGAATAATCCACACGGGCATTGTGATGCTTCCCGCATTCCAGGGCATACCGCCGCCGCAGCAGGGAGCAATAGCAGCAAATAAATCCTGTCTTGCCATAGCAGTAAGCCACGTGCCGTAGCCGCCCATACTGATACCCGTAAGATATACACGGGTCTTGTCCGCCTTGTAAAACTCAATTTTTTCCTCAATAAACTTAATTATGGACTCAACTCTTGCTGTCCAGAAGGTTTCTTTGGGGCACTGAGGCATTACGAAAATGCACTCTCTGTCGTTAGTTCGGAGAAATTCCGAAAAGCCGTGAACGTCAACCAGAGGAAGCTCGTCCCGTCCGTTTCCCTTCTCCCCTGCTCCGTGAAGCTGAAAAACAATGGGAAGCCCCTCTCTCATTTTCTCGGGGGAATATTCAACATAGCTGAAAATTTCATTTTCCGTATATTCTTTTCTTATCACCTTGAAAGCTCCTTTTCTATCAGTTCTTCTATACCGACGGTAATACAGTCTGCAATTTCCTTTATACCCGGAACTCCGTTTTCCATCGCGTATGAGTAAAATTCCTTTATCATAGCTTCGTCATTCACGTTATCGCCAACGGCAATAACATCTTCCTTTTTTCCGCCGACAACACCGAGAAGCTTATATATTCCCTGAGCCTTGTCCGTACCGAGAGGCACAATGTCAATGCACGTGCCGTTCTGAAGAGGATTGAGATACTCTCCGAAGCGGTCCTTTACAAGTGCGGTCACCCGGGCGGCTTCATTGAAATCGGAACAGGCTGTGCTTATCTGATTAAAATACTCTACAGCTTTTATCTCTTTTAGATGAATTCCCTCTTCCTCGGGAAACTGTTCATTTGCAACGCAAAAGGAAATATCCTTACAAACATTGACAAAAGGACAGCTCTGCGAAAAAAGAAACTCAATCAGAGGCACAGCCACAGGGCTTTCACAGCGCACATCAGACACAATATTACAGCTCTTGTCCGTTATAAGAGCACCGTTACAGGCAAGAAAATAGTCAACGGGAATATTTTTCTCTTTAAGCTCAGAAAAGAATTCCTTTCCCCTGCCGCTGACAACACAGAAAAGGTTCCCTGCCTCCTGCCATTTTTTTATAGCACGGAGCTTTTTTTCGGTAATTCCTCCGTGATTCAGAGTACCGTCATAATCAGAACAGATAATTTTCATTTTATAAAGCCTCAAACATATCTGCAAGCCTTCTTGCAGCATTATATAAATCCTTTATGCCGTCAGCCACATTTTCCGCCGTGAATTTTTTCAGATAGCTGTCAGCCTCAAGGGTGAAATATCCCTTGTAATCTATATCCTTAAGTGCCTTCACGACCTTCGAGAAATCAATATCCATTGAAAATGGAATCTGATGGGAGTCGTGCCACTTGTCATTATCGTGTATATGAAGAGCCTGAAGAGAAGCTCCGAGAGTATGTATCATTTTCTCCGCGGTGGTATCAAGACCCTTCATTTCAGCGTGGCCGATATCAAGACAAGCCACAAGGAAGGGGTCGCCGACTATATCAATATGCCGTCTGAAATTATCGTGATGTGAGCAGGCGGCTTCACAGGCCTGATCCTTTTTATCATCCCAGCACCACATATTTTCCGTTGCAATTTTCACATTATGCTCCTTCGCAAAGGGTAGCAGCTCAAAATACATCTCAGCATTTTCCTCGGGGGACTTGTAATTATCGGGATGTATAACACAGATTTCGGCTCCTGCCTCGGCAGAACACTCTATTGCTCTTTTGAAATGATCTCTTATGGGCTTGCATCTTGCAGGAAAGGGTGCGTGGGACTGATTGCATACAATACCGTTATCAAGACCGATTCTCTTCAGCCTTCTTGCAAAAGCAAGATAATCGTTTCCTGCAAGAGGATGGGAATTGGGCAGAAGACATTTTTTGTCCCAGTCGTATTTGCACATATCGAACATTGAAAAATCCCAGGCATCAAAGCCTGCCTTTGCAATAAGCTCAATTGTCCTTTCCTCGCCCACAAGACGGGAAGCAACCTCTGTCTGTGTTGATATCTTCATAATGCACACCCTTTCTTTTTATATAAATCATAATTTAACGGATAATTTGCCGTATGTATCGTAGGGGAGGGGTCTCCCCTCCCGTTTCCGAGGGTTGTTATTTTTTGCAAACGAAAGTTACAAAAGTTATGTAACGGGCGG
>JAGAKX010000053.1 GCA_017625435.1 Clostridia bacterium
AAATTCTTCTCGCATAAGTTCTACACTCTTTTCTTTCCAAGGCATACCCATCTTCCTTTCGATGTGATTGCCTTTATTATACTTAAAAGTGTAAACTATGTCCTCGGACATTTTGTAAACTATGTTATCACACTACACACGCCCCCGACATCCCGGGGGTAGGGATAAAAGGTACAAAAATTATGACCCGTTGAAGCACATTTTTATCCACCACGGAAATTAAACGCAGACAATTCATTTTCAGCAATACGGGACGTCGAGGACGCCGTCCCCTACAGACAGTTACTATATTTTGAAAAAAGCTATTGACAAATCCACTCTAATGCATTAGAATAAAATTGCTCTAACAGATTAGAGAAAGGAGTTTTTGTTATGGATACACCGAAGGTCTTTGAAAGCGAATACCGCTTCTGTCTTATTTTGTGGGAACACGAGCCCGTAAAAAGCAGCGAGCTTGTAAATCTCTGCAAGGAGCAGTTAGGCTGGAAGCCTACCACCACATACACCGTTATAAAGAGGCTTTCCGAAAGAGGAGTCCTCAAAAACGAAAACACCATTGTTTCATCTTTAGTTTCAAAGGATGAAGTTCAGGCATCGGAAATAAACGAAATGGTCGAGAAAACCTTTGAAGGCTCTCTTCCTGCATTTATTGCAGCCTTTACAAAGCATCAGAAAATCTCAGAAAAGGAAATCGACGAGGTACAGCGGATGATTGACCGTTTCAGGAAAGGAGAATCGTAATGGATACCGTATTTCTGAAAATTTTAAATATGAGCATATCCTCCTGTTGGATTGTTTTAGTGGTTATTCTGTTAAGATTTGTTCTGAAAAAGGCACCTAAATGGATAAACTGTGTTCTTTGGGGAATTGCAGGCTTACGGCTTATTCTGCCCTTCTCCCTTGAAAGCATATTCAGCCTTATTCCGAGTCCGCAGACTCTGCCTCAGGAGTTTTTAGGCTATGAGGGTACTCAACTGCAACAGCCTGCCGTTCTGGATGTGATTTCAAATCCCATTTTTTCTGAGAGCATATCCGTCGATTTAGGACAGACTGTCGATCGTGTACAATTACGTATGACCACTATGACCGCCGTATGGCTTTTCGGTATTGCAGTTCTTCTGATTTATACACTTATAAGCTATTTGCGGTTAAAAAGAAAAGTAGGTACTGCAGTAAAACTCCGTGATAATATTTATCAGAGTGAAAATGTTGTTTCCCCCTTTGTTCTCGGTTTAATAAAGCCGAAAATTTATCTTCCCTTTAATATAAACGGACAGGATATGGAACACGTTATTGCCCATGAACAGGCACATATCAGCCGAAAAGACCATTTATGGAAGCCTCTCGGATTTCTTATTCTCACACTTCATTGGTTCAATCCCTTAGTGTGGGTGGGTTATATTCTTCTCTGCCGTGATATTGAGCTTGCCTGCGACGAAAAGGTAGTAAAGGGATTTAATAATGAACAGCGTGCAGACTATTCCGAGGCTCTTCTGACCTGCAGCGTAAACAGAAAAATGATTGCCGCCTGTCCCCTTGCTTTCGGTGAGGTCGGCGTTAAAAACAGAGTAAAATCCGTATTGAATTACAAAAAACCTGCCTTCTGGATTATAATAGTCGCGATTATTGCGAGTATTGTTGTTGCCGCTTGTTTTCTGACAGACCCTCTGAAGAAAAATGAAATTCAAAACGGATTTTACAAGCTTTCGGATGAAATGTATTTCAACGGGTCACTAAGCTTTTCTCCGAATCTTGAAAACAACAGGATTGAAATAAAAACCACCGGCGGTATGCATATTTACCATTTCACAGGTGAAGTTCTTTCTACCGGTGCACTTTATGAAGAGGTGAAGCCCGATAAAGAAAATTTATCAACCCTTCTTGGCGGTATGCCTCAATGGTCCCAAAATGAAAATCTCAAGCAGCTGTTAAAAAATAATAAAGAAGCCTGGTATCATAAAACTCTTGATGAAATAGGCGGTTATCCTTATATACTGCTGTCACAGAAGGACGGTACCTTGTATATGGTTTTTGCTGATTTCGCAAACGGCGAGCCGACAAGCCTTCGTTATGTTTATAAGCTTGAATATATGGGTAGTTCTGAAAATATATCCGAAGCAGACAACAGTTCCGTTGAGAAGCTCAAGGAAAAATACCCTCAGTTCTTTAATGTTTCAACTGACGGTGGGCTGACTGTTTATGTGTGGCAACAGGCTGAAGACGATTACAGATGCTATCTTGCAAATACCTTTACGGAAGCAATTTCAGATAACAGCTTTGCCTATGAAACAGGTGCAACAATACCGGAGATGAGAACAATTCTCACGACCTATGACATAAGCAAAGAGAATATATCAATTCATCCTGTAAGAAATCCCCTTAGCAGCTACTATTACACTATTGATGACGAATACAGAGAAACAATCAAAAATCTGTTTTGGTCACACATCATTGAAGTTGAGCCTACCACAGAAGAGGAAAGCACCGTGCTGTCAGAGAGTTTCCCCCCTAAAGGCAGCTTTGAAAATCCTTACAATGTCGGAAACAGCGCAAGAATCAGGCATGGCGATATCCACCAAAAGGATGTAGTTTATGACTATAATGCAAGTATCACACGCATTCTGACGGGCACAGAGGCAGAAGAAAGGCTAAAGAACCTATCCTCAAATTATGAAGAAGAAAAAGAGGCACTTGAAATCTTTGACCTTTATCTTGCACGTGTTCACATTAAGTATAACGAAGAAAGTACGGTTAAAGACCGCTTACCTGCCGATTTCGGAGTGACTGCAGTGCGCTTTGACAAACAGCTTCAGTTTATTGACCCGAGATTCTATATTCCCGATAATGTATTCAAAGCGACTGACGGTGAATTTTACTTGTGGGCCCCCGTATTGGCAGAAAAAAACGTAAGCACCCGTTGGCTTTCAATTACAGTCGGCACCTATCAGGGTGCGCCCGGAATTATTTCAGGTGTATGCTTTGCAATTCCGCCGGAAGAAAAACCTGTCGAAAATACTGTCGAATTTTCAGGGACTTCATATATCTACAGATGTGATGATGCTTACCGGATTGAGACTTTAGGAAACGGCACAATTCATCTGCCTGAATTTCCTGATAGCATAAAGTTACAAGCTTACGGTATTGTTTTTTGCGATGACGGCTGTGAGCCCAAAGAAGTAATCAACCGTGCAATTCAAGGCTGGGGAAGAGTATATTTTATGGAAAGCGACGGCGAGCTTGAAGGTAACCATAAAATACTGAAATTCAAAATGACTGTTCCCGAGCAGATGATTGAAACCTTAAAGAAAAGACCGGGCCAATATGAGGGCATTTTAGCAGACCTGGCAAGAAACTATTATTACCTTATCCCCATTGGTGAAGCATACTATGCCTATTTTCACCTGGAGGGTGACGATGAGACCTTTGCAGACAGCATTGTAAAAAATGCAGAAGTGCTGATTGCCCTTCCGTAACAAATAAAATCAATGCATCTGCATAAACGATTTAAGCACAAAGCTGCTTTTTACGGTAGCTTTGTGCTGTATTTTTTGCGTTTTAATCGTAAAACTTGATTTTATTTATGTCGTAGCTGTCGGTTTCAACAATGTTGATTACTTCATCAATGCTGTCCGTCACCTTGAAAAGCTCGGGGGTCTGAGGACGGATAAAGCCGTCTTTTACGTTGTCGTCAATAACACTTAAAAGCTTATCGAAGAAGCCGTTTACATTAAAGATAACTATGGGCTTTGAAAGACGGGCAAGCTGCTTGAGTGTCAGCACCTCAAAAAATTCCTCATAAGTGCCGATTCCGCCGGGGGTGATGATGAAGGCATCGGAATTGTCCTCCATATACTTTTTACGGTCTCTCATATTTTCGGTCCATTTGAATTCGTCACATTCATAAATTACGTCATAATCCCCGAAGAATGTGGGAACAACACCCGTAATGTGACCGCCGCCCTTTCGGAAGCCCCTTGCGGCAGCACCCATAAGACCGAATTTTCCTCCGCCGAACATAAGTGAATGTCCCCGTTTTGCTAATTTTTCACCGAGGATTTCCGTCTGCTCAACATAAATTTTATCAATTTCGGCACCCGAAGCACCAAAAACACAAACTACCATTGTTTCCCTCCGCAATTAAATATTGACGTTTTTGTAAGTAAGAGCCTCAAAAATATGCTCTCTCTTTATTATATCACATCCGTCCATATCTGCAATAGTCCGTGCAACTTTTAAAATTTTATCAAAGGTTCTGCCTGAAAGCCCCAGGGCATCATAGCTTCTTTTAATAAGTGCCGCCGCATCGTCCTCCATAACGCAGTAATTTCTCGTCTGCACGGCAGTCATATTTGCATTGCAGGTAACACCGGTACCCTTAAATCTCTCACGCTGAATCTCTCTTGCACGGTTTACACGTATTTTGATTTCCTTTGAGCTTTCTTCCTTCTGCGAGCCGCTGATTTCTCTGTAGCTTGCGGCAGGCACGTCAATCTGTATATCAATACGGTCAAGAAGAGGACCCGAAATTTTATTTCTGTATCTTGCCCTTGCCGCTGCCGTGCAGGTGCATTCCTTTACGGGGTGGCCGAGATATCCGCAGGGGCAGGGGTTCATAGCGGCAACAAGCATAACATTGCAGGGGTAGGTAAGCGTCCCCGCAACTCTTGAAATGGTAACTTCCCCGTCCTCTATGGGCTGACGCATAACCTCCATGGTGGTACGCTGAAACTCGGGAAGCTCGTCAAGAAAAAGAACGCCGTTATGTGCGAGTGATAATTCGCCCGGCTTAGGGATAGAGCCGCCGCCCGAAAGAGCCGGAGCGGAAACAGTATGGTGCGGTGAACGGAAGGGTCTTGTTTTTACAAGTCCGCTTTTGTTTTTAAGAAGCCCGGCAATCGAATAAAGCTTGGTTGTTTCGAGACTTTCCTCGAAGCTCATATCGGGAAGAATTGTTGGAATTCTTTTTGCAAGCATACTTTTACCGGAGCCGGGAGGGCCTGACATTAAAATATTATGTCCTCCTGCCGCCGCAATTTCTATTGCACGTTTTGCTGCGTGCTGTCCGCAAACATCCGAGAAATCTGGTGAGAAATCGGAAATTTCTTCATCACAGAATATAGTTTTTTCGGGCTTCAGCACAGAAAGAGCTCCGCTGTCGCCGCCGAAGAAGGCTAAAAGCTGTCTTACATTTTTTACGGGATAAACATCAATTCCCTCAACAACTGCTGCTTCCCCCGCATTTTCGAAGGGCACAAAAACCCTTTTTATGCCTGACTCCCTGGCTTCAATCACCATAGGAAGAACACCGTTTACGGCACGGACGTCTCCCGACAAAGATAATTCCCCTAAAAACGCCGCATCCTTGAAATTATCGGTAAGCTGACGTGCAGCTATCATCACGGCAATAAATATGGGAAGGTCATACACACTTCCCTCTTTTCTGACATCGGCAGGTGCAAGGTTTACGGTTATGTGATTAAAGGGAAAGGAGTATCCGCAGTTTTTCACCGCAGCCTGAACTCTTTCCTTTGCCTCCGAAACGGCTGTATCGGGAAGACCTACCATATCGAAACGGAATTTTCCGCCCGATATATCAGCCTCCACCTCCACCATAAAGGACTGCATACCGAATATTCCCATACTCATTACCTTGGAAGTCATAGCCTTCACCTCCGAACATTTGTTCATATTATACTACATCTTTATTTTTATGTCAACAAAAAAAATGCCCGGGATAACCCGGGCAAAAAAGTCATTTAACGAAAATTACAGACATAAAATCCTGCAAATAGTAATTCTCATCCATAAAGAATGAAGGGTCTATTTCCTCAAGGAAGGAGAAGCCTGTTGCGGCTGCCGCTCCCATAATTGTAAACATAACCGCGAAAATAAGCACGGCAATTACAATACCTATAATCTGTGCAACAAGCACAGCCTTGAAATAGTTTGATCTTGCCTTAAACGTATCATCTATAGCAAACTTTATGCAGAACGCAATGTAAATAATAAAGCCTATTCCGGGGATGAAATTCAGAAGAGGATATAAAAGCATCCACTTGAGATAATCCTTAAGCGAAGGTGCCTTATCGTTTACGGGCGGTGCCCAGTAGCCCTGAGGGGGCTGAGCAGGATTTCCTGCATAAAAGCCGTTTCCCGGCTGATTGCCGTAATATGCACCCTGAGGCTCCTGATAATTACCGTAAGCAGTATTGTTTCCGTTTAAATTCTGCGGTGCCTCATTTACGGGAGTCTCGTTTACCGGCATTTCCTCTTTCACCTCAGCTCCGCAGTTACTGCAGAAGCGGTCATTTCCGGGGATGTCAAATCCGCAATTTTTACAAGTCATATTATTTCCTCCTTTTATCTTAACGATGCTTTTTGCAAAGCTCTTATTACGCTTGTAAGAATAAGCATTGTTCTGTCCTCATCGTGCTTCTTCATTTCGGGCAGTCTGTGCTTTTTTGTGTGCTCTTTTATAAATTCACGGGTCTTAGGGAATGCGCTGTCGGGGCCGAATTCAAGAAGAGGATATATCCTGTCACACTCGGTTTTAAGAGAGTAAAGCAGCTCGCTTATATTATACTCTTTTTCGTCATCATATTCCATACTTCTCATAAGAAGCTCAAGCCCTGCAACGAAAATATCCTTTTCCGTGGGACGGTATTTCTTGCAGTATTCGCCGAGAATTGCCGTACAACCCTCAAGCTTATTTACGCGTGCATAACGGACCTTATGAGAAAAATCAAATTCAGCCTCCATACGGCTTAAAATCTCGTTGAAGCAGGATGACACTTCTTCTGCATATCTGTTTCCCGTATCATCCGTCAAAAAGGTGTATTTTATGCCGAGATACCTTCCGTATGCCTTCATAGTATCATTGTACCCGAGCCGTATTGATCGGTCAAGTACATTTCTTTCAAAGTTCATAAAATTGCCCAGTTCCTTGGAGGGCTTTATGTAGGTAACTGACGGATGTCTCAAATATCCTTCGTGGTTGTTTTCTGTGTTAAGGTCTATTGCCACAATCTTTCTTGCACCCAGCTTTATTGCTGAGGCAATAGGGATATTGTCATAGAATCCGCCGTCAATATACTGCTCCCCGTCAATTTCCATTGTGGGAAAAACAGGATAGCAGGCTGCGGATGCAGCAATCCATTTCCACGCATTTTCACGGTCTTTATCCATAAAAGCTTTTGTGATTTCAACAGGAATAAGGTCATTGGGACCGAAGCCCTTGAAATTCACCGTCATAAGTGCATAATCAATTTCCGACCCGAAGAATTTTTCCGCAGAAAAATAGCGTCTTGCCATATCGAGAAAAGGAGTGTTATCCACACTTTTCGTATTGAGATAATTTTTAAGGAAAGGAATAATATTATCCTTCTGAGAAATTATCCCTTCAAAGGAAACATCAAAGCTGATACCGTTTGCCATAATATCTCCTGCGGTTATTTCATTCCACATTTTTTCGGCAGCATCCAGGTCCTTCTGCACATAAAAGGCGGCATTTATTGACCCGATTGACGTACCTGTTGCAACATCAAAATGCTCGCCCAGTTCCTCGAGTGCCTTCCACGCACCTAACTGATAGGCACCCTTTGAACCGCCTCCTGCAAAAACTATGGCTTTTTTAACTGGCTCCAAACAAATCACCACCCCTGGCTCAAAATATATTGTAACAGATTATTTTCAGGAGAATTTTTTCATATCTGCAGTAAGAAGAGCTGTCCTCATAACCTTTACGGGAATGACCTCCTTGCCGAGAAACGCGGAAATTGCGCTTGACAGCTGAATGGGATTGAGATTAAAGGTGCTTCCGGCAGGAAGTACAACGTAAAGTTTTATATCATCCCCCGCGTCCGACAGAGAAAAGCTCTTTATATGCTCAGATACATTTACTGTTTTAATAACCTTTTTCTTACCCTGCTTTCCGCTTTTTTCGCAGGAAAGCTCACCGCTTGTAAGGGCATTGTAAAGCTCCGCTTCCGAAACCTCCGTCTTATCAAAAAGACAGTAGTATTCACCGTATGTAATTTCTCCGCTCTTATTGAAGGGTACACAGGCGGCTTCAACCTTCAAGCCCTCAGGAAGACACTTATTGAGTCTTTCCTTAACCTCTTCGGGAGACATATCCCCTGTGATTCTGATATCCACGGGCTCACCCTCGCTTTCAACACCGAGGGAGAGAGCCAGTAAAAACGATATGTAAGGATGAGGATTGAAGCCCTCTGTATACCACAAGGGGATATCGGCACGTCTTACGGTTCTCTGCATCATACGGAACATATCAAGATGCGAAACGAATTTTATTCTGCCCTTTTTCGACAGAAACAGTCTTAAATCATACATCGCACTTTCCTCCGTTAAGCTTATTTGCACTGCAGCCTGCACACTTGATTCTGCAATGGGGTGTTGTTTCAGCTTCATAGGCTTTTTTGCTTTCCTTCATAAGGAATGCCTTGCTGACACCGAAATCAAGGTGATCCCAGGGCAGAACCTCTTCATAATCCCTTCTTCTGTTAGCATAGAATTCGGGGCTTACCTTAAGCTCCTTAAAGGTTTCCATCCAGGTATCAAAGAGGAATTTTTCGCTCCAGCCGTCAAACTTACAGCCCTTTTCCCAGGCCTTTTCAATAACTGCACCCAGTCTTCTGTCACCGCGGGCAAATACACCCTCAAGGAAGGATGTGGGGATGTGATGGAAGCTGACGCTTATCTTCTTTGAGGGAAGATTGTTTTTAAGATGCTCCTGCTTTGTTTCCAGCTCCTCGGGAGTGCTCTGAGGCTCCCATTGGAAGGGAGTAAAGGGCTTGGGTACAAAGGAAGATGCGCTGATGCCTACGGTACAGCCCTTGCCCTTGGGCTTGTCGGGATTCATATAGAATTCATCAACAACCTTTTTCGCAAGAAAACCGATTCCCTCCACGTCCTCGAGGGTTTCCGTGGGAAGACCCAGCATAAAGTAAAGCTTTACTGCGCTGTAGCCGTTATTAAAGGCAATTCTTGCAGTTTCAAGAAGCTCTTCCTCGGTAACATTTTTATTTATAACGTCTCTCATTCTCTGAGTGCCGGCCTCCGGAGCAAAGGTAAGACCGCTTCTTCTTACTCCCGTGAGTTTCTTAACAAGCTCATCGGAAAAATTATCAACACGAAGAGAAGGAAGTGCAATATTTACCTTTTCGCTTCCGGTCCACTCTAAAAGCTTGGTAAGCAGCTCTTCAATCTTAGTGTAGTCAGAGCTTGAAAGGGAGCAGAGAGATATTTCATCATAACCCGTGTTTTTACAGAGGGTCTTACATTGCTCGTTTATTGTATCGGGATTCTTTTCTCTGATAGGACGGTAGATAAAGCCTGCCTGACAAAAGCGGCAGCCTCTTATACAGCCTCGGAAAATTTCGTGTGTAACTCTGTCATGAACAACGTCAATATACGGAACAACGAAATTCTCGGGATATTCTACCTTATCAAGGTCTTTTATTATTCTTTTTGTTACCTTTTCGGGAGCCCCGTGAAGAGGCTTTGTTTCCTTTATGGTTCCGTCTTCGTTATAGGTGATATCGTAAAGGGAGGGAACATAAACTCCCTCGATTTTTGCAGCTTCAATAAGGAATTCTTCCTTGGTTGAACCCATTTTCTTATGCTTCTTGTAAAGATCCATTATTTCGCTGTTTACCTCTTCACCCTCGCCGAGGCTGAAAAGGTCAAAGAATTCGGCTATGGGCTCGGGATTGCACACACATGGACCGCCGCCCATAACAATAGGTGACAGCGAATGTCTGTCCCTTGCCTTTACGGGAAGACCTGCGAGGTCAAGCATATTGAGTACGTTTGTATAGCAAAGCTCATACTGCAGGGTAAAGCCGATAATATCAAAATCCTTAACGGGGTCGCCGCTTTCAAGGGCATAAAGAGGGATATTATTTTTCCTCATCTGCTCTTCCATATCGTCCCAAGGGGCAAAAACACGCTCACACCAGGTATCTTCCCTGTTATTCGCAATTGAATAGAGAATCTTCATACCGAGATGTGACATACCGATTTCGTAAGAATCGGGGAAGCAGAATGCGAAGCGGATATCCACCTCGTCCTTATTTTTAATGACGCTGTTAAGCTCTCCGCCTATGTATCTTGCAGGCTTCTGTACCAGCGGCAGTATTCTTTCAAGTTTTCTGTCCATAATAAACCATCCGTAAAAAATATTATGCAAGCTTATTATATCATTTTCCGATAATAATTTCAATATTATTTACTTAATGTTCCTATAAGACAGTAAACACAGAAAAACAGAAGAAAAAGCCCTGCTTTCCCCATAATGAAACCTATAAAAAACAACAAAAACAAAAAAGCAAGAGACCATATATCCAGTACGTTCATAATTTTTCTTACTCTGTCCTCCGAAAGCATTACGGAAAGTATTGAATGAACCGCTCTTCCGCCGTCAAGAAAAGAAAGAGGCAGAAGATTGATTGAGCCCAGAATAAAATTAACCGCACTGCAGACATAAAGTACTTCATTGCCGGAAAGCTTATGTAAAAAGAAAAAAGCGGCACCTGAAATAAGATTAAAAACAGGTGCCGACAAGGCTGTAAGGACAGTTTTTCTGTAGGACAGCATATTTATTCCCTCACAGCATATTTTTATTCCTGCAGGAAAAAGCTTTATTTCTGCTTTTTTTATACCCGAAAAATGCAAAAAAATAAGATGTACCGCCTCATGAATAAACGAAAAGCAAAAGGACAGAAGAAGATTCCTTCCCCCTGCGATATTTGCGGCAACAGCAAGAAAAACTGCAAAGTAAAAGGATATATATACGGTAATTCTGCCGATTTTAACGTACATTTACGGCACCCTCAAGAATTTCCGCCGGGTCTGAAGCTTTTCCGTCCTTATGATATTCAAAATGAAGATGGGGGCCTGTTGCCAGACCGGTCTGACCCACAAGGGCAATGATATCCCCCTTTTTTACTTTTTCTCCCGCTTCGGCTATCAGCTTACTGCAATGGCAGTAAAGAGTTTCCGTGCCGTCAGAATGAAGAATTTTTACGTAGTTTCCTGCCATTTCGGCAGTCCCTGCCTCGGTTACCTCCCCATCAAGTACAGCGTAAACGGGCTCACCCTCGTCTGCCGCAATATCCCTTCCCGAATGAAAGCTTTCCCCCGAATACACGGGATGCTCCCTTGTGCCGTAATCTGATGTAACGGTACCTATTACCGGCATAACGGCAGTATCAGCGGAAATATCCAGCTTCATTTCTTGTACCTCGGGCTTTAACTGAGCATAAGCCTCTTCCGCACTTTTTTCTTCCGAGACTTCTTCCTGCGCGGTTGTCTTTTCCTCTGAAGGCGTAAAATATCCGCCTATATCCATATCCTCTGCGAATATGACTGAAAGATTATTGCCTATATCGGCAAGGGCTCCGGAATTTACCCGGGAAAAAACAAAAAGCGAAAAAATGATTATAACGGTCAATGCCGACTGCACAAGGGAAAGCACGGCAAACATATCCTTTTTTGCGGGGGCTTTTTTCTTTTTCATCATAACAATTTTCATAGCTGTCTCCTTTTTCCGTTCCAGGCTGACGGGAGTTGAACCCATCACGCCTGACAAACGATAATTTTCCGTTTGACCTTGCCTCATCTTTTGAAATACGGCAGCCTTTCAAAAATGAGTGTGAAGCTATGCGGAACAAGGCGACGAGCGAAACCGTAATGTGTTCGGCTCCCGTCAGCCTATAAAAAGATATATGCTGTTTGTCCCCCGTTTATGATTTAATTGACTCTATGATGCTTTCCACAATTTCCACTATCCTGAATTTCACCTTGTATCCGCTTTTGCCCGTCACAAGGTCTCCCCCGTTTTCTCCGAAAACACCGTAAACGCTGTCCTCATTCCTTTCCGTAACTGCAGGCAGACACAAAGGGGGGAACATCACACACCACCAGTTATGCCCCTCTCCCTTTCCTAAAACCACTCTCAGCGCAGTATAATTTCCTGCCGGAAGACTGACATTTTCATACTGTCTTGTGCCGAAATACTCCTCTTCAACAAGAACCTCTGCACCGTAATCAAAACCGTTTTCTCTGAGTACATTTTCGGCTATTTCCTTTATTTCTTCTTTCTTTTCAAGCACCCTGTTTACTGCCTCGGAGGCAGAAGCACAGGAAATAAACATATCCCCCGTTTCCTCTAAAATTGCATCCCTCACCTTCAGCTTCACAGCCTGGTCGGCTTCGCTGTCGGTATCAGCAAGCACATGCAGACGAAGACTTTCTTCCCTTACGGTGTGCGCCGCATTAAAGCCCTCAGAAACAAAAACCATCATAAAAGATAATGTCACGCAAAGCAGAAGTAAAAGTAAACTGATTTTTTCATTCTTATATATTCTCATAAAAAAAGACCTTCCTTTCATAGGAAAGTCTTGGAAATATTGCGGATTTTATTCAACGCCTTTTGTTTTTGTTCTGCAGACGAACACGTTTTCAGCCTTATTTCTTAAAAGGTCCGCACATTTTCTTGCAGCCTCCTCAGAATCAAAAAGTCCGTAATAGGCAGAGCCCGAGCCTGACATCGAAGAAAACCATGCACCGTTTTCATTCATTGTATCCTTGATTTCCCTACCCGATTTCACGTCGGAAAGAGCTTCAAACATATTGGAGGCATATTTCACGGCTTCTTTGTAATCACCCTGTGCGGCATAGAAAAGGAAGCTGTCGTTGTCGGGATGAGTGATATTTTCCGCAGAATCAAAGCGGGCATAGGCATCCTTTGTGGAAACTCTTTCATAAGGCTTTACTATAAGCACGTGTGAGCTGAGAGGCGGCAGGAAGGAGATAATTTCACCTATATTCTGACAAAGCCTTGTTCCGCCGACATAGCAGAAGGGCACGTCAGCCCCGACTGAAAGGGCCGTCTCCATAATATCCTTATACGACAGCGCGCCCGGATAAATATTATTAAGGCCTTTAAGCACGGCAGCAGCATCGGCGCTGCCCCCTGCAAGACCTGCTCCCGAGGGGATAACCTTTTTTATATATATTTCACATTCAGGCTTTATACCTGCTTTTTCATAAAAAAGTCTTGCCGCCTTAAAAGCGGTATTTCTGTCATCACAGGGAATGTATTTTTCGGAGCAGGAAAGAGAAAGCCCCTCTTTTCCCGTTTTTACAGTAACATTATCATAAAGACCCACAGATTGCATAACGGTAAAAATTCCGTGGTACTTATTGGGAAGTACTGCAGTCAGGTCAAGAGTAAGATTTATTTTGGCATAAGCCTTAACAACGGTTTCCATAACATCCCGCCTTTCATCATTGATATTCTACCACTTTTTTTCAATCAGGAAAACTCTTTTTTCACAAATTATCATAAATTTTTCTTATGAATAAAAAACCTCTGAATTCACGAAAAATGTTGATAACTTTGTTAAAGTAAAGTCAGTTTCTTTACAAAATGTGAATAAATCATTTTTTCGTTTTCTGAATTTTCAACAGTTTCAACCGAGTTATCAACATTTTTGCCGTTTTAATTAACATTTTACTGAAGTTATCAACAATCGTAAAGCGTCCTTGCTTTACAAAGCATATATGCACACAGATGTATATTTTACCATTTAATGGCAATTCTGCAAACAGCAAAAAAAACATCCCGGATTCATCTGAATCCGGGAATAATAATTTACCATACTACATTAACACTAAGACCGTCAACAGTATAGCTTACATCACCCATTACGTTGGCATCAATAGATGCGGTGAATGCCTCAAGCATTTCCTTATCGGGCATTACAAGCGTTGTTCTGAGAGTAAGCGCTGTGGGAAGATAAAGCTTCTCACCGAGATTGAAGCCGCATATCCACCAATGGTCCTGAAGCTTACGGTTTACAAGAATCTTATCACCGATTGAAACCTGAAGAGACATAGGAATTTCCTCGGTAGCACAGTTGTAGAAAGAACCGAGCTGTCCCTTTTCACGCCAGTAAAGACCAACCTCACCGCCGTTTGAAATGAAGTAGCTACCCTTCCACATTTGAATCATCCAGTCAAGTCCGTCGTATGAAAACTTGAAGCGTCTTGTGATGTACTTGAAGTTTGTGGGAAGAAGGTTTGCAGCAACATCATAGAAAAGACAGAAGCCGTAATTTCTCATCCAGCAGTCAACGGTTGAGTATATTGTCATTTCATAGAAATTGAAATTATGACCTATGCCGAATACACCTGTGCCGTTTTTACCGTAGCACTCACCTGTCTCCATATTAATGTAAACACCGGGATAGTGAGTTTCCTCAGTACCATCCTCAAATTTAAGGTAAAGTACCAGCTCATAAACGTCCTTTTCATCGGTAGCAACGGTATAAACATACATCTTCTCGATAATGCTCATAAATGCGCCGATAGTGTGGCATATTGTAGCCATAAGGTCATTGCCCTGAGCTGCATATTCAGCTTCCTTGGCATATCTTTCCTCTCGGAACAGTGTTGTATCTATGTTGTACTTGTTCTTGAAGAAGTTGGGAATGATATTAAGATTAGGAAGATTTGCCGCTATAAGATTAAAATCAAGGCCGCTTTCAGTACACATCTGAGAGGTTATGTTACGCACGATTTCGTCGTAAGTAACCTCAATTCTCTCTGTGTTGGGCTCAATACCGGTAAGAAGATAACGGAAGGTCTGAAGGATTCTTAAAAAAGCTCCGAACTCTTCTGTTGAGATAACCGGGAAGCCGTACTCAAGCATTTGTTTTTTATATGTTTCAATGCTGCTTTCCTCTTTAGCGGAAGCAAAGGGTACTGCAGTTAAAAACATTACAACCGCAAGAAGTACCGCAAATACTCTTTTTGTTATTTTCATTAAAAACTCTCCTTTACTCAGGGATAGATAAGAGCGTACTATTGAGATTATTCTACACTATGAAATATTTAAAAGCAAGTAATTTTCTGTTTTTTAATATTAATCTTTTGTTAAAAGTTGCAGTTTTTTGAAAAAAGATGTATAATACACCCATCACATAAAGGATGTCCATATTCTGATGATTAAAAATTTTCTTAAAAGCATAAAGCTTAAAAACTGCATAATATGTACTCTCGGCGGAATAATTCTTGCCTTCGGTATGTATAATATACACTCCGTTGCAGACGTTACGGAGGGCGGAACCCTTGGTCTTATTCTGCTTCTGGAGCACCATTTCGCCATATCCCCTGCTGTCAGCGAAATTGTACTTAATATTATCTGCTACAGCATAGGCTTCAGAACTCTGGGTGCGGTTTTTTTAGTATATTCTGCGGTATCAACCTCTGCTTTCAGTATTGCCTACGCGGTGTTTGAGTGTTTTCCGAGAATATTCCCGGGAATTTCGGAGCATCCGCTGGCAGCATCGGTTGCAGGCGCTGTTTTTGTAGGGCTCGGTGTAGGGCTTGCAGTAAGAACGGGCGGCGCCCCCTGCGGAGACGACGCCCTTGCTATGAGTATAAGCCGTATATCAAAAATAAAAATCCAATGGGTTTATTTCATCTCGGATATCACGGTACTGCTTTTGTCCCTTTCATACATTCCCTTCGGAAAAATCGTTTATTCACTTTTAAGTGTTGTAATTTCGGGACAGATAATCGGCTTTATAAAGGATTTTACTATCACAAGGCGACGAGGGTAATAAGCACCCTCGTCATTTTTTCGAGGCTTTCAACAGAAACAAATTCTCTTACGCTGTGGAAGTTTTCTCCGCCCGTGGAAAGATTGGGACAGGGAAGACCTTCATAGGAGAGTCTTGCACCGTCCGTGCCGCCTCTTATGGGCACCGCACGGGGAGTCACACCTTCTGAAGCAAAAGCCTTTTCGGCATTTTCAATAAGGTACATAAAGGGAAGAATCTTTTCCTTCATATTGTAATAGCTGTCCTTGATTTCGACAGAAAAGGTTCCGTCTCCGTGTACGGAATTAAGGTAAGACACGAGGTTTTCGAGGAAAGACTTCTTGCTTTCAAACTTCTCCTTATCGTGGTCTCTTATAATCATACGGATTTCGCCCGAGGTTTCATCAGCCTTTATATCGTGAATATGATAGAAGCCCTCATAGCCCTCCGTTGCGGCAGGGATTTCGTTTTTCGGCATCATTGAAATGAATTCATTAACGTAAAGCACCGCATTTTTCATCTTATTCTTAGCGGAGCCCGGATGAATAATAACACCCTTAACGGTCACCCTTGCACTTGCGGCATTGAAGTTTTCATACTCAATTTCACCAAGAGCACCGCCGTCAACGGTGTAGGCTTCCTTTGCGGCAAAACGGGAATAATCAAAAAGGTCTGCACCTCTGCCTATTTCCTCGTCCGGCGTAAAGCACACCGCAATTGTCTTATGGGGCACCTCGGGATTATTGATAAAGTATTCGCACATTGAAACGATTTCGGCAACACCTGCCTTGTCGTCCGCACCGAGAAGTGTTTTTCCGTCGGTTACAATAAGCCTTTGTCCCTTGTAGCTTTCAATAAAGGGATATTCTTTTACGGTTGTAAAAATACCGTCAGAAAGCTCAATATCTCCGCCTGCATATTCTATTATTTTAGCATTTACGGGCGAGTCGGGTGCATCGGGAGATGTATCCATGTGGGCCACAAAGCCGATTGCTCCGTCAATATTTCCCTGAAGACGGGCATAAACGTAGCCATTTTCATCGAGACAGACGTCTGCCATACCCATTTCCTTTAATTCTTCCGCAATATATTCACCCAGTACCCTCTGCTTTGCTGTGGAGGGCACAGAACCCGAATACTCGTCGGAGGATGTGGGGAAGGATACGTATTTCAGAAATCTTTCAGTTACCGTCATAATTTTTCACACCTTAAAAGCATTTTCTTCATTATACAAAATCTCCCTTGCAAATACAAGGGAGATTATATTTTTGCTCTGTGTTTTTACTTACGGATTTGCAGCAAGGAATTCGAGCGTTACCTTTGCTGTTTCATCTGCCATATTCTCAATAAACATATGACCGCCGTTTTCTACAACATAGTCAACGCTACCTTCGGGAAGAACCTCACGGATGGAGTTCTTGGAAGCATCGGGGATAACAGAGTCTGCACTGCCGTTCACAAAAAGTACGGGCTTTCCGTTCTTTATTGCATCATAATCTGTGGGGGTAAGCATTGAAAAGCTGTAGCAGGCACCCTTGCCGGTTCCGTCAATTCTTATGGGCTCGGTAATCTTTGAAAGGTCATAATTTGCGGCATATTCCTTGTCGTTAAGGCCCATCTGAAGGAAGAGCTTTACAAGGAAGTCGAATCTTGTCATAAGCTGCATAACGGGTCCCATAAGAGCAACAAAAAGGTCATTCCCCATAAGCTTAGACATTTCGGGGGCATTGTCATTTCCGCCTGTGCCGTAAAGAAGAAGATTCTTGACACTTTCGGGATACTTTGCAGCAAGAGCCTGGGCAACGTAGCCACCCATTGAGTGACCTGCAAGATACCAGGGATCATCGGAAAGCTCTGCCATAAGTGCGTGCATAATGTCCTCACGGGGAAGCTTTTCCATACCTGCAGTTTCTCTTGTGGAGTAACCGAAATCGGGAAGGTCTGCCATAACACAGGTATAGCCCTCGGCAACAAGACGGGTTGCAAGCTCTACCCAGCAATATGAAGAAAGAGCGAAGCCGTGAATCATAAATATCTGACCTACGGGTTTTTCTGCTTCAAAAACTCTGTAGTGAATTGAATAATCCTCATATTCAAAAAATTTGCTGTCCTCGAAGGGTGTTTCATAAGCTGCAAATGCGGGCACCGCAACGGAGAATGCAAGAACAAGGCTTAAAATGAGTGCAATTATCTTTTTCATAATAATTTCCTTTCACGAAATATTCATATTATATTCATAATATCATTTAAATCGGCTTTTTGCAACAGTAAGTTATTTTACCAATTTCACGAATTCCTCATAAGCCGGCTCAGCATAGAATCTGTGTCCGCCGTCACCCTTTACGTGAATGCAGTTATCGGGGCAGACGCTGTTTTTGTAATAAACATCTTTAAGCCTTGTAAATTCGTGCTCTGCCGTGGAAAGAGGGAAAATTTTATCTTCCTTTCCCGAAACAATTACAAGAGGACGGGGAGCTATCAGACCTGCGATTTCCGCCATATCAAAGTATTTTGCTATACCGGGCACGTAGTTGCAGGCACAATGGTACATAGCACCGATAGAACCCGAGAAGGTTGCAAAGGCACAGGAGGGTATTGCTGCCTTTATTCTCTTATCAAGAGCGGTGCCGTAGAACGTAGCCGTACCTCCGCCGGAATTTCCCATACAGTAAATTCTGTCCGTATCAAGCTTATCCGAAAAGCTTTCAATAAGAACATCAATAAGCTTCATAATATCCCAAACTCTTCCGCCGAGAAGAGTTCTGCCTGAAAGAAGAGCGGTCATTGCAGAAAAATAGCAATCGGGATTCGGATTTCCGCCTCTTTCACCGAAGCACCTCTGTTCAAGGCAGACTGCCGCTATGCCTCTTTCAATGCAATGCTTCATAAAATCGCGGTCGCCGTCATTTGCGGTTTCCTCGTCACCCTCAAATTTTGCTCTGCCCATTGAAATATGCATACCCGTGGAGTGTCCCTGAAGGCAGATCATAACGGGAGGCTTTTCGTTTTCTTCAGTTTCGGGAATCCAGATATGGCAGGGAGCATATTCTCCTTCTTCACTCTGAAAAACAAAACGGATTTCCGTAAAGCCCTCGTGCTTTTCGGTAAATTCAATGTTCAGTTCCCTTTCACATTCCGTTCTCGGAAGTGAGAGAAGCTCGCAAAGCTTCCCTGAAGCCTTCTCCTGCCACTCTTGGAGGCTCTCCCTTGCGGGGTCAAAGGACATAGAGGGTACAGTCTCTTTAAGGACTGCCATTTCTCTTTCTCTCGAGTGCCTTATCTCCATAATATGTTCACCTCAAAGCATTTCTTTGTCGTAAACAGCACGCTCACCGCCGATGAATTTTGCCCTTGTTCTGGCAGCAAGCACCGTCGCTTCACCGATTTTATTATTTACAAGTCTTACGGGCACGGCAACCTCCTTCAGGTGCATACCGATAAGTGTAAAGCCGATATCAATACCTGCATCCGCTCTTATATGCTCAACGGCAACGGGATTCTTAAAATGCCTGTATGCATTTGTTGCAAAGGAGCCGCCTGCCTTCGGCTGGGGAATGACATTGCAGTAAGGAGCATTGCCTATAGCCTCTTTTTCGATTATAATTGCACGGTTTAAATGCTCACAGCACTGTGCGGCAATAAAAATCCCCTTTTTGTCACAGACGGAGGCAATACCCTCATAAATGGCAGTTGCGGTTTCAAAGTTCGAGTCCGTGCCGATTTTTGAGCCCATTACCTCACTTGTGGAGCAGCCCACAACAAGAATATCTCCTTTTGTAAGCTTCCCTGTTTCAATTATTTCTTCTGCAGTTTTTTCTGCAGAGAGCTTTATTTCGGTTAAAATATCCATATCTGACACCTCATAGTAATTATATATCTCTATTGTAAACAAGTCAATAATATTGACTTATCCTGATTTATTTGTTAAAATATTTTTTTGTAAATACAAGGAGGCTTGTTTATGAATAATAGAGATAAGACAATGGAAAAAATTGTTACCCTCTGTAAGGGCAGAGGCTTCGTTTTTGCGGGAAGTGAAATCTACGGCGGTCTTTCAAACACCTGGGACTACGGCCCTCTCGGTGTTGAGCTTAAAAATAACATCAAAAAAGCATGGCTTAAAAAATTCGTTCAGGAAAATCCCTACAATGTAGGTCTTGACTCGGCTATTCTTATGAATCCCCAGACATGGGTAGCTTCGGGACATCTCGGCGGCTTCTCTGACCCCCTTATGGACTGTAAGGAATGTAAGACAAGACACAGAGCAGATAATCTTATTGAAGATTTTGACGGCACAAATGTTGCAGGCTGGACAAACCAGCAGATGACAGATTACATCAAGGAAAAGAACATTCCCTGTCCTGACTGCGGAAAGCACAATTTCACAGACATCAGACAGTTTAACCTTATGTTCAAGACCTTCCAGGGTGTAACAGAGGACTCCAAGAACGAAATTTATCTCCGTCCCGAAACAGCACAGGGTATTTTCGTAAACTTCGCTAACATTCAGAGAACCACAAGAAGAAAGGTTCCCTTCGGCGTTGCACAGATAGGTAAATCCTTCCGTAACGAAATCACTCCCGGTAACTTCATTTTCCGTGTGCGTGAATTCGAACAGATGGAGCTTGAATTCTTCTGCAAGCCCGGTACAGACCTTGAATGGTTCAACTATTGGAGAGCATACTGCCGTGACTGGCTTTACAGCCTCGGTATGAAGGAAGAAAACCTTCGTCTGAGAGACCACGATGCTGACGAGCTCTGCTTCTACTCAAAGGCAACAACAGACTTCGAATATCTCTTCCCCTTCGGCTGGGGTGAGCTCTGGGGCGTTGCTGACAGAACAGACTACGACCTTACTCAGCACATCAACACCTCAGGCAAAACTCTCGACTACTTTGACCCCACAACAAATGAGAGATATATTCCTTATGTTATCGAGCCTTCACTCGGCGTTGAGCGTCTGTTCCTTGCTGTTATGACAGAAGCTTACGACGAAGAGGTTGTTGACGCAGAAAAGAACGACACAAGAGTTGTTCTTCACTTCCACCCCGCACTCGCTCCCTATAAGTGTGCGGTGCTTCCCCTTTCAAAGAAGCTCAATGATAGTGCAGAAAAGGTATTCCACGCACTTCAGAAGAACTTTATGTGCGAATTTGACGATGCAGGCTCTATAGGTAAGCGTTACAGAAGACAGGACGAAATCGGTACTCCCTTCTGTATCACCTATGACTTTGATTCCGAAGAGGACGGCTGCGTAACAGTCCGCGACCGTGATACTATGGAGCAGGTAAGACTTCCCATCGCAGAACTTACCGACTACATCTCAAAGAAACTTGAATTCTGATAATACAATCAAAGGTATCAACCGTAAGGCTGATACCTTTTTTGTATCAAGTTAATACCCTTTAGCCTGTAAAAACATTTACATTAAATCAGAAATGTGGTATAATAAGATAAAGTGAGGTGCTATTATGAATAAAAAAAGACTATCAGCTGAGAAAAAAAACGAAGAATGTTATTCGCAGATTCCGGATTGGTACTGGAAATATGGACTTCACGATGCTGCTATACTCTCCGTTTCTGAATTACAATTAGCCCCTGACCATAAAGAAAAACCGTTAAAGTACAATTGTTTAGAAATTGAATTAGATTGCAAAAATGCATTGTACGAACGAAACATAAAAACAATTCGGTTATACAACTATAAAATCAGAACACCTGATGTTGATATAAATAGAATTGATAAACCTTGGTGGATGAGCGATACTATTAAAGTACTGGAAAACAAACGCTATTTGTTAGAAGTAGAAATTGAATCTGCAAGAGGAAGTCGGGAAAATTTTATTGTTGAATTCGAGATTCCCGAAATAGAAAGAAAATAAAAGTTGAACAGGCGGTCATTGACCGCCTGTTTTATATTATAGTTGTTACCCAATAAATAACTCCATAAATCACACTCCCACGGTGCGGTAGACGATGACGAGTTCTGCTATTGTAAACATCTTCGCACCAACCCCAAGACAAAACCCTCTGCTTTGTCAACTTAGACCCCATTAGTTTTATAAGTTATTCCCATTGTAATTCCAAAAAGTATGGATCTTCTTCTCTGCCGCAGTCCATAGAATAACTTGCAATATATCGAACTCCACCGGTTTTCTCATTATAAGCAAATAACAGATAATAGTAATCTATTTCTTCTTTTGCTTGTTTAACATTAAGCGTATCTTCCGTAAAGCTCAGGCAAACCCAGTCACCCCATTGAACCTGTTGCTTAGCACCTTCCGGATAAAAATTATAGATTCGGTTTAGTTCTTCAACGAATTCGTCCTTAGGCAATACCCATTCCGCATATAATTGAAAACTGGGGTCAACCACATCTTGAAAATAGTAATAATATTTGGTTGTATCTAAAAACTTATCCGGTGGGTACCATTGTGAACCTTCTGCTATTGCACTTCGCGGTATGTTCGCAGGAAATAACTTGTGAATATCATCCCCATACATTTTTACATAGCTACCCATTATCAAATAATTTTCTGGGGAATTTGTTTCTGAATAAACAGGTGGAATCAGCATTAATGATGCTATACCAATCGGCAGAACAGCTACCAAAAGTGCAACTGCTAATGCAATCCCGGCAATCCATCTGCGTTTTTTGCGTTCCTTAAAATCAAATCGGTGTTTTCGATATAACAAAAGGACTGTAATTGCCGAAATAATAGGAATAAAAACATATACTGTTCCAATGAAATTTACAGGATTGCCGTAGAAATGCGGAAATGGAAATTTTTCGCGGTATGCAAGCAACACGCCAAGTCCAAGCCCCCCACAAACGGCAAGAAAAATAATTGCCGGTATTCGCATTAACCATTTCTCCAACAGTTCGCCTTTGGTTGCTTTTCTGTCTGATTCAGGTAGTGGTGTGTTTTCAAGGCTTGCTTTGATTTTTTCGCAAACATAGTCTATTGTAACAATTTCTTGTTGCGGAATATCTTTTAATGCATCGACAATCTTTTGACCGGTAACCACAGATTCTTTTTTATCGGTCAGATAGGCAATCAAAACTTCCTTTGCAGAATCTCCGCCTGATTTTAGCGTCTTGATTTGCTCCAAAGAAAAATCCGCTTTGCGTAGCAATGCAATCTGCTCAAAGCTCTCAATATCTGTTTGCGTAAAATTATAATTGTTTCGTCCATTGTAAGACTTTTGATTTTCGGGTGCCACCAAACCGTTTTCAATATACAAACGAATAGCACGGTCTGTCAGGCCGGTTTTGGCAATGACATCTTTAATTTTCAAAAAAAATCACCTCCAGGCAATATGATTATACTATTTTACCTAAGGTAAATGTCAACAACAATTCTCAAAAAATGTCAGTCCGTCAATAGACGAACTGACAAAAATAATAGATTATCCCATAAATCACACTCGCCACGGCGCCGTAGACGATGACAGGTCTTGCGATTTTTAACATCTTTGCGCCGACTCCGAGAATGAACCCCTCTGCTTGTGGTCAAGTAGGACCCATTAGTTTTGCAAAATATTTACATTAAATCAGCAGTGTGGTATAATAAAATAAAGTGAGGTGGAACTTATGAAAGAAATCAAAATATTTATTCCCGAATATGACAATGGTGTCGAATGTGTATGGGAAGAGAATTTCAAGATTAAAACATCTGCACCATTTAATGCATTGACTATTGAGGCGAATCGTGAAGGGTTAATTTCTTTAGCACGGCATCTTTTGCATTTGGCACAGGACGATGTCCCAAATGGTTGCCACTTCCACTTGGATGAATATAACTCATTAGAAGACGGATCATTAGAACTGATAATTTCTAAGAACGAGGAATTATAATTATAAAGGCTTGACCAAAACGGTCAAGCCTTTTCCGTTAGAATAAAGTTGTTATCCAATAAATCAATCCGCACATAGCAAAAGTCCTTACTATTGTGAACATTTTAGTATCAACACGGAGGACAAGCACTCAATTTTTATTTCCACTGTTTAAGATATTCTGCTACGCTTCGGCTCATTTCGACGGAGAAATCGCTGTTGTATTTTCTGTTGCAGAAGGCTTTCATCCAGTCCTCATAGGACTTTTCTTTTGCCTTGATACCGAACAATTCCTGAAGCTCATCCTTTTCCATTACACGGTAGGTATCCGTGTGAACAATGTGCTTTATATCCGCTCTTTGGGGCTTTTCTCTTTTAATCTGTCCTTCGGTGGGATAACCGAAAACTATCATTGCGGCAGGGAAAACGTAATCCGGGAGATTCAGCATTTCACGGTGAATTTCGCAGTTTTCCATAATATCCCCTATGTAGCAGGAGCCGATACCGAAGCTTTCTGCTGCACACACAGCATTCTGTGCGGCAATTAATGCATCATTTACGGCAAGAAGAAAATCACCCTCGCGAAGAGGTCTCGGCTCGCATCCCGTAAATTTGAATGCATCATACCATTTTTTGAAATCCGCACAGAAAATGAGAGTAAATTTTGAGTCTGCTATAAAGGGCTGATTGTCGCAGGTGACAGAGAGTTTTTTAAGCAGCTCCTTATCCCTTATATCAAGAATTGTGTATAACTGCTGATTGCCTGCCGTGGGGGCATTTACGGCACAGAGAAGAATTTCTTCCTTTATATTTTCATCAATTTCCTTTTCCGTGAATACTCTCACAGATTTTCTGTTTTTAAGGCTTCTTGTAATTTCGTTCATTTTGTTTTCTCCTTACGGGGTGTGATTTCATTCCATAATGTAAAGCCTAAAATAAGCACACCGCCTATAATCTGCGGTACCGTCATTTCTTCGCGGAGAATAACCACAGAGCATATAACGGCTACAAGGGGGTCAATATAGCTTAAAATTGCCGCCTTCTGACCGGGAAGCTCTTTAAGTGATGAAAAGTACATACAGTACGTAATTCCCGTGTGCACAAGACCGACTACAAAAAGCAGGGCAATTCCCTTCCCGTCAAGCCGTGCTATATTTATTCCGTCTGTTAAAAGCACATAGGGCAGAAGAGACACCGACGCCGCAACAAACTGCAGAAACGTGCGGTGGATTCCGTCAACACCCTTAATAAATTTATTGAGAAGTATTACCGTAGCATAAAGGCAGGCAGCACCGAGACCGAAAAGAATGCCCTTAAAGTGATTACTGCCCGAGTCTGACGAGCCGATGCCCGTAATAAGGACAATTCCCACAGTTGACATAACAAAGCATATCCATTGCTTTATTGTCATTTTCTCCTTAAAAAGCACGGGGCACAGAAGGGTTACAAGCACCGGGGCAAAATAATAGCTGAGGGTTGCCGCCGAAACCGTGGTGTAATTGTAGGCTTCAAAAAGAAGAATCCAGTTGAATGCCATAGCAACACCCGAAAGAATCAGAAGCGGAAGCTGCTTCTTTATTTTCGGAAAAGGTATTGCACTTTTCGTCACAAGAAGGAAAAGTCCTATAAAAACCGTTGCCAGCACGGCACGGTAAAATGCAAGCTCCCCTGAGGAAATATCTATATTTCTTCTGAAAAGACCTATTGTGCCGAATATTGCCATTGATACAATCAGCATAAGTCTTGCGTTAAAAAATTTTTTCATATTATTCTCCGCCCTTAAAATCAAAGCAGTCCGTAAAATATGCGTTTGTTTCTGCTTTCAGTCCGTTTTTATCAATTACCGTCACCCTGAAATAACCGTCCTCAGGATAAAGCTCAAATTCACCGTGGGTAATGTAGCCCGATTCCTCGTTATATCTTGACATACAGCGTCTTTTATTAACGGTACAGGTTATTTTGTCTGCAGGTGAGCAGTCAACAAAAAGTCTTCCGTTTTCAAGATACAGTCCGTAAATTTCGGGACCCTGCGACGAATAGAAATTGCCTTTTATGAGTGCATCCGTCACACTTTCATAGGAAAGATTTTGCGCCTTTATTACGGTAAATGCACCGAAGGAATCCCACATACGGCAGGAGGGGTCGCGGCGGTTATGGTTATCGTCTGCGGCAATGCAGAAAATACGCTCCCCACTTCTCAGAAAATCGTCATAAGCCTTGGAGTTATACTCGTCATACCCATCAATGAAGCTTGAATAATTACATATTTCCATTGCATTCATACCCTTGTACTTAATGTAATCCTCATAATGCTCAAGCGACCATGTGGGGTGGTTGTAGGTTACAAAAAAGCCCTTTTCACGGCAGATTTCTATTGCCTTGTTGATACAATCGGCATCATAGTTCTTTTCAAAATCGGGCTCTTTTTCATCGAAAACAATTTCGCAGTTTCTTTCGGGATTATGATATTTCATTCTGTGAAAGCAGGGCTGTGTCACATTTTCCTTTGAAAGAGAAATAACACACAAATCGCAGACACGGGCGTGGAGAAAATCCTCACACGCCTCGTCAAAGCCCAGCTCAAAGCCCGTCAGCATAAGAAAATCATCATCCGTAAGGTCGTGGTGAGGCACCATAATCTCGTGATCGGTACAGCAAAGAATACTGTAGCCGTGGGACTTATATAATTCCTTCATTTCGCGGGGTGTCAGCGTACCGTCGGAAACCGTGGAATGGGAATGCAGATTCGCTTTATAAAACTGTCCGTTTTCGGGTAAAAGAAAATACTTCATAACAGTCTTCTTTCTTTATGAATATAAAGTATTTTACCATTATAAGGAGCTGTCTGCAATATTTAAAACAAAAAAACCGTACTTTACACAATCAGGTAAAAATACAGTCCGTTTGTATGAGGCTCTCTGCCTCTTTATATGTAATCCCTTTCGGGAATTTTTGTCGGAAAGCCCTTGAAGGCTGAACCCGTCTGCTCTTATGCGTCTTTGTAAGTTAAGAGAGCGTTGAGTTCCATAACCTTAAGGAGCTTCTTGAAAGAAAACTTCATTGATGCGATTTCATTTATGAGTCTTTCTTCTTCTTTGCGCATTTCTCTATCGTACTTTGACATATTCAAGTACTCCTTTCGTTTGTGTTTTTTGTTTACATCCACATTATATCCGTTTTTTTGAAAATGTCAAGTTATTTTGCACAATTGTAGATATTGTTATTTGTGCATTTTGCACAATAGCTGTTTTTTGACAGAAATTAAACACCCCTGACATATTAGCCAAAACCACAAAATATTTTTTATGCAATATGCACAATTTGTTATTTCATAATTGTCGCGTTCTCACGAAAAAACGGAGAGTCGAAAAGCTCTCCGCAAAAAAGTTTGTGTAATATTTTCAGGAAAATTTTTTAATAAAGAGGATATTTTTCCAGAAGTGTATTGACTTTTGCTCTGATTTCGTCAGCCTTTCCATCAAAATCAACGGTTGCAAGATAAATGCACTCTGCAATAACCTTCATATCTTCCTTTTTTAGTCCTCTTGTGGTAACAGCCGCCGTACCGATTCTTACGCCGCTTGTAATGAAGGGGCTCTGAGGGTCACGGGGAACGGCATTTTTGTTTACTGTGATATAAACCTCATCAAGTCTGTGCTCAAGCTCCTTGCCGGTGATGTTCATATTCTGCAAATCAAGAAGAATAAGGTGATTGTCGGTTCCGCCGGAAACAAGATTGAAGCCCTTTTCTTTAAGTGCATCAGCAAGGGCAGCGGTGTTTTCAATAACGCCCTTCTGATATTCCCTGAACTCGTCCTTAAGTGCCTCGCCGAAGCAGATAGCCTTACCTGCAATAACGTGCTCGAGGGGACCGCCCTGAGAGCCGGGGAAAATTGCCTTGTCTATTGCCTTGCCGAGCTCTTCCTTGCAGAGAATAAGACCGCCTCTGGGACCTCTTAAGGTCTTGTGGGTTGTAGTTGTTACGATATCTGCATAAGGTACGGGTGAGGGATGAAGCCCTGCGGCAACAAGACCTGCAATATGTGCCATATCAACCATAAAGTAAGCACCGCACTCTTTTGCAATGAGAGAAATCTTTTCAAAATCAATAATTCTGGGATAAGCGCTGGCACCTGCTACAATAAGCCTGGGCTTTACTTCAAGTGCAAGCTCTCTTAATGCTTCATAGTCAATTCTTCCCGTTTCGGCATCGACACCGTAGGGAACGAAATTGTAAAGCTTACCTGACATATTGACGGGAGAGCCGTGTGTTAAGTGGCCGCCCTCTGCAAGGGACATACCAAGCACCGTATCACCGGGCTGAAGCACAGCAAAATATGCGGCAAAGTTTGCCTGAGAGCCTGAATGGGGCTGAACATTTGCATATTCCGCACCGAAAAGCTTCTTTGCTCTTTCAATGGCAATTCTTTCGCACTCGTCAACACATACACAGCCGCCGTAATATCTCTTTCCGGGATAGCCTTCTGCATACTTGTTTGTAAGAATACTGCCGACCGCTGCCATAACTGCAGGGGAAACAATATTTTCGGAAGCAATAAGCTCCAGATTTCTGCGCTCGCGCTGAAGCTCACTCTCCACAGCAGCTCCGACCTCAGGGTCCTGAAGCTTAATATAATCCGTAACACTCTGAA
This sequence comes from Clostridia bacterium, assembly GCA_017625435.1. Lineage (GTDB taxonomy): Bacteria > Bacillota > Clostridia > Oscillospirales > Acutalibacteraceae > RUG806. The sequence continues at coordinate 28,116 of JAGAKX010000053.1, forward strand.
CGTTGAACATTTTTTCTTCCTCCGAAATAAATTATATAGCTTTGGGGAGATCCCATTTGAATACAGATGCAAGAATTCTGAGAACAAATATAAGGGTAATTCCGACAACAGCCGACAGCACCGCACTCTGATCAAATGTAATATACATTAAGTAATAGACGATACCGCCTACAATTGATGCAACGGCGTAAACTCTCTTTTTAAGAACAAAAGGCACCTCGCTTACGATGACATCTCTTAAGATACCTCCGCCGCAGCCCGTTGTCATTCCGAGAAATACAACAAAAAAGAAATTGTGGACAAAGCCGTTTCTTATTGCAACATTCATTCCGACAATGGTAAAAACGCCGAGACCTATTGCATCAAAGATATTATTGACCTTATCAATCACAACAATATTTTCGGAAAACTTATTTTTGAGAATACTTGCGATAATAAACGTAAGCAGACAGGTTGCAACCGCAAAAATAAGGTATATGTAATTCCTGAACATAGCAGGGGGAAGATTTCCTAAAAGAATATCTCTTATGGTACCGCCGCCGAGGGCAGTTATGATACCCGAAAAAATCACACCGAAAATATCAAAGCGTTTTGTTATGCCCAGCACCGCACCCGATATTGCAAAAGCACAGGTGCCTATCAGCTCAAGCACAAGAAGCATCGTGTCCATAAACACAACCCCTCATTAATATAAATAATAATGAAAAAAGTATAACAAAAAACGAAAGCCATTACAAGGAAAATATCGTTTCGGGGGAAATTTTGTAAATAAGGCAAGTAAAGTAAATTTACCTGCCTTAAAAAATGTATAAACTTAACAAATCAGAAGCAAAGATACTTATGCATAAACTTCTTCATTCTGCCGTTTATGGCTGTAAGCTGCTTTATTGCATCTTCTCTTTCCTCCTCTGTACCCACCGCACAGATTCTCATAAGTCTGCCTTCTTCTTTACAAAGCTCATCGTGTCGGGGGAAGTAATTCTTAAGAAGGAAGCAGGCATATCTTACGAAACGGTTTTCGCCTACAAGGCGGAATTCCGTGCTTATGGTATCAACCGCAACGGAATAGAAATCTCTGATTGAAGATATAAGAGCCTTTCTTTCGTTTTCGGGTGAGAAAACAATTGTGGAGCAGATAAGGGCACCGTCATTTGACACATAAGAGGAATGGCTGTCGGTGCTGCCCACAACGGGGTAATGTCTGCCCTTCATACGGTCTTCATAATATCTTATGGTCTGGAAGCCGTTGTGCTCGTAATATCTTTCACCGCCGAGAACCTCAAATGCATCAAAATCCTGATTATCCATAATATATTCGAGGAAGGGGGTGGGCACGTGATATGTATCGCTTATCCAGCAGGGATGGGGGAATATTGCAAGACCGCCTGCCTTTTTGATTTCAGAGAAAGCCCACTTCATAACCGCTGCAGGAATTTTGTCAACCTTTTCGGGTACGTCAGTTGCCTCTGCAAGAACTTCCATCTTATCCTGCCAGTCTTCAACAGTATCGGCTTCGGGTGGAGTCACACCGGGCATTGCTCTTACCCAGCTGTCGCCGGTTTCACCGAAATGCTCATCCTTAACGAGAGCATTTATTGAATATTCACCGCCGAAGTTTACTATGTGTGCATCTGCTTCCTTGCCGTGAACATCGGGAAGATGTACCTCTTCACCGGGAACAATATTGAACTCGGTAGGGATATTCTTAAAAAATTCCATTGCACGGATTGAGGGGTAATATCTGTGGTGGTCGGTAATTGCAAAAAAGTCGTAGCCGTGGCTTCTGTACATACCGCACACAACCTCGGGAGTCTGTCTGCCGTCGGAGCAGTTTGTGTGCATATGAAGGTCGCCTCTTAAAGGATAACGGCCTGCAAGGTCACTTTCAACTGCATAAACGGGGAACTGATTGATTCTTCTGCCCTCTTCATTTACAACACGGATAAAATACTGTTGCTCGCTGTCATAGGTATGCGTTATGTCAAAGCCGCCGATTTCATTGCAGACAAGAGTTTTTTCTCTGTAATCGCCGGAGGAAGGATAATCATAGGGCTTTCCGCCTTCAAGGGCACAGATGAGCACCTTGTATTCCTTCCCGGGAACAAATTCGGGGCGGCCGCCGGTAGGTCTTATATGCACGGTTACCTCTTTCCCTACAGGGAAAACAAGAGGAAACACATCGTAGTTTAACAATTGGTCAGTCATAGGAAAATTCATAATAATACCTCCGTATCAAATTCGGATTTCGGATTTCGGAATTCAGAGAAAAGAGCTCTCCGCTTTCTTTACCTTTTCGTTTTTAATATTTTAGCATTTTATGAATAAAAATGATAGTCCAAAAATGAAAAAATATGTAAAACCCGTAAAAATATATAAATTTGTTGATTTTCGGTATTTTCGGTGTTAATATATCTTAGTTAGAAAAAAATCCGAAACAGTTTTTTGAAGGTGAATTTTTTGAGTAAAAGAGAAGATATAAGAAATATTGCAATTATCGCTCACGTTGACCACGGTAAAACAACACTTGTTGACAAGCTTCTCAAACAGAGCGGCACGTTCAGAGAAAATGAGGTTGTTCAGGACAGAGTTATGGACTCAAACGACCTTGAAAGAGAAAGAGGAATCACAATTCTTTCAAAAAATACCTCTGTAAACTTCAACGGTGTTAAAATCAACATCGTTGACACTCCCGGCCACGCAGACTTCGGCGGTGAGGTTGAAAGAATTATGACAATGGTTGACGGCGTGCTTCTTCTTGTTGATGCGTTTGAAGGCTGTATGCCTCAGACACGCTTCGTGCTTTCAAAGGCCTTAGCCCTTAAGAAGACTCCTATGGTTGTCATCAACAAAATCGACCGTCCCGGTGCCCGTCCCGATGAGGTTATCGACGAGGTTCTTGACCTTTTCATTGAGCTTGGTGCAGACGAGGAGCAGATTGAATTCCCCGTAATCTTTGCATCTGCAAGAGAGGGCTTTGCATCCTTTGACAAAACCGCAACGAGCGGTGATATGCGCCCCCTTCTTGAAGCTATCATTGAGAATATCCCGGCCCCCGAATGTGAAGCAGAGGCTCCCCTTCAGCTGCTTTTCTCGGCTCTCGATTATGACGACTATGTAGGCAGAATCGGTGTGGGCAGAATTGAAAGAGGCTCTGTCAAGGCAGGTCAGTCCGTAGTTCTTTGCCAGACAGACGGCGGCAGAAGAAACGTAAAGGTATCCCGCCTTTACCACTTCACGGGACTTGGCAGAACGGAAACAGATACTGCAAGCGCAGGCGACATTGTAGCAATTTCAGGTATTGAAGACCTTAATATCGGTGAGACAATATGCGCTCCCGAGTGCGTTGAGCCCCTTCCCTTCATCAAAATTGACGAGCCTACCCTTGCTATGACCTTCCACGTAAACGATTCCCCCTTTGCAGGCAGAGAGGGCAAGTTTGTTACATCCCGTAACATCCGCGCACGTCTTTTCAAAGAGGTTGAAACAAACGTAAGCATGAGAGTTGAGGAGACAGACTCCACCGATACCTTCAAGGTTTCCGGCAGAGGTGAATTACACCTTTCAATTCTTATTGAAACTATGAGAAGACAGGGCTACGAATTCCAGGTATCCCGTCCCAAGGTAATATACAAGCAGGAAAACGGCGTTCTTCTTGAACCCATAGAGCTTCTTATTGTTGAGGTTCCCACAGACTATGTAGGTGCCGTTATGGAAAAAATCGGCTCCCGCCGAGGTGAGCTCGAAAATATGGGTACCCGTGACGGCGGCACAACTCACCTTGAGTTCAGAATTCCCGCAAGAGGACTAATAGGCTACCGTTCAGAATTCCTTACGGATACAAACGGCTACGGTATTATGAATAACCTCTTCCAGGGCTACGAGCCTTATAAGGGTGACATTCAGACAAGAGAAAGAGGCTCTATCGTTGCCCACGAAACAGGTGAAAGCACAGGCTACGGTCTTTGGAATACGCAGGAAAGAGGTCGTCTCTTCATCGGCCCCGGCGTTCCCGTTTATGAGGGTATGATTGTCGGCGAATGTGCAAAGGCTGAAGACATTGTCTGCAACGTATGCAAGAAAAAGCAAATGACAAACACCCGTGCATCCGGCTCCGACGACGCTCTTCGTCTTGTTCCCCACTCCGTTCTCTCCCTCGAGCAGAGTATGGAATTTTTAAGCGATGATGAGCTTCTTGAGGTAACTCCCGTTTCTCTTCGTCTTCGCAAGAAGATTCTTTCAAAAGAGCTTCGTATGAAGCAGCAGTTCAAGAAAAACTAAAGGATAATACATTATGGAAAAGAATAAAGTAAATATTACCATAAGAAATCAGCAGTACACCATCATTTCCGAGGAATCCCCTGAGGATATAAAGCTCCTCTCAGAGGTTGTTGATAAAAAGCTCGGTGAAATTATGGGTACGGGCGGCAGAATTTCCCTTACGGAAGCACTTGTGCTTGTTTCCCTCGACCTTGCAAACGGTATGAAGAAAAGCGCCGACATCGTTTCAAAATACAAAAGCGAAATGGCAGGCTACCTTGAGGACGTGGAAAAAGCAACAATCGAAAGAGACAAGTACAAAAGAGAGCTTGACAAAATCAAGGGCAAAAACTAAATGCAAAAAGCGGATATTCCTTTCACGGGAATATCCGCAATTTTATTCTGTTTTTCAAAAAAATCTCCGAAGGAATTTTCCCTCGGAGATAACTTTTTACTTAGTTTCTTTTGTCGCGGCGGGGGCCTTTGCCGAAGTCACGTCTGGGCTTTCTGGGTGTATCATCAAGCTCATTTTCGGGAATAAGTCCTTCAACTGCGATAAGAGCGTTTCTTCTGGAAAGGTTGAGTCTGCCCTGGTCGTCTGTGGGAAGAACCATAACAATGATTTCATCGCCTACGGTTACAACGTCCTCTACCTTTTCGGTTCTCTTTACGTCAAGGTGACTGATGTGAACCATACCTTCCTTACCGGGAGCGATTTCAACGAATGCGCCGAAGCTCATAAGTCTTGTTACAACACCCTTGTAAATTGCACCCTCTTCGGGATCGTTTACAATTGTCTCAACAATGCTGAGAGCCTTTCTTGCACCGTCAATATCTGTGGAAGAAATAAATACGCTGCCGTCATCCTCAATGTCAATCTTACAGTTGCATTCTGCACAGATCTTCTGGATAACCTTACCCTGCTTACCGATAACATCGCCGATCTTTTCGGGGTCAATCTTTGTGGAAAGCATCTTGGGAGCATACTTGGAAAGCTCTGCACGGGGTTCTGCAATACAGGGAAGCATAACCTCGTCAAGAATCTTGCATCTTGCTTCATAGGTCTTATCAAGTGCTTCACGGATGATAGCGGGAGTAAGACCGTGAACCTTGAGGTCCATCTGAATAGCTGTGATACCTGCCTTTGTACCTGCAACCTTGAAGTCCATATCGCCGAAGAAGTCTTCGAGACCCTGGATATCAACCATTGTCATAAAGCGGTCGCCTTCTGTTACAAGACCGCAGGAAATACCTGCAACGGGAGCCTTGATGGGAACACCTGCTGCCATAAGTGAAAGTGTTGAGCCGCAGATTGAAGCCTGAGATGTGGAGCCGTTTGAAGAAAGAACCTCGGAAACAAGTCTTATTGTATAGGGGAATTCTTCAACGGAGGGGATTACGGGAACAAGTGCTCTTTCTGCAAGTGCACCGTGACCGATTTCACGTCTGCCGGGGCCTCTGGAGGGCTTTGTTTCACCTACGGAGTAAGAGGGGAAATTGTAGTGGTGGATATATCTCTTTGACTCTTCTTCATCAATACCGTCAAGAGCCTGAGCTTCGCCGATTGTACCGAGAGTGGTAACTGTAAGAACCTGAGTCTGACCTCTTGTGAACATACCTGAGCCGTGAACTCTGGAAAGAAGGTCAATCTGTGCATCAAGAGGTCTCATATCGTTGATACCTCTGCCGTCAACACGCTTACCCTCGTCAAGAAGCCAGCGGCGCACGATGTACTTCTGAAGCTTGTACATACAATCGTCAATCTTTGCAATTTCTTCAGGATATACTTCATCAAACTTTGCGTGAACTGCATCGTAGATGGGAAGAAGTCTTTCGTCACGGATTCTCTTGTCGTCTGTATCAAGAGCAACCTTTACATCTTCAATTGCGAATTCCTTGACAGCCTCAAACATTTCGTGAGAGGGATCCATTGAAGGAACTTCAATCTTTTCCTTGCCGATTTCTGCCTGAATACCCTTGATGAATTCAACAATCTTCTGATTTTCTGCATGTGCAAACATAATTGCATCATACATAACGTCGTTGGGAACTTCGTTTGCACCGGCTTCAATCATAGCAACAAGGTCAGCTGTGGAAGCAACTGTTGCAGCCATTTCGGAGCGTTCTCTCTGTTCTGCTGTGGGGTTGATTACAAACTCACCGTCAACAAGACCTACGGAAACACCGGAAATGGGGCCTGCCCACGGAATAGCTGAAATTGAAAGAGCAATTGAAACACCTATCATAGCGGTGATTTCGGGAAGGCAGTCGGGGTCAACTGACATAACGGTAGCAACAACGCCGACATCGTTTCTCATATCCTTGGGGAAAAGAGGACGAACGGGTCTGTCGATAACACGTGAGCAGAGAGTTGCCTTTTCGGATGCCTTGCCTTCTCTTCTCTGGAATGAACCGGGGATTTTACCTACTGAATAAAGCTTCTCCTCAAAGTCAACTGACATGGGGAAGAAATCTACGCCCTCACGGGGCTTGTCTGCCATAGTTGCCGTGCAAAGCACTTCTGTTTCACCGTAGCGGATAAGACAGGATCCGCCTGCAAACTGTGCCATTTTGCCTGTTTCAACAACAAGGGGTCTGCCTGCGAGTGTTGTTTCGAATTTTCTGAACTCGTTGAACATTTTTGTTCTCTCCTTTTACACATTATTTTATATCAATCAAGCCGTGGTTACTGTCAATGTACAATCCAAAACAAACAAAAATTTCGATTACCGAGAATGACAAAGTCAAATATAATCAAGACACAAAGTGTCTTCCGACAGGGTCACTATTCACTCTTCACTATTACTTTTTACCTTCAAAGCAAACAGTCTGTTTGCTTTGAATTGTACATTTTACATTAACATTTCCCTTGCGGGAACACGGTTTTATTGCCTTGAAAAAAGAATTTTCGGGCGACAAAGTTTTCTTCGCCGCCCAGACACTACAATTATTTACGAAGACCGAGCTTAGCAACAACTGCACGGTATCTTTCGATATCGTTCTTCTGAAGATAAGCAAGAAGGTTTCTTCTGTGACCAACCATCTTGAGAAGACCGCGTCTTGAATGATGGTCCTTCTTGTGCTCCTTAAGATGCTCGTTAAGGTCGTTGATTCTCTTTGTGAGAACAGCGATCTGAACCTCGGGAGAACCTGTGTCGCCTTCGTGAGTAGCGAATTCAGCCATAATAGCCTGCTTTTCTGCCTGTGTCATTTTTTTCACCTCATTTTAATATTACCCGTGCCTCCCAGAGTGGGCAAAGGTGAGAACTGCCGTAAGGGCAGAATAACCCCATCTCCGAGAAACCGGACATTGGCATTTTATCATAAGTTTTCCGAAAAGTAAAGTATTTTTTTTGAAGAGTTTTTCCCGGATTCCGGCAATAATACGCATTTTTATTTTTCCGACGGCAAAATACAGCCGAAAAGTGTGGAAGATACACAAAACTTTGTCAAAAATATCACAATTTTCTACCTACCCGACATAAAATGGTTATTTACATTTTTATTATAAAGTGTTAAAATGTTTTTTGGTGCGAAAGGTGACTTTCACACGGAACAGTGTAATATTATTTAGGAGGATATATTATGGCAAGAATGAAAAAGTCCATGGACGGTAACAATGCAGCCGCATACGTTTCCTATGCTTTTACAGAAGTAGCAGGTATTTATCCTATTACTCCTTCAAGCCCCATGGCAGACTATGTTGACCAGTGGTCCGCACAGGGACTCAAGAACATCTTCGGCACAACCGTTAAGGTTGCAGAAATGCAGTCCGAAGCAGGTGCAGCAGGTACCGTTCACGGTTCACTCGCAGCAGGTGCACTTACAACAACTTATACAGCTTCTCAGGGTCTTCTTCTTATGATCCCCAATATGTATAAGATTGCAGGTGAGCTTCTTCCCTCAGTTTTCCACGTATCAGCCCGTTGCGTTGCATCCCACGCTCTTAACATCTTCGGCGACCATTCTGACGTATATGCTTGCCGTCAGACAGGTTTTGCAATGCTTGCAGAAACAAATACTCAGGAAGTTATGGACCTCGGTGCAGTAGCACACCTTGCTACAATCAAGTCAAGAGTTCCCTTCCTTAACTTCTTCGACGGCTTCCGTACATCCCACGAAATCCAGAAGATTGAAATCTGGGACTATGAAGACCTCAAGGAAATGTGCGATATGGATGCTGTTGATGCATTCAGAAAGCGCGCTCTCAATCCCGAGCATCCCGTAATGAGAGGCTCACACGAAAACGGTGACATCTTCTTCCAGCACAGAGAAGCTTGTAACGAATACTACGATGCAGTTCCCGCTATCGTTGAAGAATATATGGACAAGGTTAATGCTAAGCTCGGCACTAACTACAAGCTCTTCAACTACTACGGTGCAGAGGATGCTGACAGAGTAATCGTTGCTATGGGCTCCATCTGCGACGTTGCTGAAGAAGTTATTGACTATCTTACAGCTCAGGGCGAAAAGGTTGGTCTTGTTAAGGTTCGTCTTTACAGACCCTTCTCCGCTGAAAAGCTCATTGAAGCTATCCCCGCAACAGCAAAGAAGATCGCTGTTCTTGACAGAACAAAGGAACCCGGTTCTCTCGGTGAGCCCCTTTATCTTGACGTTGTTACCGCTCTTGCTACAAAGGGTGTACAGGCTACTGTAATCGGCGGCAGATACGGTCTCGGTTCCAAGGATACTCCTCCCTCAAGCGTATTCGCAGTATACGAAGAGCTCGCAAAGGATGCTCCCAAGGCTCAGTTCACAATCGGTATCAATGACGACGTTACAAACCTCTCTCTTGAAGAGAAGCCCGCTCCCAATACTGCAGCTGCAGGTACAATCGAATGTAAGTTCTGGGGTCTCGGCGGCGACGGTACCGTTGGTGCTAACAAGAACTCCATCAAGATCATCGGTGACCATACAGACAAATACGTTCAGGCTTACTTCCAGTATGACTCCAAGAAGACCGGCGGTATCACAATTTCTCACCTCCGTTTCGGCGACAGCGCTATCAAGTCCCCCTATTACATCAACAAGGCTGACTTCGTAGCTTGCCACAACCCCTCATACGTTGAAAAGGGATACAAGATGGTTAACGACGTTAAGCCCGGCGGTGTATTCCTTATCAACTGCCAGTGGAATGCTGAAGAGCTCAATGAAAAGCTCAACGCTGAAACAAAGCGTTACATCGCTAACAACAACATTCAGCTTTACACCGTTAACGCTATCGACCTTGCTCAGAAGGTTGGTATGGGTAAGAGAACAAACACAGTTCTCCAGGCTGCTTTCTTTGCTCTTGCAAAGGTTCTTCCCATTGAAGAAGCAGTTAAGTATATGAAGGACGCTGCAACAAAGTCCTACTCCAAGAAGGGTCCCGAAATCGTTAAGTGCAACCACGATGCTATCGACGCAGGTGTTTCCGCTTTCGTTAAGATTGACGTTCCCGCTGATTGGGCAAACGCTGAAGACGTATGTACCGGTGCTACAGAAGGCGCACAGTCCAAGCTCGAGAAGATGGTTAACAACATTATGCTTCCCGTTGGCCGTATGGACGGTGACTCACTTCCCGTTTCCGCATTTACGGATCACGCTGACGGTACATTCGAGCAGGGCGCTTCCGCTTTCGAAAAGAGAGGCGTTGCTGTTATGGTTCCCGAATGGGATCCCACAAAGTGCGTACAGTGTAACCGCTGCGCTTATGTATGTCCTCATGCAACAATCCGTCCCTTCGCTATGACAGCTGAAGAGGCAGCAAATGCTCCCGAAATCACAAAGACAAAGGAAATCAAGAAGACAGAATACGTTTATACTCTTGCTGTATCACCCCTCGATTGTATGGGTTGCGGCGTATGTATCGGCGTATGTCCCACAAATTCTCTTACAATGAAGCCCAGAGAGAGCCAGGATGCACAGCAGGCTTCCTTCGATTACTGTGTAGCTAACGTAACAGAAAAGGCTGATATGACTGCAGGCGTTTCCGTAAAGGCAAGCCAGTTCAAGACTCCTCTTCTCGAGTTCTCAGGCTCCTGCGCAGGTTGTGCTGAAACTGCTTATGCCCGTCTTATCACTCAGATGTTCGGCGACAGAATGTACATCTCCAATGCTACAGGCTGTTCTTCAATCTGGGGCGGTCCCGCAGCAACATCACCCTATACTGTTAACAAGGCTGGCCACGGTCCCGCTTGGGCTAACTCCCTCTTCGAAGATAACGCAGAGCACGGCTTCGGTATGTTCCTCGGACAGAACGCAATCCGTAACTCCCTTATCGCTAAGGTAGAAGAAATCACAACAAATGACAAGGCATCAGCTGAGCTCAAGGCTGCTGCAGCAGAATATCTTGCAACTGTATCTGACGGTGCAAAGAACGGCGCTGCAACAGAAGCTCTCGTTGCTGAGCTCGAAAAGGTAGCAGGCTGCTGCGACCACTGTGCTTCCATCCTCAAGAACAAGGAATACCTTGCTAAGAAGTCCGTATGGATCTTCGGCGGCGACGGTTGGGCATACGACATCGGCTTCGGCGGTGTTGACCACGTTCTTGCTGCAGGCGAAGACGTAAACATTATGGTATTCGATACAGAAGTTTACTCCAACACCGGCGGACAGGCTTCCAAGGCTTCTCAGATCGGTCAGGTTGCTCAGTTTGCAGCTGCAGGTAAGCAGATTGCTAAGAAGAGCCTTTCCGAAATCGCTATGAGCTACGGCTACGTATACGTTGCACAGATTGCTATGGGTGCAGATATGAACCAGACAATCAAGGCAATTTCTGAAGCTGAAGCTTACAACGGACCTTCAATCATCATCGCTTACGCTCCTTGCGAAATGCACTCCATCAAGGGCGGTATGGTTAACTGCCAGAACGAAATGATCAAGGCTGTTGAATGCGGTTACTGGAATATGTTCCGTTACAACCCCGCACTCAAGGAAAAGGGCGAGAATCCCTTCACAATTGACTCCAAGCCCGGTAAGAGCGAAGACTTCAAGTCCTTCCTTCTCAACGAAGCTCGTTACTCTTCACTTACCCGCTCCTTCCCCGAAAGAGCAGAAGCACTCTTTGCAGATGCAGAAAAGAAGTCAGTTGAAAGATACAACCACCTTCTCAAGCTTAAGGCTCTTTATGCTCCCGATGCTGAATAAGCAGAAACAAGCATAACAGCTGAATAAAATTAAGGTGTCAGCCTCAAAAGAGGTTGGCACCTTTGGTTTTTTATAAATCATAAATTAACAAAGATATGTGCGTACGGTAGGGGCGGGGTTGCCCCGCCCGTTCAAAAGGGTTGTTATTTTTTTGCAAACGAAAGTTACAAAAGTTAAGTAACGGGAGGGGCAACCCCTCCCCTACGATATACACGGCAAATTATGCGATAAATTATGATTTATGCACATAAATAATCCGCAGAGGTTATCTGCGGACTTTTTTAACTGCATTCTTTCTTTTCTGTTTTTCTCGTTCTTATAAGATATATTACGATTGAAATAAGTGCAAAGGTTTCGTTGAGAGTTCCTGCAACGGAGCCGTTTACTATGTTATACACAAACCAACATCCGCAGACGGGGATTGACAAGTATTTCAGAAGCCTTGTGTTTCTCTGCCAGTTTCCGATTGTTGCAAATATTGCAGCGATAAAGGGCAGGATACTCCAGGCACTTTCCCATGTGAGAATCACACTCGCGGCATTGAGCACCACAAAGACGGCAGGAATTATATTGTTCTGCGCCCATTTCTTTTCCCTGAAGGAATACGCGATACATCGGAAAATGTTCAGCATATTCATTCCAACAGGAGTGAAAAGCCCGAGACAGGCGAAGTGAAGGCTCCACACCAAAGAACAAAGGGACATAAGAAAAAGTATCGTGCGGTGCTTTTTGAACTGATACATTGTCACCGCAATTCCCATTGCCACAAAGCCCAATATCTGTGCTATTAAATTCTGATGTGCTGTAAAAAATTCGGTCATAAGACATCCTCATCAATCAATTTTCTTTCTTTTTAACGTTTTCCTTTGCTGTGTTTATTGACGCTATCAGAATTCTGCGAATCGTTCCGCATCGATTATATAAATCCAATAATTCTGCATCACTTACAAGTTCAGCCTTCTCAAAAAGTTCGAGCCAATATTCTGTTTCATAGCATTCCTTTAATGCAATTTGAAGCTTTGCAATAAAATCAGGTTTGCCGTGTGCATAATTTGCTTCATGGATATTTGCACCGATTGACGTTGCAGAGCGTTCAAGCTGATTTACCAAAGAATAATGACCTTTTATTTTTTCACAAAATTTCATAACTAAAACAGCAAATTCCATTGATAAATTGATAAGCTTATTTTCCTTCAATTATATCACCAACCAAAGCATACAATGATTAATGAAATATTTTGCAAATAAGCAAAATATGAAATAATCCTTCGGATTATGAAATATTCGGAAGTTCACCGAATATGAAATAAAATACGCCTAATATTTGCAGCGCAAATATTTCATAGCAACGCTATTTCATATTGCGAAGCAATATTTCACACGCAAAAAAGGCGTATTTCATTGAAAAAAGCACTTCTTCTGAAGTGCTTTTTTCTTGGCGCGCCGGAAGGGACTCGAACCCCTGACCTACTGGTTCGTAGCCAGTCACTCTATCCAGCTGAGCTACCGGCGCAATTATTAAGTTACATTGATTTCCAATGCCCTAATATATTATCACTACAAAAGGAAAATGTCAACTGTTTTCTTTGAAAAATTTCACATATTTAAAGCCTTTTTCTATATACATTTAATTATGATTTAATTATTACACGGGAAAGGACAAACAAATGAACTTTACAAAGTACAATATCGCAGGCAAGGATTACATATACTGCCCCGACGAAACCGCTTTCGGAAATTTACCCGACAACGGCATTTTAAGTATATGCGACAGATTCAGTGGAGCGGGTGCAGACGGAATTTTCACTTTTTGCAAAGCTTCTGCCAAAACAAGCCTTATAAAAGGCTTTTCTGACAATGGAGATATTATGCGAAATTTTTCTTCGGCTTCAATTTGCGCCTTTTTTGAGCAGTTTTTAACTACAGGCGTCACAGAGCACACGTTTTCATCTGAAACCGGGCAGATTTTTACCGTTAAAGCAGACATTTCAGAAGAAAAAACCGTTTTTTCCTGTACGCTAAAATCCCCTGCCGAAGACAGCTTCCGGAGAATCTCAAACAGAAAAACGGAAATCGGCAACCGTATACTTACAATTACACCCGTAAGCATTCACGGCATTTATGCGGTGCATTTTACCGATTGCAGGGATAAGCTGAATAAAAACTATCTCGGACAGCATATTTCAAAAAATTCTCTGTTCAGCAAGGAAGCAAGCCTGATTCTTACAGAAAAGACAGACGTCAATTTTTTTGACATAAGCTTTTATGAAAACAAAACGGGCTGTCCCCGTCCCGAGGTTTCCGCTTTCGCCGCGGTTGATCTTGCTGCCTGCAGAAATGATATCTGCCGATACGGGGATGAAATATTCGTCACCTGTAACGGTAACACAGTTAAGGTTACCTGCAATTCCACCGAATCAGTCACAATAAAATGCACCTGCGAAAGAGTTTTTGAAGGAAAAATATAAATCATAATTTAGCGAGAGAAATTCGAGTACCGTAGGGGCGGGGGCGAATGAGTGTGCCGCTGTCGGGGACAGATAAAGGCACACGAATGAGGTGAAGAAACAAGGAGTATTGCGAAGTGTTCCAAACGAGCAAGACGACTATGTTTCTGAGGGATATCCCGCCCGTTCAAAAGGGTTGTTATTTTTTGCAAACGAAAGTTACAAAATTTATGTAACGGGAGGGGTGACTGTGTAGTGTGATAACATAGTTTACAAAATGTCCGAGGACATAGTTTACACTTTTAAGTATAATAAAGGCAATCACATCGAAAGGAAGATGGGTATGCCTTGGAAAGAAAAGAGTGTAGAACTTATGCGAGAAGAATTT
>JAGAKX010000054.1 GCA_017625435.1 Clostridia bacterium
CAGGCTTGTTTTTATTTGCCCGAAGGCGTACAAAGGTACGTCGAGAGGCGAGGTTTGTTCGTAGCATAAAACATAATATTTTATCAATTTATGTTTTTTCAGATTAATTCAGGGGCTCTTGCAAGTTTATACCTTGCAGGACCCCCTTAGCTTATATGGTTTTATGTGGTCTTCGCTTTTTTTACATCCCCTTTGATTTTTCTTCAAAAGCTTTCTTTGTAATCCTTACAAGCTGCAGCAGAAACGAAGCTTTGGCTGTTTGTTAAACTTTTGTAATCGTTTTTCTGAGATTTGCCCTTGAAATAGGGCCACTATTAATATATAATATACTCTGTATAATTGTAAGAGAAAGTTGTGTTATATATATGGCGAACGAAAACGGCAAAAAAGATTTCGGGAAAAGAGATAATTTCAAGGGCGTGAGAGACAGAAAGCCCTTCAGAGAACTGAGAGAGGACAAAGAAGAAAACGACCGTCCCGAGCCCAGAACCGACCTTGTTATCGGAAGAAACGCGGTAAAGGAGGCTCTGAAGGCAGGCAGACCTGCAGACTCTCTTCTTGTTCAGAGAGGTGAGCTTTCGGGCAGTATCCGTCCCATAATTGCCGAATGTAAGGAAAAGGGCATTATCGTAAAAGAGGTTGACAGCAAAAAGCTTGATTTTATGTGCGGACATGCACACCATCAGGGTGTGATTATGGTTGCCGCCGCCCACGAATATTCAACCGTTGAAGAGATTCTTAAAAAAGCCGAAGATAAAAACGAGGCTCCCTTTATAGTTATCTGTGACGGTCTTGAGGACCCCCACAACCTCGGCGCAATAATAAGAACTGCCGATGCCGCCGGTGCACACGGTGTTATTATTCCCGAGAGAAGAAGCGTAAGTCTTTCGGGCATTGTGGGAAAAACCTCGGCAGGTGCACTTGAGTACGTGCCCGTTGCGAGAGTAAAGAATATTACGAACACCATAAAGGACCTCAAAGAGAAAGGAATCTGGGTCTATTGTGCCGATATGGACGGCACACCCTACAGAAAGGCTGACCTTTCGGGGGCTATAGCACTCGTTGTAGGCGGTGAAGGCTCAGGTGTCAGCAGACTTGTAAAGGAAAACTGTGACGGGGTGCTTTCAATCCCTATGAAAGGTAACGTAAACTCACTTAACGCTTCCGTTGCCGCCGCGGTGCTTATTTTTGAAGCATCGCTTACACGATAAACTTAAAAAGGGAAAGATGAGAAAATATGAGCGAATACAACAAATTCCTGAAAATGTTCAACAAAGCCCACTCCGAAAACGAGGACGCTTCTCTTTCCGAAAGAGAAGATATAATCCCCGTAAGGAGCATCCCTGCCGAAGAAAGCGTTGAGGAAACGCCTGCAGAAAAAGCAGAAGCAATTGAAGAAAAGGCTGAAGAAACCGAGGCTCCCGCGGAAATTCCCGTGTCCGGGGAAACTGCAACGGACAGCATCCCCCGAAGCCGTTTTATAAAGAAAAACGATGCCGAGTTTATTTCCGTAAAGGGAAATTCCGACAAGGACATACCCACGGCGGCGACAAAGTACACAGACAGACTTCTTCCCGGAATCCCCGAGAAAAAGCCCGTCATTGAGGAAACTCCCAAAACAAATACATATTCGGACAATCACGCTCCCAAGGATAAGGAGAGAAAAATTATCCCCGTCGGTGATGAGGAAAAGGCAGCCGCAAGAAAAACGGCATCTGAAAAAGCTACTCCTGCCGCAACGGCAGAATCCCAGACAAGAATTATCCCCTCTCTCGTAAAAAAAGAAGAGGAGGAGGAGGACCTTGAGCCCAAGGTTATTCTTGAAAAAATTCCCGAGGGTGTTCCTACAGACGAAACAAAGCCCCTGCAGGAAAAGGGTAAGCTTTTAAGGGAAATAGCAAAGACAAGCGACGGAAATCTTCCCGATGACGACCAGCTTACCATGGAGGGCTTCGGAGAAGAGGATAACGAGAATATCCCGGATATCACCTCAGACGATGAAGCTCTCAGAGAAGAGCTTTCCAAGGTAAGGGAAAAGAGAATCAACAGCTTCCGCTTCTGGACAAAGGCTCACGCGGAAACGGGCGAAAGCGAGGACAAGAGCTTTTCTCCCGCCCGTGAAGAATTACAGCTCCCTGATTTTCTTCTTAAAATCCGCGAAAAGTTCGCACATCTTGATACCGATTTCACTCCCGTGGGTGAGGAAGAATATCAGGACCCCTCAAGAAGAAAGGAAATTTTCTCCCGACTTATTGAGGCAAGAAAAAATACAATCATAAAGGCATTCATTACAGGACTTATAGGCATAATCGTCCTTATAATAAACCTTGCGACAAGCATTTCAGCCGAAATGAACAACGGCTTTTTCACTCTTTTCGGCGGTTCAGCCACAGCCTACAACATTGTAAACCTTGTGTGCCTCCTTATTTCCGGTGTTATAGTAAAGGATGAGCTGAAAAAGGGTATTTTCTCTATCCTTAAAATACGTCCCAAGACAGACAGCGCACTTCTTATTATGTATGTCGGAGCTCTGGCACAGAATATCGCTTCATTTTTCACTCAGCTTAAAACCGAAAGCGAATACCACCTGCTTACGGGTGCGGTTATAATACTTTCCGCTTCAATGCTTGCGGCAAAATCCTTCTATCTTGACAGCACGAGACATTGCTTCAAGGCGGTAGGAACTGCAAGTGATAAGTGCTATTTAAGAAAAATCTCCGACGAGGCTCTTATTTCACAGCTTCTGAGAGAAAAAAATACAACGGAAACAAACGTTGTTTATACGGGAAAAACAAGATTCATTTCAAATTTCCTGAAAAGAAGTGCATCTGCCGCCTTTGCAGGCCAGGTATCCTCCCGTATAGTTTTAATATCTGCCCTGGCGTCCGTTATTGCAGGTATAATCGGACTTATTATCACAAAGAGCCCCGTTTATGCTCTGGGATGCTTTACGCTTACATCCGCATTTTCCTTCCCCGTAAGCTGTCTTATTTTCACGGGCTTTGCCCTTTCTGCGGAGAATAACGCACTTTCCGTAAAATCCTCCTTTGTGGGAAGCTATAACGATGCATACAGCTTTTACTGTATTGACGATATCATCTTAAAGGGGGAGGATATTTTCTCAGCCGAGGTTATTTCCTCCTCCTGCAACAAGAATGTTGCTCCCGGTCAGGCAGAATTCTGTGCCGCAGTTATTTCCGACAAGGCAGGCGGAATTCTCAGCAAGGCATTTTCCGTTTATTCGGGCGGTCTTGAGGACAGATATCCCGAGGTTGAGGGCTTAAGCATTGAGGATAAGCTCGGCTTTTCCGCATGGATTAGCGACTGCAGAGTGCTTCTCGGCACAAAGCAGCTCCTTATAAACCACAATGTTGAGCTTCCCGAGGAAAACACCGTACCCTTCGTACTGGAGGAGAACACAAAGCCTCTTTTCCTTGCAATTGAAGGTCATTTCGCGGCTGTTTTCTCTGTAAAATATTCCTGCCACACGGGTGCCGCAAAGAGTCTTCGCTCACTTGCCTCCAACGGCGCAAATATACTTATAAGCATTCTTGACCCCAATATTACCGAGGAATTCGGCGAGGATATTCTCGGTCTTCCCCGTGAATCCCTTCGTATTATGAAGAAGGATGCCAACGAGGACTTTATAAAGAACAAGAATACGGTAACGGATTCAGAGGATACGGGAATAGTATTCTCCGACTCCTTTGAAGCCTTCTCTCGCACAATTGAGGGTGCGGTGAAGCTCGAAAAATTCAGACGCATTTCAAAGACCCTCTGCGAGGCTGCAAGCATTGCAGGTATGCTTTTAGGTCTTCTGCTTACTGCAACAAGCGCACTTTCCCTTATGTGCGGATGGCCCGTAGTATTCCTGCAGGTATGTATGGTGCTTTTAAGCTTTGCGGTAACACCTCTTATGGCGGCAAGTGCTGTAAAAAAGAAAATCGTTCTTCCCGAAAAGCTTAAGGGTCAGCTTAAAATAAACACCTCCTCCGACGACAAGGAGCTTTTCGATATGTACGGCGAAAAGGATGACGCCGCAGAAGAGCCCGTGACGGAAGAAGCAGCAGAAGAGGAAGCTTCTTCAGGAGAAGACCTTGAAAATGACCTCTCCGAGGATGATATTTTCGGTGAAGAGGAAGCAGACACCGTCAGAAAAAAGAGAACTGCCGGAAGAATCAGAAAAATACTGAACGCCGTAACGGAAAAGGCGGAGGAAGCCCCCGCAGAAGACACCGAGGGCGAACAGATGATAATGCAGGGTGCACCCTACACCGAGTCTCCCGAGGTATTTGATTTTTCAAAAATCAAGCCCGAAGAGGAAGAGCCTCAGGAAGAGGGACCCGTTTCCATAACAGACGACATTCTTGACCTTTTTGCGGAGGACGAAAGCGAAAAGCCCGTCACCGTAAGGGCTCCGAGAAAAAAGAGCTTCTTTGAAAGAATTATCTCTTCAGAAAACGAAGAAACCGAAGAAGAAGCACCCCCCGAAAAGGCGAAGAAGACCAATAAATTCTCCCTTTTCGCTCACGAAGAAAAAATGGCTCCCCCGCCAAGATATGATCTCAGCAAAAAAGACCGGGAGGAAGACGATCCGCTGAAGGCGACCTTCACACCTCCCGAAACCGACGGCGCATCCACTCTTTATAAGGACGATTTCTTCTCCTCCTTTGATACGGAAGAGGATGACAAGGCATTTGCTGACATCAGAAGACAGCGCGAGGAAGCAGAGAACGGAGGTGCTGACGAGTTCGATTTCTGGACAACAAAAAATGAGTAAACGGTTTCCGTTTTAAGAGATTAACAATCAAGTTATAATATAAAAGGAGTGCCTTTTAATGAATGTCAAATCAAACGGCAAGCTTGACGTAAAGAGAACCATACTTACAGGCTTCGGTTTCCTTGCAACGTCAATCGCATGGGCTATTTATGACCCCTATATCACAAAGATTCTCAACAAAATTCTCTCCGAGAGTGAGTTTATCACAAATCTCAGCACTTCTCTTGCAAACGCTATTCCGTGGATCGGAAAATTTGCAGAGGCTCAGGGACAGAGCACAATTTCCGCAACCGGCGGCTTTTCTCTCGTTCCCCTTTTCATCGGTATTATTATGACCTTCGATAACATCTTCGGTGTTATCTTCCAGCCTACCTTCGGCAAGCTTTCCGATAACTGCCATTCAAAGCTCGGTAAGCGCCGTCCCTTTATTGTAACCTGTGCTCCTGTTTCGGCAATTCTTTTCGCACTTATCCCCATTGTTGCTCTCAACACATCAGGCAGCCTTCAGCTTCCCCTTACAATGATAACGGTTATCCTCTTCGTTTTCTCTATGTCCTTATGGAGAGCTCCCGTTGTTGCACTTATGCCCGACCTTACTCCTCCCCACCTTCGCTCCGAGGGTAACGCTGTCATAAACCTTATGGGCGGTATCGGCTCGGCTGTAGGTATGGTTGCAGGTACAATAGGCATTGCTCTGTGTACTCTCTTTGCAGGCTACAGCAAGGCTGAAATCACGGCAGACGAAACAGTTTCCTTCCCCTACGTTTTCCTTGTAGGTGCTCTTGTTATGATTGTCGGAATGCTCGTTCTCCTTTTCTTCGTCAAGGAAGAGGACACAAGCATCAGGCTCAAGGGCGAAATGAATCAGTATGCCGACAGCAAGGCTCTTAAGAAGGCTCAGAAGGAAGAAGCAAAGAAAAAGAAGGCGGAGCTCAAGGCTATCAAGCTTTCAAAGGGTGAAAGAAAGAGCCTTATCTTTATGCTCGGTACTCTTTTCTTCCTGTTCTGTGCTTCAAACGCTATTACAACCTTCTTCTCTCTGTTTGCACAGGAAATCCTTCATATGATTACCTCGGAAGCAACCTTCATTATGCTTATCTTTGCAGTATGCTCGGGCGTTGCCGCTATTCCTGCAGGTAAGATGGGTAAAAAATTCGGCAGAAAGAAGACCATTATGGCAGGTCTTTCTGTTTTCCTTGCAGCCTTTATTGTATTCTTCGGTGTATTCGTCGGTATGCTCGGAAGCAAGAGCCTTTCCATCAACAACTACGTAACCGTAAACAATGCATACATTGCAATTGACGAAAACATAAATGCTTATAATGCAGAAGCAAGCGCTGCTGCTCAGGAGGAAAACAGAACTCTTGCAGAGGAAGAGATTCTCAGCATTGAAGGCTTCCTTGCATACAAGGCAGGCGACGAAATGACAGATGCAGTCAAGGGTTATTATGAAGCTTATGAGACTACTCTTACAGCTGAGCTCGGTGAAGGCATCTATACTGAAATCGTGACTGTTGCAAATGATGTTCTCGCCACGGGAACAGAGGATTTTGTAACTGCCCTCTCTGCTATTGTTGAGATAGTTGATTCCGTAACAGGCATTCTCAGAATCCTTATTTACCCCGTACTTATCCTCGGCGGTGCCGCTAATATGTTCATCACAGTTAACACCCTTCCCCTTGTTCTTGAAATCGGCGGTGTTGAAAAGGTCGGTACCTTCACAGGCTACTACTACACAGCAACCTTCTCTGCTCAGATTGCATCCCCCATTCTCTACGGCTTTATAAGAATGTTCGCAGGCACATATATGTCGCTGTTCTACTACAGCCCCGTAATGTTTGCAATTGCAGTTCTGCTTATTGCCTTCGTTAAGCACGGCGAAGCAATCCCCGACGAAATCATCAAGGAAGCAGAAGAGAACGACTAAATATAAAGAATTGCAGGGCATCAACAGAATGTCCTGCAATTTTTTTGTCGGCAGTCGGAGAACAAAGTACGGTAGGGGCGGGGTTTCCCCGCCCGTCACATAACTTTTGTAACTTTCGTTTGTAAGAAAAAATTACAACTCTTCTGAACGGGCGGGGCAACCCCGCCCCTACGATACACAAGGCAAATTTCATAAACAAATTATTATTTGCAAAAAAAATTAAAATACCTATTGACAATAGGTCGCAAGGTGTGTATAATACCACTTGTTCCGAAAAATGCGGATGTAGCTCATCTGGTAGAGCGCCACCTTGCCAAGGTGGAGGTAGCGAGTTCGAGCCTCGTCATCCGCTCCAGCAAAGCAAGTCATAACGGCTTGCTTTTTTATTTATGAAGGCATAGCTCAGTTGGTTAGAGTACTTGCTTGACATGCAAGGGGTCGGTGGTTCAAGTCCACTTGTCTTCACCAAGAAAAAGTCCTTGAAAACCTTAGGTTTTCAAGGCTTTTTCTCTTTTATCCCTTGCCCCAAAAACAGCCCGAAAATGCAAAAAGGTCAACAAAAGGTCAACAAGGGTCAACAAAAACCATTACTTTTTTCTTGATTTTCCTATGCGGGAAGAAGGAAACTTTATGGCAAGTATTCAAGAAAAAAGAAAGAACGGAAAGATAGTTTCTTTCAAGTTCAGCCGGATAGTATCAAAAAAGAAGCAGGAATCAATCGAGATTCTTGCTTCTTTTATATGGTTCTCAATTACTTTTTTTGAGTACTATAATTTTGACAATATACGACTGAAAAAATATGATATAATTAAAACAAACTATTTAATTTCGAAATATTCTTGTTACATGTTCTTTGTTATTTATAAAATTGAATAATATTGAAGAAATGCTTTTTTCTGATGCATACAAATAAATTTTTTGAAAAAAATTTATTTTATATTATACCTAGGCTTGACAATAAACATACTCTAAGATAAAATGTAACTAAAGAATAGTTGCATCTTTATATGGGGGAAGCATTAATGAGTCAAGCTGAAAAGCTAATAAAAAGATTTTGTGATAAACCAAAAGATTTTACATATGATGAGCTAAGATCAATGTTACGAAGTATGGGCTATAATGAGATACCAGGAAAAGGTTCCGGCGTAAAGTTTATTGATGATAATAAACATGTAATAAATTTACACAAGCCTCATCCGGGCAACATAATTAAAGGCTACCTACTTGAACAAATAAAAAACAAATTGGAGGAGGTTGGTAAATTATGATCAAGGTTTTGGAGCATAATGGTTTTATCGGTAGTATAGAATTTAGCTTAGAAGATAGTATACTATTTGGAAGTCTTCTGTATATTAATGATCTTGTAACTTATGAAGGGCAAACAATTGAAGAATTAAGAGAAGCTTTTGAAGAAGCAGTTGAAGAGTATATAGAACTTTGTAAGGAATGCGAAAAAGAACTAGAAAAACCATTTAAAGGTGTTTTTAACGTAAGAGTCTCCCCTGAAATACACAAGAAAGCGGTTTATGAAGCAGAAAGAAGAGGTGTAACATTAAATCAATTTATTGGTGATGCAATCAAAAATGAATTAGATTTTATTCATTCCAATAGTTTGGAACATAAAGCAATTTCAGATAAAATAGATGCAGTAGGTGCTCAATTGGATAATGCTGTTATTGATATTAACAGCACTTTTGCAGTAAATACTTATATGCAATTTTCTCAAATATTGGAAGGAGCAAAAAAATGAATAATATTGCCGAATGTATACTCAGAAAAGAATTTGTTTTAGACAAAATTTCTTTTGATAACAATGATTATTTTAAGTTCATCGGGAATGCAAAATTAACCCTAGAGGACATATTAAAGACAAAAAGTTATTCTAATAATGAATTTGTTGTTTCTATTGGAAGAACAATTTCTTCTGATGAAGAAAACATTTTTAGTGTAAGTGTTTTTTTTGATGTACATTTTATATTAAAAGATAATGTTGGAGAAATTTCAGAAAATGATGTGGACACATACATCAAAGAAAATTATGAAGCTTTTACAAATATTTGTATGGCAAAAATTTCATTATTGATTTCTCAGATTACTGCTCAGTTAGGAAAAGGTGTGCCGATTATATCCCCTCCACATTTTACAAAAAACTTTGATTCAGAAGCAAAATAAAGTTTCCCGGATAAAAGTTGTTCAGAAGTCAACGAAATGTTGCTGATTACTCCTGGACATTCCGAAAAAGTTGATCTATAATTAAAGAGACAAAAATGGGGCTCTTATAATGAGCTGCTTTCAGTCAACAGCCGGGTCAACAACCAGGCGAAAAAACTAATAAAACTATTAAAATACATATCGGAATCAAGGAAAAGCAGACCTTTACCGCCTTCAGGCGGGCTTGACATGCAAGGGGTCGGTGGTTCAAGTCCACTTGTCTTCACCAAGAAAAGACAGGTTTCAATGAAACCTGTCTTTTTACTTAATTGTATATTATTTCATTTGGTTGACGTTTTATTAATTGCTCCAAATATTTTTTATTTTTAAACTCGGACGGAACATTTTCCACAATTAATAAATCTTTAACTTTCATATCCTGAAAACTCATAGTTTTAGATGAATCATGTGACCACATTGGATCCAAACCGATATTTTCACAGTACACAATGTTATCACTTACGTACATTCCTGCTCGTCCGTTATAATTTCCGGCAATTTCAATGCAATCAATATTATGTATTCGATTTTCCGGCAACAATGCGGGAAACCAAGTAACCATATAGATATCTGCATCAAGAATTTCATTGCTGCATTTTGGCTTTTTCTGAAGCTTTTCCGTTAAAACAACCAAATGTGCTTTTCCTAATCTTTCTAAAACCAAGGCACCATATATTGTTCCTTTAGATTGATACCAAAATATTGAGCCTTTTTCAAGAAGTGCATCATTGCATTTTGGTTGGGGAATTCTTTTTTTTGCACTTTTTCTTGGTGTTTTCAATGAAAGCAAAAACTTGTTTAAGTTTGCTTGTCTAAGCTTCAAATCTGATTCACTTGCTTCAAGCTCTCGGTAAAATTTAATGTTTTCACAATTCCCTATGATCTGTTCAACCTTTGATAAAACTCTTTCCGACTGTTCACAACACATCCATTCTGCTTTCGCAAGGGCAAAATAAACATCGTGCATAACTCCATCATCGTCATCAAATTCTTTATGATACTCGCTAAGAATAGTCTCGGTTATTTGTGACACTTCGTCGCCTTCGTTATATCTTTCCATAAATTTTTCATATACTTCACAGTATTCATCTGATTGAGTCATTCCCATTCCCCACGCACCCATACATAATTCTCCTCTTTTTGGTATTTTATATTCAAAATTATATCACAATCATATAATCGTATCAATAGTTTCACCGTAAGTATTAACAACTTGATAAAGCAAAGAAAGACGGTTCGTGTGAGCCGTCTTTTTTCTTTGTCTTTTTTCTTTGCCCTTTTTGCGGTTTTTGTGGTTTTAGGCTTCTTTTTCGGCAAAAGTTACTGTGCGGGTGTGACATTTTTTTCGGCTTTCCCGGTGTATCATTTATTTTGATTAAAAAAATAAGGGATGAAAAAAATGGAACAGATAAAAAACAGGACGGGGCGTCTTCTCGGGACACCGACGGGGGCAATGGTAAAAAAGGTCTGCCTGCAGGCAGGGCACTTTCTTTTAAGCTTTCTTTTCGGGGGAATCTCCTTTGCAGGGGGACTTTCTCCCTTTGCGGTGGGCTTTCTGGGAGGCACGGGCACCGATTACATAATAGCCTCTGCCCTGGGGGCGGCTTCGGGGTATGCGGTTTTCTTCGGACTTTCGGAGTCTTTACGGCTTGTAGGGGCGGTGGTAATCATCACAATACTGAAGCTTTTTATACAGCCGAAGGCAACGGACAGCTACAAAGCACCCGTTATTGCGGGAATTACGGGGGTAGGGTCCTTTGCAGTTTCCCTTTGCATATATCTTGCCGCACCGAGAGACGGGAGCTTTCTTTTTATGGTCCTCAGCGAGTCGCTGATAGCCTCAGCCTTCGCTCTTTTTTCCTCCCGTGTCACGGACATCATAAGAGACAGAAGAAAAAGCATTTTCTGCAACCCTTCAGACACCGCATCGGTGTTTTTTACGGTAAGCGTTATACTTTTGTCCCTTGACAGGTTTTCTTTTTACGGCTTTTCGGCGGCAAGAATGCTCGGTTTTTTTGCTCTTCTGATTCTCTCCCTTTACGGGGGACAGACGGCGGCGGCAATAACGGGAATATGCTGCGGACTGACCCTCGGCTTTAACGATACACAGCCGC
This sequence comes from Clostridia bacterium, assembly GCA_017625435.1. Lineage (GTDB taxonomy): Bacteria > Bacillota > Clostridia > Oscillospirales > Acutalibacteraceae > RUG806. The sequence continues at coordinate 11,033 of JAGAKX010000054.1, forward strand.
AGTTGACCTTCACCTTTATTCTTTCGGGAATTATGACGGGCCTTACGGGCACATACGGCAGAATCCCCGTGAGCATCAGCCTTGTGCTGTCCTCGGCTCTCACGCTGATTCTCAAAGGCAATCCCGATACTGCTCTTATAGCCTTAACGGAAGCTATGGTGCCCGGAATACTTTTTGTTCTTATACCGAAAAAATTCCTTTCTGTCTTTTCAGATTTTCTCTCTCCTCTTAAAAACGATTTCAGCGGTGAAGAGAGAATCCGCACCCTGCAGTTTATGCTGAAGCGTACGGGTAAGGCAATAAAGGATATTTCGGGAAGCGTGGGGGCTGTTTCGGCTTTTCTGGAAAAATCGGACAAGCCTTCTTATGAAGAGATACCCTCTGCGGTAAAGGAGGACGTGTGTAAGGCTTGCAATAAATACGAATTCTGCTGGAACAAGTGCCGTGACATTTCAGAAAAATCCTTCCGTGAAGCGGCATCGGTGCTTACAAAAAACGAAATAATAGTCTCGGAGGATTTGCCCGAGAGACTGACCCTTATATGCCGTATGCCCGACAAGGTGGCATCGGGCTTTAACAAGGCTTACCTTGAAACCAATGCACGGATTCTTGCAAAAAACGATATTTTTGAAGCAAAAAAGGCGGCGGCAAATCAGTTTTCCTGTATAGGCACTCTTATTGACGAGACGGCAGACAGTCTGCAGTCCCTTCCCCCGGTAAATACTTCGGCTGCCTCTGCCCTTTCCCCCATTTTCCGTGATATGGGCTTTGATACTGCGGGAATAATCGAATACGAAGCACCCTCGGGAAAAAGCAATCTGCAGGTTTACTGTAACAGAGTCCCCGTGATTCCCGACAAGGCACAGCTTCTCCGTGAAATCTACGAGGTCACGGGCAAGGAATACCTTCCCCCCGTTATTGACGAATACACGGAAAACGGCACGGTGATGAGCTTTACAGAAGAGGGGAAATTCAGAATTTCCTGCCACACCGCCTCGCATACGGGTGCCGGTGAGCAGTTTTCGGGAGATACCCTCAGAAGCTTCTATGACGGGCAGGGGTGTTTTTACGTTGTGCTCAGCGACGGAATGGGCTCGGGTACGAGGGCGGCAATTGACTCCGTTATGACAGCAAATCTGACGGCAAGGCTTCTGAGAGCCGGCTTTTCTCCGGAAAACGCCCTTAAAACCGTAAACTGTGCCCTTCTTATAAAATCTGCGGAAGAGACACTTTCAACTCTTGATATTCTGAAAATTGACCTTGAGACGGGAAAAGCAAGGTTTTACAAGGCAGGAGCAGGCTTTTCGGTTATCGGAAAATCCGACAAAACCCTGATTGTAGAAAAAAGCTCTATGCCCTTGGGGATACTTGAAAGCACATCCTTTGAAAAAAGTGAAATTGACCTCTCCTCGGGAGATACCGTAATAATTATGTCAGACGGGGCAAACGTCATTCCCCATAAGCAATTTAAGGAGCTTATAAAAAATTACAAGAATCAGGGAATGAAGGCTCTGTCCGAGGCAGTAATCAAGGATGCTCTTACACATTCGGTTTCGGGAAAGCACGACGATATTACTGTGTGCTGTGTACGAATTAAATGATTTTTTTGAAAAAAATATATACAAACGCCGATTTTTCTGTTAAAATAAGGTTAATATTTTTTTAAGGAGCAGGAAAAATGAAAAAAATACTCAGTATTATCCTCTCAGCAGCTCTTATTTTCTCGGTTTTTTCGGTAATGTCCTTTGCGGATGAAAATGAAGCAGACCTCGGCTTTGCGGTTGCTTCCGACCTTCATTACAATGTACCCGAGGAAGAGCTTACAAAGACAAACGACCACGAAATCTTCTGGTATGCATCAAGACGTGCCGCTATGGACAACGAAAGCGGACTTATTATTGATGAGTTGCTGCGTCAATGCGGGGAGGATGACAGCGTCGAATACCTTCTCATCCCCGGTGACCTTGCAGACAACGGCAGAAGAATTTTTCAGGAGCATTATGATGTAGCAGAAAAGCTCAAGGCTTTTGAAGAAGCAACAGGAAAGCCCGTTTATGTTATCCCCGGCAACCACGACTACGGTCAGGGCGAGGGCGATTTCAACATTGATAACTTCAAGGATGTTTACGGCGATTTCGGTTATAATGATGCTCTCTCCGTTGTGGAAGGAAACGGCTCATATACTGCAAATCTCGGCGACAAGTACCGTCTTATTGCCCTTGACAGTAACGACCCCTCGAAATCAACTGAGGACGGTATGACTACCGATAAGGTTACCTGGGTTCTCAAAGAAGCAAAGAAGGCTAAGGAAGACGGCAGATATCCTATTCTTATGATGCACCACAACCTTCTTGACCACCTTCCCATGCAGAGAATAATCAGCCGTAATTTCATTATCAGATTCCACTACTCAACGGCGACACTCTTTGCTGATGCAGGTATTAAGCTTGTATTTACGGGTCACGAGCATTGCTCCGATACAACAAGCCTTACAACACCTCTCGGTAATGTGATTTATGACTTTGCGAACACCGCACTTTCAATGTACCCCTTACAGTACAAGACATTTTCTCTTACTGATGAGACAATCACATACGAGACAAAAACAATTGACAAGATTGATACAGAGCCCTTAAGAAAAATCGAGGGCTACACCGAAGCAATGTTTGATGCTATGAATGAGGGACTTAATGCCTACGCTAAGGGCTACCTCAAGGCAGGTATTCAGTACAGACTTGAGCTGTCTTTGTCAATGGAAAAAATGGGAATTGAAGAAGGCTCAATTTTCTATCCCCTTGTAAATACTGCTGTGGGCGGACTTGTGGAGCTTCTCAGAATGCCCCTTTACGGCGAAAACTCCGTTCAGGAATTAGCCCGTGAATACAGCATTGATATTCCCGATTCACAGTATGAAACAGGCTGGGACCTTGCAACTGAGCTTGTTTCCTGGCACTATGCAGGCGAAGAGCCCTTTGAGGTTCAGAGCACAGAAGTAAAAATTCTTCTGAGAACAGTTTCTCTTATTCTTAAATCCGACCTTTCTGTAGTCAGCGACGAAATCTTTTTAGGTGCGGCAAATGCACTCCTCGAAAAGATGGGCGGCTCGGGTGAAATGACTCAGGACATCACAAAGCTTACAGCTGAGGTTTTCGGCGGTATTACTGCAGGGGAATACTTCATAACGGCTCTTATCTCTCCCCTTCTTTACGAGTTTGCTTTTGACGGTGATTCCGTTCCTGACAACAACGGCACAATTGCAGGCTACGGCGTAAACGCAAACAGCGACAATGTTGTTGCAAGCATATCAAATATTGTTAATAAGTTTATGCTTTACCTTAAGAATTTCATCGTGATTTTTGCAAAAATCTTCGGTATCGGCAAATAAAATAATAACGGGCACAGAAAATGCGTAAAACGTAATTCTGTGCCTGATTTTTTTATTTATATTTGTTTTCTCTTTTTTATAAGCATTACACCTATTATTATAAATATAACAGCTTTAATCAAAGGAAGAATAAGCCCTGCCCCGAGAGCAATTCCTGCTCCCGTGACAACACCAGTAGCAAAAGCCGGCAGCGGAGTAAACATATTCACAAAAAATATCACCATAATAACAATCTGATACACGCCGTATATTATTGAAAGTAACCCTAAGGGAATCCGAAGCTTTCCGAAAAGCTCATCTGCCCTATCGAAAATTCTGTCAAGGGCTGTCTTTTTTTCTGAATTTTCCGTAAATTGGGCTCTTACAAATTCATCCTTTGTATCATCAAGCAGAAAATCCGCTGTGACGGAAAATATATCGGCAATTGCTTTAAGCTTCGTTATTTCGGGAAAGCTTTCCCCGTTTTCCCATTTTGATATTGCCTGACGGGACACATCAAGCTTTTCTGCCAGCTCCTCCTGATTCATCCCCGATTTTTTTCTGAGAGAAAAAAGCTTTTCACTTAATATCATATCAATTCTCCTTTCCGATTAAAATATACATCTGCCCTTTCAATTTGTCCATATCTGTACCCTTACATTCGTGCAACCGGCGGTTGCAAAGCTGTGGTAAATAATATTTTCCGCAAAATCCCATAATCTTTTCATATTGAATTGTTGATTTCATTTATATACTTAATGAAAATAAGTTGAATTATCAAGTTATTAATGGTATTATAAAATAAAAAGCGTACAGGAGAAGTGATATTATGAGCGAAAGAACATATAAGTCCTATTGGGAGTGGGTTTCTCCCTCAAAGCAGACTGAATACACCGAGCCTACCCGTCTTTTAGACTATGACGGCACCCTTCTTGCAAAGGGCTGGGCAAGGCACAATGTTTTTGACTATGACCGCAACTGCTCAAGCCCCAAGTACAGAAAAAAGGAATGGGACTTCTATCAGCTGGGAAATGAAAACTATATGGTGCAGATTTCCTTTGCAAATATCTCCATCGGCGGTTATGTTTCCGCAGTTATTGTTGACCTTAAAAAGGGGGAAAAGCTGGCTGACGGAACAGCTCTTTTCCTCGGCGGCGAAAGCAAGTATATCCTTCCCCCCAAGGGCGACGTGCCCAACTACTTTGAAGCAAAGGTGGGAAATGCGCACGTAATTTTTGACACCCGTGAAAACAAGAGAAATCTTTACTTCAAGAAGCCCTGGAAGGGTTCCTTCATAGAATGTAACTTCACTATGGATATCCCCGAGGGGCTCGAGAACATCACAACGGTTCTTCCCTTTGAAAACGAGCCCACAAGATACTTTATGACCACAAAGCAGAACTGTATGCCCTGCGAAGGCACCTTCAAGGCAGGAAACACCGTTTACGAGTTCAAGAAGACGGATACCTTCTGCGCACTTGACTGGGGCAGAGTAAACACTCCTCACGAAATGGTATGGTACTGGGGTAACGGCTCAACATATCTTAAGGATGCAGAAGGAAAGAAGCATCTTTTCGGCTTTGAAATCACCTGGGCTATCGGTGACGAATCAAATGCTACGGAAACTGCGCTTTTCTATGACGGAAAGGCACATAAGATAGGTGCGGTGGATGTTGAAGTCTTCCCCAAGCCCGACAAGTTTATGAACGAATGGAAGTTTGTTTCCGAAGACGGCAGATTCAACCTTACAATGACTCCTTACTACGACCATCATTCCGACACCAATGTGCTGAATCTTGCAAGAATGCACACACATCAGGTACACGGTCTCTGGAACGGCGATGTTACTCTTGATGACGGCACAAAGCTCGAAATCAAGGATATGTATGCCTTCTGCGAATATGTAGAAAACAAGTGGTAAAGACAAAATTACAACACACGGTGCAGACTGCAGAAAAGCAGCCTGCACCGCAGTTTTATATAAATCATAATTTAGCAGCAAACTGCTAAAAATCCGGAATTCGGATTTCGGAGAATAAAGTACGGTAGGGGCGGGGTTTCCCCGCCCGTTACATAACTTTTGTAACTTTCGTTTGCAAAAAAATAACAACCCTCGGAAACG
>JAGAKX010000055.1 GCA_017625435.1 Clostridia bacterium
CGCGCCCGGTATTGTTGTTCTTTTAAACGTGTTTATCGTGTTACTATATAATGTAATGTTTGCGTGTCAATTTGCGTGTCAATTTTTCGGCGTTTGCGTGTCATTTCCGTGTTAAAAACCCTGTTAATTCACCCTTATTTTACCCCACAAAAAATCCCCCTGAGCCCTTGAGTATCAAGGGATTCGGGGGAAGGGCTTTCCGTGTTATTTTCCGTGTCATTTGCGTGTCAAATTTTTACCCTTTGCGTGTCAATTTGCGTGTTAATTACGAAAACAGAAGAAATTTTCCTTACGGCACATTATACGGTAGGGGAGGGGTCTCCCCTCCCGCCTTCGTTAAAATTAATTTCCTGATTTATGCCCCGTAGGACATCAATTTTCAATTTGCCTTGTAGGGGACGGCGTCCTCGACGTCCCGCCTGCGGTAAAATGAATTGTTTGCTTTATGCCCCGTAGGACACAAAATGTGCCTCCACGGGTCATAACTTCTGTATATTTATTTTCTGTTTTCGGGAGGGGAAACCCCTCCCCTACAGACGGATTTTATTACAACACAGCCTCAGAATAAATTCCCTGAAAACCCGTGCTGTCTGCTTTCCTTTTCGGGAGGGGAGACCCCTCCCCTACGATGTTTTCGTCTCCGAATTCGTTCTGCGTTTTGCGTTCTGCACTCTGCACTCTTCGTTCTGCGTTCTGCACTTATTTTATCTGAAATACTTAATCTCTCCCATTGCAGGCTTTTCGTCGGAATAATCAACAATTATCAGCTTGATTTTGCGTCTGTCGGGAATAATATTTTTTATGTAGACGGCGGCAGACATCCCTTCCTTCACGTCGGGGTTATACTCCGCAAGACCTGCCAGATTCGGTGCAAGCTCTATAAACACGCCGTAGCTTTCAACGCTTCTGATAATCCCGGGGACGGTTTCGCCGATTCTGAAAAGGGCAGCATTTTCTTCCCAGGTGCCCAGCAGCTCCTTATGGGAAAGAGTGATTCTGCCGAGAGTATCCCTGCCTGCCACGGTGCACCTTATTGTCTGACCCACAAAAAACCGTGCCGAGGGGTGGGGAATACGGGACACGGAAATTGCCTCAATGGGAAGAAGTGCCGTAAGCCCTGCACCGATATCGCAGAATGCCCCGAAATTCTCCATGTGAGTGACTTTAACTTCAATTATGTCTCCCATTTCCAGTTTGTCGGAAAACTCCTCCATAGCCCGTTTCTGAGCCTTTCTGCGGGACAGCAGGGCAAACATTTTTCCGTCCTCTCCCCGACGGATTTCCTCTATAATGAAGCACACGCTTTTTCCCACACGGGAAATAAGGGCTATATCCCTGATATATCCTTCCTCAATGCCGATAGCACCTTCTGAACGGGGAATAATACCCTTCATACAACCGAGGTCAACGTGGAGGTTATGCTCCTTATCGCAGAGGGTCACTCTCCCCTCAAGTATCTGAGATTTCCCCATAGCCTCTTTTATTCCCTGAAGCGACGACAGCGCGGATTTATTAGAAGCAGTACCGAGAAGCCCGCCCTCGGGACAAAATTCTCTCATATATTTTCTTCCTTTCAAATGGTCTTTATAACATCATATTAAATAACCCTCAGAAGTATTCACGTAAATCATAATTTATCATTGTAGGGGAGGGGTTTCCCCTCCCGTTACATAATTTTTGTAACTTTTTTCAAAAAAAATAACAACCCTCGGGAACGGGAGGGGAAACCCCTCCCCTACGGGTGAAAAAGGAAAATTGCTTCTGTAAATTATGATTTACAAATAATAATTATTGTGTTATATTGTATTTTGGGTAGGTGGCATATATGGATATAAAACTCAACGACATACTTGAAATGAAAAAACAGCATCCCTGCGGAGGAAAGCAGTTCCTTGTGCTTCGTGTGGGGATGGATTTTAAGCTGAGATGCACCACCTGCGGTCGTGAAGTTATGGTCCCCCGTGCGAAAACGGAAAAGCACATAAAGAGAGTTTTACGCGAAAACGAAGAATGAGAGAGAATTCGGAATTCGGAGATTTTCCGAGGGGCACGAAAATAAAAATCCCCTTGTAGGGGTCGGCGTCCCCGACGACCCGAGACAGGGGCAGAAAATATAATTACAGAAGTTATGACCCTGAGAAGCACATTATTTTCCATTACGGAAATTAACATAAATATTGTAATTTATGTGATACGGGATGTCGGGGACGCCATCCCCTACAAACTGACCGCCACAGCAGAGCCTCAAAGGAAAACTGCAGTTACTGTTTTAATTTTGGAGATATAATGACAGATAAATTAAATAAGCTCGAAGAGAGATTTAATGAAATAAATAACTTACTCTGCTCCCCCGAGGTTGCCTGCGATATTGAAAAAAGCACGGCACTTATGAAGGAGCTTAAAACCATTACTCCCGTTGCGGAGAAGTTCCGCGAATACAAGAAAAATCTCGCTTCTGCAGAAGAAGCAAAGGCACTTCTTGACGGGGGCGGACTTGACAAGGATTTCAAGGAGCTTGTTTTTGAGGAGTACGAAAGGGCAAGAACCGAGACCGAGAAAAACAGCGAGGAATTAAAGATTCTTCTGCTCCCCAAGGACAAAAACGACGACAAAAACGTAATTGTTGAAATAAGACAGTCGGCAGGCGGTGAGGAAAGTGCACTTTTTGCCGCAGTTCTCTACCGTATGTACTCAATGTATGCCGTCACACGTAATTGGAAAACGGAAATTCTCAACTCCAACCCCACGGACCTCGGCGGCTTCAAGGAAATAAGCTTTATGATTTCGGGCGAGGGTGCATATTCACGCTTCAAGTTTGAAAGCGGTGTCCACCGTGTTCAGCGCATACCCGTTACGGAATCAAACGGCAAAATACAGACCTCCACCGTCACCGTAGCGGTGCTTCCCGAGGCAGACGAGGTTGATGTTGAAATCAACCCTGCGGATTTACAGATAGATACCTTCCGTTCTTCGGGTGCCGGCGGTCAGCACATAAATAAAACCGAATCCGCCATAAGAATCACCCATATTCCCACGGGCACCGTGGTCGAATGTCAGGACGAGAGAAGCCAGCACAAGAATAAAGACAAGGCTATGAAGATTCTCCGCTCAAGAATCCTTGAAAGGGAGATTGAAAAGCAGGCTTCGGAAATTGCAGGGGAAAGACGTCTTCAGGTAGGCACCGGTGACAGAAGCGAAAGAATCCGCACCTACAATTTCCCTCAGGGCAGAGTCACAGACCACAGAATCGGTCTTACATTATATAAAATCGAGCAGATAGTGAACGGCTCCCTTGATGAGCTTCTTGATGCTCTTATTACAGCCGATACGGCAGACAGATTAAATGCAGGAAATAACGAAAATTAAACTATGAACACAAGGCTTTACAGAATAACGGACCCCGAAAAGCAGAAAAATGAAATTGAAGAAATCGCACAGCTTTTAAAAAGCGGTGAGGCTGTAGCCATACCTACGGAGACGGTTTACGGCATAGCCGCCGACTGCTTTAACGAAAAGGCGGTTGAAAAAATCTACCTTGCAAAGGGCAGACCCTCGGACAATCCTCTTATTGTACACATTTCCCGTTTTGAAGAAATATATTCCCTTGTAAAAGAGGTTCCCGAAAAGGCAAGGGAGCTTATGAACAGATACTGGCCCGGTCCCCTTACGGTGATTCTTCCGAAGAAAAGCACCGTATCGGACAAGGTTTCGGGAGGACTTCCGACAGTTGCGGTCAGAATGCCCTCACACCCTGTCGCAAGGGCAATTATAGAGGCGGCAGGCACTCCCCTTGCAGCCCCCAGCGCCAATATTTCGGGCTTTCCCAGCCCCACTTCCTTTTCCTACGTAAAGGACGATATGTGCGGCAGGCTTCCTGCCATAGTTGACGGGGGAGACTGTGATTTCGGAATTGAATCCACGGTAATAACCCTTGCCACGGACGTCCCCGTGCTTCTTCGTCCCGGTGCGGTGACCCACGCTCAGCTTGAGGAAATTTTAGGTGAAGTAAAGCTTCACAATGCCATATTAAATCCCCTGGAAAATAACGAGCAGGCGGCTTCTCCCGGAATGAAATACAAGCACTATTCCCCCACGGCTTCCCTGACCGTTCTTGACGGCACAAAGGAAGAATTTATCGGCTTTATAAAAAATAATCCCCATTTTGCTGATTTTGCCCTCTGCTTCGAGGGTGAGGAAGAGGAAATTCCCCTGCCTGCAGTCACCTTCGGCACGGAAAATGACCCCTTTTCTCAGGCAAAACGGCTTTTTGATGCCTTCAGGGAGCTTGACTCCCTCGGTGCAAAAAAGGTCCTTGTTCGCTCCCCTTCACGCGAGGGTGTGGGTCTGGGCGTCTGCAACCGTCTTTACAGAGCGGCAGGCTTTCGTTTTATTTCACCGAAAAAGGGTATAATAACAGGTATAACGGGGGGCTCAGGCTCCGGCAAAAGCAGGGTCTGTGAGCTTCTTAAGGAAAAGGGCTGTGTTATAATAGATGCGGACAAGGTTGCAAGAAGCGTCACCGAAAAGGGCTCTCCCGTAATTGAAGAATTAGCCCGTGCCTTCGGTGAGGACATAGTTTTGCCCGACGGCAATATTGACAGACGGCTTTTAGCATCCCGTGCATTTGTAAACGACGAAAAAAAGCATCTTCTTGACAGCATAACCCTCAGAAGAATAGTTGAAATCTGCAAGGAAAAGGCAGTAGCCGAAACGGAAAAGGGCAGAAACGTCATTATAGACGCTCCACTTCTTTTTACATCGGGACTGTGGAGTATATGCCACAGAACGGTAAAAATTTATGCCCCCGTTGACGTAAGACTGAAAAGAATTCTCGAAAGGGACGGAATTTCCGAAGAGGAGGCTCTTAAACGCTTTTCACGTCAGACGGACGAGGACAGGGAATCTCAGGCTTCGGACATTGTTATCAACAATTTCCCGCCTTACGATATAGAACAAGAGATAAATAAATACTTTTAACGGAGGACTATAAAATGAGCGAAGAAAAAACAAAGGCTGAGCTTTTGAAGGAGAAGCTGTTTATAAAGAAGGAGCATACCTCTGCCGTAATCGGCGAAAAGGGCAATGCCGAGGCTGATTCCTTCTCAGAGGGCTATATGAGCTACCTTGACGCTTCCAAAACAGAGAGAGAAGCTGTTGAAACTGCTCTTGCAATGGCAAAGGCAGGGGGCTTCACCGAGTTCGACAAAAATGTAAGATATCCTGCAGGCTCCAAGGTTTACGTAAATAACAGAGGCAAGTCCCTTATTCTTGCTGTTATCGGCCACAAGGATATAAGAGAGGGTGTAAACATTGCCGCAGCACACGTGGATTCACCCCGTCTTGACCTTAAGCCCAATCCCCTTTATGAGGACTCGGATATTGCTTATTTCAAGACCCACTACTACGGCGGTATCAAGAAATATCAGTGGACGGCTATCCCCCTTGCCCTTCACGGCGTTATAATAAAGGCTGACGGCGAAGAGGTAAAGGTAAACATCGGTGAGGATGCCGCCGACCCCAAGTTCGTTATCACAGACCTTCTCCCCCACCTTGCAGGCAATCAGATGAGAAGCACCATGGCAGAGGGCATAAAGGGTGAGGCTCTCAACATCGTTATAGGCTCACGCCCCTTTGACAATACAGAGGGTGCAGAGGCTGTAAAGCTCAACATTCTTAACATTCTTTACGAAAAGTACGGTATTACAGAGGCTGATTTCCTCAGCGCAGAGCTTGAGGCTGTGCCAGCCTTCTCTGCCTGTGACATAGGCTTTGACCGTTCCCTTATCGGCTCCTACGGCCACGACGACAGAGTATGTGCTTATCCCGCTCTTATGGCGGCTCTCGACTGTGAGGAGCCCGACTACACCTGCGTTACCGTCCTTACGGACAAGGAGGAAACAGGCTCCGAGGGTAACACGGGTCTTGACTCAAAATATCTCGAATACTTCATCTGCGATTTAGCTTCAATCTACGGTGCTGAGGGCAGAGACGTGCTTTCCGCTTCAAAGTGCCTTTCAGCTGACGTAAACGCAGCCTTTGACCCCAACTTCCCCGAGGTATTTGAAAGAAGAAACACAAGCTTCATAAATCAGGGTGTCTGCATCACAAAGTACACGGGTGCCCGCGGAAAGGGCGGTACAAGTGACGCTTCCGCTGAATTTATGGGTGAAATAAGACGTCTTCTTGACAGTGAAGGCATCTGCTGGCAGACAGGAGAGCTGGGTAAAATCGACGAGGGCGGCGGAGGAACCGTTGCAAAATATATCGCACACCTCAATGTTGACGTTGTGGACCTGGGTGTTCCCGTGCTTTCAATGCACGCTCCCTTTGAGGTTGTTTCAAAAACAGATGTCTATATGGCATACCGCGCCTTCCTCGCTTTCTTCTCAAGGTAAATCATAACAGGTCGGAGAAAGGCGAAGCCTTGTAGGGGTCGGCGTCCCCGACGACCCGCCATGATGAAATGATAAATTTTGCATTAATTTCCGTGGCAGATAAAAATGTGCCTCTGAAGGTCATAACTTCTGTAATTTTATTTTCTACCCGCGGGAGGTCGAGGATGCCCTCCCCTACAAGGGAAAATTTATTTTTGCGGGTCACGTGTAATAACATATCCACGTTAAATTATGATTCGATTAAAAGGATAAATTATGTTTAAGATCAATCCCACAAAATACACGGGTGTTACGGTGATGCCGGCGGAAATTGCCGAAAAGCATCTCATTTTGGCATCCGGCAGTCAGCTGAAGGTTATAGTTTACGCTTTCTCCCGTGCAGGGGGATGCTTCAGCATACCCGAAATTTCCCGTGCAACGGGCATTTCCGAGGAGGAAGCAGAGGATGCTCTTACCTACTGGCAGGGGCTGGGCTTTATTCTGCCCGAAGAAAAATCTGCGGAGTTTGCGGATACGGCTTCCGTTTCCGCTCCTAAAGTATGCTCTGAACCTGCTGTCAAGGCACCGCCCAAAAGAGAAAAGCTGCCGAGCCATAACCCTTCAAGACTTACTTACGATCAGATTTTAGCGAGAATGGACGAATCCGAAAATGTGAGAATTCTTCTTAACGAAGCACAGATGCGTCTGGGCCGTACCGTGGGCACGGGAGATATGAGCTCCCTTGTTCTGCTTCACGATTATTACGGTCTGCCCGTTGAGGTCATTCTCTCAATCTGCGAATTTGCCGCACAGAAGGGCAAGTCCTCAAATATGAATTACATATATAAAATCGGTGCGGACTGGTCATCAAGAGAAATTGATACCCTTGAGCGTGCCGACGAGGAATTAAAGGCAATTGAAAGGGTGAATTCCCTCTGGGCAGAGTTTTCTGCCGCCGTAAAGCTGCCTTCATCAAAGCCCACCACTCAGCAGGAAAAATATCTGTCACAATGGACTGCGGAATGGGGCTTTTCCGTACCGATGCTGGCTCTTGCATTTGAAGAAATGCGAAATAACACCGATAAAACAAGCTTTCCCTATATACACAAGGTACTGTCCGCATGGCATCTTAAGGGCATAAAAACTCCCGAAGCAGCTCAGAAGGAAAAGGAAGATTTCAAGGCTTCTCAGGAAAGAAAGCTCCTGGAAAAAGCATCCGGTAAAAAGAAGACCGAAAAGGCTTCTCCCGTACCCGACCCCAATGCTTCTTATGATATTCATCGTGCCGAGCAGAGAGCAAAGGCAGCCGTTCCCAAGTTCAAGAAGAGAGACAGGTGATAAAAATGCCCTACAAAAGAGAAATATTTGAAAAAGCACAGGAAATACTGGATAAAAGAAGAAATCAGGCAGAGGCAAAGAACACCGCGGTTATGATGATGTTCGAAAACACCGAGCCTCTTTACAGAGAATATAAAAACGAAATGATAGCTTCCGTTAAAGAGGCTGTCAAGGCTATTGATATGTCCCCCGACAAGGCGGCTGAGTTTGTTGAAAAGCAGAAAATAAGAAATCTCGCCGCACAGCAGAATGTAAAAAAGCTTCTTGAAAAGCACGGTCTTCCCGAGGATTATCTTGAGGTAAAATACTTCTGCCCTCTTTGTGAGGATACGGGTGTTACAGGAACGAGGCTGTGCACCTGCCACATTGAGCTTTTAAAGGACTTAGCCTACGAAGAGGCAGGAAAAAAATCCCCTCTTAAAATCTGTACCTTTGAGGATTTTAAGCTCTCTTATTATTCCGATAAGGCGGAATCCTCCTACGATATATCTCCCAGAGAAAGAATGGCTGATATTCTTGAATTCTGCAGACAGTATGCCGAGGATTTTGACAGAAGGGCTCCCTCTGTTCTTATGACAGGTCAGACAGGTCTCGGAAAAACCCACCTTTCCCTTGCAATTGCAGGCAAGGTTATAGAAAAGGGCTATTCCGTTCTTTATAACTCCGCACAGAACTTTTTCAGAGAATTACAGAACGAGCGCTTCGGAAAATCCGGCAGCTCCGCCTTTGAAAATATGATGCTGGAGTGCGATTTGCTTGTAATTGACGACCTCGGTGCGGAATTTTCAACATCCTTCACTGTTTCCGCTCTTTATAATATAGTCAATACCAGAATCAACACGGGTCTTCCCACAATCATCAGCACAAATCTTAATCTTACCGAAATAGAAAATCAGTATTCAAACAGAATATCCTCCCGTTTCATAGGCGAATATTCCCATCTCATATTTGAGGGTAAGGATATAAGACAGATGAGAAAAGAGGAAGAATAAGGAGAATTCGGAATTCGGAGATGTTACTTGAGGCACATATTACGGGAGGGGCGGGGTCTCCCCGCCCGCCTCATAACTTTTGTAACTTTTATTTTTTAAAGTTAGAACCCTTTTGAACGGGAGGGAGAACCCCTCCCCTACGTTGTTTTTCTGCCTCACGGGTATAAACTTCTTTACTTTTTTCCTCGTAAAAATACCGATTAATACGATGATTTCTTCACTACAAAAATTAATGCACAAAACCGCTTGGTCTTGTGCATTTTTCTTTTTTATTGAATTTACAGAACTCTTATAACCGATGCGGAGGCAAAATCCTTAAGGTCGGAAAGAATCTCCCTTAATTCCTTTTCCTTCATTACGGGAGTGATAAAGGCGATTTCATTCCCGGGTGCACCCTTTCTTTCAAGGACCTTTACACCGCCGAAGGCTTCTCTTATATTAATAAGGCTGTCGCCGGGATTTTTTGCATAGCCTCTGACATAAAGTGCAGTTTCGTATTCAAGATAATCCTCAACAATACCGTCCTCATGATTCTCCCAGAAATAGTGCTTTTCGTTCTTTTTAAGCCTTACACATTCCATAACATCGCCCACGACGGCACTGGCAGTTGCTTCCTTGCCTGCACCCTGTCCGTAAAGCAGAACGTCTCCGATGCTGTCTCCTGTTATCGAAATTGCGTTATAAACGCCGTTTACGCCCGATATCATAGAATCATTACCTACAAAGAAAGGACAGACAATTGCCCCGATTTTGCCGTTATTTCGGCTATCTGCTTTTCCGAGAAGCTTAATTCTGCAATTATATGAATCCGCATAGGCTGCATCCTCAAGAGTAACCCCTCTTATGCCCTCTGTATGGATTTCATCCTCAAAGAAATGATGTCCGTAGGCAATGGAAGAGAGAATTGCTGTTTTTCTTGCGGCATCAATACCGTCAACATCCGCTGTGGGATCCTTTTCTGCATAGCCCTTTTCCTGAGCAATTTTAAGTGCCGTGTCAAATGACATCTTTTCATCAATCATCTTTGTAAGGATGAAGTTTGTGGTACCGTTGAGAATACCGTGGAAGGAAAGGATTTTATTGGCTGAAAGGGAAGAAAACATTGTTCTTATAACGGGAATACCGCCGCAGACAGATGCTTCAAACATAAATGAAGCATTGCTTTCCTTTGCAGCCGCAAAAAGCTCCTGAGCCTTTGCCGCAACAAGGGCTTTATTTGATGAAACGACGCTCTTTCCCTTTTCGAGACATTTTTTACAGAAGGTAAAGGCAGGCTCCACACCGCCCATAGTCTCAACAACAACGCCGATTTCGGGGTCCTCTGCAATAATGTCAATATCATTTACTATTCTTGAAGCATAGGGGCTTCCCGAAAAATCTCTTATATCAAGTATATACTTAACACCGATTTCTTCACCTGCGCTCTTCTCCATAAGGCAGGGCTTCTTGTCGAGAATATCCACAACACCCGAGCCTACTGTTCCGCAACCGAGAACGGCAATCTTCATAATAACACTCCTGACAGAAAAATATATAGGCAATTTTACTATAAATAACTCCGAATGTAAAGTCTTTTTTTCTCCCTTTAATATTTTGAAAATTTATATTGATAATCTATTTTATTTATGCTATTATATGATTTAAGTATAGTGAGATATTATATATATTTATAGAGAAAGATGTATCCGGAGGTTAAAATGAATTCATTAGGCGATATCTGGAAGCAGGTCCTGGCTCTTTGCAAGACCGAGGTTTCAGACGTAATGTACACAATGTGGCTGGAGCCCCTGCAGTTTTATAAGCTTGACGGAGAAACGGCTGTTTTCACCGTAAATGCCGATTTCAAAAAGAATATCATTCTTTCAAAATTCTCTGATCTTCTCAAAAGAAGCTTTGAAAGCGTAATAGGCTTTTCCGTTGAAATTGATGTCATTGTAAATCAGGCTGCAGACGAAGAAAATACAGAGTCTCAGAAGACTGTAAAGGAAGAAAAGACTGAGGAAGCAGAAAAGGAGCCGGAAAAGACAGGTCCCGTTAAAAAGAACGCCTCATCCTTTACCTTTGACAGCTTCGTTGTAGGTCAGTCAAATATGTTCGCCTACGAAATTGCAAAAAAGGTAGCTGCGGACCCCGGCCTTCATAATCCCTTCCTTATTTACGGAAATTCGGGTCTGGGAAAAACCCATCTTCTTTACGCAATTTATAACGAAATAAAGAGAAAAGACCCCGGAGCTATTATAATTTACGAAACGGCTGAAAAATTCCTTTCTGAATTTATGAATTCCCTTAACGAGAAAAACACTCAGCCCTTCAAGAATAAATACAGAAATGTTGACGCACTTTTAATTGACGATATTCAGATGATGCGCTCAGGTCAGTCAACCCAGGAGGAATTCTTCCACACCTTCAACGCTCTTCATCAGGCAGGAAAGCAGATAGTTCTTACCTCCGATGTTCCGCCCAAAGAGCTTATGGGCTTTGACGAGAGACTGAAGACCCGCTTTGAAATGGGACTTATTGCAGACATCAGAACTCCCGATATTGAAACAAGAAAGAATATCGTGAAGAATAAGTCAAGAGAGCTGGGCATCACCCTTAATGACAACGCAATTGACCACATAGCAACAAAAATAAAGAATAACATACGTCAGATTGAGGGCACTCTCAACAAGATTGAGGCATACACAAAGCTTTATAAGAGATCTCTTACCCTTGAAGAGATTCAGGTAATCGTAAGGGATGTTGTAGACATCCACCTGCCCGTTGACGACATTGCCCAGAAGACCATAAACGTCGTTTCCGAGGTTTACGGAATAACTCCCGACGAAATAAAGTCAAAAAGCAGAACACAGACTGTGTCAACTGCAAGAAACGTATGTATGTACGTTATAAAGACCGTTACAAACATCACCCTTATAAAAACCGGTGAATACTTCGGCAAAAATCACGCAACGGTTATAAACTCAATAAATAATGTCGAGCTTGAAATGAAATCAAACCAGACCTTCAGAAATCTTGTAAATGACATTATAAGACAGGTTAAGGAAACGATGTAATTTCTGTTTTTATGTACGGCAGTTTACTTTGTGTATCTGTATCCGGAAAATTCAGACTTTTTCTTTTTGTTTGTGCTTCGCACCCGGGAAAGGTTGACGACCCCGTCCCCCTTTGTCCCTTTAGGACATTTCCCCCACACTGCGGGGGAATCTTCCCGGCGTGGTTTTCCCGAACCCTTTCCGCGCTTTCAGAAGCGTAAGGGATTCCGCACTCTGCGGAGTGCGGCAAAGGCTTAAGCCTCTTGACACCGTGAGCTTTTGAAAAAGCTCAACCAAAACTTTTTTTCTGTGCTCCCGCACACAATATTTATCAACACATTATTGACAATTTACTGAAAGTTTTCAACAGTTTCAACTTTAAACATTTTCACAAAAAGTTATCAATATTTTACTGACATACCCGTTCTTGAAAACTTTTCCTGTTTTTTCCCATATTTTTCAAGACCTGCGGGAGTTTTCAACAAACTCACATCCCCTATTACAACTACTACCTTTAAACATATCCTATCCCCCCTTTTTCGGGGAGAAAAACACTCCGGGAGGTTTTATTAATGAAAATCATCTGCGATACCCAGATTTTTACAAACACTTGCCTTAACGTTCAGCGTTCAATCCCTTCAAAGGCTGTTCTTCCCCATCTTGAATGTATACTTATAGAAACCGAAGAGGGCAATTCGGTAAAGCTTACGGGCTTTGACCTTGATATAGCCGTTATGACAAGCGTGGGAGTAAGAGTTGAAGAGGCAGGCGCATGTGTTCTCAATGCAAAAACCTTCTGCGACATTTTAAGACATTGTCCCGATACCACCGTTACAATAGACTGTAACGAAAAGAATATCTGCACCATCACAAGCGGCGATGTTGAATATACTCTTATAAGCCTTAACCCCTCAGAGTATCCCGACCTTCCCGTTCTGACGGATGAAACCTCCTTCAGACTCAACTGCGGTATTCTCAAGGATATGATTAAAAAGACCGTATTTGCAGTTTCCCCCGATGACGGCAAGACTGTTCACAGAGGTGTAAAGTTTGAAATTGAAGCAGGTGAAATAAAGCTCGTTGCCCTTGACGGCTACCGCCTTGCAATCAGAAAGGAATTTACGGATTATAACGGAGATTTCCTTAAATTCGTAGTTCCTGCAAAAACTCTCTATGAAATTATAAAATTAGCGGAGAATGACGACGGCTTTGCAGAAATTTCAAAGGGCAGAAGACATATTATGTTCAGCGTTAACGGCTACTGCCTTATTTCAAAGCTCCTGGAGGGTGAGTTCCTCGACTACAGAACTGCCTTCCCCAAGGGAAAAACCGCAACAGTCAGAACAAATACAAAGAAATTTATAGATACAATTGAAAGAACATCAATCATTATTACAGAAAAGGTAAGAAGTCCCTTAAGATGTATTTTCTCAGATGATGAAATCAAGGTTTCCGCCGTTACGGCTCTGGGAAGCGCCAGCGACAGAATTCCCGTTTCAATTTCGGGTGATAACACGGAAATCGGCTTCAACAACAGATATCTTCTTGAAGCTCTCAGAAGCTGTGATACCGACGAGGTGCTCATAAACCTCAACGGCTCACTCTCCCCTGCAGTAATAGTACCTCCCGAGGGAGACAGCTTCCTTTACCTGATTCTTCCCGTAAAAATCAAAAGCGAATAAGGTAATGCATTATGGAAAATAAAGTGAGAAAAAAAATCGTTGTCCGTGCAAAGGTTCAGTCAGAGGAAACTCTTTCCATAACAACCCCCTTTATAAAGCTTGATTCCGCAATGAAGCTTTCGGGTCTTGCCGAAACCGGCGGTACGGCAAAGATGTTTATTGAAGAGGGCTCCGTAAAGGTAAACGGAGAGGTTTGCACTCAGAGAGGAAAAAAGCTTTATCCCGGGGATAAAATCTTTTTCCGGAACAGCCTTTTTGTAATTTCAGACGGCAATGAAAATAACTGAATTAAGCCTTGAAAACTACCGTAATATTGAAAATATCTCTCTTTCCCCCTGTGAAGGAGTAAATATTATTTACGGTGAGAATGCTCAGGGAAAAACAAATATTCTTGAGGCAATTTTTCTTTTTACGGGTCTTAAAAGCTTCAGAAGCTCAAAGGATTCGGAGCTTGTTATGTTCGGAAAGGACTTTTCCCGTATAAAAACGCAGTTTGAAACCTCTCATAGAAAAAATACCTCGGAAATAAAAATAACCGACAGAAGAAGGGCAAGCCTTAACGGTGTTTCCCTTAAAAGCCCCACGGAGCTTATGAGCAGATTCCCGGCTTCCCTTTTTTCACCGGGCTTTATGTCTCTTATACAGAACGGGCCGTCGGAAAGAAGAAAATTCATAGATTCCGCAATCTGTCAGATAAAGCCCCGTTATGCTGTGCTTCTTTCCGAGTATACAAAGCTTGTGAAGCAGAGAAACGCAGTTCTTAAAGATAATGAGGATATAAAAAGCGTAAGGCTTTTTCTTGACTGCATAAATGACGCCTTTACAAATCTCGGAGAAGAAATTTACAGGGAAAGAAAAGAATATCTTGACCTTCTTCTTCCCTATGTTTCCGAGATTTATTCGGGTCTTTCTTCGGGAAAAGAAGAAATAAGCTTTACTTATTTAAGAAAGGGCTGCCACGGAGAAGAAAGTCTTAAGGAAATAGTTAAAAATCACGAAAAGGCGGACATAAACGCAGGTATAACCCTTACGGGTCCCCACAGAGACGATATTGAAATTAATATAAACTCCGTGTCTGCAAGAAGCTTCGGCTCTCAGGGTCAGAAGCGCTCGGCCGCCATTGCTCTGAAGCTTTCCGAGGCTCAGGTCATAAAAAGCATCACGGGTGAAGAGCCCGTAATACTCCTTGACGACGTAATGAGTGAGCTTGATACCCTAAGACAGGATTATATACTTAACCACATAAAGGACAGACAGGTTTTCATTACCTGCTGCGACCCCGGCTCAATTTTAAGAATGAGCGAGGGAAAAACCTTCAGCATAAAAGAAGGAAGGCTTAAATAATGTACCTTCATTTAGGTCACGATACCGTAATAAGAAAAGAAGAAATTCTCGGTATTTTCGATATAGACACCTCAACCGTGTCAAAGCACACAAGAGATTATCTGGAAAAAAAGGAAAAGCAGGGAAAATGCGTTACGGTTTCCTATGAGCTTCCCGGCTCCTTTGTTGTGTGCACCGATAAAAAGGGCGGAGAAACAGTTTATATTTCACAGCTTTCCGCCGCCGCGCTTCTCAGAAGAACGGAAGATATACTTTAATTTACTAATAGCAGGAAAACGTTTCCCTTTAACGCTTTCCTAAGGAGGAACAATAAATGGATATTCCCGAAAACAACATCCCTGAATTAAAGGACGCGGATTTTCAGGAGACAGTCATCACCGATTCCGAGGAAAAGATGAATACTGCCGTAACGGAGGTGTATGACGCAAGTCAGATTCAGGTTCTTGAGGGACTTGAGGCTGTAAGAAAGAGACCCGGTATGTATATCGGCTCAACAGGCCCCAGAGGTCTTCATCACCTGGTGTATGAAATTCTCGACAACTCAATAGACGAGGCACTTGCCGGCTACTGTACCCATATTGAGGTTGAAATTCTTCCCGGAGATGTTATTACGGTAAGAGATAACGGACGAGGCATCCCCACCGATATCAACGAAAAGCAGGGTCTTCCTGCAGTTACCGTTGTTCTTACGGTGCTTCACGCAGGCGGTAAGTTCGGCGGCAGCGGCTATAAGGTATCAGGCGGTCTTCACGGCGTAGGCTCATCCGTTGTTAACGCTCTTTCCGAATGGCTTGAGGTTGAAGTAAGCCAGAACGGACATATCTACAAGCAGAGATTTGAAAGAGGCGCAATTGTAACCGATCTCGAAATCATCGGCGATACAACGGAAACGGGTACTCTCGTAAGATTCAAGGCTGACCCCGAGATTTTCACGGAGACCACCGTTTATGAGTATGAAACTCTCCAGAGAAGAATAAGAGAGCAGGCATTCCTTAATGCAGGGCTCCGCATTTCTCTTACGGACAGAAGAGACGAGGAGAATATTATTGAAGATGTTTACTGCTTCGAGGGCGGTCTTTCAAGCTTCGTTCAGTATATAAACGAATCCCGTGCTCTTACTCCTCTTCACGATACACCTATGCACTTCTCTGTTGTAAAGGGCGACAGAAGCGCAGAGGTTGCCATTATGTATAATGACAGCTACAACGAAAATATACAGTCCTTCGCAAACAATGTACGTACAATTGACGGCGGTACTCACGAAACGGGCTTTAAGAATGCTCTTACAAGAGTCTTTAATGACTACGGCAGAAAGTATAATTTCTTGAAGGATGCGGACAAGAACCTTTCCGGTGACGACGTAAGAGAGGGTATCACGGCAGTTATCAGCGTAAAGCTTACTGACGCGGAATTTGAAGGACAGACAAAGGGCAAGCTCGGTAATACCGACATCACTCCCCTTGTCAATCAGATGGTTTACGAAAAGCTCTCCACATACTTTGAGGAGAATCCTTCCGTAGCCCGTGCAATATTCAATAAAGCCCTTGATGCCTCCCGAGCAAGAGAAGCAGCCCGTAAGGCTAAGGAGCTTGCAAGAAGAAAATCGGCACTTGAAGGAAACTCCCTTCCCGGTAAGCTTGCCGACTGTACCGATAAAAATCCCGAAAACACCGAGCTTTACATCGTCGAGGGTGATTCTGCAGGCGGCTCCGCTAAGGAAGGCAGAGACAGAAGAACTCAGGCTATCCTCGCTCTCTGGGGTAAAATGCTCAACGTTGAAAAGTCACGTATAGACAAGGTTATCGGCAATGAAAAGCTGGTTCCCGTTGTTCTAGCCCTCGGTACAGGTATCGGTGAGGACTTTGATATCACGAAGCTCCGTTACCACAAGGTCGTAATTATGGCCGATGCCGACGTCGACGGTGCACACATAAGAACTCTTCTTCTTACCTTCTTCTTCCGTTATATGCGTCCTCTTATAGAGCAGGGCTTCGTATATATCGCTCAGCCCCCTCTTTTCAAGATTTCAAAGGGCAAGAGACACGAATATGCATACTCGGATGAGGAAAGAGATAAGTTCCTTGAGGAAATGGGACAGGGCTGTTCCGTTCAGAGATATAAGGGTCTCGGTGAAATGGATCCCGAGCAGCTCTGGGAAACAACCATGGACCCCGAAAGAAGAACAATGCTCCGCGTGAATCTCAGCGATGCCGAGGAAGCAGACGAAACCTTCTCAATTCTTATGGGTGACAAGGTTGAGCCCAGAAAAGATTTCATTGAAAAGAACGCAAAGTTTGTTCAGAATCTGGACATTTAAGGTGATAAACAATGGATAACGAAAATAAGATAAATGAAATTGCGGAAGAGGTAAAGCCTCAGGGAAATCTCGTTCAGGTTGACCTGAACCGCGAAATGAGAAGCTATTTCCTTGACTACTCTATGTCCGTTATTACTCAGCGTGCACTTCCCGATGTGCGTGACGGCTTAAAGCCCGTTCACCGCCGTATTCTTTATACCATGCACGAAAATAACCTTACTCCCGATAAGGAGTACCGTAAGTGCGCCGATACCGTCGGCTCCGTTCTCGGACGCTACCATCCCCACGGTGACGCATCAGTTTACGATGCTATGGTAAGACTTGCACAGACCTTCTCAACAAGATATATCCTTGTTGACGGACACGGTAACTTCGGTACCGTTGACGGCGACCCCCCTGCAGCATACAGATATACGGAATCAAGAATGAGCAAGATTTCACTTGAAATGCTCACGGATATTGATAAGGATACCGTTGATTTTACGGGAAACTATGACGACAGACTTAAAGAGCCCACGGTTCTTCCCGCACGTTTTCCCAATCTTCTTGTCAACGGCTCCACGGGTATTGCCGTAGGTATGGCTACAAACATTCCTCCCCACAACCTCGGTGAGGTTATTGACGGTATGTGCTGTGTTATTGACAATCCCGACTGTACTCTTGACGACATTATGCAGCATATAAAGGGACCCGACTTCCCCACAAAGGGCATAATTATGGGCAGAGCCGGTATACGCGCAGCTTACGCTACGGGCAGAGGTAAAATCACCGTCCGTGCCAGATGCGAAATACATGAGGGAAAAAACGGCAGATATCAGATTGTCGTAACGGAGCTTCCCTATCAGGTAAATAAGGCAAGACTTATAGAGTCCATTGCAGACCTTCACAAGGAAAAGAGACTTGAGGGTATTTCCGATATCAATGACTACTCCTCAAGAGAGGGTATGAATATCACAATTGACTTAAAGCGTGATGCCAACCCTCAGATTGTGCTTAATCAGCTTTATTCCTTCACTCAGCTTCAGACAACCTTCGGTGTTATTCAGCTGGCTCTTGTAGACGGTGTTCCCAAGGTTCTCACCCTTAAGGAAATGCTCAGCCACTATATAGACCATCAGGTAAGTGTTGTTACAAGAAGAACAGAGTTTGACCTTAAAAAGGCAAAGGAGCGTCAGCATATTCTTGAGGCTCTCCTTACGGCTCTTGATTTCATTGATGAGGTTATAAGCATTCTTCGTTCATCAAAGTCAATTGCCGAGGGTAAGGAAAGACTTATGGCACGCTTCGGCTTTGATGAAATTCAGGCAAACCACATCGTCCAGATGAGACTTGGACAGTTAACGGGTCTTGAAAGAGAGAAGCTCCAGGATGAGGAAAGAGCCCTTGAAGAAAAAATTGCACGCTTCCTTGAAATTCTCTCCTCCCGTGAAAATGTCCTCGCTCTCGTAAAGGAAGAAGCTACCGTTATCAGAGACAAGTTCTCAGACGACAGAAGAAGCGAAATCGTAAATATTACGGGCGAAATGGATATTGAAGACCTTATTCCCGAAGAGGACTGCGTATTCACAATGACACAGATGGGCTACATCAAGAGAATGTCCGTTGATGAATATCAGCTTCAGAAGAAGGGCGGTAAGGGCAGAATCGGTATAACCCGCCGTGAGGAAGACGTGGTTGACACAATGTTCACCGCTTCCACACACTCACATATTATGTTCTTTACCACAAAGGGCAAGGCTTATATGGTCAAGGGCTATGAAATTCCCGAGGGAAGCCGTACAAGTAAGGGTATGAACCTTGTAAACATCCTCCCCATAGAGGGTGATGAAAAGGTTACCACTATGATTATGATTCCCAAGGAGCATGACGACCTCTTCCTTTGTATGATTACAAGAAACGGTATCATAAAGAGAACAGAGCTTGAAAACTTCAGAAACATCAGAAAGAACGGTATTATCGCAATTAACCTTGATGAGGGTGACGTTCTTCAGAAGGTGCTTCTTACAACGGGCAATCAGGACCTCTTTGTTGCAACAAAGAAGGGTCTCGGTATCCGCTTCAACGAAACCGATGCGCGTGTTATCGGACGTACAGCCCGTGGTGTTAAGGCTCTTACCTTCAAATATGAGGATGACTTCGTTGTAGGTATGGAAATTCTTGATGAGGGAGCAGGCGGAAAGCTTCTTACCGTCAGCGAATGGGGTAACGGCAGAAAGAGTGATTTCTCCGATTATCACGTACAGTCAAGAGGCGGCTACGGCTCAATTAACTACCGTGTTGACAAATACGGCGATGTTGCCGCAATCAAGGTCGTTTACGATGACGATGATGTTATTCTTATTTCCGAGCAGGGTATTATAATCCGTATCGCATCCGAAAGCATCAGAGAATGCGCCCGTCCTTCAAAGGGTGTAAGGCTTATGAAGCTCGGTGAAGGCGACAGCGTTATTACTCTTACTCTTGCAAAAAAATCGGGTGAGGAAACAGATTTACCCGACGAAACTGAAGCCGGAGAAGAAGCTGACACTTCCGAAGCAGAAACAACGGAAACAGCAGAAGCTCCTGCCGACACAGCCGCAACAGAAGACTGATTATCGGGGCGGTGTGATAAATGGCTAAAAAGAAAAAATCAAAAAAGCAGAAAGAGGAAAACAGAAGAAGCTTTCTGACAATTCTTTCAGGTGTAGCCTTAGGTCTTGTGCTTGTTTTCTCAATTGTTGCCGTTGACCTTGTTTCCAAAATGGGAATTATCAGCTTAGGCGGTAACACGGATACTCCCTCAGACTTCGTTGAGGTCACAGAGCCCGGTGATGAGGTCATTCACATTGAGCAGCTTGAAGAATTAAGAGGTCTCGGCGACCTTTCCTCCGTGCTTAAGGGCTGGGCTGAAAATACTACGGAAAACTCACTTATGAGAAGCAAGGATGTTATTAATTTCCTTCTTGTAGGGCTTGATGCCTCCGAAAGAAATGCCGATGCCATAATTATTGCTTCACTTAACAAGCAGACCAAGAAAATCTATCTTACCTCGGTTTTCCGTGACTGCTATACCTATATTTCAACTGCATCCGGCGGTAAATATGCTAAAATCAACGCCTGCTACGCAAACGGCGGTGCAAAGAAGCTTATTGAAACCCTGCAGAACGATTTCAAAATCAGAATTGACTACTATGTTTCGGTAAATTTCGATTCCTTCAGCGCTATAGTAGATGCTCTGGGCGGTATCACCCTTGACGTCAAGGAATATGAAGCCGCAGCCGTAAGAGCCGAAATAAAGGATGACTGCCCTTCAGGTGAAGGTGTTCTTCTCAACGGAAAGCAGGCTCTGGGCTTCTGCAGAATCAGATACTGCGACCCCGATGCGGACGTAAGCCGAACAAGAAGACAGCGTCAGTTCCTTAATGCCCTTATTGATGAAGCAAAGGGAATCAGCATCAGTCAGATTTCGCCCCTGCTCAATTCTGTGCTGAAATACATTAAGACCGACTGCAGCGTGGCAAAAATCATTTCTCTCGGTACTCAGGCACTTACGGAAAAGTGGTACAATTTTGAAATTGTATCGGCAGCCGTACCCTCTGAGGAGCACAGACTGGACTATCAGGGCTATTCCTGGGTATGGATAGTTGACTACCCTGCCGCTGCAAAAACCTTACATGAGACAATTTACGGTACTTCAAATATTGAGCTCAAGGAAGACAGAGTTTCCGCAATTGACATTATGAGAAATTCTGCCGATACCGGCACCGCAAGACCGTAAAAAGATAAAGACACATTCTTTCGGGAATGTGTCTTTTTTTGTAAAAAAAACGATTTTTAAATTCTGAATTCAGAATTCTGAGAACAGAGTACGGTAGGGGCGGGACGTCCCTCAGAAACATAGTCGTCTTGCTTCCCTTAGAGCGGTCGCAATACTCCTTGTTTCTTCACCTCTTTCGTGTGCCTTCATCTGCCCCCGGCAGCGGCACACTCATTCGCCCCCGCCCGTTCAGAAGGGTTGTTATTTTTTATTAACGAAAGTTACAAAAATAATACTACGGGAGGGGCGACCCCTCCCCTACGATTTAAGGTTTACTGTACAGCCTCAGAAAATACTTTATACCTTGCCGTGGGCTCTCATTTCTGTAGTGTAATTTTTGTTTTTGAACCAACGAAATGATTTAAATCCAAATAAAAATAAAACGGATAATTATACACTAATAATGTATAATTATCCGATAATTATTTTATTCTTGAGGTAAATATATACTGCTGTGCAAGACCCCTGTGAGGTGAGAAAAATTCGGGAAGCCCCTCGGGGTAAAGCTCCTTTGTCGCTCTTTCAATGTGTCTGTCTACGGGATAGCAATCCGTAAAGCCCAGAGAAAATAAAAGGGTACAGTCGGCAACCTTTCTGCCTACGCCCTTTATCTTCATAAGCTCTTTACGGGCGTCCTCCTCAGGCATTTTTCTTATAGCGTCAAAATCAATCTCACCCTCTGCCACCCTTCTTGCGGCATCAAGAATATAAGGCACTCTGTAGCCGGCTCTCAGAAAGGAAAGGTCATCCTCAGAAAGCCCTGCCACGGTTTTTGCATCGGGGAAGGAAAAGCCCTCTCCCGTTCTTTCTCCAAGAGCCTCAGAAAGGCGGTTTACTATACCCTTGATTCTGGGGATATTGTTACAGGCGGAAATTATGAAGGAGCAAAGTGTCTCCCAGGGCTCCTGCCTCAGTATATGAATCCCGCCGAAGCGATTGACGGCATCGCTTATGAATTTATCCCCGGAAAGCCGTTTTATAATTCCGTCGTGGTCTGTGTTCAGATCAAAATAATCAGTCCATATTTCCTTTATTTCATCTTCATTTACACCGAGAAACAGCAGACTGTCACCGTCGTCCCTTACAGTAAGCTCTCTTCTGAAGGCAATACCCCTGTAGGTATTTTCGCCTGTCTTCTCCCATCTGAATGCCTGTCCGCAGTCGAGGGTAAGCCCCACATTAAAGGGGGTGTGACCACAAAGTCTTGTGTTATTACTCTCTTTTATCAGCTCCATTTTACACATCCTTTTTCTGTTGGCAATTTAAATAAAATTTTCAGAAAATTCTATTTAAAAATATCTCCATTTTGTATAGTAGGCAAGTTATAAAAACTCAGCGTATATGTTAATTGTTTAACAATGTGCCTCTGTGAAAAGTTATCAACAGTTAATAACCTGCCTTTTCGAGGGTTATCAAGGGTTTTGAGGGGTAGTTATCAACATTATTAACAGAATTATTAACATTTTATAAGTTATTGACATTATACAAATAGTATAAAAACATTTACATTTAAATTCACAACACCGATTTTCGACTTTTTGTGCGCTTAATTTCTTTTGAGAATTATCGGAAAAATGTGACAAAAAACGGCAAATCGGATATAGTGTGCAGGGTCTCCCCTTTTACCACAATATGTATTTTAAGGGGCAAATCGTTAAAAAATTAACAAGTCGTTTATCAGTCATTTTTTCGCTTTTTGTGGGAGTTTTATTTTTTGGCTGTTTTTACTTGACAAAGCATATCAATTAATTTATTTCTTTATGACTTGAAACGTAATTTCCGTCAATAATTACAATATATAGTATGGGAGGTTTTTGCAATGCTTAAAGGAGTCAACCGTCAGGTGGTGGAAATTCCTCAGCCTGAAAGTGCTTATTTTGAAAAGGTAATATTTTTTGTAAAGCCGGAATTTTCGGATATCAGCGAATTGAAAATAAAAAGCAGCGCCCATGAGCTTATTAAAAATGCCTCTCCCCCGCCCCGCGGAAAAGCTGCCGGAAAACGTGGAGAGAGGCTTCGGTTTTATATTAAATTTTCAATTGCGGCATTGTCGGGTGCAGCAGTCACGGCTCTGGGGATGCTGATAATTTTCTGAGAGCACTCCCCTGTTTTTCCCGTGATGCTTTTGTTTGCTTTTATCTCTTTCGGATTTTCCTGAAACCGGAAAATCCGTTTTTTATTATATAGGAAATTGCTCGCGTTGTGAGCAATTTAGCTTATAACAAGAAACACCTACAGCCCCCAAGATTGGGGGTAGGGGGTTGATAAATCGTAAGATTTTTTCTTATTTTTACTTGCCTACGCAGAATTTTGAGAATACCTCGTTTACGATTTCCTCGCTTGCCTTCTTGCCCGTAAGTGTCAGAAGCTGTTCTATGGCACAGTCGATGCTGACATTTACCGCATCAATTGTAAGTCCCGAGTCAATTGCTGTTTTTGCTTCTCTTATACATTCGAGAGCCTGTCTTGCACATTCGTACTGTCTGTCGGCAGCAAGCATCTCCTGAGAAAAATCAAGTCCCCCGGTGCCGAGAATTTCTTCCAGAGCGACCCTTATTTTTTCCTCTCCCCCGCTTGTTTTTGCAGAAAGTGTTATAACGTGAGGAATGTATAATCTTACATTTTCTTCGCTGAATCTGGGAGCAAGATCTGACTTGTTTATAATGGCAAGACAGCGTTTTTCTTTGCACATTTCAAGAAGCTCCGTGTCCTCATTATCAAGAGGACGTGAAACATCAAAGACCGCTAAAACAAGGTCAGCAGTTTCTATTCTTTCCTTGGCGATGCTGACACCGATGCTCTCAACCTCGTCCTTCGTATCGTGAATTCCGGCAGTATCTGCAAGCCTTAAAAGGATATCTCCTACCCTTACGGTCTCTTCAACAACGTCTCTTGTTGTGCCTGCAACTGAGGTTACTATTGACCTTTCACAGCCTGAAAGAGCATTCATAAGAGTGGATTTTCCCACGTTGGGCTTGCCGCAGATTACGGTGTTCACACCCTCGGTTACTGCCTTTCCGCTGTCATAACGCTTTATTAATTTCTGTAATTCTTCCTCGTTATCCGTAAGTGTTTTATAGAGTGTTTCCGTCTCAACTGCAGGGATGTCCTCGTCGGGATAGTCGCTCCAGACAGCCAGCGCCGCGGCAGAATTTATTAAGGAGGAGCATATTTCACCGATTTTAATACTTACCTTTCCCCGAAGTGTGTTTCTTGCGGCATTAAGGGCAGCTTCACCCGAAGCGGAAATAACATTCATAACGCTTTCAGCCTGAGCTAAGTCCATCTTTCCGTTAAGAAAGGCTCTTTTTGTGAATTCACCGGGAGCGGCAGGGCAGGCACCTAACTTAAAAACAAGCCTTAACACCTTGTTCATTATGAAAAGTCCGCCGTGACAGCATAGCTCCACAACATCCTCGCCCGTATAGCTTTTAGGCGCACGGTAAACCACCGCAACAGCCTCATCAATAGGGGAGTCACCCTCAGAAATCTGCCCGTAAGCGGCTGTGTAGCCCTTCATTTCCGTTATTTTCTTGCCTGAAAACGCTGTAAAGCACTTCTCGGCAACTAAAAAAGCATCCTCGCCCGATATTCTTATTATTCCGATTCCGCCCGCCGCATTGGGCGTGGCAATTGCCGCAATAGTTGACATATTGTACCTCTCAGTTATAAATCATAATTTAGCAGAGGAGATGTGAACACGGTAGGGGCGGGGTTGCCCCGCCCGTTACATAACTTTTGTAACTTTTGTTTGCAAAAAATAACAACCCTCGGAAACGGGAGGGGAGACCCCTCCCCTACGATACATACGGCAAATTATCCGTTAAATTATGATTTATGAGTTATTTTGTTATATTATAATACAAACATATATAATATTGCAATATGTGAAATTTTATGGTAAAATTTATTGTTATCAAATATTTATAAGGAGTACGCTAATGGATTATTTTTCCGGAAAATTTGATATTGCCGTAATAGGTGCCGGACACGCAGGTATTGAAGCCGCACTTTCTGCCGCAAGGCTCGGCTGTTCTGTGGTGTGCTTTACCATAAATCTTGACTGGATAGGCAATATGGCATGCAATCCTTCAATCGGCGGAACATCAAAGGGGCATCTTGTCCGTGAAATTGATGCTCTCGGCGGTGAAATGGGCGTTGCCGCAGACAAAAATACTCTGCAGAGCCGAATGCTCAACCTGGGAAAGGGACCTGCCGTCCACTCTCTGAGAGCTCAGATTGACAGACGTGAGTACTCCAAATATATGAAAAATACCCTTGAAAAGCAGGATAATCTCACCCTTGTTCAGGCGGAAATTGTTTCCCTTAACAAGTTGGATAATTCTTTATGGGAATTAAAAACACAGCTTGACTGCGTTTATCACGCCTCTTGCGTAATTCTTGCTACGGGTACCTTCCTTGACGGAAAGATTTACGTAGGGGATAAGGTATATTCAAGCGGTCCTGACGGAATGTTCCCGGCTGTGGGTCTTTCCGAATCTCTTAAAAAGCAGGGGATAGGTCTTCGCCGTTTTAAGACAGGAACACCCTCGAGAGTCAACAGAAGAAGTGTTGATTTTTCCTCTCTTGAGGAGCAGAAGGGAGACGATAGGGTAGTGCCCTTTTCCTTCTCTACTAAGGAATTGCCTCAGAATATTCTTTCCTGCCACATTACCTATACCAATGAAGAAACCAAGCGTATAATTATGGAAAATCTCCACCGTTCCCCATTATTTGGTGGTGTGATAGAGGGTATAGGCCCAAGATATTGTCCCAGTATAGAGGATAAAATGGTGCGCTTCTCTGATAAGGAGAGACATCAGATATTCATTGAGCCCTGCGGGCTTGATACTGAAGAGATGTATTTACAGGGGCTTTCCTCGTCTCTTCCCGTTGACGTACAGGAGGCTTTTGTGCACTCCATAAAGGGTCTTGAAAACTGTCAGATAATGCGTAATGCCTATGCTATAGAATATGACTGTGTTGACCCTCTTGAGCTTCGTCCCACCCTTGAATTTCTTCATTATGAGGGGCTTTTCGGTGCAGGACAGTTCAACGGCTCCAGCGGATATGAGGAAGCTGCCGCTCAGGGACTTGTTGCAGGCATCAATGCCGCCCTTAAGGTGCAGGGTAAAGAGCCCTTTATTCTTGAACGCTCAGGCTCTTATATCGGCACTCTTATTGATGACCTTGTAACAAAGGGCTGTAACGAGCCCTACAGAATGATGACATCCCGTTCGGAATACAGACTGATTCTCCGTCAGGATAATGCCGATATCCGACTTCTTAAAAGGGGATATGACTTAGGACTTGTGCCTCAGAAAAAATATGACAGCTTTTTACATAAATTAGAGCTTATAGATATTGAAAGAAAAAGAACGGAGTCAACGGTTATTGCGCCATCCGAAGCTATAAATAAGATGCTTGTTTCACGTGAAACATCTGCACTTACCACAGGCTGTAAGCTTGCCGACCTTATAAGACGTCCTCAGCTAAATTATGAGGCTCTTACTGAATTTGATAAAAACCGTCCCGAATTGCCCTATGAGGTGTTCGAACAGGTGGAAATTGACCTTAAATACGAGGGTTATATAAAAAGACAGCTTTCTCAGGTACACGAAATGCGACGTCTTGAGGAAAAGCTCATTCCTGAGGATATAGATTATAAGGATGTAATCAATCTCAGAACAGAAGCAATTGAAAAGCTTTCAAAAATAAGACCCCGAAGCATAGGTCAGGCATCCCGCATTTCGGGTGTCAGCCCGGCGGACATTTCCGTCCTTCTTATTTATCTTGCCAAAAACGGAAAGGGGAGTGCTGAAAATGATTTCTAAGGAGCTTCTGAAAACCTCCTGCAACAGTCTCGGTATCGCAATTACAGAAGAAGCTGTTGACAGATTCGATAAGTATGCCGGGATGCTTGTGGATTATAATGAAAAAGTAAATCTTACGGCTATTACTGATCCCGATGATATTGTAATAAAGCATTTTGCAGACAGCCTCTGTCTTATGAAATTCTGCGACCTTCAGGGAAAGAAGATAATAGACGTAGGAACGGGTGCCGGCTTTCCCGGTGCTGCGCTTCTTTGTGCCGAGCCGTCATTTGATATGACAATGATAGATTCTGTAAATAAAAAGCTCGATTTTATAAGATTTCTTCTTAAAGAACTGGGATTAAAGGGGAATGTCATAACAATCAGAGCCGAGGATGCCGCTAAAAAGGCTGAATTCAGAGAAAAATTTGATGTTGTTACCTCCCGTGCCGTCGCATCCCTTAATGTTCTGGCTGAATACTCGGTACCTCTTGTGAAGGTGGGCGGTGTGTTTGCTCCCTTAAAGGCCGTGCTTTCTACCGAAGAGGATCAGAGAGGCTGCGGTGCAATAGCAAATCTCGGTGCTAAGGTTACCGATAAACACAGATATACTATCCCTGACGGCAGCGAAAGAGAAATAATTATTGCAAAAAAGATATCGCAGACTCCGACAAAATACCCGAGAGCCTTCGCTCAGATATTTAAAAAGCCCCTTTAATTACCGAAACTTTTCTTAATTTACAGACATATTTTTCGATATTTTGCATTATAACTGTGATATTCTGTACTTGCAGGACAAACCTGCCGAATATCACAGTTTATTTTTTTGGTGTATGATGCTGACGAACAAGGTTAAAACGGGCGGTTCAATTCTTCTTATTCATATTGAGGATATTCTTCCTGCAGATTATTCATCCAGAAGGGTAGTGTCCCTTGATGAATTATACAGTCTTTCGGATTCCATAAAATCTGTGGGAATACTGAATCCTCTGACGGTCAGAAAAGAAAATAACGGCTGCTACAGAGTTGTTTCCGGTGAAAGACGTCGCCGTGCCGCTATAATTGCAGGCTGTACCGTGCTGCCTTGTGTTCTGGTTGATGTCAGTGAATATAACAGCGTAATATTCAATATTGCAGAAAATCTCCACAGAAAAGAGCTTCACTACCTTGAGCTTGCCACAATTATTGATGAATTGCACGAAAATATGAGTGTATCGGAGCTTTCTGAAGCTCTTTCCGTTCCCGAAGGGCTTATTTTATCAAGAATCCGCCTTCTTTCTCTTCCCGAAAATGTCAAATGGAAGATAATGACAGGAAATATCAATGAGACAACGGCAAATGCAATTGCAGGTGTTGAAGGCAGTAAACGTCAGAATGAAATAACAGATTTGATTGTGTCATCAGGCTGCAGCTTCCGAGAGGCAATGGAGCTTACGGAAAAAGTCCCCAAAAGGGCAGTATTTGCCGCAAAGTACCGTGATTTCCGCATTTTTGAGAATACTATTGAGCACGCAGTCGAAACAATGAAGTCCTCGGGTATTTCCGCAAGCAGCCTGAAACAGTCCGATGACAGCAGTATTACATATACAATTACCATTAATAGGATGGTTTAGAGATTTTTCTCTTTATCATACAGCCCATATCTTTCTCTTTCACACCCCACATCCAAACAGGAAGACCGTCGATTTATCGGCGGTCTTTCTGTTTATAACAGCGTAGGGGCGGGGTTTCCCCGCCCGTTCAAAACTTTTATTATTGTTGTAGGGGACGACGCCTACGGCGTCCCGTATTGATAAAAATTTAATGTCTGTATTATGACCCGTGGTGCATAAGAATGTGCCTCTTTATAAATTAATCACAAAATCAAACCATCTACCGCGGGACGTCGAGGACGCCGTCCCCTACAAAAAGTAACTTGTTTCACGTGAAACAATAATATTTTCATTACGTATTGATTTTTTCAGCAGGCTTTGATATACTATATTGTATTATATGTTAAAATATATAAATAATAATATAAGGAGGAGCCGCTGATGGCAAAGACTGTTGCCGTGCTTAATCAGAAGGGCGGAGTAGGGAAGACCACTACTGCTGTCAACCTTGCCGCCTGCATCGGAGCCAAGGGCAAAAATGTTCTTCTTGTAGACATTGACCCTCAGGGAAATTCCACAAGCGGCTTTGGAGTAGATAAAAGAGCAATAAAGGTTTCATCCTATGATGTGCTTGTAGGCAATAATAAGGGTGAAGAGGCAGTCATACACACCGAATTTCAGGGTGTTGACCTTATGGTTTCAAATATGAACCTTGCAGGTGCAGAGCTTGAGATTATTGACATCAAAAACCGTGAAAACCTTCTTAAAAACGCTCTCGCACCCCTGTGGGACAAGTATGACTACATTTTTCTTGACTGTCCCCCGTCCCTGGGACTTATCACTCTCAATGCGCTGACCGCTTCCGATACTTTCCTTGTGCCCATTCAGTGCGAATATTATGCACTCGAAGGCCTTTCGCAGTTAATGGCAACTGCAAGAAACATAAAAAGACTTTACAATCCTTATTTAGAGCTCGAAGGAGTTCTCCTTACAATGTATGACGGAAGACTTAACCTTACACAGCAGGTTGTGGATGAGGTTAAGAAGTTCTTCCCAAAAAAGGTATATTCTACCACAATTCCCAGAAATGTACGCTTGTCGGAGGCACCCAGCTTCGGACAGCCCATAATATATTTTGACAAACGCTCAAAAGGTGCAGAGGCTTACAACGATTTCTCTGACGAGTTCTTGTCAAAGCAGGACAGGAGGTAAATAAATGGCAGCAAAAAAAGGCGGTCTCGGCAAGGGTTTTGACAGTCTTTTTCTTGATAACTCAGCAGATGCACTCTCTGACGGCGGCTCCGTAATGCTTTCCATAAGCGATATTGAGCCCGACCGCGGACAGCCCCGTACAAAGTTTTCTGAAGAGGCCTTAGCGGAGCTCGAGGCATCCATAAGAGAATTCGGCGTATTACAGCCCCTTTTAGTAAGACCTATGTCGGACGGCTCCTATAAAATTGTGGCAGGCGAAAGACGCTACCGTGCCGCAAGAAGGGCGGGTCTTTCCGAAGTGCCCGTAATCATAAAATCCCTTACGGATGCCGAGGCGGCGGCAATTGCCCTTATAGAAAATCTTCAGCGTGAGGACTTGAACCCCATTGAAGAAGCCGCAGGTATAAGAAAGCTTATTGAGGAATACGGCTACACCCAGGAGGAAGCCGCAGAAAAGCTTTCAAAATCACGTCCCGCTATTGCAAATGCCTTAAGACTTCTTTCCCTTCCCGGTGACGTAATGAAGCTCGTGGAAGAGGGAAAAATTTCGGCAGGTCACGCAAGAGCACTTTTAGGACTTGAGGATGAAAAATTAATTTCCGACATTGCAAAGGAAATTGTTGAAAAACAGCTGTCTGTAAGGCAGACCGAACAGCTCGTAAAGGCTCTGAGAAAGCCTAAAAAGGAGAAAGCTCCCAAAAAGGCAAGAGATAAGTTCTATGATGAGGTTGAACTGTCTCTTTCGGGAGTTCTCGCAAGAAGGGTTACCGTTCAGAATTCCGGTAAGGGCGGTAAAATTGAAATTGAGTTTTTCGATGCTGATGACTTACAGAAATTGGCAAAACTTTTTTCGGAGGATTAAAAAATGATTGATATAAGATTTTTAAGAGAAAATCCCGATGCAGTCAGAGAAAACATCAAAAAGAAGTTTCAGGACAGCAAGCTTCCTCTGGTTGACGAGGTTTTAGCTCTTGACGTTGAAAGCAGAAAGAATAAGACTGAGGCGGATAATCTCCGTGCTTCAAGAAACAAATACTCCAAGCAGATAGGCGCTTTAATGGGTCAGGGCAAAAGAGAAGAAGCAGAAGAGATGAAGAAGCTCGTAAACCAGCAGTCCGAGGCTTTAGCCGCTGCAGAAGCCAAGGAAGCAGAGCTTCAGGAAAAAATCACAAAAATTATGATGATTATTCCCAATATCATCGACGACTCCGTGCCTATAGGTAAGGACGACAGCGAAAATGTTGAGGTTCAGCGCTACGGTGAGCCCGTGGTACCCTCCTTCCCCATTCCTTATCACACGGACATTATGGAACGCTTTAACGGTATCGACCTTGATTCAGCAAGACGCGTTGCAGGTAACGGCTTCTATTATCTTATGGGTGACATCGCAAGAATTCACTCCTCCGTTATCTCCTATGCAAGGGACTTTATGATTGACAGAGGCTTTATCTACTGCATTCCTCCCTTTATGATCAGAAGCGACGTTGTTACGGGTGTTATGAGCTTCGCTGAAATGGAAGCTATGATGTATAAAATTGAAGGCGAGGACCTTTACCTTATCGGTACAAGTGAGCACTCAATGATAGGAAAATTTATTGATACCATCGTACCCGAGGAATCACTTCCTCAGGCACTTACAAGCTACTCACCCTGCTTCCGTAAGGAAAAGGGCGCTCACGGTATCGAGGAAAGAGGCGTTTACAGAATCCACCAGTTCGAAAAGCAGGAAATGGTAGTTGTATGTAAGCCCGAGGACAGCAAAATGTGGTTCGACAAGCTCTGGCAGAACACCGTTGACCTCTTCAGAAGCCTTGATATCCCCGTAAGAACACTTGAGTGCTGCTCAGGCGACCTTGCAGACCTTAAGGTAAAGTCTATAGACGTTGAAGCATGGTCACCCCGTCAGGGCAAGTATTTCGAGGTAGGCTCCTGCTCAAACCTCGGGGACGCTCAGGCAAGAAGACTTAAAATCAGAGTAAACGGCAAGGACGGCAAGTATCTTGCTCACACTCTTAACAATACTGTTGTTGCTCCTCCCAGAATGCTCATTGCCTTCCTTGAGAATAACCTCAATGAAGACGGAAGCGTAAATATCCCCGTTGCCCTTCGTCCTTATATGGGCGGCAAGGACAAAATTGTTCCCGTTAAATAATTTTAAGGAGAGTAAAAAATGGATCCTATTAAAGTAGATTTTTCCGACAGCGGAAAGAAAAAAAGTGTAAAGGACGTGCTCATTCCCCCCGAAAAGGCAGGTCTTAAAATTCTTATCAACATTATAATCACTCTTATAGTTGCTGTGGTTGCATATTACTTTTTGCTTCCTCCCATGAACTTCCAGTCCTATGACTTCTATATTTACTGGGCAATTGTTCTTGCTTCTTATGTGGGCTGTGCATTTGTGACATCAGGTGCATTCATAAAGCCCGAATACGTTCCCTATGTAAGAAGACAGGCTATAGCTCCCGTTGCCATAGGTCTTGTGCTTGCACTTGTTGTGGGTATCGGTTACCTCATTTCCAGCCCCTTCTTCCGTGCAAAGGATTATGCAGAGATTCTTACAATCGACAATGCAGAGTTTGATAACACAATTTCCGTAATCGACAGTATGTCAGACTTCGACAAGGTTCCCCTTATCGACAAGGACGCAGCACGTGAGCTTGCAGACAAGACCCTCGGTGACTTCTCAGCTCTCGGCCTCGAATCTCAGTTCGAAATCCTTGAAAGCGATTCCACACAGATAAACTACAAGGGCTCACCCTACAGAGTTTATCCCCTTAAGTACGGCGATATTTTCAAATGGGCAACAAACTCCGTTTTAAGTGCAGAATACGAGGGTATTCCCGGTTATGTAAGAGTTAATCTCAATACTCAGGAATCACAGCTTATTACAGATTTTGATATCAAGTATTCAACCGCAGAGCACTTCGGTGAATATCTTGAAAGACACCTTCGCTTCAAGTATCCCACATACATTTTCGGTGACACCTCCTTCGAAATTGATGAAGCAGGCAAGCCCTTCTGGGTTGTTGAGCACATCGAAAAGACAGTCGGTCTTGTAGGCGGTGACGACGTTGCAGGCGTTATCCTTGTTGACGCTGTAACGGGTGATGATATCTACTATTCAGCAGAGGAAATCGGTGCGGCAAGCTCCGAAATCGCTTGGATTGACCAGGCTTATGATGCTGACCTTCTTGTTCAGCAGTATAATTACCTCGGTAAATATGCAGGCGGCTTCTGGAACTCCATCATCGGTCAGTCCGGAGTTAAGCAGGCTTCTCAGGGCTATTCATTCATTGCAGTAGGCGATGACGTTTACCTTTACACAGGTGTAACATCCGTTACCTCCGACGACTCAATCCTCGGCTTCTTCTTCATTAACCAGAGAACAAAGGAAGGCTTCTTCTATAACACCACAGGTGCAACAGAGGCTGCAGCACAGCGTTCTGCTCAGGGTAAGGTTTCCGATAAGGGCTGGAAGGCTGCATTCCCCATCCTTCTTAACATTGACGGTGAGGCTACCTACTTTATGGCTCTCAAGGACGATGCAAATATCGTTAAGTCCTATGCTATGGTTAACGTACAGCAGTATAATGTTGTTGCTATCCCTGCAGGTGAGAATGATGACCTCGCTTCAGCAGTAAGTGAGTATATCAAGGGTCTTAAGGCTCTGAGCCCCTCTGTTGTAATCGACATCAACTTTGACGTTTCCGGCAATAAGCCTCAGAACGGTGACGCTTCAACGGGTCTTGCAAACATCACCGGCACAGTTACAGATATCCGTTCAACAGTTGTAAACGGCAATACCTACTTCTACATTGAGCTTGATAACTCAGGTGTATATTACTACGTTGCCGCAGATGTCGCTGATATGGTAGTTCTCTTCGACGAGGGCGACACAATCACCGTAACAATTGATGAAGCAAGCGAAGGCAAGCTTGTTGAGGCACTCAGGATGATTCTCGGAACAGTTGAGGTACCCGAGGTTGAAGAGCCTACAGAAGAGGTTACTGAGGAAGTAACCGAAGCTATTGAAGAAACAACCGCTGCTTAAAATTTCAAAAATAAGGCATAGGGCTTGAACGCTCTATGCCTTTTAGTATGACAGCAAAACCACCGTAGGGGAGGGGTTTCCCCTCCCGTTAAACCACCGTAGGGGAGGGGTTTCCCCTCCCGTTATTAAATTATGTAGCTTAAAGGACACATCCGCACGGAATGTGTCCTTTATTAGTCTGTTATATTTTCTCTGTCAAAAACAGGGGAGTCGAAAAAGTCGTTAAGCGATATTTCAAGTCCCTCGCAGATTTCATAAATAATACGAAGCTTCATACCGGGAAATTTACA
This sequence comes from Clostridia bacterium, assembly GCA_017625435.1. Lineage (GTDB taxonomy): Bacteria > Bacillota > Clostridia > Oscillospirales > Acutalibacteraceae > RUG806. Next base: position 33,837 of record JAGAKX010000055.1, read on the forward strand.
GTTAATTATGGTGCTGAGTGTTGACTGCGGCACTCCCGAAAGCTTATGAAGTCCGTACTGTGAAAGCTGTCTTTCCTTGCAAAGCTCTTTGATTCTTAATGCAACTGCCTCGCCTAAAAGCATAAAAATATCCCTCTTTACTTCAATTACTTGATAAAAGTATAGGATGTATTAAAAATAAAATACTTCAAGTACTTGATATTTTGATAATAATGTGTAAATTTGATGTAGAGGTGATTATTATGATATGCGAAAACAGATTTTGTCTCTATCAGGAAAACAACGAATGTAAGGTAAGCCACATTGAGCTGGACATAACAGGACTTTGCAGAACTTGTGTTTATGTAGATATTGAAGAAAAAAAGCTTTCAAAAATGAAGGATGAGCAGATAAAAAGAGACCTGAAAAGAATTTACAGCAGATAAGCTGAAGGACACATCCCCCGCGGAATGTGTCCTTATTTGTTTATATCCGGTTGCTAAAGGAAAGAACTTATGCTACAATGTAAACCGAAATTTTTAGCAGGGGAGAGGTATTATGAAAACCGGTAAAAAAATACTAATCGGCATAACGGGAGCCGCAATTCTTGTTGCAGGTATAGTGTGCCGTCAGGAGTTTTTCCTCATGATACCCCTCTTTATATCCCTTTTTGTTATGGGCTTTCAGTCCGAGGCTAACCGTGTCGGGGCTCTTTGCGGAGCGGTAAACTCCCTTATATACACGGGTGCTTATATTTATATGGGTGTGTATGCTTCCGCCGCATCGGCCCTGCTTTTCAGCTTTCCCGTACAGCTTATGACCTTCTTTCGCTGGAAGAAAAATGCCTATAAAAAGACTGCGGTTTTCAAGCGTATGTCAAACAAAATGCGGATTGTCCTGTCGGCTGTGCTTCTCGTCTTGTGGACTGTTCTTGCGGTCTTGTTTATACATCTTGACTACGAATATGCAGTTCTCGACAGCATATCCTTCATTCTCGGCTTCGTTGTGCCCGTTCTTACAATGCTCGCTTACATTGAATATACCTATCTCTGGATAGTAACGGCAGTCGTCACCCTTCTTCTTTCCGTGCAGATGGTAATTGTGGATTACAAACAGACAACATATCTGATTTACGCAGTATATTGCTTCTACTGCATTGTGAGTGCTTTTATAAATGTACGAAAATTCTATAAAGAACAGAGAGAAATGACAGAAGCAGTTGAAAACACGCAGTAAATACTATATAATAAACCTGAAAATTAATTTTTGAGGAGATAAAAGCTATGGCTAAAATTATAGGAGCAAAAATCCCCAACATTCCCTGGCAGGACAAGCCCGAGGGATACAGATATCCCGTGTGGAGATATGACGGCAATCCCATAATTACAAGAGACAACCTTTATATGGCAAACAGCATTTTCAATTCCGCAGTTGTTCCCTTCGGTGATGGCTTTGCAGGTGTTTTTCGTGTTGACGTTATGAGCCGAGACCACACACTTGTAGTAGGCTACAGTAAGGACGCAATCAGCTGGGAGCTTGAAGAAAAGGTAATTTTCAGAGGCTATGACCCCCGTCTTTGCGAAATTGACGGAAAATATTACCTTTCCTGGGTAAATCTCACTCCCCACGGTACAACAATCGGCATTGCATATACCACGGATTTCAAGGAATGGACTCAGCTTGAGGATGCCTGCTATCCCGTTGCACGTAACGGCGTACTCTTCCCCAGAAAGGTAAATGACGAATTCCTTCTTCTTATACGTCCCTGTGACAGAGGTCACACCCCCTACGGTGACATTTTCTTAAGCCACAGTAAGGACCTTACCTACTGGGGCAAGCACCGTTTTGTTATGAAGCCCGAAAAGAACTGGGAAATGACAAAGGTGGGAGCCGGCCCCACACCCATAGAAACAGACGAAGGCTGGCTTATGTTCTACCACGGTGTTCTTACCTCCTGCAACGGCTTTACATACGCAATGGGTGCCGCAATTCTCGATAAGGACGAGCCATGGAAGGTATTACACCGTGCAGACTGCTTCCTTCTTGCTCCCCACGAGCTCTACGAGTGCGTAGGCGACGTGCCCAATGTTGTTTTCCCCTGTGCAGCCCTTTCATACAGCGAAACAGGCAGAATTGCTATTTACTACGGCGCCGCCGACACAACGGTTGCCCTCGCCTTCACCACAGTTGATGAAACAATCGACTTCATCAAAAAGAACGATCTCTTAAAGAAATAAAACAAAAAATAAGCCTGTCACTTTTCGGTGGCAGGTTTAATTTTCGTAGGGGAGGGGTTTCCCCTCCCGTTCAAAATGGTTGTAATTTTTTATGAACCAAAGTTACAGAAGTTATGTAACGGGCGGGATATCCCTCAGAAAAATAGTCGTCTTGCTTCCCTTGGAGCGGTCGCAATACTCCTTGTTTCTTCACCTCTTTCGTGTGCCTTCATCTGCCCCCGGCAGCGGCACACTCATTCGCCCCCGCCCCTACCGATAAATTGTGCTTTGCGGCATAATAATAAAAAAATACCTGTCACATAAAGCGTGGCAGGTATCAGTAATTTAATTTGTGCGTCAAAGAGGGTGCTTTGTGCACTTTTTTCAATAGCCGAGCTTTCCGATGAGGGACTCATCATCCTCAATCCAATCGGAAACGGGGATAATTCTGTAATTATCCTTATCGTCGCGGATAATTACCTCCTTGATGCCGGCATTGATGACCATTCTCTTACACATACTGCAGCAGCAGGAGTTGGAAACATAGCTGCCGTCGGCAACCTCAACACCCGTAAGGTAAAGAGTTGCATCAATCATCTTGTCACGTGATGCGCTTATAATGGCATTTGCCTCTGCGTGTACGGAACGGCAAAGCTCATATCTTTCGCCTCTGGGAATCTGTAGCTCCGTGCGGATGCAGTAGCCAAGGTCCGTGCAGTTCTTTCTGCCTCGGGGAGCTCCCACATAGCCTGTGGAAATAACCTCGTCATTTTTTACAATAACTGCGCCGTAACGTCTGCGAAGGCAGGTTGTGCGCTGTGAAACAATTTCTGCAAGGTCAAGGTAATAGTTTATTTTGTCTCTGCGTTCCATAATAAGCAATCCTTTACAAATTATTTGCTGAAATCTATCTGCTTTACACCGTCTTTGATGTAAATAACACCTGAAATTACTGCAAGCACGGCAGTTATCCACAAAAGCACCTGAGAAATCACATTAAGGGGGAAGCTCTCGGGAAGAATGCCCGTTGAATTTATTGCCATAAAAAGCATAATGAGTATGGTTGATACCATCTGTGAAACGGTCTTTGCCTTGCCCCAGATGTTAGCAGGGATAACGACACCCTGAGCGGAGGCGGCAAGTCTTACGCTCGTTACGGCAAATTCTCTCGTCAGAACAATAAAAACTATGTAAAGACTGCAAAGACCTTCATTCATAAGAGCTAAAAGTGCCGCCGTTGTCAGCATTTTGTCGGCAACGGGGTCTGCAAGCTTGCCGAAGGTGGTAATAAGATTGTACTTACGGGCAATTTTTCCGTCAAGAAAATCAGTAATACACCCCAGTACGTAAACCGCAAGTCCGATAAAATAATGATAGGGAATAAAGGGTGCCATAAACACAAAAAGGAAAAGGGGTGTCAGCACCATTCTTACAATTGTGAGCTTGTTTGGTAAGTTCATAATAATCCTCTCAGAAATAAATTAAAAATCAGCTGTGCCTATAAGGTCATATTCGTCTGTGGCGGTAATAAGCACGTCCACGGTTTCACCGATGCCAAGCTCCTTTTCGGAAACAAAGTTAATGCCCGAGTCAATTTCGGGAGCATCCATCCAGGTTCTGCCCGAATAACTGTCCGAATAGGGGTCATAGCCCTCAATGACACATCTTACGGTCTTGCCGAGAAGTGCTTCGAGCTTATCCGTAAAAATGCCGTACTGCTGTTCCATTATAATTTCGCCTCTGCGAACGGCCGTTTCGGCATCAACTCTGTCGGGGAGCTTTTCTGCAGGAGTGCCGTCCTCGGGTGAGTAGGAGAAGCAGCCCAGTCTGTCAAAGCGTGCATCATTTACAAACTGTGAAAGAATCTCGAAATCCTCCTCGGTTTCTCCGGGGAAGCCTGTAATAAAGGTTGTTCTTAAAATGCAGTCGGGCATATATGAACGGATTTTTTCAATAAGTGCCAGAAGGGACTTGTGGTCGCCGTGTCTGTTCATGGCTTTAAGAATCTTTCCCGAAGCGTGCTGAAGGGGAAGGTCTATGTAATGAAGGACCTTTTCACAGTCACGCATAGCTTCTAAGAGAGAATCCGTGATTCTGTCGGGGTAGCAGTAGAGAAGTCTTATCCACTCCAGCTCCTCAATTTTATTCAGCTCATAAAGGAGCTCGTGAAGGCAGGGCTTTCCGTAAATATCGTCACCGTAGCGTGTGGTATCCTGAGCAATTACAATAAGCTCTCTGACACCTGACTGTGCCAGAGCCTTTGCTTCAAGGATGATATCCTCCTTCTTACGGCTTCTGAAGGGTCCTCTTATGGAGGGAATCGCACAGTAGGTACAGCAGTTTGAACAGCCGTCCGAAATTTTAAGATATGCCCAGTGTGAGGGTGTTGTAAGAATTCTCTTACCGCAAAGGGGAAGCTTTTCTTTTTCGGGGTAACGGCTTTTTTCCGTGCCCTTTATAACATTATTTACAAATTCAACAATATCGCCGTTTACACCGAGGCCCCCCACAGCGTCAACCTCGGGGATTTCTTTAAGGATTTCGTCACGGTAACGCTCGGCAAGACAGCCGATAACAATAATTTTGCCCACGGCACCGTCTTCCTTGTATTCAACCATCTGCAGAATATTGTCAATTGCCTCCTGCTTGGCAGCTTCAATGAAACCGCAGGTGTTGATGATTACAATATCAGCCCCGTAAGCGGTGTCAATAATCTGAAAGCCTGCTGCATCCAGCTTTTCGAGCATAAGCTCGGAGTCAACCTGATTCTTGGGACAGCCAAGGGAAATAAAGCCTATTTTTTCGTGCATAATACTACCTACTCGTAAACGTTTATATGTTTTGAAATATCGGAAAATGAATAGCCCATATTAAGAAGCCGTCTTATAACACGGTCCTTCTCCTTTGGTGTGCTGTCATTTGTCAGGTGATATTTCTCAATTACTTTAATTATACCGATTTCTCTGTCAATATCAAGAGAATTTACCGCTTTTTCGGCAGTATCGGCTGCAATTCCGCGGTTTTTTAATTCAATTATTATCCTTTTGGGGGCAAATCCCTTTCTGCGGTATAATTCCTCAGCATACATAAAGGCAAATTTTTCGTCGTCAAGAAGCTTCAGTTCCCGTAATTTCCCAATTGCGTGATGTACCGCTTCCTCTGAAAATTTCTGCTTTAATTTGCTCTTTAATTCAAATTCCGAGTGTGCCCGAAGAGAGAGCATCCTCATGGCAGAGTCGAAAGCCTGTGAGCAGTCCGCCTCACTTTTAAGTCCCTCCAGCTCCTCCTCTGTCACATCGTCCCCCTCGCGGAAACGGGAAGAGTACCATATAACGGCAGGGACGGTGAACAAAAATTCACCGTCTGCGTATATCTTTATTTTATTGTTTTTAGTTGCAGAAATTCCTAATTCCATCAGTCTGCGGCAATATCAATCTTGATTTTGGGGAGCTTGCCGTTGTTGGGTGCAAGAATGTCGTCATCGTCATCCTGAACTTTGGGCTTTGCAGCGCCTGCCCCTGCCTTTTTGGGCTTGAAGGCATCGCTCGTTCTTACCTTTTCCTCAACCTCTCTTGCGAAATCGGGATTATTTGCAATATACTGTCTTGCGTTGTCTCTGCCCTGTCCGATTCTCTGCTCACCGTAGGAGAACCATGCACCGCTCTTATGAATAATGTCAAGCTCTACTGCAATGTCAAGAAGCTCTGACTCCTTGGAAATGCCTTTGCCGTACATAATGTCAAATTCAGCCTCTCTGAAGGGAGGAGCCAGCTTGTTCTTTACAATCTTTGCTCTTGTTCTTGAGCCTACGAATTCGTTGCCGGGAGCCTTTATTTGCTCGGTCTTTCTTACATCAATTCTCATTGAAGCATAGAACTTGAGCGCACGACCACCGGTGGTAACCTCGGGATTACCGTACATAACGCCAACCTTTTCGCGGAGCTGATTTATAAATATAACAATAGTGTTTGAACGGGAAATTGCACCTGCAAGCTTTCTTAATGCCTGAGACATAAGACGTGCGTGAAGACCTACGTGGCTGTCACCCATTTCACCCTCGATTTCGGCACGGGGAACAAGGGCTGCAACGGAGTCGATAACGATAACGTCAAGTGCGCCTGAGCGTGTAAGGTATTCTGCAATTTCAAGTGCCTGCTCGCCGTTGTCGGGCTGTGAAACAAGAAGGGAATCAACGTCAACGCCCAGAGCCTCCGCATAAGTGGGGTCGAGTGCGTGCTCGGCATCAATGAAAGCTGCCTCACCGCCGTTTTTCTGTGCTTCCGCAACAACGTGAAGAGCAAGAGTTGTTTTACCTGAGGATTCGGGGCCGTAGATTTCAACAATTCTTCCCTTGGGAAGACCGCCGATACCCGTAGCCTGGTCAAGCATAATGGAGCCTGTTGAAATAGCCTCCACATTGAGGGCATTTGTCTGACCGAGACGCATAATAGCGCCCTTTCCGTACTGCTTTTCTATCTGCTGAAGAGCGGTTTCAAGTGCTTTTGACTTATCTGCCATTTCGTGATTTCCTTTCGTATGAACATTTGTTCGATGAATTGATTATATATTAATCTGTCTTAAAATGCAATAGGTTTTTCAGTTTTTTGCAACATTTTTTTTGTATTGCTTAGGCGAGCAGTTTTTTTGCTTCTTGAATACGTTTATGAAGTGGCTCGAGGAGGAAAAGCCCAGCTTTTCCGAAATCTCCTGAATGCTGTCGGGGGATGTGAGAAGAAGCTTCTGCGCCTCGTTTATTTTAAGGTAATTTATGTATTCCTTGAAGCTCATATTCATAGTCTGCTTGAAGGACCGTGAAAAATAGCTGTAGCTTATACCGAAGCGGTCCGCAACGTCCTTTTCGCTGACAGAAACGAAATTCTCATTAATATACTGCAGTACATTGCTCATAGTCTGCTGAATGTTGGCACCCGTAACGGATGCCTTGACGGCAAAGCCCTTGTCGCTTAAATATTTCACAACAAAGCGTATTACCTTCAGAACATCTGCTTTAAGTGCTAATTCAAAGCCCACACCCTTTTCGTTCCACTCATTTATTGCATCAAAGAGAAGGGCGGGTATTCCTGCCGCATCGGCAAATGCCTTGCTGTAGACTCTGGGCTGATCGCTTTTTTCATTGAGAAAGGGAAGAATATACCTTGTTTCCCCCGGTGTCTGCTGGAAGGTGCACAGAAGCTTCGGAGTGAATTTTATTACAATATAACGGCTTTCATCTGCCACGGATTCAAGGCGGTGGCTTTCATTGGAGTTTATTATAATAAGCTCGCCCTCGTCGAATTCAAAAAGCTTGTCGTTAAGCCATATATTCATTTTTCCTTTTGTAAGATAGAGCATTTCGAGAAATTCGTGATAATGGGCAAAATGGTCGGGGTCGTCGACAGCTTTAACCATTTCGATACATTCCACGGGCACGGTAACGCCGTCAACGTCCTTTGCTTTTTCTAAAACTGCTTTTTTCATACGATATCACCACAAATTTATGTAACTTTTGTATAATATAATAATAGCAAAAATTTTCACTTAATGCTATACTTTTTTAAAGAAAAACAAAATAAAGGAGCATAGATTATGATAAGAGTTCTTGTATGGAATGAATTCAGACACGAAAAGGATCCCGGATGTAAGGCAAGTGAGATTTACCCCGACGGTATTCACGCCTGCATTGCAGAATTCCTGGGCAAGGAAGAGGATATTGTTGTAAAAACCGCAACCCTTGACGATGAAAACTGCGGTATCACAAAAGAAATCCTTCGTGAAACAGATGTTATTATCTGGTGGGGACATTGCCACCACGACAAGGTTCCCGATGAGGTTGCCGCTTTGGTTCAGGAAGAGGTCTTAAACGGAATGGGAGCAATTTTCCTTCACTCTGCCCACAAATCAAAGCCCTTTATGCGCCTTATGGGAACAAGCTGTTCCCTTACCTGGAGAGAGTCTGACGATATGGAAAGAGTATGGGTATCCGCTCCCGGCCATCCTATAGCTCAGGGCCTCGGCAGATTCTTCGAGCTTCCCGGTGAAGAGACCTACGGTGAGCCCTTCGGTGTACCTGCTCCCGATGAAACCGTATTTGTCGGTTGGTATGATGCAGGTGAGGTTTTCCGCTCGGGACTTACTTACGTAAGAGAAAGAGGAAAGGTGTTCTATTTCCAGCCCGGACACGAGACCTATCCTACCTATAAAGACCCCAACGTGCAGAAAATCATCACAAATGCAGTACGCTGGGCAAAGCCCGTCAGCCGTATTGACAACTGTATGGACTGTCCCTGGGTGCCCAAACTGTGAAAATACGAATAAATCCCCGTTTTTAACGCACAGGTAATATCTGCGGATATCAGCCAATCTCGGTTGATGTCCGTATTTTTTTTATCTTGTAGGGGACGGCGTCCTCGACGTCCCGTTTTCGGTGGAGTAAATTGTCTGTGTTGAAATCCTGTGTTATATAATAATGTGCCTCGCAGGGGTTTAATTTTTTGTAAATTTATTTTTATCCTTGCGGGATGTCGGGGACGCCATCCCCTACAATGTAAAGGCGAAAATCTTCTCTGAAGGCACATTTTTTGCTGTTTGATAAAATAAAATTTTCTGTTTTTTCTTGCAAACGTGCCGCTTTGGTGCTACAATTCTTTCCTGTAGTTTATATATCGAGGGAAATTCAAATTGAACGCAAAATATTCATTCAAGGAAAACAAAAAAGCATTTCTTGCGGGGCTGAAGGACGGCTTTCCCATAGGTCTCGGTTATTTTGCCGTTGCCTTTTCATTGGGAGTGCTTGCTAAAGAAGCAGGGCTTTCCGCCTTTCAGGGCTTTCTTGCAAGTGCGCTGTGTGCGGCATCGGCAGGCGAGTACGTGGCATTTACCTTAATTGCCGCAAATGCCTCTTATCTTGAAATGGCAATAGCCACCTTTGTTGCCAACGCAAGGTATCTTCTTATGTCCTGTGCCTTAAGTCAGAAGGCAGACCCCAAAATGCCCTTTATTCACAGACCGCTTTCGGCTATGTACGTAACGGACGAGCTTTTCGGTATTTCAATTGCAAGAGAGGGCTTTTTCAACCCCTGGTACCATTACGGCGGCTCTCTTACGGCAGTACCCCTGTGGGCAATAGGAACTGCGGCAGGTGTTATTGCAGGAAATATTCTTCCCGTATCCGTTGTAAGTGCCCTTTCCGTTGCCCTTTACGGTATGTTTATGGCAGTTTTTATCCCCCCTGCAAAAAAGGATAAGGTTATCGCAGGTCTTGTTGTCGTAAGCTTCCTTTTAAGCTATATTGCAAGTATTCTTCCCGTAATTTCCAACATTGCCGAGGGCACAAGAACAATTATTCTGACGGTAATTATAGCCGGTGCGGCGGCAATTCTCTTCCCGAGAAAGGACGAAGAGGAGGTAAACGCCAATGGATAAAAATATTTATATATATATCCTTATTATGGGTGCGGTGTCATATCTTATAAGGGCAATTCCCATGACACTTCTGAGAAAGCCTATAAAAAACCGCTTTGTAAAATCCTTTCTTTATTATGTTCCCTATGTTACCCTGGCTGTTATGACCTTCCCGGCAATAATCAATGCAACCGGGACCCCCATATCGGGTATTTTAGCCCTTATTGTGGGAATTGTCACGGCGGCAATAGGCTTTAATCTTATAAAGGTTGCCGTTTCCTGCTGCGTAACCGTGTTTATTGCAGAGCTTATAATCACATACCTTATTTAAGAAGCCGTAACAGGCTTCTTTTTTTTTGTTGAATATTGTCTGTTTATGTGGTAATATAAATACGAGGTGATATTTATGAGAAATCTTATAATTACAAGAGAAAAAAGCTTTGTTGCCTGTCTTGCTGTTATGAAGGTCTATATTGAGGATCCCCTGAACCCCGAGCTTACAATAAACAATACCCCCTGCAGAAAGCTCGGCACACTTAAAAACGGCGAGCAGAAGAGCTTTCCCATTGAGGACACCGCCGCAAGAGTGTTCGTTATTGCAGATAAGCTTTCAAAGAGCTTCTGCAATGAATTCTTTGACGTGCCTGCAGGAACCTTCGATGTAGCCATAAAGGGAAAGAATCACTATAATGTATTTGCAGGAAATCCCTTCCGATTTGAAGGTGTTGACAATGAAGAGGTTCTTGCCAACAGAAAGAAGACAAGAAGAAAAAGCTACATTCTTATGGCAATTATTATGCCCATTGCTCTGATAATAGGCTTCTGCTTAGGATATTTCGGTGTTGGTTCCGGAGAAGAATCCCCCGAAACCTTCTCGAGAGAGGGAATGTCCATTACCCTTACAAGTGATTTTATGTACGTTCCTCAGGAGGGCTATACCGCCTGCTACGGAAATGCACAGTATTCCGTTCTTGCAATAAAAGAGGAATTTTCGCTGTTCCCCGAAAAAATCACGCTTGATGAATATGCAGGTCTTGTGCTGGCTGAATCCCCCGATATAGAGGTTCTTGATTACGAGGGGCTTAAGTGCTTTGAATATGCCGCAGACGGCTCAGACGGAACGGAGTACTGCTATTTTGCCACCGTTTTCGAGACGGATGATGCCTTCTGGCTTATTCAGTTTGCAACCGAAACGGAAAAATATGAGGAAGCCCTGCCGTCCTTTATTGAATGGGCAAAGACAATAACCTTTGAATAAAACTTCTGCTGTCTGTTTTGTGCAGACAGCATTTTTTTGTAAAAATGTAGATTTTTGCTTTTTTCTGTGCTATACTGAAACATATTTTTAACGGAGAGAAAATAAGATGACTGTTATTGAAAACAAAACCTTTGATGAAGAAAGAGCGCTTTACGGCTCAGATTCCGTAAAAGCCGTAAGCTGCCGCTTTGACGGTCCCCGTGACGGGGAGAGTGCATTTAAGGAAAGCAGAAAAATTGAAACGGAAGGCTGTTATTTCAATCTCAGATACCCCTTCTGGCACACTCATACTCTGAGAATTACAGACTGTGAGATGACCTCCCTTTGCAGAGCTGCTTTGTGGTACAGCGATAATATCACCATCGAAAACACAAAGCTTCACGGCATAAAGGCATTAAGGGAATGTGACTGTGTAAGAATCAGAAATTCCGGTATTATTTCTCCCGAATTCGGCTGGTTCTCAAAGAATATCATAATGAATAACACCTGCGCCGAGGGCGAATATTTTATGCTCAGAGCCGAAAATCTCACCTTCACGGATGTGACCCTTCACGGAAAATATTCCTTCCAGTACATTAAAAACTGCACCTTTGAAAACTGCAATTTTGACACCAAGGATGCCTTCTGGCACGCAGAAAATGTGGTTGTTAAGAATTCTGTGGTAAAGGGTGAATATCTTGCCTGGTATGCAAAGAATATCTCCTTTATCGACTGTAAGATTTCGGGCACGCAGCCTCTTTGCTATTGCGAAAATCTTAAAATGATAAACTGCACAATGGAAGAAGCTGACCTGTCTTTTGAAAAAAGTGCGGTTGAAGCAGAAATTACCACCCCTGTTGTCAGTATCAAAAATCCCAAATCCGGATACATAAAAGTACCCTCTTACGGGGAGCTTATTCTTACGGAAGATACAACCTGTGAAATAATAACAGAATAAAAAATGCCTGCATTCCGAAGAATGCGGGCATTTTTATGCTTTCGGACAGGTGTGCATTAACGTTGGCGGACAAAAGTGCGGTAGGGGCGGGGTTGCCCCGCCCGTATCCTTCTGCAATCAGCTTTTTGTGAAGTAAACTGCAGAAGAAAAAACGGGAGGGGAGACCCCTCCCCTACGATTATACAGAAAAATTGAAATTATGCTTCCGAATCGTTTATTTCAAGGACAACGTATTTTTTGCCGTCCTTTATTGCCACGTTCATTTTTTCAAAGCAGACGTAGGTTTTTTCAAGCTCGTTATACATTTTTGTGATGTCGGCTCCCTCTGCTTCAAAATATAAAAGCATAGAGCTGTCTTTGTTTTCAGAAAAAGCGGGAATAAGCATAAAATCTCTCCTTTAAATAAGTGTTCTTACCCAGACCTTTTTGAGCACAAGGGTAAGGCCTAAAACCACCTTTACAATGTTTATAGCCTGAACAATGGGGAAGACCCAATAGATTGAAAGGCCAAGGTAATAAAGAAGGAAGGCACAGGGAACGGACAGCACCCATAATGCACCCGAGTCAAAAAGGAAGGTGATAAATGTCTTACCTCCCGAGCGCAGGGTAAAGTATGCGGCATTTGCAATGGAATCCATCCACATAACACAGGAGAACACTCTTATAAAGTACACCGCGAGCTCCTTTGCCGCCGGGTCTGTTTCGGAGTAAAGGGAGGGGATAAGCGAGCCTACCGTAAAAAGAAGTATTCCCATAACAATACTTAATAGAAGTGAAAATACAATAAGCTTGTTTACGGCATCAACTGCCTCCTTGTGCTTTTCTGCACCCAGGAGCTTTCCTGCAATAATACCGATTGAGGAGCCCATGGAAAGAAAGGCAATCATAAAGAGGTTATTTATTGTACTTGCAATGCTGTAGCCTGCCACAACCATAGGTCCGTGAAGGGAATATGCAACGGAAAGCAGTGACATACCCGTTGACCATAAAACCTCGTTGCAGAAAATGGGAAGGGCCTTCTTTGTGACTGAAACTGTGAGGTCCTTCGGCACTCTGAAGCTGTCAAAGAGATATCTTACGTAGGGGAATTTTGTTTTTCTGTTGTGTACGGCATAAGCAATAAGAATAATGCACTCAACGTAACGGGAAAGCACCGTTGCAACAGCCGCACCCTTTACGCCTGCAATTGCGTGAAGACCTAACTTATCAAAAATAAGAAGATAGTTGAAAACGCAGTTTACCACAACTGCAATAAGTCCCGTCATCATAGGTGTAAAGGTATCGCCCGTCTCACGAAGAGTACCTGCAAAGGCGTTTGCAATTGCAAAGGGCAGAAGACCTATAAGAATAATCATAAGGTATTCTTTTGCATAGCCCATTGTTGCGGCTATGTCAACACCGTCTCCGTTTTCGTGGAGGAAAAGGGAAATAAGATTTTCGTTGAATAAAAGGAAAATCCCGAGCCCTATCAGGAAAAGCACAATGCAGATATAAATTTTATATCTGAGCGTATGCCTTATTCCGTCGTTATCCTTCTTGCCGTAAAACTGTGCGGTAAAAATACCCACACCGCTTATTGCTCCGAAAACGGCAAGGTTAAAAATAAAAACAAGCTGATTAACAACGGAAACGCCCGTCATCTGTTCGGTGCCTACAGAGCCCACCATCAGATTGTCGAGCATATTTACAAGATTCGTTATGAAGTTCTGCAGCATTATGGGAATTGCCACAGTAAAGGTCATTTTATAAAAAGCCTTATCGCCGATTAATTTTTTTATGTTCATTTTATCTCCGAAATCCGAATTAAATTACATTTTGCTGTAAAGTATGTGCTTATATTTGAGTCCGTTTTCTTCGCCCTCGTCAAGGATTTCGCTTTTCCACTCGGTTAAATCTATTTCGGGAAAATAAACGTCCGCATCCTTGTCCTCAAATTCCACCTCGGTTATATAAAGCTTATGGGCTATGGGGAAATATGCCTTATAGATGCTGGCTCCACCGATGATGAAAACTTCCTCTGTTTCGCTCTCCTTGAGAGCTGCTTCGATATCGGTCACAACCGTCGCGCCGGGAGCATCAAAGTCCTTGTCGGAGGAAATCACGATATTTTTTCTGCCGGGAAGAGCCTTGGGAAGAGACTGAAAGGTCTTTCTGCCCATAATTATGCTTTTGCCCATAGTGGTTGCCTTAAAAAACTTAAGGTCAGAGGGGAGATACCATAAAAGGTCGTTGTTTTTGCCTATTTCGTTATTTGTGCCCTTGGCAACGATCATTGAAACTGTCATAATTCACCTTACTGGGCAATGGGGAAGGATATCTTTCCCATGTGCTGATAATCTGTTAATTTAATGTCGAGTAAATCCTTGGAATTGTCAAATTCGAAGAAGTCCTTTACCTCGGGATTGAGCCATAATTTCGGGGCAGGGAAAGAGCCGTTTTCATCGAATCTCTTAATCTGCTCCTTAATTCCCTCAATCTGATTTACGTAAATGTGGGCATCCTTAATACTCCAGTCAAGAGTGCCGGGCTTCAGTCCCGTTACGTGGCAGAGCATCATAAGAAGAACACTGTACTGTGTGACATTGAAGGGAAGTCCGAGAGGAACGTCACAGCTTCTCTGATGCACCCAGGCATTGAGTTTGCCGTCCGTTACATCCCATTCGCTGCTCCATACACAGGAGGGGAGCACCGCCGTGTCAAGATAATCGTTCTGATAAAGGGACATTATCATTCTTCTGTCGCGGGGGTTGTTCTTGAGGGTATCAATAAGCTTCTCGGTAAGCCCGAATTTATTTACAATCCAGCCGTAAGCGGTGCCTATTGTGTGTGCCCACTCCTTGCCGAATTCCTTTTTTATCTCTTTTTTGACTAAATTGCCGTTTCCGTCGGGCACCATCTGTGTGGCAGTCCAGAAGCCGTCCTCGTCAATTTCCCATTCGTCCCATATATGGACGTTTCTTTCCTGAAGCCAGCGCACATCATTTGACTGTGCCTGATAAAACCACAGCATTTCAAGTACCGCCTGACGGATGAAGAGCTGCTTTGTGGTAAGCACGGGAAATTCCTCACTCAAATCAAAATGAAAATGGTGTGAGGGCACCTTTATTGTATCAATGCCCGTTCTGTTCTCAACACGGACACCCTCAGATAATATTCTTTTGCATAAATCAAGATAATCCTTGTCCCATTTAGACATAGCTCTCTCTCCTTAAACAGAAAAGCCGAGAAGCCTCTCTGCGTTTTTGTATGCTATCTTTTCCCGGATATCGTCGGAAATATTCATTTTCATAAGGTTTTCTCTTTCGGTTGTCGGGGAGCCCAGCGGGAAGTCACTTGCAAAAAGTACCCGGTCTTCGCCGAAGGCAGAAACCAGCTCTGCTCCCTTACTGAGGCTTATCCTGTCAAAGGAGCTGGAAATATCAACGAAGCAGTTTTCCATATCGGAAAGCTGTTTTACACCTTCATCGGGCATTGACCATCCGCCGAAATGTGCGGCAATCGTCACAAGACGGGGAAAATCCTTCATAACTCTTCTTAGTCTTTCGGGGTGTGAGTATGAATATCTGTAATCTCCCGAATGTACCATAAGAGGTATTTTTCCCTCGATTATTTCATAAACGGGATACATACGTGGGTCGTCGATATTAAAAAGCTGAGTATCGGGATGAAGCTTTATGCCGTGAAGCCCCATATTCATAAGCCTTTCGGTCTCGGCTTCAATATTCTCCATACCTGCGTGAATAGTGCCGAAGCAGTAAAATTCCTTATGCTCCTTCTGCATTTCAGATGCGAAATCATTTATGTGTGATACCCCCGAGGGCTTTACAGCAACGGGAAGCACAACGCTTAAGACAATTCCGTTTTCCCCCGAAACCTCAAGAAGTCTTCCTGCGGTGCCTACGTTTTCAGCCTTCATAGAATAAAAATTCTCTATGCTCTCGGTTGCCTTTTTTGCAATAGCATCGGGGTAAATATGCGTGTGGAAATCTATCAGCTTCATTATTTGTTCTTAAGACGCTTATCAAGCTTTACGGCAAGCTTTGTGCCTGCACTCTGGAAAATCTGTACCATAATAACAAGAAGAATTACCGCAAGAAGCATTACAACGTACTTGTAGCGGTAGTAGCCGTAGTTGATTGCAATTTTACCGAGACCGCCGCCGCCGATGATACCGCTCATTGCGGAGTAGCCTAAAATTGTGGTGATTGCAATTGTGAAGTTGGAAATAAGAGAGGGTACGCTTTCGGGAATCATAACCTTTCTTATAATGTCAAAGGGGGAAGCACCCATGCTCTGGGCTGCTTCTATGATATTGGGATTGACCTCTCTTAAGGAGCTTTCCACAAGACGGGCTACAAAGGGGAAGGCGGCAATAACAAGGGGAACAATTGATGCTACCGTACCGATAGTGGTGCCCACAATAAGACGGGCAATGGGGAACGCCATAATCATAAGAATAAGGAAGGGCACGGAGCGAAGAAGATTTATGATTATATTAAGTGTGCTCATAACGGCTTTGGGAAGGGGCATAACACCGCCCTTGTCACCCGTAACGAGAAGCACGCCCAGAGGAAGACCTATTACAATTGCAAGGGCAGTTGACACTACCGTTACATAAAAGGTTTCCCATATTCCCAAAAGAAATTCGGATTTAACTATTTCAAGAGCAAACTGCCATGCTTCGGCAGAAAAAATGCTGTCAAACATCAGTCTGTTACCTCCTCTGCGGTGATATCCTCAATACTGCTGAGATAGGAGAGGGCCTCTCGGAGCTTCTCCCTTCCTCCCGAAATACCGAGCATCATACTTCCGTAAGCCTTGTCGCCTATGGACTTTGTGGATGCCGCCATAATATTTGCATAGATTCCTTTTTCAGCCGCCATTGTGGCTATAAGAGGAGTTTTTGCTGCCTGTGCACCGTTGAACACCACACGGATTCTGGGCTCATCGGAGTAAGCTTCCATTGATTTTGTATCGTAGCCCTCGGGGAAAACAAGTCTTCTTGCGGCATCGGATTTGGGGGCTGAGAAAATATCGGAAACAAGACCGTCCTCAACCACAACGCCGTCATCAAGAATTGCTACACGGTTGCAGATTTCCTCAACAACGCTCATCTGATGGGTGATTACGATAACCGTGATGCCCAGCTTTCTGTTGATGTCCTTTATAAGCTCAAGGATAGAATGTGTTGTCTTGGGGTCAAGAGCACTTGTTGCCTCGTCGCAGAGAAGCACCTTGGGGTTGGTTGCAAGTGCACGTGCAATTGCAATTCTCTGCTGCTGACCGCCCGAAAGCTGTGCGGGATATGAATTTTCCTTGTCGGGAAGCCCGACTGTTTCAAGAAGCTCCCTTGCTTTCTTTACGGCATCAGCCTTTTTTACACCTGCAAGCTCAAGAGGGAAGCAGATGTTTTTAAGGCAGGTTCTCTGCATAAGAAGATTGAAGCCCTGGAATATCATCGTGATATCCCTTCTTTTCTCACGAAGCTGCTTGGGAGAAAGTGACTTCATATCAACTCCGTCAATGGTAACGGTGCCCTCGGTGGGGCGTTCAAGCATATTGATACAGCGCACAAGCGTACTCTTGCCTGCACCGCTCATACCTATTATGCCGTAGATATCTCCGTCTTCAATGCTGATGTTGACATTTTTAAGTGCCTGAACCTCGCCGTCCGAGGTGGTGAATGTCTTTGTAAGATTCTTGATTTCAATCATATCATTTTCTCCGTACGGGTGTAATTTTTCCGTTCTGATTTTAATATATGAAAGCCACCCGTTTTTTGCAGGTGGTTTTCATACGGTAAAATCATCATATCCGTCCCTCTTCAAAGAGGGACGGAAGAATCAGTTCTTATTTGCCGAATACGTCGAGAGAGGTCTGCTTGCCGCCGTATATGCCGAGGGGCTCAACGTGGATAGCGCCTACAGAAACAACCTTTGTGCCGTTCTGTGCGTTGAAGTCCTCAAGGTAGGGAAGATGCTGGAAGTAGTTAGCATCAACATCGCCTGAATCAACAACGTTGTTGGGCTGAACGTAGTCTGTGAATTCCTTGATTTCAAGTGTAACGTTCTTTTCTGCAAGAATGTCCTTTGCAATCTTAAGGATTTCTGCGTGGGGTGCGGGAGAAGCTGCTACTGTGATTGTCTCACCTGCAAGTGCTGCATAGTCTACTGCTTCATCAAAGCCTGTGCCGGGATTCTCAACTGTGGAAACAACTGAGCCTGTGTATGTAGTCTTGATGTAATCAGCAACCTTCTGGCTTTCGAGAGCTGCAAGAAGAGCCTTTGTCTTAGCTGTTTCTTCGTTGCCTTCCTTAACTGCTACGATGTTGCCGTATGCAGAAGCTGCACCCTCCTGCTTAAGAGCCTGTTCAGCAGGATTGATTTTAGCTGCAAGAGCATAGTTTGAGTTGATAACTGCAAAGTCAACGTCCTGAAGAACGCTGGGAATCTGAGCTGCTTCAACCTCCTTGAATTCGATATTGTAGGGATTTTCTGCAATATCAAGGATTGTTGCTGTGATGCCTGCACCCTCTTTAAGCTTGATGAGACCGATGTTCTCAAGAAGAAGAAGTGCGCGGGCTTCGTTTGTGGTGTCGTTGGGAACTGCGATTGTGTAGCCTGTCTGCTCTGTTTTGCCGCAGGCTGCAAAAATGCCGAGAGCGAGAACAAGAGCAAGGGTAAGTGCTATAATTTTTTTCATAATAATTTCTCCTTTATATTATTATTTACAGTATTATATAACACATTTTTCCATTTTGCAACAATGAATTGAAAACAGTATACCGCAAACAAAAAAAATCACCCGGTTTACGGGTGAAAATTCTCAGCTTAAGAAGCTTTTTCTTATGCTTCCTGCTTATTTGCTGAAATATGTGGAGATTGTGCCGATGATCATAATGATCCAGTCAATAAGAACTCTCAATGCGCCGGGAAGTGCATCCATAAGAAAAACTCCTTTCTTCTTC
>JAGAKX010000056.1 GCA_017625435.1 Clostridia bacterium
AAGACGAGCGTCATCACACCGGCACAAATCAAGATGAGTGCCAAATCGCTGATAAGGGGGGCTAATTCTGACATTTGCTTATTGTTTTAATTGCAAATGTAGCATTTTATTTGGGAACACAGAAATACGGAGGCACAGAGTTTCATTTCTTTCTCAAATTCCCTGTGTCTCCTTAATTAGATTATATAGCAAAAGTTTTTGTTTGTCAATTATTTAAAAGCGAAAACCGCTTACCTGCAGTGGCAAGCGGCATCCGCTGATTAAAGGGGGTATTATTCGATGGTAAGCTGTCTCTGAGGGGGTGAAACGGGTTCCTTTTTCGGCATATTGAGAATAAGCACACCGTTTTCGTATTTTGCGCCGATGTTTTCGGTGTCAATGCCGGAAACGTCAAAGCTTCTCTCATAAGAGCCGTAAGAACGCTCGATTCTCACGTAATTGTTCTTTTTGTCCTTGTCCTCCGTGTCGCTGTGACGCTGTGCCCTGATTGTCAGCACGTCACCCTCAACTCCGACGGAAATGTCTTTCTTATCAAATCCGGGAAGGTCTGCTTCAAGCTGAAAGCCTTCTTCTGTCTTTCTGATATCGGTTCTGAAGGGTCTGATTTCTGCGTTTTCGGAGAAAAAAGGCTCATTGAAGAAAGCTCTTGCAAGATTGTCCATTTCTCTGAAGGGACTGAAGAATGAACGGTTCGGATGTGTCATAGGGATAATTTCAAACATTGTTTTTTCCTCCTGTATGTGATATAATATTTTGCAATGTTTTGGGGAGGGAAGTCTGAACAGTAGGCCTTGCCGCCCAAACGGTCTTCCGCCCGGGAACCTCTGTTCCCCTCCCTGTGATTACAATATACTGTACGATTGTTGTATCCGTGTGTTATTTGTGTGACTATTCTGTAAATATTAGCACTCTTACAAAGAGAGTGCCAAAAAATAATATCAAGCCGGCTTTTCATAAACAGTATGCCCCGAAAAAGCATCCGAAAATCATCAATTTAAAAAATAAAATTAAAAAGCAGAAGCTTTCACCTTTCTGCTATATTAATATTTCCCGTTTGACGGGAAATGTTCATATTTTGTGCAGATGCCCCGTTTTTCAGCAGAAATACGGGTGCAGGTGCGTGAAATATGGGCATTTAGCGGAAAAAGATGTTGTCAGCCTTACGTGTGCACTCAAGCTAACTTAACTAAGTCTGCACTTAACTTTCCGAAAAAAGGACAAAAGCTGTTCTTTTTGTGATTTTCGTCACCTGATAGCCGTACAAAGGTACTGCAAAGGTGACGAAAATCAAGCACTTGAAATGCTTTCTGCGAGGAAATAAAAAAACAAGACATCTGTCACTTGGTCTGTGGCAGATGTCTATTAATTTTACTGTGCGTCAAAAAGGATAGGTTTTGCGCCTTTTTTCTCAGAAACGGGGGATTTCGATGGGTACTCCGCCTTTTTCTGCGGATTCGTGAGCAAGAATACCGGGAATTGACATCTGAATTGCAAAGTCAACGTCAAGCTCAGGCTTTCTTCCCTCAGCAATACAGCTTATAAAGTCCTTAACCATTTTGCCGTCCGCACCGCCGTGACCGCTGGTGTCCTCTCCCTCATAAGCAGTTGTAACGGGAATATCAATTTTTGAATTTGCGGAGAAGGTTCCGGGAACGCTGTAAAGACTTGCAAGAGAATGTGCGTTATCTACTACGCATCTTCTGTCTGTTTCAATTGTACCTCTTGTGCCGCAGATACGGTAATTGTGGTCGTAGCTTGTGTAGGCACCGAAGGAAACAAGAAGCCTTATGACAGCACCCTTTGCGGTCTTGAAAAGTGCAACACCTGTCTCCTTGCGTTCGGGGGTATAGGGGTCGTAATGAACATCTGCCTCAAGACAGGTAACGCTCACACAGTAGTCGTCCATAACATAAAGAAGAGGTCCTAATTCGTGCGTAAGATATCTTATAGCCGGCTGATAGGTTCTCCAATGACCCTCGGGGTAGTAGTCGGGAGCAAAATCATCGGGGTCAAGAGCATGAAGGTACTCAGCCTCGGCATAGGCAATTTCACCGAAAAGACCGTCCCTGTGCATCTTTTTCCAGGTCTGAATAAATGCCCAGTAGCAGCAGTTTTCAGCCGCCATATATGTAAGCTCGGGATGTGAATTTACAAGAGCCTTCAGCTGTGCGGCCTCTTGGAGGGAGTTTACTGCAGGAATTTCGCTGAGCACGTGCTTGCCGGCATTCATAGCCTTTGTGACAATGGGCACGTGATAAACAGCCTCGGTTGCAACAATAACAGCGTCAATATCAGTCTTGAGCATTTCATCATAGTCGCTGAACTGTATAATGTCCTTGTCCCCGAGAACCTCTGAAAGCTCCTTGTAGCCCTTTTCCAGTATCTTCGGATTGTGGTCGCAGCAGGCAATAAGTCTTGCGTTTTTTACACCCTTGAGGCATCTTGCAATGGCGGTTCCTCTGCCAAGGCCGACAACACCGACTTTTATAATATTTTCACTCATTGAAAAATCTCCTTTTGTGCTTTGGTTTCAAGTAAAGTATAGCATCAAATAAATTAATGTCAATAAAACTGTTGACAAAAGAGTAAAATAACAGTACACTATCCTTGAACAGTTGAATAAATGTTCAAATGTTCAAATTTATACAAGGAGTACGCTATGAACAATAACGAAGTCCTGAACGGCGCACCCCTGCAGGAGGAAAAGCTTTTTGCCCTTGCAGATTTTTACAAGGTGCTGGGAGAGCCCTCAAGGCTTAAAATTCTTTACTGCCTTTACGGTAAGGAGCTTTCCGTGTCAGAGATAGCCTCGGGTGTGGGCTCTACGGTATCTGCCGTATCACATCAGCTGAAGATTCTCAAAAATGCACGGCTTGTAAAATACAGAAAAGAAGGCAAAAACAGCATTTATTCCCTTGCGGACGACCACATCAGCACGATTCTCTCAATGGGAACAGACCATATCAACGAATAAGGAGACAAAACAATGAAAAAAACATTCAGAATTGAAGACCTCGACTGCCCCAACTGTGCCGCAAAGCTCGAAAAGGCAATTTCGGGAATAGAGGGTGTCAAAAAAGCAAGCGTCAGCTTTATTGCAGGGAAAATGATTATTGAAGCAGAGGAAAGTGATTTTGAAGGTATAATTGAAAAAATCCCTTCTGTTGCCAAGAAAACCATCCCCGAATGTACGGTAATTATCTGAGACTATGACTAAAAAACAGAAAAAACTGCTGTTAAGAATACTTATAAGCCTTGCTCTTTTTGTTGCAGTAATAATAATTGAAAAAACATTAAGCCCCCACAGAATTGCCGTGCTTTTAATGTACCTTGTGCCCTATTTTGTTGCAGGGTATGATGTGCTTTCAGCCTGCATTAAAAAAATCTTAAAAGGAAAATTCTTTGACGAGGAATTTTTAATGACAATAGCAACAGTTGGTGCACTTGTTGTGGGAGAGTATCCCGAAAGTGTTTTCGTTATGGTATTCTTTCAGGCAGGTGAGCTTTTTCAGAAAATTGCCGTGGGCAAAAGCAGGCGGTCCATTTCATCCCTTATGGAGCTTGCTCCCGACTGTGCGGCGGTTATAAGAGACGGTGAAGAGGATACCGTATTTTCCGAGGAGGTTTCTGTGGGCGAAACGGTAATTGTCCGTCCCGGTGAAAAAATCCCCCTTGACGGTATAATAACGGAGGGCGAATCTGCCATTGATATGAAAGCCCTTACGGGAGAGAGCACGCCCGTTGATGTATATACGGGAGCTGAGGTAAAATCAGGCAGTATAAACCTTACGGGAACACTTAAAATAGAGGTGCTTAAAGGTTTTTCCGAATCTACCGCAGCAAAGATTCTTGAGCTTGTTGAAAACTCAACCCTCAACAAAGCGAAGACTGAAAAATTTTTAACTAAGTTTTCGAGAGTATATACCCCTGCCGTTGTAATTTCGGCCCTGCTTCTTGCAGTTGTTCCGTCAATAATCACGGGAGACTGGAAAACCTGGCTTTACCGCGGCCTGATTTTCCTTGTTGTGTCCTGCCCCTGTGCACTTGTGATTTCCGTTCCCCTTTCATATTTCGGGGGAATCGGCGGAGCCTCATCTAAGGGAATTCTCATAAAAGGTGCATCCTTCCTTGAAGCTCTCGGGAATGTCAGTACCTTTGTTTTTGATAAAACGGGCACTCTTACAACAGGTGAATTTTCCGTTGACGGTGTTTTCCCTGAAGAGGGCTTTACGAAGGAAGAGCTTTTAGATATTACCGCAAGGGCAGAATACTATTCCAATCATCCCTTGGCGAAGGGTATAGTAAAAGCCGCAGGCAGAATAACGGCTCCCGACAGTATAAAGGAGTATCCCGGCGGCGGTGTTGAAGCTGTAATTGACGGAAAAACCGTCCTTTCGGGAAATGCCCGTTTTCTGACAGAGAAGGGAATCACCATTTCCGAAAAAGCGGTCAGAGGTACGGCTGTTTTAACAGCTGCGGACGGAAAATATGCGGGCTTTATACGTCTTTGCGACAGTCCCAAGGCAGGTGCCCGTAAGACAATAGAAGAGCTTCATTCGATCGGAGTTAAGAAAACCGTTATGCTGACGGGTGACAGAGATGAAGCCGCAAAAAATACAGCCGAAGACCTCGGCATCGGTGAATACAGGTCTTCTCTCTTGCCGGGCGATAAGGCAGATTATGTAAAAGAACTCTGTGAATCTCCGGAAAAGGGAAGTGTCGCATTTGTGGGTGACGGCATAAATGATGCTCCCGTGCTGGCTCTCTCCCACGTGGGAATTGCCATGGGCGGAGTGGGAAGCGATGCCGCAATTGAAGCTTCAGATGTGGTTATAATGGACGACAGTATTGAAAAATGTGTCCTTGCGGTGAAAATTGCAAAGAAAACAAGGCGCATTGTCCGTGAAAATGTTGTCTTTGCTCTGGGTGTAAAATTCCTGGTGCTCATTCTTGCAGCCGCAGGACTTACAAATATGTGGGTCGGTGTCTTTGCAGACGTGGGCGTTGCCGTCATTGCCATTCTTAATGCAATGCGAACACTTAAATCATAATTTAGCAGCAAACTGCTAAAAATCCGGAATTCGGATTTCGGAGAATAAAGTACGGTAGGGGCGGGGTTTCCCCGCCCGTTACATAACTTTTGTAACTTTCGTTTGCAAAAAAATAACAACCCTCGGAAACG
>JAGAKX010000057.1 GCA_017625435.1 Clostridia bacterium
GGCGATGGCGGCAAATATCAAGAATTCTCTTTTTTGACTGTAAACGAAAAAAATTCTTTTGAAGAGTTTTGTGAGGAGCTTGTAACAGCGCACACGGAAGAGTCAGAAACTGTTGTCCCTAATGACAATCACTCGTGAGCGTCAGTCCCATTATTCAGAACGGTCAGATAGTAGGTGCTGTCACTCATGTTTTTTTTGAATGACCCTACAAGAGGCTACGGAATATTTATTGATAATATGCATAAAGCAACTGAAATCGAATAATCTTTTTTGCACAATTCCGTTAATACGGTTTTGTGCTTTGTTTTGTTCTGTTGATAAAATTGTAGTTATGATTTAAAATAGTTTACTGTAAAAAGTGCCGTTGCAACAGAACGTTGCTTGATAAACATAAAAGAAGGCAATAAAATTGAATGCGAAAGGAGTTGGTATAAAATGAATATTCATACCACATTAAAAAGCATTCGAATTGAAAGAGGAATGACGCAGGAACAGGTTGCTGACAAGATAGGACTTACCCGTCAGGCAATATCTGCTTATGAATCGGGAAAACGTCAGCCGGGACTTGATATTCTTATATCACTTGCAGAATTTTATAATGTAGAAATAGAAGAAATTTTATACGGAACAAAAAAGCAAAATAACGACAGAATAATTAAAATCATAGCAGGCGTACTTGCTGTCTTATTCTTTATATTACAGACAGTTACCTTTATGATCAGGACAACTATTCAGACAAAATACCCTTTCACAACAGGAATCGTTGAATACAGTCAGTATGATGAGCTTGAAAGAAGAAATGAATTGTATTTGATATCAGCAAGTACAGAAGGATTATCAGATACAGTTTTACTGTGCGGTTCAATAATTCTTTGTGTTATGGATTTATGTCTAAAAACAACATACTCAACAAAGCATAAAATTCTTTCCGTTGCGGGATTTTTTCTGTTAATTGCTATAAATCATATATTCTGGAATACACATTTCCCTGAATGGAGCACATTATCAGATATTTTCCGTTATTTTATGAGGTTTTATTTATATCCGGGTATTTTGTTTTTAATAAATATAATCATTGATATAATAATAAAACTCAGAAGAAAACATAACCACAACACTTGAATCAAATTTTAATAATAATTTCCAAACTGTTAATTAAAATAATAATTAAAGTCCTCAAAAGAACTTCCCCGCTGCCATAAGGCAACGGGGAATTGTTATTTGATTTATTTAATTTCGGAAAGCTGAACGGGTCTGTGCTCTGCAACAGATTTCTTAGCGGCAAGACCGATTTTAACGGACTGCATACCTGCGTGGATACCGACGGGAACTTCTGTGTTGTTTTCGCAGGCATCAACGAACTGACGCATTTCTTCGGAGAACGAGCCCATATATCTTTCAAGGAAGAAGAAGAGGGGCTTTTCGCCTGTAACACCGTTTTCATCAGCAATAACTGCAGTTGAAAGTGTGTCGTTGGCAGTTGCAACCATACCCTTTGAGCCGAAAAGCTCAGCTCTCTGGTCGTAGCCGTAAGCAGCACGGCGGGAGTTATCAATAACTGCAAGAGCTCCGTTTGCCATCTTCATTGTGATGATAGCTGTGTCAACGTCACCCTGCTCGCCGATTGCAGGATCAACAAGAACTGCAGAATTAACATAAACCTCTTCTACATCGCTGTTTGTAAGGAAGCATGCCATATCAAAATCGTGAATTGTCATATCAAGGAAGATACCGCCTGATACTGCAATGTACTTGGGATTGGGAGGCTCGGGGTCACGTGAAGTGATTTTAAGAATGTGAGCTTCACCTATCTTGCCTGCATCATAAGCCTTGCGGATAGCTGCAAAGTTATGGTCAAAGCGGCGATTAAAGCCAACCTGGAACTTTATTTCGGGGTGCTTTGCAAGTGCATCTGCAACAGCCTGGATCTTTTCTACAGAATGATCAACGGGCTTTTCGCAGAAAACGTGCTTGCCGGCTTCAATAGCTTCTATTGAAATTGTTGAATGTGTATCGGTTGATGAACAAACGAGAACTGCATCAATTTCCTTGTCTTCAAGAATTTTCTTGTAGTCGGTGTAAATGTCCTTTACACCGAAGCCTTCGCAGAATGCCTTTGTTTCATCATTCATAAAGGGGTCTGCAATAGCCTTTACTGTTGCATTCTTTACGTGATATGAAATTGACTCAAGGTGAACCTTACCGATTCTGCCTGCACCTATAATACCTATTGTAAGCATAATTATTTCTCCTTTGATATCTTAGATTGTGCCGTCCCAGGTGGAAACAGCCTTATTTGTCTTTTCTTCTTCGTCAAACCAACGCTGAGTTACACATTTGCTTTCAGTAAAGAAGCGGTAAGCATCCTTGCCGAGACAGTGAAGGTCACCGAAGAAGGAATCCTTATGTCCTGAGAAGGGGAAGAAGCCGATGGGCACGGGTATACCTACATTTACACCGACCATACCGCCGTGCGTATTTCTAACGAACTCTCTTGCAAAATAGCCGTTCTGAGTAAAGATAACTGAGCCGTTTGCATAGGGGTTGTTGTTCATTATTTCAAGGCCTTCCTTAAAGGATTTACAACGCTTGATTGAGAGAACGGGACCGAATACCTCATCTCTGCCGATAGTCATTTCTTCCGTTACATTATCGAAGATTGTGGGACCTACATAGTAGCCGTTTTCAAAGCCTTCAACCTTGCAGTCTCTTCCGTCAAGAACAAGAGTTGCACCCTCACGCACACCCTTTTCGATATCAGCAATAACCTCGTCATAGTGCTTCTTATATGTTATGGGGCCAAGCTTTGATGTCTTGTCAACTGCGGGGCCTACCTTAATCTGTGAAGCCTGCTTCTTGAGCTCAGCTACAAATTCATCGGCAATAGCCTCTTCAACTACACAGCAAGAAAGAGCCATACATCTCTGACCTGCACAGCCGTAAGCAGAGTTGATGATACCTGCAACTGTTCTTTCAATGGGAGCATCTGACATAACGAGAGCGTGATTCTTTGCCTGACAAAGTGCCTGAACACGCTTGCCGTTAGCTGCAGCCTTCTGATAAATAAGCTTACCTACGGGAGTAGATCCTACGAAAGTGATTCCCTTTACATCGGGATGCTCAAGGATAACGTCGATTTCCTTTCTTGAACAGGTAACAACATTTACAACACCGTCGGGAAGACCTGCTTCCTTATAAAGCTCAGCAATACGAAGAGCTGTTCTGGGAGTAAGGGATGCTGCCTTGAGAACCATTGTGTTACCTGTAGCAACACAAACGGGAACCATCCAGCCGAAGGGAATCATTGCAGGGAAGTTTACGGGCACGATGCCTGCAAAAACACCCATTGATTCGCGGTAAAGAACTGTATCAAAGCCCTTTGATGCATCCATAAGGCTCTCACCCATCATAAGAGAAGGCACCTGAATAGCAAGCTCTGTTCCCTCTTTTGCCTTAAGAACGTCACCTTCAGCCTCTGACCAAACCTTGCCGTTTTCTTCGGCTACAAGTCGGGTAAGCTCCTCCATATGCTCCATAATAAGCTCTCTTACCTTAAAAAGAACCTGCGAACGCTTGATTGCGGGAGTTGAGCTCCAGCCGGGGTATGCTGCCTTTGCAGCAGCAATAGCTTCATTTACCTCGTCAGCAGTACAGCAGGGAGCGTAGCCTGTTACTTCTCCGGTTGAAGGGTTATGAAGGTCATAATAAACATCAGTTTTTGATTCAACGTACTGACCGTTGCAAAAATATTTAAGTTTTTCAGCCATAGTATTTCTCCTGATTAAAGTCCTGCTTTTTCAGCAATATATTTTCTAGCCTTGAGAGCATATTCAAAGGGATTTGCAATTGCCGGATCCTGCTCTGCTTCAACAAGGACATATCCTTCATATCCTGTTTCTGAAAGAACATCAAAAATGGGAGCAAAGTCAATTGCGCCGTCTCCGGGAACGGTGAATGTTCCGAGTCTTACACCCTGAAGAAAGCTGAGCTTTTCTGCTTTTACTTTAGCAATAACCTCGGGACGGATGTCCTTGAGGTGTACGTGCTTGATTCTCTTAGCATATTTTTTGAGAACTGCCATATAGTCCTCGCCGCAGTATGCAAGGTGACCTGAGTCAAAGAGGAGGCTGAAGAGCTCGGGATCTGTATTTTCCATCATTCTGTCAATTTCAGCCGCAGTCTGAACAACTGTGCCCATGTGGTGATGGAATGTAAGTGCAATACCCATATCCTTTGCTACTTTACCGAGCTTGTTAAGACCTGTGCAAAGCATATCCCACTCTTCATCATTCATAACATACTTATCATCAAATATTGAAAGGTCTGTTCCCTGAATTGAATGGCCCTGCTCGGAAACTCCGACAACCTTTGCACCCATTTCCTTAAGGAAGGTAATGTGCTTAATAAATTCCTTTTCAGTCTCTTCATAGGGCTTGGTTGTAAGGAAGGTGGAGAACCAGGCGTTACATATCTGCATTCCACGAAGATCAAGTGCCTTCTTGAGAACAGCAGTATCCTTGGGATACTTGTTACCTACTTCACAGCCTGTAAATCCTGCAAGTGCCATTTCTGAAACGCACTGCTGGAAGGTGTTTTCTGCGCCGAGGTCGGGCATATCGTCATTTGTCCAGCCTATGGGAGCAATACCGAGTTTTACTTTGTTTTTGTCGAGCATATCAATATCTCCTTGCCTTTTCAAGATTTTCCTTTTTGTTTTTATATGCATTCCTTACGGAATCTTTGCCTGAAACAGATGCAAGTCCTACGTGCCACCAGGCATCGTATCCGTCTGTCATAGACTTTGGAAGGACTTTTATGTCAATAAGTGTGGATACGGTCTGCTTTTTGCTGTCTTCGAGAGCTTCGGCTAACTGCTCCATGGTGTTGACCTTATAAGTCTTTACACCGTAGCCTGCTGCACACATAGCAAAATCAATGGGCATAAGATCACCTAAGAGATTGCCGTTTTTGTCTCTCTTTCTGAATTCGGTTGCAAGATTTCCTATGCCGTTTGACATCTGAAGGTTGTTGATACAACCGAATCCTGCGTTATCAAAAAGAAGAACGTTGATTTTCTTATTTTCCTGAATGGAGGTTACGAGCTCCGAGTGAAGCATAATGTAGCTGCCGTCTCCGCAGAATGCGTACACTTCCCTTTCGGGCTCAGCCATCTTGGAGCCGAGGGCACCTGCAATTTCGTATCCCATACAGGAATAGCCGTATTCCATATTATAGGTGTCTCTTACATCGGAGGTCCACATTCTCTGCATACATCCGGGAAGAGAGCCTGCAGCTGCAACGGCAATAGCATCATCTGCAATGTTCTTTCTTATGTAAGCGAGGGCTGCAGTCTGTGTAACAGCACCTTTATACATATCGACAAATTCGGGGATTGTTCGTTCGTCACGTGCTTTTATGAGGGGCTTGAAGTTTTCATCGTACATATAAGCTGAAAGAGCTTCCATTTCCTGAGCCCAGCGAGCCTTTGCATCGGTAATTTCTGTTGTATATTCAGTTTTATAGTTGTTTACAGTAAGGATTTCATCGAGCTTCTTTACAGCGAGCTTTGCATCAGCCACACATTTTACTGCATCAAGCTTATAGGCATCAAAGCGGTCGGTATTTATAGTAACGAACTTTACATCGGGATTCTGAAAAAGTGACTTTGATGCAGTTGTAAAGTCTGAGAATCTCGTTCCGACGCCGATTATAACATCAGCATCCTTTGCTATTGTGTTAGCAGCAAGGTTACCGGTAACACCGACACCGCCGAGGTTGTGGGAATGAGAGGAAAGCACGGCACTTTTGCCGTTCTGAGTTTCTGCAAGTGCGATATTGAACTTTTCACAGAAATCTTCAACTGTCTTTCCGGCTTCAGAGTATCTTACACCGCCGCCTGCAATAAGAAGAGGCTTCTTAGAGGAGAGAATGATATCGGCAATATCTGAAATTTCATCATCGGCAGGATTGATTCTTGTGATTTTATGTACTCTCTTTTTGAAGAACATATCGGGAAAATCATAGCTTTCGCCTTCAACGTCCTGGCAAAGAGAAATACAGACTGCACCGGTATTTGCAGTATCGGTAAGCACACGCATAGCGTTAATCATTGCACTCATAAGATGCTCGGGACGTGCTACTCTGTCCCAGTAACGGCAAACGGGCTTATAAGCATCATTTGTTGTAATAGCAAGTGAGTGGCTCTGTTCAAACTGCTGAAGTACGGGATCGGGCTGTCTGCAGGAGAAGGTGTCTGCCGGGAAAAGAAGAAGAGGAATATTGTTTACAGTAGCCGTTGCGGCAGCGGTAATCATATTTGCAGCTCCGGGGCCGATTGAAGAAGAACAGGCAATAATCTTTCTTCTGTTATTCTGCTTTGCAAAGGAAGCGGCTGCATGTGCCATTCCCTGCTCGTTCTTGCCCTGATAAACTCTGAGTTCACCGGGATCCTCGTCAAGAGCCTGACCGAGACCGCAGACGATACCGTGACCGAAAACAGTAAAAATACCGTCAACAAACTTTGATTCTTTTCCGTCAAAGGAAATATACTGATTATTCAGGAACTTTATAAGAGCCTGCGCTGTTGTCATAATAGCCATATTTATTTTCTCCTTACTTTAGCAATGTGTAAGCCATTCGTGTTCATCGGGAACAAATCTTGTTGTCTTGAACCAGGGGTCGCCGTCAATGTGTCTTATCATCCATACGTAATACATTTCATATCCGGGTGCCGCCGCCTGCTGATGGTCCTTACCTGCGGTAATACAGCAGAAGGAGCCGTCCTTGCTCTTATAGACATCCTCACCTATATAACAGGCACCGAAGCCCTGGGGTTTATCGAATTTATAATAATATACCTCGGGCTGGGGATGATGGTGAGGAGGATAGCTGGACCATTTGCCGGGCTGAGTGAAAACCTCACCGAGGACAAGGTTTGAATAAGGTGCATTATCATAATCAAACATAGTTGAAACAATTCTGTGACCTGCACCGCCCCACTGACCCTTGCCGAACTCCTGATAAAGACAGTTTTCGGGGGTATAGAAATGAGGCTCAAATTCCTTTTCGTTATCGGTCTGCTGAACTATAAACTCCGAATCGCAGAGAGCTTCAATAGAGAAGGATGTATTTTTTGAAACGTGAAGGCAGTAAGGCTTCTTTTCAAAAGGATTTTCACGCTTTCCTTCTGCCTTTAATTCATTGCAAGTAAAAATTACATTGCCTGATAAAAGAAGAACTGCTGTTTCATTCTGTTCATCTAAGATACTGAAGGTTTCGCCCTTAAGGAGACGCTTCACATAAATCGTCATATTCATATCGGCATTTTTGCCGTTCATTTCACAGAGAAGTGATACATTGTTGCTGTCAAAAGAGGGATATTCAAACATAATTTTTACTCCTTATGCACGGGCTACCATTTCGCCGTATTCAGCCTTTTCTGCGGCAATGAATTCTTCAACCTGCTTTACTGTAGGCATATCCTGAGAACAGGCGTGGCTTGCAACAAGCATAGCGGCTGAAGCTGAACCGAACTCAAGGCAGTCAATGATTTCCTTGCCCTCAAAGAGACTGTAAAGGAATGCCGATGTATAACCGTCGCCGCCGCCGAAGGATTTGAGAAGTTTTACAGGGAAGGGCTTGATTGAGAAGCTCTGTCCGTCGTTTGTATATGCGGTTGAGCCCTGCTTGCCGTGGGTAACAATAA
This sequence comes from Clostridia bacterium, assembly GCA_017625435.1. GTDB lineage: Bacteria > Bacillota > Clostridia > Oscillospirales > Acutalibacteraceae > RUG806. The sequence continues at coordinate 7,706 of JAGAKX010000057.1, forward strand.
CAATCTTTGCACCCTTGCTCTGCCAATAAGCAGCGGATGTTACATCTGTGCCGTCAAGACCGAGAAGGCTTTCAGCAAGGTCGTATTCTTCACGGGAGCCGATAATCATATCAGCTTCATTTGCTACAATTGAATAGTAAACAGCAATTTCATCCTTATTTTTCCAGTTATATGCTCTGTAATCAAGAACGAAAATTACGGGAATGTTATTTTTCTTTGCAAGCTGTACGGCTTTAAGAGAGGCTTCTCTTGAGGGGCATTCAGCAAGGGCTACACCTGAAATGAGAACAGCCGCACCCTCCTTGATGTATTCCTCGTCGATATCCTCACACTCGAGCTTCAAGTCAGCTGCTTCATTACGGTACATAACAATTGAGCTTTCTGTTTCGGACTTAATTTCCGTGAAGGTAAGACCGATTTTTGAGCCGTCCTTGCATCTTACGATACGGGAGGTATCTATTCCCTCCTTGTCGAAGAAATCAGTCACGAATGTTCCGAACTGATCGTCGGATACACGTGCGAAAAATCCGCATTTCTTGCCGAGTCTTGCAAGGCCTACTGCAATATTTGCAGGCGAGCCGCCGAGGTATCTTTTAAATGTTGTACTTTCATTGAGGGGACAGTAATAATCAACGGGATTGAAGTCAACCGCTACCCTGCCCACAAGAATAAGGTCGTATTTTTTTGATTTGTCAAATTCTATGTACTTCATATCAGATCTCCTTATTGTTGAATATATTGATATGCTTTGTTACGTTGTGATAAACACCCTGTATCATTTTTTCTGAAAGGGTAAAGTAATTTTCACCGTCTGAAAGATATTCCTTTGCAGAGGCAGTCAGTGCATCAAAGCTTGCAGTCGCGATATTGATTTTTCTGATTCCGAGAGAAATTGCCCGTCTGAACATTTCAGCGGTTATTCCCGTGCCGCCGTGAAGCACAAGCGGAATATCGGTCAGATTATGAATCTCTTCAAGCACATCAAAACGAAGCTGCGGAAGTACCGGATAATTTCCGTGTGCATTACCGATTGCAACTGCCAGAGCATCAATACCTGTTTTCTTGCAGAAGTGCTTTGCAGTCTCCGGATCCGTGCAGGTAATGATATGCTCCTCGGAATCTCCTTCATTTCCGCCAACAACTCCCAGCTCTGCTTCCACAGTTGTTCCGTATTCACGGGCAAGCTTTACGACCTCTTTCGTTATTTCAATATTTTCATTAAGAGGCTTTAATGAACAGTCAAGCATTACGGACGTAAAGCCGTGAGCGAGAGCCTTCTTTATACAGTCAAGAGTAAGCCCGTGATCAAGATGAACGGCAACCTGAACATTGGCGTTTTTTGCAGCTGATACCATCATCGGAGCCATTAATTCAAGGGGTGAACTGCCGAGTCGCTTTTCAGCTATCTGAAGAATTACGGGAGTATTGAGCTCTTCTGCGGCTCTGAGAACTCCCATTACCATTTCCATATTACCGACGCTGAAAGCACCTATTGCAAAATTTTCCTTTTCTGCCTTAATAAGGAGCTCCTTCATTGTGACAAGCATAATGTTCACCTCACAATTTTTCAAAATAATTATATATTAAAATATATTGAAATTCAACTATTGAATTGTGAATTTATTCACAAAAAAAGACTGCTTTTTCAGCAGTCTTTCTATGTTATTTTGCTTTTTTTGCTCTGATAGTTTCTATAAGGTCAAAGGTTACTACCTTATTAGCTTTTATGTTCTTTGATTCAGCAAATTTTTTCATAGCGAAGGAAACAACAAAGAAAGCAATAAGACCTGCTATAAGACCTATAATGATACCGCCGAGAACGTCTGAGGGGTAATGAACCTGAACATAGTTTCTGGATGCACCCATAAGAACAGCGGCTACGAGAGCAAGCCAGCTCTTCTTTTTATCACAGAACATAAACACGGGAACGAGTGCAGCAACAGCGGATGTTGTGTGGCCTGAGGGGAAGGAACGCATTGAGGAAGCGTGCACCTCACCGAGATTTGTCCACCATTCCTTGAAGAGGAGAACGTTGGGGTCTGATGAATACTCGAAAAGCTCAAAGGGACGGGGTCTTTCAATAAGGGGCTTTATGGTCACGTTTGTGAAAATTGCACCTACTGCAATACCGATAAGCATACCAGCACCGACTTTTCTTGTCTTTTTGAAAAGAAGGAAAATAAGACCGAGAACAATAAAAAGAATTCCGTCATCGCCGAGATGAGTGTAAACGAGGAAAAATGCGTCAAGAATTGCACCGAGGGGGCCTTCGTGAAGGTTAGCATAGAACTGGAGAATGTTGAAATCAAAGGTTCCGAACACATCTGAGAACCATTGAACAACTGCTGCTGTATCCATAATAATACTCCTTTTAATTTTTTTTGAATTGTATCATAAAATTATGCTTAATGCAACATATTTATGAAAAAATCAATAGCCTGAAATATCTTTGCTGTTTTTTATGAGTTTCACAATTCTGCTTGTACCGAGCCTTTCTGCGCCGAGCTTTATAAAATCCTCAGCATCCTGAAGGCTTTTTATCCCGCCTGCCGCCTTGATTTTAAGAGAAGACCTGCAATGCTTTGTAAAAAGTATAATGTCTTCCTTTGTAGCTCCGCCCGTTGAAAAGCCCGTTGAGGTTTTTATGAAATCGGCTTCGGATGCAGATACTGTTTCACACATTCTGATTTTTTCTTCTTCCGTCAGAAGGCAGGTTTCTATAATGACCTTAAGGAGCTTACCGTTACACGCTTTTTTAACCGCATTGATTTCATTAAGGATATCCTCATATTTTCCGTCTTTTACCCAACCGATATTTATTACCATATCAATTTCATCGGCACCGTCATTTACTGCAGTTTCAGTTTCAAAGCATTTTACTGCAGTAGAATTATAGCCGTTGGGAAAGCCGATAACCGTACACACGGGAATTCTGCCTTTTATATAATCCTTTGCATCCTTCACATAAGAAGGAGGAATACAAACACTTGCACATCCGTATAAAATTGCGTCATCACAGATATCTTTTATTTCTTCAGCTGTGGCATTAACATTCAGAAGTGTATGGTCTACACGTGAAAGAATTTCTTTAATTTCCATAATATCACCATCCTTGACAAATATAACACAGAAAGCAATTGAACACAATAAAAATTTACTTGTTATTGACATTTAATATTAAGGGATTTATACTTAAATTAAACAAAGCGAAAGGAAAATTACTATGGATTTCAGAAGCGTTCTGTCAAGAAAAAGAAAAGCTGTGCCCACTCCCGATAACATCTGCGACGAGCTCGGCAACTGTTATTTCGGTACATTCGACAAGGAATTTCCCAGAATGGATTTTCTAAAAATCAATAAGCCCTCTGCCCTTCCCAATATTTTCAATAAATTCAGACTTACCTTGTGGCAGGCTACAGAAATTAATTTCGACAAGGTAATACTTCTTACAGCTGTTTGTGATATGGGACTTTTCGGAACTGCCCTTACTGTTCTTTATGACAAAAGAACGAAAAAATGCACCGCATGGAAGGATATGCTCGGTCCCGGAAAAGCCGTAATTTCCGACACGCTTATAAATTCATCGGAATCATATTCAAAGAGTAAAAACGTAAAAATCAGATACGTTAATAATTTTCAGCGAGGCGAAGCAATTGTTTCCGGATACGCAAATGATACGGCTTCGGGCGTCATTGACTATCGTGTGAAGCTTACCCGTGTTTCTAAGCCCAGCATCGTCAGTATTCCCTTTGATTCCAACAGGCCTCTTTATACACAGAAGGACCTTTTCAAGGTAGAGGGCTATCTGGAAGTAAACGGTGAAAGATTTGTTGCAGATGAAAAAACTGCAGCAATCATTGATGACCACAGAGGCTATTATCCCCGTCACGCCCATTATGACAGGGTCACAACTATGGGTAAAAAGGAAATTGACGGGAAAGAGCAGTATTTCGGATTTAATCTTACAAGAAATCAGTCTATAAATCAGGATGACTATAACGAAAATCTTATATGGTTCGAGGGTGACACTACCCTGCTTACTCCCGTTGTTTTTAAGCATAAATCAGACAAAGTATGGCATATCAGAGACACAAAAGGTATGGTAGATGTCACATTTGACATCGGCGATGAATATCTTATGAAAATGACTACAGGTATTCTCAATACCGACTATCACATTACCTTCGGTGAGCTTAAGGGCTATGTCTGTGACCCCGACGGAAACAAGTATATACTTGACGGTATGGCAGGTGTCGGTGAAGATAAAACCATTATATTCTGACAAAAAAGAGAGAGAGCTGAAATTCAGCTCCCTCCTTTTTTTATTTTCTGTAATTCTCGTAATCGTCGTGCAAAGAGACATTATGTGCTTTTAATACCTCAGTCGCACCTTCAATGTCATCAACACGAAGAACGGTCCACGCCTTTCCCTCTTCCTTGCCGATGAATGCATACATATATTCAATGGCAACATTTGCTTCCGAAAGAACAGACAGAAGCTTAGCGAGACCGCCGGGGGCATCATCCATAGCTGCTGCAATAACCTGAGTGCATTTTACCATAACACCCGATTCTTTAAGAGCAGTAAGCGCAACATCGGGTTTATTTACAACAAGGCGGAGAATGCCGTATTCTGATGTATCAGCAAGGGACAGCGCACTGATATCAACATCATTATCTTTGAGCACATCAAGAACAGCGGAAAGACGACCGACTTTATTTTCAACAAAAACTGATAACTGTTTCATATAAATACTCTCCTTATACTTTTCTCTTATCTATAACGCGCTTTGCTTTACCTTCGCTTCTTGCAATTGATTTGGGATTAACAAGATGAACGCCCGCGCTGATGCCGAGAACATCTCTGAGTCTTTCTCTGATAAGCTTTTCTGTTTTCTCGATTGATTTGATATCATCGGAGAAAAGCTCCTCGCTCATTTCGACATTGATATCGAAGGTATCAGTATTATTAACTCTGTCAACAATAATCTGATAGTTGGGAGTAATATCACCGCTGACCTTAAGAAGAACCTCTTCAATCTGTGAGGGGAATACATTTACGCCTCTGATAATGAGCATATCGTCAGTTCTGCCCTGAGGCTTGTTCATTCTTACGTGTGTTCTGCCGCACTTGCACTTTTCGTAATTAAGAGAACAGATGTCTCTGGTCCGGTATCTTATAAGGGGGAAGCCCTCCTTTGTAATAGTTGTGAAAACAAGTTCACCCTGAGCACCTGCAGGAAGCACTTCAAGTGTATCGGGATCGATAATTTCGGGAATGAACATATCTTCACAGACGTGCATACCAGCCTGATATTCGCACTCATAAGATACACCGGGACCCATAATTTCGGAAAGACCGTAAATATCGTAAGCCTTTATGTGAAGCTTCTTTTCAATTTCCTTTCGCATATCCTCACTCCAGGGCTCGGCACCGAAAATACCTGCTTTGAGCTTCAGCTTATCTGTAAGTCCTGCTTCTTCAGCTGCCTCACCGAGATACATTGCATAGGAGGGAGTACAGCAAAGACAAGTAGAACCGAAGTCAACCATTGTCTGAAGCTGATTTGCAGTATTTCCCGAGGATGTGGGAATTACAGTAGCACCGAGTCTTTCAGCACCGTAGTGTGCACCGAGTCCGCCCGTAAATAAGCCGTATCCGTATGAAACCTGAACAAAATCGCTTTCGTCAAGACCTATTGCACTCATCATTCTTGCAACACAGTCAGCCCAGGCTGTAATATCGTTTTCAGTATAGCCTACAACAATTTTTTTACCTGTTGTACCGCTGGATGCGTGAACACGCTTGATGTTTTCCATAGGCTCTGCGAAGAGACCGTAGGGATAATAGTCGCGAAGGTCCTGCTTATAAGAGAAAGGAAGCTTATGAAGGTCTTCAATTCCTTTTATGTCTTCGGGTTTAAGACCAATTTCATCCATTCTGTTTCTGAAAAGCTCTACCCTTTCATACATTCTCTTTACCTGATTCTTAAGTCTTTCGCTTTGAAGAGCTTCAAGCTCAACTCTTGGCATTGTCTCAATTTTTTCCTGCCACATAAAATTTCCTCCTTCGGGATGTCAGAGAAGCTTTTACAATAAAAAAAGCCCTCTGCAAAATAAGCAGAGGACGGATATACCGTGTTACCACCTCATATTCGGAGCTTCCTCACAAAAGCTCCCTCACGGAGTACATACATACCCCTGCACTATAACGGGTGCGCCCGTTAAAGCCTACTGCAATTTCAGCCCACAGCTCACGGAATGAATTCACACAAAATCCATTTATGTCTTGCACCAACCGACAATTCTCTGAAAACTTTTTTTATGTTACTGGTTTCCGGTCACAGCCTTTATGAAGATAATTTAACACAGACTCACAAAATTGTCAACAGAAATTTGTATAATATTTTATTAATCTGTTTAATCATTTCATTGACAGTTTTTAATAAATAATATAAACTTTAATTATCATACACAAGGGGTTGTTTTTATGAAAAACGAGCTTATTAAAAACAAAGATTATTTTAACCGTAACAAATGGGTTTATTCTCTCGGCGGTATAGGAAGAGACCTTGCATATACTCTTTATACATCTTTTCTGTTAACATTTATTCTCTACACTAAAAACGTAACAGACGGTCAGTTTGCTGCAATAAGCATCATAATGATAATATGCCGTATCTGGGACGGAATTAATGACCCCATTATGGGCGGTATTATTGAAAATACTCGTACAAAATTCGGAAAATTCAAGCCTTGGATTTTTATCGGTGTAATTACAAATGCAGTTGTGCTTGTTCTTATGTATAACATTAAGCTTGAAGGCATAGCCTTCGTTGTTGCCTTTGCTTTCCTTTATATTCTGTGGGACCTTACTTATACAATGAACGACATTGCATACTGGTCAATGGTTCCTGCACTTTCAAGCGAACCCAGACAAAGAGACGTTATTACATCAATGGCAAATCTCTTTGCAGGACTCGGCACAATACTTGCAAATCTTCTTATTCCTCTTCTTACTGTAGGCTCAGGTGCTATAGGAAACAGCGCAGTTACCGGCTACAAGGTTGTATCAATTGTAATTGCTCTCAGCTTTATCGGATGTCAGATGTTTGTCTGTGCAGGCGTTAAGGAAAAGCCTATCCCCAAGAGTGACGGTCCTGTTGAAAAAATCGGCATCAGAAAAATGGTTAAAATTATTTTCAATAACAAGCAGGTGCTCTGGACCTCTCTTATTCTTCTGTTTGCCGCAATGACCAGCGCTCTTCTTACGGCATTCGGTACAAATTATATTTATCTTTCTTATGGTTACGAAGGCTCAAATACAACTCTTTTCGTTGTGGCTTACGGCGCCGCATCAGGTCTTACCTTCCTGATGTATCCTATGCTTACCAAAAAATTTACAAGAAATCAGATAATAAAAATGTCCTTCGGACTGATAATTGTAGGATACATTGCATTTATGCTTTCGGAAACCTTTATAAAGAATCCGGATATTGCATACTATGTTCTTTGTACGGAAGCTTTATTTATCGGCATCGGCGGTGCACTTTTCTATCTGATTGCCGCAATTCTTCTTGCTAACACAGTTGAATATAATGAGCTTATGACCGGTGAAAGAAACGAGGCTCTCATTTTCTCAGTTAAGCCCTTTATGTCAAAGATGTCAAGCTCACTTCAGCAGTTAATAATAATGGTAGTTTACTTGGCAATCGGTCTTACTGATATCACAAATAAAATTGCAGATGCTGAAAATGCAGCAATTTCAAATCCCGATGTATGGACTGAAGCTTACAAAACCACTTATATAGAAGAGGTTCTGACGGGTGCAACAGACGGAATGACCTTTGCCCTGAGAGCCGTTATGGCTTTCCTGCCCATAGTATTTATGGGAATCGGCGTGCTCATAGCTATGAAGAAATACAAGATTGATGAAAAGGAATACTCGAGAATCCTTTCAGAGCTTGAAAAGAGAAAAGCAGAAAAATAAAATTTAAGCGGTGTGTCTTACGGCACACCGCTTTTATGTTACATAAATATTCCGCAGATGACAAACATTATCCAGACCGGACATAAAAGAAAAGCAATAGAAGCTTCAAAATGTAAATTAAGACCCTCAATATATGCTCGTTTCGGATTCTTTTTCTGATAAATAATATCAACCGTATATCTTAGATCATTCTTAGTGCCGGGACGGCCATCTTCGATAAAATATTCTGTTCCGCCGACTCTGTAAACATATACATAATCGATATAAGTTTTATAAAATCTACCGAATTTTCCGCCTTTATGAACATTATGAAGCTGTTTTGTGTTCTTTAAATAACCCTTACATTTTCCGCATAAATGACGACGATATCCGGAAGCAACATAAAACAGATAAATATCAAGGGAAAGAAAGCAAATTCCTGCTATCAAAGAAAAGATTCTGAGAATCAAAATTGCCATTATAAATGTCCTTATTTTATAAATTTTGTTATATCTTCCTTGTGGCACATAACAATCAGATGCTCATCAGCAGTAAATCTGCTGTCAGGAGAAAGCACGGGCACGATATGTCCGTCTTGTTTTACGGCAATTATATTTATATTATACTTTTCGCGTACTCTGAGCTCCTTAAGCGACTTCCCTGCCCAGGCGGACGGAACAGAAATCTCATAAATGGAATATCCGTCGGAAAGCTCGAAAAAGTCGAAAACAGAATCGCTACTCTCTTCTGCAGCTACACGGATCGCCATATCCTCTTCGGGATAAACTACCATATCTGCACCGTTTCTTAAAAGGAACTTCTTTTCACGCTCACGGTTAACTTCGGCAATAACCTTTTTTGCTCCGAGCTCCTTTAATATTGATGCAACCTCAAGAGCTTCAGTAAAATTACCGCCGAGACATACGAAGCAGCTGTCAAATTCATCAACACCGAAGCTTTTCAATACCTGCTCATCGGTACAGTCTGCAATTTTAGCAGTAACGGCATAAGCGAGATTGGGTGTAATAACATTTTCATTTATGTCAGCAATAAAAACATCGCACTTTTTATCATATAACTCTTTAAGAAGATGCTGACCGAAGGTACTCATACCGATAATAAGAAATGATTTCATAATAACTCCTTTTTAACCTACCGTTATGGATTCTGTGGGACAGGTGACCTGTGGCTGTGCCCTTTTTTCAAGAATTGCAAGGGCAAAGGAAATACTTCCCACCCTGCCGCAATACATCAGAATTATAATTGCAATCTGAGAAATTACAGATAAATCGCGGGTGATACCTGTTGTCATACCCACCGTGCTCATAGCAGAAAATACCTCAAAGCATACATCCTCAAGGGGCAGGTTATCAACAGAACATATAAGTGTCACGGCACAAAAAATCAGCGTCAGATTAAAAACACATACAGTAACAGCTTTTCTGTGGGTTTCGCTGTCTATTGTTCTTCCGAAAATAACAGGCTTTGAAATTCCTCTGAGGCTTGAGAAGAGATAAGCGAATATTACAGCGACGGTCGTTGTTTTAGCACCGCCTGCAGTTGAGCCTGAGGAGCCGCCCACAAACATAAGAAAGCACATAATAAGGATACTGCCCTTTGATAAAGCGGCAAAGTCAACCGTGTTAAAGCCTGCAGTTCTGCAGGTAACGGATGAAAACAGCGATCCGAGTATCTTTTCCGTTGCAGTCATTCCCGAAAGTGAATGATTGTATTCAAGAATGAAGAAGAGAATTGCACCGCCGAAGGTAAGAATAAAGCTTACAACAAGGACAATTTTCGTATGAAGCTGATATTTTCTGAAATTCAGTTTATTTCTCACAATATCATCCCATACAAGAAAACCGATTCCGCCGACAGATATCAGAATAATCAGTGTAATATTAACTATTACATCTCCCGTGTAATTTATAAGGGACGAAAACTCTCCCTGAACACCTAAAAGGTCAAAGCCGGCATTACAGAATGCGGAAATCGAGTGAAATACACCGTACCATATTCCTTTAACAACACCGAATTCACCGATAAAGCACAAAGAAAGAATTACGGCGCCGATGCCCTCAAAAAGAGCTGTACCGATAATAATTTTCTTTGTAATCTTCTTAAGCCCTGCGATATGAGATGTATTGATGCTCTCTGCCATAATACTGCGGTTTCTTAAGTTTATATTCTTCTTTGCAAAGGACATAAAGAAGGTTGCTATTGTCATAAAACCCAGACCGCCGGTCTGAATAAGAAGAATTATAACAATCTGACCGAATAACGACCAATGCATAGCGGTATCAACAAGAACAAGTCCCGTAACACAAGAGGACGATACGGAGGTAAAAAGTGCCGTAAGAAACGGTGTCCACGTTCCGTCACTCGAAGAAATCGGCAGCATAAGAAGTAATGTACCGAGCATTGCTATAAGGAAGAAGCCCAGAGCTATTACCTGCAATGCGGAAAATTTACGTTTTATCATTTTAATCTCCGAAGGTTTTAATAAGTTTTATAAGAGTATCAATAGCATATATACAGGAAAGCTCACGAACGGCATTTCTGCCTATATTTCCGAAGTGTTTAGTTGAAGATACAGTTTTACCTTTAAGGGCAAAGCCGAAGCATACCTTACCTGCATCAGGGTCATTGTCATCATCAGAAGGACCTGCAAAGCCTGTAATTCCGACACCAATGTCACTCTTTGCAGTATTCATTGCACCGACTGCCATTTCGAGTGCCGTATTTTCGCTGACAACACCGAATTTTTCAATAGTTTCAGCCTTTACGCCTACTGTATTGATTTTTGCATCATCCGAATAAGTAATGTAAGATGCTCCGATAATATCGGATGTACCCGGAATATCTATAAGCTTCGATATAAACATTCCGCCCGTGCAGGATTCTGCTGCAGAAATCTTAAGTTTTTTTTCAAAAAGAAGACTTACTAATTGTTCAACATCAGTCATTTGTATCACTCCTTTCTGAATATTTTATCAACAAAACTTTTTCTTGTCAATTACAGGATTTAGTTATATACTGTTTTCGGTGAAGAAAATGAAATTATTCAACTGTCATACCCATACTTTGTTTTCCCACGACGGAAAAGGTACAATTGAAGAGCTGTGCTGCTCTGCCGAAGAGAATAATCTTTCGGGCTTTGCGGTTACGGATCATTGTGACTGCGAATTCTCCGAAGATAAAACAATGCTCAGAAATCTCAGCTTATCTTATAAGGAGGCAGAAAAATTCAAGGAGATTTATAAAGATAAGCTTATTATTTCAAAAGGGATAGAAATAGGAGAAGCTCTGTTTAATCCCGGCTTTGCAGAGAATATCATCAATTCTTATGATTACGATGTTATTTTAGGCTCTGTTCACGCTGTAAGAATCGAAAATTTTGATATGCCATTTTCTGTAATAGATTTTACGGCTTTTCCGGACAGTTTTATTGACAGATATGTTACGCAGTATTTTGAAGATTTACTGGAAACTGCACAAAGCAGTGATTATGACATTCTTTGCCATCTGACAGTTGTTTTAAGATATATAGTTTATAAATATAAACGGAATGTCGGCATCAATAAGCACTTACCTGTAATATCGGAAATTCTGAAAGCTGTAATAAAGCGAGATAAAACTCTGGAAGTTAATACATCGGGAATCGGCGACGGATATTTTATGCCCGAGAAGGACATAATAATGCTTTATAAAACTCTTGGAGGTAAAAGGATTACTCTCGGAAGCGATGCCCACTCCCCTTCTGATATCAAAAAAGGCTTGAATGAAGGTGCCGAATTGCTCAAAAGTCTCGGATTTAATGAGCTGACGTTTTATGAAGAAAGAAAACCTAAAACATATAAAATTTAGCCTGCAAAAAATTGCAGGCTGTTTTTGATTATATAAGCATATTTTTCAAGGTAATAATGTCATCTGCAAGAATTTTTGCTCCTGAATTAATAAGAATTTCCTTATCCCTGAATCCCCAAGTAACAATAATACTGTCGATACCGCAGTTTTTGGCTGTCATTATATCCACCTCGGAATCACCGACATAAACTGCATCCTCAGATGAAACACCGAAGAATTCAATTGCATTGCGGACCATATCGGGGGCAGGCTTTCGGGGTATTCCCTCTTTTTCACCTGATATATAGGAGAAGAGTCCGTCGAAGTATTTATCTGCAAGGTCCTTTACGGCAAAATGCGCTTTATTTGACACTACAGCAGTCAATATTCCCTTTTCCTTCAATTCAACGAGAAGCTCTCCTATGCCGTTATAAGGCTTCGTAGTGTCACTACTGTGTTCTTTATAGTGAGCCTTGAATGCATCAAATACGGAATCGGTTACAGATAACGCTGTATTTTCAGGTACTGACAGGTCAATAAGTCTTCTTATTCCGTTGCCCACAAAGGTTCTTACTTCATCAAGACTTCTCTCGGGCAGATTATATGATTTAAGTGCAAAATTCACGGAATTGCAGAGGTCCCCGAGAGTATCAAGAACTGTTCCGTCAAGGTCAAATATTACAAGTTTATATTTCATAATTTCCTCTTGTGTCTGTTATTATTTTTGATTAAATATTATAACAAATTTAAAGAAAAATCAACAGAAAAAACCGCCGTTCTTTCGGAACAGCGGTAAAAATTTATATTTTATTTCTTCTTTTCCCAACCGTCAAAGATTTCGTCAAAGTCATAAACATTGTTTTCATCCTTGGAGTGGTTAGTGTACCATACCTGAGCGAAGAAGGGATTGGTCTTGGCGATTTCATCATAGTTCCACTTCTTTTCGGGAAGGTAACATTCGGGACACCAATGACCGCCGAGAAGGATAAGATTGGGGCTTGCTTCAAATTCGTGACCGCAGCATCCGCACTTCCACTTAAGCTTTGTAACAAGGTCGCCCTTTGTCATTGATTCGCTGAGGCACTCGCCGCCGCGGAATTCGGCAGCCTGCTTCATATCGTTAATATCAAGCTCTGTCTTGGGCTTGGATTCATCATAACCGTGGTCGAGCTTGAATTCATCGGCAGCTTCATTTCTCTTGTCGGGGCTTTCAAGCTTGAATTCATCCCAATTTGCGGGAATCTTGAGATAATCCTCATAAGAGCCGTAGTAAGCAGAAAGTCTTACGGGATCCTTGGTCTTTATCCAGTCAAGAGTACCCCATCTTTCGGTTTCTGCAATCTTCTTCATAAAGGGCTTAGCGCAAGCACCGATAAGCTTCTTGGTGGGGATGTACTTGGGAATTCTGAAATAGAATTCAACCTGATTTGCCATATGGTCAAAATAGTCCTTAACGGGCATATTTGCACGGAAATGGAGATAATCCTCAAGAACATCGCCGTCTGCATAATACTGACCGTGGAAGTTCTTTGTTGTGAACCAGTTGGGGTCAAAGAGAGTCTTGGGAGAGCCGAGACCGATACAGCCAAGAAGAAGCTCTTCAAACTCGAAGTTTGTAAGTCTGTATTCCTTACCGGAACCGATATTATAGAATCTTCTGAAGAATTCTTCGGGAAGATCTTCCGTAACAAAGTTTCTCATAAGACGTCCTGAATCTTCAACAGTACACCATTCAAGCATACCGTTAAGAGGAACGTGATACATAATGGGCTCCATATTGTGAAGAATTGCAGGATAAAGAATACCTGACTGACGCATTACAACCCAATGCTTGATTCCGCTTTCAACGAAAACTCTTTCAGCCATAACCTTTGAAATAGCATAATGGTCATAAACGGAAACCTTAATGGGGTCGCCGCATCTGCCCCAATGAATGGGAGTGTTTCTGTCACCTGTTTCTGCAACAGAGCCTATGTAGCAAACCTTGATATCATCAGCGTTGGGCTGTGCAAGAACAGCCTTGCAGATGTTTTCTGCAGCACCTACGTTAACCTTTCTTGTTGTATAGGGCTTGTAGTCAGCAGCAGGAGAAACCATACCGCCGATGTGAAGTACATAATCAGCACCTGTTACACCCTTGAGAATTGAATCATACTCAAGGAAGTCGCCCCAGATGATTTCAACGTTCTTCTTTCCCATATAAGGAAGAAGAAGCTCTTTGTTTTTGTCGCTGGGACGTGCAAGGAAATTGATTTTTACATCACCGAGCTTATAAAGCTCCTGGAATGCAGCCCAACCCATATTACCGGTACCGCCGGTAAGAAATACGGTTTTCATAATGTTTTACCCCCTATTTATAATAAACTGATTATAAAATTTAAAAGAAAGAATGTAAACTAAATTCCTGTTATTTTACGCGGTGTTAACAGATATTTTACATTTTAATACCGGAAAGAATGTAAATAAGGTCTGTTATCTGGAAATAGAGCTTGAAGAAGACATTTTCGAATGCTCCGAGAATTGCATCCAGCTTTGAGAAATCGCCGAATTCTGTAAGATATGCTCCGTCACCGAGAACGTATTCGGATACTGTGAGCATTTCAGATTTGTAAACGGAAGTGTCTGCTTCATTGATTGTGAGCATACGGATACCTCTGGTTGCGGGATCACCGTAGGATTCGAATGAGCAGCCGGGAGTATTAACGATGTCAACACCGTCTTTTTCAACAATAAAGGAGTTGAGGTGGTCGTGTCCCGAGAATGTTGCTACAACATCACCCATTTCAACAAAAGCATCAAACTGACCGTAGTTATAGTAACCGGGACAGGGAACTTCAAGAAGAACACCTTCCTTGATGTTGTGAACAAAGGGGAAAATTGTGTAAGACTGACCGTCAAAATTTCTTGTAGCCTCACCGAGAGCTATGGGAGACTTATAGAACATAAGGTCATATATCTCCTGAACAATAATGTGCTGGAAAGCCATAGCATAAACGGTTTCACCGCCGTTTTCTGACTTAACTTCAGCTGAGGTGCTCTTATACCATTCAATCTGGTCCTCGTGAACTGCATCATATCCGAGCCACTCACCGTTTTCATCGTGAACATAAGTGTTGGAGTCGAACATATAGAGATTGTAAGCTATTCTGCTTCCGTCGGAGCTCTTAACGGTAAGGTTATGAGTGCCGACACCCGTAAGCTCGGGAACAGCATCATAAGCGAGGCAGTATTCACCGCCGAACTGCTTATACATAGCGAAAAGCTCTTCACGGGAAACACCCTGCTCATCATCGTGATTTCCGAAAACGAATGTGAAATATGTTTCATTTTCAACAAAGATGTCACAGATTTCCTTGATAGCGTCTGCCTTTGTTTCCTTAGTAGAAACTGAGTTGTCACCGCCGAGAACAACAATGTCAGGCTGATGGATTTTAAGCATATCAGTAATGAATGCCTTAGTTGTCTTGTGAAGAGGATACATATCCTGAATATCACAGATGTTGAAGATTTTGAATTCGCCGTTTTCGTCGAATTTAAGCACATCATTGTCACCGGGAACAGCAGCAAATGCAGTAATGCCGAGAGACATAACAAGGACTATGCTCATTAAAACAGCAATAAACTTTTTCATAATATTTACCTCCGTATAATCATTCACAGTAATTTTACTACTAATTACCTACAAAGTCAAATGGGCGAAATATTTTCGGCAATTCCTACAGTTTAAGAATCTCTTTTTGTTTATAAATACAAAATAAAAAAATCATATTGATAAAAAACACCGTTTGAACTATTATTGAAATATATAAAGGAAGGATGATACAAATGAATAAACCTATACTTGGCATACAGCTTTATACTTTAAGAGATTTCTGTCAGAATGCTGAGGATTTCCATAATATTCTCGCTTATCTTGCGGATATGGGCGTAAAAGATGTTCAGATTTCTGCTATCGGTCCTATTGAGGCTGAGGTTCAGAAGGAAATTCTCGACAAAAACGGTATGAAGGTATGTGTAACTCACAAGCCCTTCGACAGGTTCTTAAACGATACGGAAAAGCTCATTGAGGAGCACAAGATAATTGACTGCTATGCCTTGGGGCTTGGTGCCGCAGGTGACGAATACAGATACAAGAAAGAAAACGTTGATTCATTTATTGAAAAGGTTAATTCCTTTGCCCCGGCACTTAAAGCCAACGGAATGACCTTTAACTACCACAATCACGATTTTGAATTCAAAGCAATGGACAACGGTGAAAGAATGATTGATTACCTCCTTGAAAACACAGATCCTGAGGTTTTCCATTTTATTCCCGATGTTGCGTGGATTCATTTTGCAGGTGCAGACCCCGTAGAGTATCTGAAGAAAATGAAAGGCAGAGTTAAGGTCTGTCATTTCAAGGATTATAATATCCTCGACGGCGAGAGAAAATTCTGCACCCTCGGTGAAGGAAAGGTTGACCTTAAAGCCTGCTATGAAGCCTGCAAGGAGCTCGGCATTCCCTACATAATGTACGAGCAGGACGGAGACTGGGTTGACGGCGATGCAAAAAAGGCAACAAAGCTCTCCTGGGAGTTTATGCAGACACTTGATGATTAAAAATTTATGCGGTACCAAATAAGGTACCGCTATTTTTATGCTTTTATCATATCTCTGAGTCTTAATAGAGTAAGGCGTTTTCTCATATAGGGAGAATATTTAACACAAAGGTCAAAATAATCCTGAGACTTTTCGATATCAGATACGGTAATTTTACATCCTGCTTTTATCATAGCGTCTCTGACTGCATCATAAGACGGAACAGAATGAATTATATCTCTGATTTCCTGCCATCCGGCGGTAATATCATCGGGATTTACGCTGTCAACGATATTCTCGGGGAAATTAAGCTTCTTTACATCCTCCGCCATATTGCCGTAAACAGCAAATATTTTGTCCCAATCGGGGCTTTCCGTAACTCCCTTTACGGATTCAAACGCTGCGAGAGAATTATAGAATTTCAGCATTTCGAGAGTACATACTCCTACATCCTCACCGTGGTAATTGGGAATAATACCCTCGGGAAGCTGCAGACATTCTATAAGATGAGCGATAATATGCTCACTTCCGCTGGCAGGGCGGGAATTTTTGGTAAAACTCATAGCAATGCCCGTCATAAGAAGGCTTTCAAAAATCTGTCCTGCAGTTTCTTCATCATCGGCTGTTACTCTGCAAGCCATAGAAAGAAGTGTATCAACAGCATTTCTTGTGAGCCCGGCTACCCTTTCACAATAATATTCACCGGTCAGAAGTGAGGACACTTTCCAGTCAACAAGCCCTACATACTTTGCCATCATATCCCCGAAGCCTGCCGATTTCAGATAAGAGGGAGATGAAGCGAGAGTTTTTGTATCCCCTATTATAACCTCGGGGCTTTTTGCCTGATATGAGGATTTAAATCCTTCTTTTACAATAGGAGAAGTATCGGATGCAAAGCCATCCATAGAGGGGGCCGTTGCAAAAATGCAGAGCTTTTTGTTTTCGAGAGCACACGCCAGTCTGCAGGGATCATTTACAGAACCTGTTCCGACTGATATTACGGAAATATCACGGTTTTTTATAAGCTCCCGTAATTCATCAACGTGCTTCATATCGGCAACACGGATGTTATCATAAATGTGAAAGCTTACATTAAAGCCGTCAAGAGCTTCAATTATTCCGTCAGCGGCTTTTAAGGTATTCTTATCTGCAACAAGAAGTAAATCCGAGGAAAAATTGTTTTCTTTCAGAATTCTTCCCGTATCTTTTATAATTCCCGAGCCGATATGCACATCCTTGACGGCAGTTTCATGTACTCTGCCGCAGGGACACGGCTTCTTAAATTCTTCAATTATATCCATTATACGTGACATACTGTTCACCTCGTTAAAATTCACTGAAAAAGCCGAGAAGCAAATCAAGATTGAATAAATTATGCTCGGTTTCTTTTGAAAAAAGCCTTGCTGCTTCCCATAATGTTACATTGCAGCTACAGGCAATAAAAGCCGGAAAAAGACAAGAGGAAGCAATAAAAAGTGCCCTCGAATATATATCAAGGTCATTGACTGCCTTAAGATAATATCTGTATATAAAATATCTGCAGATTTTAACTAGTGCTTCATCATTACTTTTACAGTAAGCTTCAAATTCTTCATCTGAAATACCGACACCTTCGGCATTTTCAAGGTAAGCTTTCCATTCATTTGTCAGAATCTCACTTTTTCTGAGAAGAAATGAAGCCAGGTTTTTAAGAAAAGCGACATTAATATCGGGATGATTTTCTATGTATACAAGGTCAATATCAAGGCTGTCATCTGCCGCAGCATCAAGAAGCAGCTTTATAAGTGAAGAAAAACCAAGATCGGAAGACAAAAGCTTTTCTCTTGACGATATAAGAAGCTCCAGAACCTCATCGTCCCCTTTATATAGCGGTGTCGGATATACAGACTTTTCAGAAGACATAATAATTCGGTTTGCCTCGGGACAGGAAAGAGATAGAGAGATTTCAGTAAATCCGTCGTATTCTTCAATAAATCTCGGATGATTTCTGCAAATTTCACTTGTAAAATCTTCACCGAGCTTTATATGTATGTCGCAAAGATTATGGGAATTCAGAAAAGGACATCTGCCGTTATTAAGTAAAAAACAGCAGTCCCCTTCCTCGTCCTTTATAATTTGTGACAGTACTTCATTTCCGAAATCCGTGCTGAGCGCATTATATTTATTGAGAGTACATTCATCTATGACTATTTCCCACTTTGTGCAGCAGGAATCGGGGCACTCCCCTGCAAGACAGGAAAATTCATTATAATATGAAGGATAATATTTTTCCATAGTATTCAAAAAAGCGCCGCGGAGTACACGGCGCATAAATTAAATCAGATACCGATTTCCATTGCTGTGTCATAAAGACCGAGGTCAATGGATTTTTTCATATTGAGTGCTTCAACTATATCAAGGTCAAGAACCTCTTCCTTCTGCATAGCAACAACACGGTTGCTGATACCGTCAAGGAGAAGATGTGCTGCATAGTTTCCCATCTTACTGCCTGCAACTCTGTCCTTGACTGAGGGTGAGCCGCCTCTCTGAACATGACCGAGAACGGTAGCACGTGCTTCAACACCGAGATTATGTTCGATGTACTTAGCGAGGGCTGAAACACCGTTGATACCCTGAGCTTCAAGCTTTTCATTTACGCCTTCAGCAACAACTATAATGAAGTGGCGCTTGCCGGTCTTCTGTGTTCTTCTCATTCTTTCAATGATATCTCTTTCAATGTCAAATTCCATTTCGGGAATGAGAATAGCAGTAGCACCGACAGCAATACCGGCATTAAGTGCAAGGAAGCCTGCTCTTCTGCCCATAACCTCAACTACTGTGCAGCGGTCGTGGGATTCACTTGTATCTCTGATTCTGTCAACCATATCCATAATGGTGTTAAGGCAGGTGTCATAACCGATTGTATAGTCACAGCAAGCAATATCATTATCGATTGTACCGGGAACGCCGACACAGTTAATGCCTCTGACACTTAAATCTCTTGCACCCCTGAAGGAGCCGTCACCGCCGATTACAACAATACCTTCAATGCCGTTTTCCTTACAGATGTTAATAGCCTTCTGCATACCTTCTTCTGTGCAGAATTCCTTGCTTCTTGCTGAATGAAGCATTGTGCCGCCTCTGTGAATGATATCGGAAACGCTTCTTAAATTCATTTCGTACATATCGCCTTCCATAAGGCCTGCATAACCGCGTCTGATACCGAGAACTCTTGCTCCGTTTTCACAGCCTGTTCTTACAACTGCACGGATGGCAGCGTTCATGCCGGGTGCGTCACCGCCGCTGGTTAATACTGCAATAGTTTTCATTTTATTTTCCTCCTGAGAGATAATCTGTAAATTTGCTACATCAAACATATATAATATATGCTTAAAAGTGTAAAGTCAACCTTAATTTGTCATTAATTACATTTTATACTTTAAGTACGACATTTTTTTCACCGAGAAGACGTCTGAGTCCCGTCAGAAGGTCATTATTAGGCTCAACGGTAATTCCCGTAGAGAAATTATAGCTTTTGCTGTCCTCATAATACAGAATAAGCGGAATGCTTCCTTCAAATATGGAGCACATTTTTTCCGCTCTCTGACAGTCAAGACCGTCCTTGCCGGAAACCTTAAGGAAAAGCCCCTTTCTTGAATCCTTTTTAGGCTGAGATGCAGGAGTATTCAAAGGAGTACTGACAGCAGGCTTTTGCTCAAGCTTCGGATTACTCTTTTCATAAGCCGTGTATGCACTCTGTCTTAATTTATATTCCGCATCGGGAAGCTTATAATTGTCAAGATATGCATCATCGTCGGGAATTTCTCTTAAAGGAACAACCTCTTCACACAGAAGCTTCGGGATTTCATCGTCACGAAGGGATACCTTACCCGTAAGAAGAACGATTTCATCCTCTATAAAGAACTGACCGTACTGGTCGAATTTTTTGGGAAAAACAAGCACCTCAATACTGCCGTAAACGTCCTCCATCTGCAGGAAAGCCATTGTTGTGTCATTCTTTGTAATCTTCTTTCTGACAGATGCGAGAATACCCAAAAGTCTTACTCTGTCGCCGTCCTTATAAGGAGAATCCGGCTCTGTAGGCGAAGATTCAACAATATCGGAGGTTTTTGCGCTGCCGAGTCTTCCTGCAAGGCGGACATGCTCCGTCATAGGATGGCCCGACATATAAAGACCCGTGGTTTCCTTTTCCATCTGAAGTCTCTGCTTTTCGGGGAACTCCTTAACATCGGGAGGAACGGGCTCAACAGCCTTTGCAAGCTTGCTTCCTAAGTCAAAAAGACCTATCTGTCCTTCAATTTTTCCCTTTTTATCGCTGTCAAGAGCTGTAAGGATATCGTCAATCATAAGGAACATCTGATTACGGTTAAGTCCGAAGCAGTCTACAGCACCGCTTTTTATAAGGTTTTCAAGTGCACGTCGGTTAAGCTCCTTACCGTAACAGCGCTTACAGAATGAATAATAGGTTTCAAAGGGTCCGTTTTCCTCACGCTCGGCAATAATCTGCTTGATAACACCGCTTCCGAGATTCTTAATGGCAAGAAGACCGAAGCGTACATTATCACCGACAACGGTGAACTTCTCTTCAGATTCATTAACGCTGGGAGGCAGAACCTTGAAGCCGAGATTTGTCTGACATTCAGTAATATAGCCGACAACCTTATCCGTATTATCAAGAACAGAGGTTAACATAGCAGCCATAAATTCCTGGGGATAATAACAGCGAAGCCAGGCTGTCTGATAGGTAACATAAGCGTAAGCGGCTGAATGGGATTTATTGAATGCGTAGGAAGCAAAGGATGCCATATCGTCAAATATCGCATTTGCGGCTTCTGCGCTTATTCCTCGCTTGATACAGCCGTCACACTTTGAACCCCCGTCCGTTCCGTCTGAGCCGTAAAGGAAGAATTTTCTCTGCTGCTCGAGAACATCAGCCTGCTTTTTTGCAACTGCACGGCGCACCATATCGGCAGCACCCAGAGAGTAGCCTGCAAGCTCACGGAAAATCTGCATAACCTGCTCCTGATAAACGATTGTACCGTATGTAACGTCAAGAATAGGCTTTAATTCGGGAGTATGGTATTTGATGTTTTCGGGGTCCTGACGGTTGGCAAGATAAGCAGGAATAAAGTCCATAGGACCCGGCCGGTAAAGAGCAATAACGGCAATAATATCTTCAAGGTTGTGAGGCTGCATATTGATCATCAGAGATCTGATACCGCCAGATTCACACTGGAACACGCCGAAGGTACCGCCTTCGCCGAGCATTTTATAAACACCCTGATCGTCTACATCAATTTTCATAATGTCGAGATTCGGATCTTTTTTATGTATCATTTTAACGGCATCGTCAATAACCGTAAGGGTACGAAGACCGAGGAAGTCCATCTTAAGGAGCCCCAGGGATTCAACCCATCCCTTATAGTACTGCGTAACAACCGAATCACCGCTCTTGAAAAGAGGTACATATTCGTCAACGGGCTTATCGCAGATAACGACACCTGCGGCGTGCATACCCGTATTTCTCGGCATACCTTCAATTTTAATGGAGGTATCAAGAACCTTTTTTACAAGCGGATTTGCATCATAAATCTTTTTGAGCTCCTGATTTGACTGAAGAGCCTTTTCGATTGTCATTCCGAGCTCCTGAGGAATCTCCTTTTGTATAGCGGAGCATTCGGCGACGCTCATACCGAGCACCTTGCCTACGTCACGGACACATCCTCTGGCTGCAAGCGTTCCGAAGGTCGCAATCTGTGAAACGTGGTCGGCACCGTATCGGCGGACAACGTAGTCGATAACCTCCTGTCTTCTTTCATAGCAGAAGTCAATATCGAAGTCGGGCATACTTACTCGCTCGGGATTCAGGAATCTTTCAAAAAGGAGTGAGTAGCGCATGGGGTCAATATCCGTGATTCCGCAGGTATAAGCTGCAATACTTCCGGCACCGGAGCCTCGTCCGGGGCCTACAGGAATACCGACACTTTTAGCATAGTTGATATAGTCCCAGACTATCAGGAAATAGTCAATAAATCCCATCTGATTTATGATACCCAGCTCATAGTTGAGACGGTCCATATATTCCTGCGGGTAATTTTCACCGTAGCGGCGAACCATTCCCTTATAGCAAAGGTCAGAGAAATATTCGAAATGGTCGCGGTTGTCGGGTACTTCAAATATGGGGAGCTTTGTGTTACCGAATTCGAAACCTACGTGGCATCGCTCGGCAATTTTATTGGTATTGGAAATAGCTTCAGGCACATCGGGGAAAAGTGCCAACATTTCATCGCCTGATTTAACATAGAATTCCTCGGTTTCAAAGCCCATACCCGTGTCTTCTTCAATGGTATGCTTTGTTGCGATACAAACGAGAATCTTCTGAATTTCAGCATCCTGCTTTGTTATATAATGGGCGTCATTTGTGGCTACAAGAGGGATATGGAGCTCCCGTGCAAGCTGAATGATTTTAGGATTTGACGCCTTCTGATCGGCTATGCCGTGGTCCTGAATTTCGAGGAAATAATTGTCTTTGCCGAAAACATTCTGATACCACAGAGCTGTTTCCTTTGCCTTTTCATAGTCCCCCTTAAGGATTGCCTGAGGAATTTCACCGGCAAGACAGGCGGAAAGGCAGATAAGTCCCTCGTGATATTTCTCAAGAAGCTCCTTATCTACACGGGGCTTGGTGTAAAAGCCCTCTGTCCAGGCGGCGGAAACCATTTTTATAAGATTCTGATATCCTGTCTGATTTTCGGCAAGAAGAACAAGGTGATATCTTTCATTATCAAGACCGTGCACCTTGTCAAAACGGGTACGCTGTGCAACATAAACCTCACAGCCGATAATACCGTTGATTCCTTCAGCCTTGCAGGCCTTATAAAAATCAACAGCACCGTACATTACGCCGTGGTCAGTCATGGCGATACTTGTCATTCCAAGCTCTTTTACACGTTTTATAAGAGGCTTGATACGGCAGGCACCGTCAAGAAGCGAATATTCTGTGTGTATATGTAAATGGGTAAATTCTGTCATTTTATTTTCCTTGTCCGTAGTACGCGTTTTTGCCGTGCTTTCTCATATAATGCTTTTCTAAAAGATATGAGGGAATAGTTTCAATCTGAGAATTCAGATGAAGTGTTTTAAGTGCCATTTCGCAGACAATTTCAAGTGTACCTGCGTTCTTGGCGGCTTCATAAGCCGATTTTCCCCAGGTAAAGGGACCGTGGGAACGCACAAGCACGGCAGGAACGGCATTTTCGTCAATAGAGTTTTCACGAAAATGTGAAACTATTACCTCGCCCGTGCTCTTTTCATATTCACCGTTTACCTCTTCTTTTGTAAGCTCTCTGGCGCAAGGTACTTCACCGAAGCAGAAATCTGCGTGGGTAGTGCCGAGAGCCGGAACTGAAAGACCTGCCTGAGCGAAGCTGACGGCATTTATTGAATGAGAATGAACTACACCGCCGATATCGGGGAAATTGCTGTATAAAACAGCATGCGTGGCGGTATCGGAGGAGGGGTTATACTCCCCTTCTACCTTATTTCCGTCAAAATCGACTATAACCATCATATCGGGTGTTAAAGCTTCATATTCAACACCTGAGGGCTTAATGGCAAAAACTCTCTTTTCTCTGTCACACTCGGAAGCATTGCCCCATGTAAAGGGGGCAATGCCGAGCTTATATAACATCATATTGGCTTTATAAGCCTTTTCTTTTATATCTTTATACATATTATTTCAGCTTTCTCAAAAGGGAGGACAGCTCAAGCTCTTTTACGAAAGAGTTGATTTCCGTATCCTTATTAATATAAACAAACTCAATATCAAGAATATTTGCAAAATCTCTCATCATTTCGGCAGTTACATCATAGCTGAGAACGGAATGGTGAGCTGCACCTGCATATATCCAGGCTTCCGCGGATGTTTTGAGGTTGGGTGCAGGCTTCCAGAGAACGGCAGAAACGGGAAGATTGGGAGTATCGTTTACCTGCTCAACGCATTCAACGTCATTTACTATCATACGAAGACCGTCGCCCATATCAACAAGGGAAACAACAATAGCCTTTCCGGGCTTTGACTTAAATACAAGACGGGCAGGGTCTTCCCTGTCTCCGATGCCGAGGGGAAATACCTTAATTTCGGGCTTGGTCTCGGCAATTGTAGGACAAACCTCAAGCATATGAGCACCCATAATCATTTCGTTTCCGGGCTCAAAATGATAAGTATAGTCCTCCATAAAGGCCGTACCGCCAGTCATATCGGCAGTCATAGCCTTAAGAATTCTTGTCATAGCGGCAACCTTCCAGTCGCCCTCTGCACCGAAGCCGTAGCCCTTGCTCATCAGGTTCTGAGAAGCAAGTCCCGGAAGCTGACGAAGTCCCTGAAGGTCCTCAAAGTTTGTATGGAAGGCGGTAAAGCCTCTTTCGTCCATAAACTTCTTTATAGCAATTTCTTCTCTTGCCTGATAACGGACAGCATCAATATTATCTGTTGAAAGAGTATATTTTTCTTCATACTCCTTCATCTGAGCATCAACTTCGGCTTCTGTCACCTTTTGGAGCTCAGCTATAATATCTCCGACACCGTAGTGTTCAATTTCCCAGCCGAGCTTCATCTGAGCTTCAACCTTGTCACCGTCTGTAACGGCAACGCTTCTCATATTGTCACTTATTCTGAGAACTCTTGTTCTTCTGCTTTCAAAAACACCGACAGCTGCACGCATCCAGGATGCAATTTCCTTGCGGAAATCTTCATTTTCCCAATGTCCTGCAATAACCTTACGTTTAGTTCCCATACGGGTACCTATATAACCGTGCTCGCGGTCGCCGTGGGCACTCTGATTAAGGTTCATAAAGTCCATATCAATTGTATCCCAGGGAATATCACGGTTGAACTGTGTATTAAGGTGAAGGTAGGGCTTCATCATTTTTGAAATGCCCGAAATCCACATCTTTGAGGGTGAGAAGGTGTGCATCCAGGTGATGATACCTGCACACATAGGGTCATTATTTGCCTCAACTACGGCTTCTTCAATAGCCTTGGAGGTAGTAACGCAGGGAAGAAATTCAACAGTACAGGGAATTACGGGATCGGAATTGAAGCCGTCTGTCATAATTTTTGCGTGAGCATCTACTTCCTTTAATGTTTCGTCACCGTAAAGATGCTGAGAGCCTACAAGAAAATAAAACTTATATTTTTTCATTATTATTTACCTCTTAAACAGACTTTTTGATTTCCTTAAGACGCTTCATAACGTCATTTGCACCTCTGCCGAAATAATCATGAAGAATCTTATATTCAGCATAAAGCTTGTCATAAACCTTAACAGCCTCGGGATTGGGCTCATATTTTGTATCAAGAACCTTGCCGAGCTTTGAAGCGGCAGAGAATACATCGTCATAACCGCCGTTAGCCTTACCTGCAGCAACAGAGCCGAAAATAGCAGAACCGAGAGCACCGCCCTGATCTGAACCTGCAATCTTTATGGGAAGATTGAGAATATCAGCGTAAATCTGCATAGTCATGGGGTCCTTCTTTGCAATACCGCCTGCTGCATAGAATTCATTTACTTCAACACCGTACTCACGGAAGGTTTCAATAATCATTCTTGTGCCGTAAGCTGTAGCTTCAATAAGAGCACGGTAGATTTCCTCGGGCTTTGTAAGAAGTGTCATACCGAGAATCATACCCGTAAGGTCAACGTCAACGAGACAGGAGCGGTTGCCGTTCCACCAGTCGAGAGCAACAAGTCCGCTTTCGCCGGGCTTATACTTTTGTGCCTTCTCGCGAAGATATTTATGTATATTCATACCCTTTGCCTTAGCATCCTCATAGTAGGATGCGGGCAGACAGTTATCAATAAACCACTGGAAATGGTCACCTACACAGCTCTGACCTGCTTCATAGCCGAAGAAACCGGGAAGAATTCCGTCTTCAACAACACCGCACATACCCTTAACCTGCTTTTCTTCATTACCGAGAAGCATGTGGCAGGTGGATGTACCCATTATTGCAAGCATTTTTCCTGCTTCTGCAATACCTGCTGCAGGAACAAAAACGTGAGCGTCAATAATGGCAGTTGCAATTGCAGTACCTGCATTAAGACCGAGCTTTTCAGCCATAGCATCAGTCAACTCCCCTGCCTTTGAGCCCATAGGAGAAATATCAGTTGAAAGCTTATCTTCAATTACGTTTTCGAGTCTGGGGTCAAGTGCCTTGAAGAAATCCTTTGAGGGATAGCCTGTCTTCTTATTCCACATTTCCTTATAACCGGCACAGCAGGAGTTTCTGTTTTCTTTACCTGAAAGCTGCCATACAACCCAGTCTGCAGCTTCAATGAAGGTATCAGCGGCTTCATAGATTTCGGGAGCCTCGTCGAGCACCTGCCAGATTTTGGGGATTGCCCACTCGGAAGAAATCTTACCGCCGTAGTTTTTAAGCCAGGGCTCATTTCTTTCCTCAGCAATTTCATTCAGCCTATTTGCAAGATGCTGAGCCGCATGATGCTTCCAGAGCTTTACATAAGCGTGGGGCTCATCCTTATACTCATCGAGGAAGCAAAGAGGTGTGCCGTCCTTCTTGGCAGGAAGGATTGTGCAGGCGGTAAAGTCAAGACCGATGCCCACAACATCATCCTTTGAAACACCGCTTTCCTTGAGAACTGCAGGGATAGTGTTATAAAGAACATCAAGATAGTCCTGAGGATGCTGTAAAGCCCAGTCAAAGCCGAGCTTCTTTCCTGAAGGAAGGCATTCCGACATAACGGAATGGGGATATTCAAAAACAGCGGAGGATAATTCTTCACCTGTTTCATTATTTACAATAAGAGCTCTGCCTGAGAGTGTACCGTAGTCAACACCAATTGAAAATTTTGCCATTATTTAGTCCTCGCTTTCGCTTTTATAGTTTTCGGGATTCACGGCATTAACATATACCGTGTTATAAACGTGATATATTACAAAACCCGGATTTGAAGCCGGAGGTTTTTTCAGATTTTTTACCTTTGTATAATCAACCTCTACCATACCTCTGTCCTTAACCGAAGAAAAGTATGCGGCACAGGTTGCGGCAAACTCCATTGCCTTATTTGTGGCCTCCCTGCCTTCAAGTGACAGAATTACGTGAGAGCCGGGAGCCTTTTGTGCGTGAAACCACACATCGTTCTTTGAGGCTTTCTTAAAGGACAGATTATCGTTCTGAATATTGTTTCTGCCCACATATACCTTAAAGCCGTCGGGAGCAGAAAATTCAAGAAACGGCAAGGGCGCATTCTTCTTGTTCTTTGTGCCCGTTTTACTTTTTAAGAAGCCGGCACTTGACAGCTCGGCTCTTATTTCACTAAGCTCTCTTTCGGTTTCCGCGCGCGACAGCTCATCCTTGACGGAAAGGAGATATTCGAGATCGGCAACTCCCTTATCAATAAGCTCAGCGAGCATCTTACGGGCTGTTTGCGCCTTTCTGTACTCCTTATAGTATCTCTGTGAATTTGCAGAGGGAGAAAGATGCGGAAGCACCGGAATTCTGACGGTTTTATATTCATCGTAGTAATTCTGAACCTCATAAAAATCTCTGCCTTTATCCAGGGAGTAGAGATTAGCATTGATAAGCTCAGCAAATATTCTTTTGCTTTCGCTGTCTTCCGAAGCGGCTAATTCCTCACGCTGAACATTAATTTTTCGTGATGTTCTTTCTATAAGCTGATCAACGGTCCTGTAAAGGTCCTCTGCCTTGGAGCGGGCTCGCTGAAGTCTTTCCTTTTCAAAATAGAAAATATCGGGAATTTCTGAGAGAGTTTGTGTAAAATGAACCTTTGCGCTGTTATCGTAAAGGGTGAGAGGCATATAGGAGAACTCAAGATAATTTCCGTTGTTGTCCGTAAGATAACAGGGCTTGCTTTCACCGGAAATAACAGCATTTTTAAGAAGAGACAGTTCGTGCAGAAGACGGTCCTTCATCCCGACTGTCATTTCGGATACATTAACATCTCCGAGAGTAATCCTGTAAGCAATTTCCCTTGAAATCAGCGGAGAAATACCGCCGACAACCGACATTACGGCAGATGACAGCTTTTTGTCTGAAAGCCTGAGAATCTTTTCGGCCGCTTCCTCTGCGGTACTGTCTGCAAGCGACAGCTTTTCCTGCTGAGGGGGGAGCTTATATTCCCTTCCCGGCAAAATCTCACGGAAGGATGATTTTGAAGCGTCAACACGCTTGAGAGCATCAATTATTACTCCGTCTTCATCAAGAAGAATACAGTTTGAATACTGCGCCATAATTTCGACAACAAGAGTTCTTTTTACTCTGTCACCGATTTCATTCGTTGCATCCATTTCGATTAACAGAATTCTGTCAAAGCCTATCTGCCTGATATCTCTTATGACTGCACCGCCCAGCTGTTTTCTTAAAAGCATACAAAGCATAGGCGGAGTTTGCGGATTTTCGGGAGAATAATCAGTAAAATTGATTCTCGGAGAATTACCCGAAACAGATATAAAAAGCTTCTTTGTTTCTGTTCTTGTGCGAAGTGATATTACAAGCTCATAGCGTGTGGGAAGATAAATTCTGTCTACCTTTGCACCTATGGCAAAATCTGCTATTTCATTTTTGAGAAAGTGAAGAAAAATACCGTCTGTTGCCATTTATTTCTCCGTTATAACGGTACCTGCAAAGGGGGACGCGCAGAATACCGTGCAGTTGAATTCATTATTAAGCTTATCGGTCAGTTTTTTTACAACGGGAATTTCGGACTCAAAATGACCGACAGTAAAAAGTGAAATTCCCTTTTCCTTTGCTTCAAGAAACTCGTGATATTTGGCTTCGCCCGTAATAAAAGCATCACAGCCGAGCTTTATTGCATCATCAATAAAATCGGCACCGGCCCCCGTGCAAAGTCCTATTCTGGTAATTTTCTCTCCCGTATCACAGTAAGATACTGCACAGGACAGTTTTTCCCGAAGGTAAGAAGAGAGTGACTCTGCAGTAAAAGGCTTTTCGGCATAGCATACATTTACAAAACCTGGAAAGCTTCCGTCATATACCTTTTGGAATCTGAAGGACAGAAGCTCTGAAAGAGTATCATTTACACCGCCCGGTGCCCTGTCGAGATTCGTGTGTGCCGAAATTACGGAAATGCCGTGTATTAAAGCATCATATAAGTAAGAATCATCCGTAACGGTTTTTACGGGTGAAAAGATAACGGGATGATGGGAAACAATAAGATTTGCACCGATTTTTACTGCATAATCAATAACCTCATTGCTGACATCAAGGCAGACCACAGCTTTTGTTACTTCGCTGTTAAGACTGCCGAGAAGATGTCCCGAATTATCCCACTCCTCCTGAGAGGAAAAAGGGGCGAATGAATCTATGTAATTGAAAACATCAAGAACCTTCATTTCCAGTCCCCTTTTCGTAGTATTTTCTGATTGAAAGAAGTCTTTCATATTCGGCTTTTGACTCTTCCCTGTTTTTAAGGGCCTCTAGCTTTACGTCGACTCTGCGGAGCTGCTTATTAACGTAACGAGCGTTGATTTCATCCCCGGGAGGGAGATAACCGAACTGACAGAAGCCTTCATCAATTTCTCTGACTGCTCCGTCAAAATCGGCAGAAATACAGCAGTAAACCTTTCCGGCATCTTCAACAAATCTTTCATCGGTAACCGCAAAACCGTTTGATAAAAGAAACCTTCTTACATCCTCGGAATGAGTCATCGGCTGAAGGATAAGATGCATTTTCTCTCTTTTTATCCAAGGGGCAGCTTCGAGAATTTCGCTCATAAGAGTACCGCCCATACCGCAGATGATAATTTCATCCGCTTCGTCGGGTGAAACCTCTTTAAGACCATCGGAAATCCGGAGAGTTATTTTATCGCTAAGTGAATGAGCTTTAACCGTATTTTCTGCATTTTTTAAAGGCATTATGCCGATATCACAGGCAAGAACGCTGTCTGCTATTCCTTTTTCAACAAGGTAAGCGGGAAGATAAGCGTGGTCTGTGCCGATATCTGCAATTTTTGTACGGCATCTGACAAAGGATGCCGCACAAAGAAGTCTGGGACCTAAATTAATCATCCGCGTGTAAGGAAGTAATTGTTGAGCTCTTCAATAAGGTCATCAACATCAACGCCGTGTACCATACAAGCCTGGGCTATGGATTCATTTCTTGCAGAGGGACAGCCGAGGCAATGCATACCCATATTGAGGAAGAAGGGAGCTGTACCCTTATCTGCATCAAGAATATCACCGATTTTTGTTGTTTTTGTTACTACCATTTTTATTTCTCCTTAAATTTTATTCGTCCTCAGAGAAGCTGTAAACTACCTGAGTATTTGTCTGTGCGACAATATATTTCGGTCTGTCCTTAGATTCGGTATAAACACGTGCAAGGTATTCGCCGATGATACCGATTGAAAGGAGCAGAAGAAATCCGATAAAGAACATACCCGTAAGAATAAAGGGAATAAAGCCTGCGTACAGGGGATTTATGATGTTTCTTATAACACCGTAAATAAATGCAACCGCGCCTATAAAGGCTGAAAGGAATGCGAAAATGAAGCTCAGTCTCAGAGGAGAGGTTGTAAATCCGAGAATGCCGTCAACTGCATACTTAGCAAGCTTTGTAAGAGACCACTTTGTTTCGCCTGCGGCTCTTTCACGGTTAGTATGTCCTATCCACTTTACATTAAAACCTACCCAGCTGAAAATTCCCTTTGAAAAACGAATGCTTTCGGGCATTGAAATTATAGCCTTTACAACATTCTTTTTCATTATGCGGAAATCCTGAGCGGATTCCGTAATCTTTGTTTCGCTGACCCGATTTATTACTTTGTAGAAGCTTTCAGAAAGGAAGCTCTTCAGCTTGCTCTCCCCTTCTCTGTCTTCACGGTTAGCGGCGGCAACGTCATAGCCCTCTTCATCGACAAAGTGAAGCATTTCGGGGATAAGCTCGGGAGAATGCTGTAAGTCTGCATCAAGAATGCCGATATAATCAGCTTTTACGGCATATTCCATACCTGCAAGCATAGCCGCCTCCTTGCCGAAGTTTCTTGAGAAAGAAATGAATTTAACGGCTGAGTTTCTGGATGCAAGGTCCTTGATGATTCTGAGCGTATCGTCACGGCTTCCGTCATCTACAAAAACAAGCTCCGTCTGATATCTGTCACGGAGAGAATCAATAACCTTTGAGGTTTCCTCATAGAACATTGCGAGTACATCTGCTTCATTGAAGCAGGGAACGATAAGTGCTAAAGTTTTCATAATTTTCACCTTTACATATTTTTAGCAGTCGTCGAATTCATCTTCAAGAACTGCTTCTGCGCATTTTATTCCGTCAACGGCGGCTGACACAATTCCGCCGGCATACCCTGCTCCCTCACCGCAGGGATAAATACCCTTGATGCTCGCTTGTCTTAAATCGTCACGGATGATTCTGACGGGTGAGGAGCTTCTGCTTTCGGGAGCTGTAAGCACCGCATCGGGTAAAGTAAAGCCGTCAAGCTTTTTGTTGAATTCGTACAAAGCGGCTTCAACAGAATCACAAATCTCTTCGGGCATTACTTTTCTGATATCCGTAGGGGTAACGCCCGTGGGGAAAGAGGGTTTAACGGCGCCGAGCCTTTTCGAGGGCTGATGCTTTAGAAAGTCTCCCACGGTCTGGCAGGGACCCGAGTAATTACTGCCGCCGGCAACAAATGCCGTGCGTTCAATTTTTCTTTGCAATTCAATTCCTGCAAGCGGATGGCCAGAACCGAAATGTGAAGGCTCAACACCTACAAGAATAGCGGAGTTTGCATTTTCCTTGTCTCTTGCATATTCACTCATACCGTTAGTTACAACCGTATTTTCCTCAGAGGGAGCGCACACAACCGTGCCGCCGGGACACATACAGAAGGTGTATGCGCCGCGGTTATGGAGTGAGTGATTGGATAATTTATAATTTGCGGCTCCCAGAAGCGGATTATTCCACTCCTTGCCGAAAAGTGATTTATTTATTAATTCCTGGGGATGCTCAATTCTTACACCCATAGAAAAAGCCTTCTGCTCCATTAAAATGCCGTGAGAAAAAAGCATTTCTACCGTATCGCGTGCCGAGTGTCCTATGGCTAAAATCAGACAGTCTGTTTCCATATCAGTTATACTGCCCTTTTCATCCTCAAAGGAAACACCCTGAATATAGCCGTTTGCCTTATAGATATCCTTAAGAGTACAGCCGAAACGGATTTCACCGCCGAGAGCTATAATCTCTTTTCTCATATTCTTTACAACGTCCACAAGCTTGTCCGTGCCTATGTGAGGATGAGACGAATAAAGAATTGAATCGGGGGCTCCGAATTTATTGAAGGATTCGAGAACATAACGGCATCTGCTGTCCTTTATGCCGGTTGTAAGCTTTCCGTCAGAAAAGGTCCCTGCACCGCCTTCGCCGAACTGAACATTTGAAGAGGTATTGAGCTTTCTCGTATTCCAGAAGCCGTAAACATCCCTTGTTCTTGTGTCAACATCATTTCCTCTTTCAAGCACCAAGGGACGAAGACCTGCCTTTGCAAGAATAAAAGATGCAAACATTCCGGCAGGGCCGAAGCCCACAATAACAGGGCGGAATGCGGAAGTCCTCTTGTTTTCGGGCATCTCATAAACGTACTTCTGACAGGTGTGAACCTTATTCTGAGGAAACGAAAGAGCAATAGCCTCCTCATCAAGGTCAGTTTCAAGATTTACCGAATAAATCATTTTAATGTTATTGCGTTTTCTCGAGTCGATGGATTCTCTGACAAATTCAAAGCCCCTTACGGATGAAAGCGCAATTCCGACAGCTTCAGCCGCCGCTTTTTTTATTTCATTTTCGGGAGTACCGAGAGGTACGGAAATTTCATTAATACGAAGCAAATTATTTCTCCCTGATTATACTTGTACCGGCAACATAAGCAGAAGACCACGCCCATTGCAGATTATAGCCGCCGCAGTCACCGTCAACATTTAGTATTTCACCGCAGACATATAAGCCCTTAACCTTTTTAAGCTCCATAGTCGCGGAATTAACTTCAAAAGCTTTTATTCCTCCTGCAGTCACCTGAGCATCAGGAAAGCCCTTTACGGAGCTTACCTTATACTTTTTGTTTTTGACGGCAGAAACAATTTTTTCAACAACGGCAGAATTGAGTCTGCCGATTTTAAGGCTGAGATTAAGAGAGCATTCCGACAGAATATAGGTGCCGAGCTTTTTCGGCATTATGCCCGACAGAAGCATTTCAACGGGCATATCCGGATTGTTTTTGATAAGTGCAAAAATCTCTGTTTTAAGCTCATCGGCGGTAAACCAAGGTGCAGAATCAACGTGGGCAAATACAGCCTTGTTATTATGAAGGCACTCAGCCGCAAAGCGTGAAACCTGCATCGAGGGTATTCCGGAAAGACCGTAATCCGTATACTGAATCTCTCCTGTGTCCTCTGCTGTAACCTTACCCTCACATCTGATGGTGATTCTGCCCTGAGCTCTTATACCCTTTAGACTTTTCGTAAAGCCTTCACAGTTAAGAGGCACCAGAGCCGGAAGCAATGGGGCATATTCTATACCGAAGGGACGAAGAAGAGAAAAACCGCTTCCGTCACTTCCCTGTACAGGTGCTGCTTTTCCGCCCGTTGCAAGAATAACCTTATCGGCATAAAAGCTGTCATTGAGTATGAAACCGTTGCCCCTGCGCCTTATATCGGTAATTTTTGTATCACAGATTTCCTTGATACCGAGAGACTGACACTCCTGTCTCAAAGCATCAAGAATTGCAGATGCCTGAAAGGACATGGGATAGACACGTCCGGCATTATCGCTTTTCGGAAAAATACCGATACTGCGGAAAAATTCACGGGTTTTTTCATTATTAAAGCGGGAATACACACCGAAAGCAAAATCGCTGTCACCGTGGAAATTAAGCTTCTCAATATTTTCATTAGTGAAATTGCATCTGCCGTTGCCGGTTACAAGAATTTTCTTTCCGACTCGGCTGTTTCCGTCATAAACATCAATACCGACGGGAACATTCTCCGCAGAAGCGGTTCTTGCGGCAAAAATTGCTGATGCAAGACCTGATGCACCGCCGCCTATTACGGCGATTCTTAAAGCATTATTCTTTTTCATCATCGTTACTATCTTTTATGACAGACATAAGCATTTCAAAAATATCCTTATCCTTGCGGACTGCCGCGGCTGTTCTGAGAAGTGCAATAAATTTACGTTCGGAACGGGAAAGATCAGCCATATTCTTTTCCTTTACGGCTTTTATAAGCTCAATGCCGTAATCGGGACTGTTGAGAGCCGAATCGTTTCTGTCTGCACCCGTAAGCCATTCAATATCGGCATTGAATATGGCAGAAAGCTTTACGACTACCTCCACCGAGGGCTTAAGATGACCGAGCTCATAATAAGAATAAGTGGAACGGTCAAGCCCGAGAATATCCGCCACCTGCTGTTGGGTAAGCTGACATTCTTTTCTTGCTGCCTTTATCCTTTCTGAAAGTAACATAAACAGTCCTCCGCAAAAAATATCCGGACAGGAAAAATCTGTCCGGATGAATTATAGCATTTAATTATTATAAATGCAAGTATTATTATAATTAATTGACAGAAAGAAGCCATTCAAGACTTACTCCCAGAACTCTCGCTATAATTACAAGCTCATAGTCAAATACTCCTCTTACCTGACCTTCAAGCTTTGAAAGGGCCGATGCATTAATATCCATTCCCTCCACCTGCAGACGGGCAAGGAAATCCTTCTGCTTCATGCCAAGCTCTTTTCTTTTCATTTCAATGCGGGCACCGACAATATTGCGGTCACCCAGCTCCTGCTTTCTTAATCTCAAAAATAATCACCACCGCCAAAATGTTAAAATCATATTAACACAAAGTTAACGGAAGGTCAACATAAACTGATAATTAATTTAATTTTTCCGTTGATTAAATAGCTAAAATGTGATAAAATTAGGTTTAACAAATGTGAACGGAGAATTGCTATGTTAAATTCATCCCTGAATAAATGCGAACTTATGTTTGATTTTTACGAGCTTTCACAGGCAAACGGCTTTCTGAAAACAGGAATTGACAATACAGTTGCCTGGTTTGATATGTTTTTCCGCCCCTCTGCCGAAATGGGCGGATTCTGTGTAATGGCAGGTGTAAAACAGCTGACAGAATATATCACAAATCTTTCCTTTTCTGAGGATGAGCTCAGCTTTCTTGCAGACAAGGGTTTAAGCCGTGAATTTATTGAATATCTGAGAAATTTCAGATTTTCCTGTGATATATGGGCAGTTCCCGAGGGTACACCCGTATTTGCAAACGAACCGGTTGTGAAGGTCCGCGGCCCCGTAATACAGGCACAGATGCTTGAAACTCTCATTCTTCTTTCCGTCAATCATCAGTCCCTTGTCACAACAAAAGCAAACAGGATTGTAAGGGCTGCAGGCGGCAGAGCAATCATTGAGTCCGGTGCACGCCGTGCACACGGTGCCGTTGCCGCAATGGGCGGATCAAGAAGTGCTTATATAGGCGGATGCTGTGCCACAACCAATGTCGCCGCTGCAAAGGAATACAACATTCCCCTTTTCAGCGCCATGAGTAACACCTGGGTTCAGATGTTCGATACGGAATATGAGGCATTCGCAACATATTGCAGAGAATATCCCGACAACTGCGTGCTTCTTATTGATACATACGACACTATGGATAAAGGTCTTCCCGATGCCATAAAAGCCTTTGACGAAGTACTCTCCCCTATGGGTAAGCGCCCCAAGGGTGTCAGAATCAACAGCGGAGACCTTGCTTATCTTTCAAAGAAAATCAGAAGAGTTCTCAACGAATCAGGCTATCCTGACTGTGATATCTATGCATCAAATTCTCTTGATGAATATATCATCAGAGATATGCTGCAGAACGGTGCAAGAATTGACAGCTTTCTTGTAGGCGAAAGAATGATTACCTCTGCTTCCAATCCCGTAATGCCGGGCTCTTATAAGCTTTCTGCGGTCGAAAAGGACGGCGAGATTATCCCGAAAATCAAGATTTACGAAAACGTATCAAAAATTACAACACCCTGTCCCAAGCTCTTATGGAGACTGTTTGACAATGAAACAGGTAAGGCTATTGCAGACGTTCTGACCTTACAGGACGAGGACCTTTCAGACTGTAAGGAATATGAGCTTTTTGACCCCGATTACACATGGAAAAAGAAGACTGTTACTGATTTTGTCGCACGTCAGCTTCTTGTAAAAATTGTCGAAAACGGCAAGGTGGTTTACAGCTTCCCCGATACAGAAAGCATCAGAAGCTACTGTGCCGAGCAGATTGACACTCTCTGGGAAGAGGTTGTAAGATTTGAATATCCCCACAATTATTATGTTGATTTGTCGCAAAAGCTCTGGTCTCTCAAGCAAAAAATGATAGATGATTGCTTTAACAGATAACAGTCCCTTTACCGTGAAGGAAAAGTATCCTCCACGGTAAATTCTTTTTTAAGGGCTATGTCCTCTACGGTGAGGAAATCTCCGCTGAACTGAGCACCGTTATTAAGAGACAGCCTGATATCGCTTTCAATTATCTCAGCTTTTCCGAATAAGTCAAGGCAACGCCTTGCAAAATCTCTGAAGCACAGAAGCGTTGCCTCGTTTTCACTTAACTCCATTACAGCTGATTCAAAAGAATAACCGTGTTTTCTTATAAAGCCAAGGGGAAAAACAACATCACCGCCGTCGGTAAAATAACCGGATTCCGTAAAGCTATCTGACTTTACACCAAAGGCATCGCCAAAAGACAGACCGAAGAACACAGGAAAGTAAATATCTTTACACTTTTTTAAGGTATTCACCGATACAGACGACGGAATTTCGCTCGAAACAAAGTTTTTTGTTCTGGCATATATTTTTCCCTCGCTGTCAACAAACTTTACGGAACCGTCCCGGTGATTGATTATACCCGATATCAGCAAATCGCCTCTGACAACTGCAGTTCCGGGATAAATTTGCCCGTCTCCTCTGAATATCTCGGCATTGACTATCTCTCCGTCCTTTAAAGCAATTATATTTGTGTACCGCTCATCCTTCAGCTTCTCCTTAACCTTTACTTCGCTTATGTCAACAAACATACGTGTACCTGCAATTCTCACGTTTACCCAGGAAATATCGTCAAAGCTTTCATAAAGAAGATATTCGGCATCCTTGCAGTTCACGGTATCGGAAAAAGCTCCCACCTGTACCCCTGCCGTATGAAGCACCTCAAGAATTCTTTCCTCCGGTATAATATCCGTCGGGGCAATTTCAATGCTCCAGATAACAGAATGAAGAATTGCCGTGATAACCGTAAACAGAAGAAGCCCCAAGGGTATGCCGTACCTCTTTCTGTAGCGGTAAAATATATGCGGAAGACCGTATCTTTCAGTAATTTCAAGCTTCATTCCGCTTCTTTCAGCCACATCGGCAATGTTTTTTATGTGGGAAAAATGCACCTTGCCTGAAATCTCATTTCCGTTTCGCTTTAGATTATGAATCATTACCTTATTTTCAGCACAGTACATAATAAATTCATCGGGAAAGCCCTCTGAAACGGAAAATTCGGCAACACCGAAAATGAAATCAGAGAAGTTTACTTTTTTCATTAACTCACCTCTTTATAAAATTGATTGTCAGAATTTCTCCCGATACATTTATTTCGCTGTCAGAGAATTTTTGCATAAAAAGACCGCTTCCCTTAATTTCGGTAATAAATTTTTCCGATAAAACCAGAACAGAGCTTTCATCATAGCTTTTTATATCGGTAATACCCGTAACTCTCAGGGTTCCGTCTGAATTCATTTCCAGAAGATAGCTTCTGTCAGTATCTATCTGAAGCGACCTTGCCATTTTTCGTGTAAAGGACTTCATCTTGTCAAAATCAGGTAATTTCATCTTATCATCTCCGATAAATTTTATGATATCGGGAATTTTTATAGTACCTTAATTCATAAAATCTACTATGAGAATTGTGACGACAAAATCCTTAAAACAGAACACCGCGGTGATATGCGCAGTTTTACTGCTGAGCTTTACAGTAATCCTGTCCGACAATGTAAGGACCGCTGCTGCTGATGCAGTAAACAGCTGTCTTACCGTTATTCTTCCCTGTATATTTCCCGTAACAGTAATATCGTTCTTTATTCTGGAAACCGGCTTTCCGTTAAAAATAAAGCACATTACAGACGGTTTATTAAGATTTCTTTTCGGACTTTCGGGAAACTGCCTTGAAGGGGTAATACTGGGCCTCTCGGGTGGATATAACACGGCAGTAAAATGTGCTGTCAGGCTCAGGGAGAATAAAGCAATTTCAGCTGAGCAGGCAAAAAGGCTCTCGCTGTTCTTTACAAATCCCGGCATTTCGTTTACGGTTCTGCTTACGGGCTCAGCTCTTTCAGGATCACTTGCTGCCGGCTTCAGGTTATATGCAGAAACAGTAATTCTGAATCTGATAACTGCATATTTATACAATAAAATTAAGTCTAACAAAGAAATAATACCTGTAACGGGAAACAGCAAAGGCATATCGGATGCCTTTGTTTTGGCTGTGGAAGCTTCTTCAAAAGTAATAATGTCAATAAGCTTCAACATAATATTTTTTTCCTGTTTAACATCAGTTATCACGCACCTGCTGCCGAATTCCTTCGTAAACGAAATAATAAGACTGATAAGTGAGGTAAGCTCTGCCGTAATTTATTCCTCAGCGAAATATCCTTTTTATATAACCGCAGGTATTCTTACCTTTGGCGGAATCTGTATTTTTATACAAAACCTCGCTGATTTCAAAAAGATTGGAATTAAACCTGCTGATTTCTTAAAAATCCGTCTTTTGCAGTCATCCCTTGTAACAACAGCCGAATATATATTGTCAATAATTTTCCCCGAAAGCACTCTTACCGCGGTAATATATCCGGTTAAGGTGTCGGCATCTGCCAATGCCGCAGGAACACTTTCATTAATTTTTTTATGTGCCGTATATCTGATTGCCGTAAAAAATTTAACCGGAAAGCGCTCTGCGACAAAGAAAGTGTAATAATTACAAAAACAGAACTTGCCGAAATGAAATAAATATGATAAAATCATAATATCAATAAGCTGAAAGAGTGAATTAAATTGAGCAGAAAAGTTTATGATGTAAAAGAACCCAGATGTGCATATTGTCTCAGAGGTAAATTATCTGCAGACGGCGAAACCGTTCTCTGTCCGAAAAAAGGCGTTATGGATAAGTATTTCAGCTGTAAGAAGTTCAAATATGATCCTCTTAAAAGAATCCCGGAAGAGAAAAAGCCCTTTATGCCTGAGTTTACTCCTGATGATTTTGCTCTTTGACAGACAACGAGGAATAAAGTATGTATAAAAAATTCAATCTCGGAATAGGATTAGATAAAAACGGCAGAATTGCAGAAAATCTCACGGAGCTTGCTGGCAATACTCCTATGGTAAAGTTATCGGGCTTCGCAAGAGAGTGTAAAACCGACGCTGAAATTATTGCAAAGCTTGAATACTTCAATCCCCTGGGCAGTTCAAAGGACAGAGTCGGAATAGCACTTGTTGAGGATGCGGAAAAGAAAGGCCTTATAAAGAAAGGTGCCGTTATCATTGAACCCACAAGCGGAAATACGGGTGTCGGTTTAGCTCTGGCAGCTGCTGTCAAGGGCTATAAGCTTATTCTTACAATGCCCGAAAATATGAGCAGAGAAAGAGTTCTTCTGTTGAAAGCTCTCGGTGCAGAAATTGTACTGACCAATGCTTCTGACGGTATGGCTGGGGCAATAGAAAAAGCTCGGGAGATTAAAAGTAATACAGAAAACTCCTTTATCCCCGACCAATTCAACAATCCTGCAAATGCGGATATTCACAGAAAAACCACAGGACCGGAGATTCTGAGAGATACTTACGGAAAAATTGATTATTTTGTAGCCGGAGTAGGCACGGGCGGTACAATAACAGGTGTCGGTGAAGTGCTGAAGGCATTCAATCCGGAAATTAAAATCATTGCCGTTGAGCCTTCTTCATCACCTGTGCTTTCAGGCGGTGAGAAGGGTGTTCACGGTCTTATGGGAATCGGTGCCGGCTTCATCCCCTCTATTCTTAACCGAAGTATTATTGATGAGGTTATTACTGTTTCTGAGGAGGATGCATATAAAGCATCAAGAACTGCAGCAAAAACTGACGGTGTGCTTACAGGTATTTCCTCGGGTGCCGTTCTTCACGCTGCAAAGGAAATTGCCCTGAGAAATAACAATAAAGGAAAAAGAATTGTTGTTCTTCTTCCCGATTCGGGAGAGAGATATCTTTCCACAGAGCTTTTTAACGACTGATAATAAAAGGATGTACATTCGCTTGTACATCCTTATTTTTTTGTGTAAAGGAGATATTTATGAGACTTGCAGCAGGTGATACAGGTGCATTGGTTGAGCTTTTACAGCTGGCACTTATAAGATCAGGCTTTCTGTCGGGTGAGCCTGACGGGATTTTCGGACAAAAAACCGAGGATGCAGTAAAAAGATTTCAATTAGCTTTCAATCTGTCGACCGACGGTATTGCAGGCGAAAAGACATTTTCAGAGCTCGAAAAATATATAACGGGATATTATATAAAAACAGTAAGCAAAGGTGAAACGCTGTGGTCAATAGCCGCACTTGCAGGAACATCCCTTGATGCTGTAATTACCGCTAATCCCGGAATTGATCCTGACAGAATATTCCCCGGTGACAAGATAACCGTACCTTTTATTTATCCCTTGGTTCCGACAGATATTTCTTATTCATCATATCTTGTAAGGCTTATATGCCGCGGACTTGTGGCACGTTATCCGTTTATTAAGCTTGAAAGTACGGGTAAAAGCGTTATGGGAAGAGATTTATGGGCTATGACCGCAGGAAACGGAACAAATGAAATTTTTATAAACGCAGGCTTTCATTCAAACGAATGGCTCAATATTCCCGTTGTTCTGAAATTTTTCGAGGAATACTTGAAAGCTGTTTCAAGAAAACGGCTTCTTTACGGAGAAAATGCGAAAGAATTATATAATAACACGCGTCTTCATCTGATGCCCCTTGTAAATCCTGACGGGCTTGACCTTGTAACAGGTGCACTCAGGGAGGGAGAATACTATGATAATGCAAGAAATATTTCCTCGGACTTCCCTTTTGTACCGTTTCCCTCGGGGTGGAAGGCTAATATTAAAGGCGTTGACCTGAATCTTCAGTATCCGGCAGAATGGGAAAAAGCAAGAGAAATTAAATTCAGTCAGGGCTTTTCGAAGCCCTCACCAATAGAATATGTAGGTCCTGCTCCCCTTTCTGAGCCTGAGGCAATTGCGGTATATAATTATACGGTTAATAACGATTTCAAGCTGATTCTTGCTTATCATTCCCAGGGAAGCATTATTTATTGGCGTTATCTTGATTTTCTGCCGCCCGAAAGCCTCAGAATCGGTAATATTTTAAGTGAAGCTTCGGGTTATCCCTTAGAGACAACACCTCCCGATTCCTCTTATGCAGGGTATAAGGATTGGTTTATAAAAAGCTATAACAGACCGGGGTTTACAATTGAAACGGGTCTTGGGGTTAACCCTCTGCCGATAACACAGTTTGATAAAATTTACGAAGAAAACAAATATCTTATTATTTATGCAATAAGAGAAGCTGCAGAGCTGTAATAAAAGAAAAAACGGACACGGCTGAAATATACCGTGTCCGAAACAAATTAAAGTTATCTTTCTATATCAACTGACTTTCCTGTCTCTGCGGAAAGGTAAATTGCATCGAGTATTCTCATCAGCTCAACGCCGTCTTCTGCGGTTGCAAGACATTCTGCCTTGCCCTTTACCGCATCAACGAA
Source organism: Clostridia bacterium (assembly GCA_017625435.1). Lineage (GTDB taxonomy): Bacteria > Bacillota > Clostridia > Oscillospirales > Acutalibacteraceae > RUG806. The sequence continues at coordinate 49,978 of JAGAKX010000057.1, forward strand.
GTTTTTGATTTCTCTCTTGAAATCTCTGCCAAAATCAAAATCATTCTTTCCGTGAGGAATAATGTCTGCAAGCTCGTTATTGACTTCTGTGTAAAGCTCGAAGGGAGAAAGATTAAGTCCTGCTTTATCACCGAAGAAAATAATATCTCCGCAGCCGTGCTTTGTATTAAGATTGAAGGATGCTTCAACCTGTAAAACAGCACCGTTATCAAAACGAATCATAGCTGTTGCGAGGTCCTCAACTGTGAATACGGGCTCTTCAACCTCAGTTTCGCTGTGCCACTCGGTGCCCTTAATATGATTTCTTGCACCGATTTTATTAAAGGTTGCTCCGAACACGGTAACGGGCTTGGGACATCCCATAATATAACGGGAAAGGTCAATTACGTGAACACCCAGGTCAATAAGCGGACCGCCGCCCGACAGCTCCTTGTTGCCGAACCAACCGCCGGGGAAACCGCATCTTCTGAGGTATGACGCCTTTGCATAGTAAATGTCTCCCACATAGCCCTTATTAATGTAGTCAATTGCAGCCGCCGCATCATTACCCTGACGGCGGACAAAGCCTATCATAAGAAGCTTTCCGTTTTTATCGGCAGCCTCCTTCATTTTAAGAGCCTCTTCGGTGTTCATTGCCATAGGCTTTTCACAAAGAACATTACAGCCGGAATTCAGAGCTGCAATTGTGCATTCGGCGTGAGCATTGTTCCATGTACAAACGCTTACAAGGTCAAGCTTATGGTTTTTAAGCATATCATAGCAGTTATCGTAGCAATTGGGAATTGAGTATTTCTCGGCATAAGCCTTGGCCTTTGGGAAATTGATATCACAGCAGGCTACGAGCTCTACCTCATCACCGAGGGCTTTGTAGCCGTCCATATGTGCATTGGCAATACCGCCGTTGCCGATAATTCCAACTTTAAGTGCCATAATTTATTCTCCTTTATCGGTAAATGTCAGCAAGTATATCTGTAAGAAAAGCTACTGCATTTTTAATATCCTGAAAACGTGTTGCTCCTGCTTCTCTTTCAATAGTAAGGAAGCCGTCATAGCCGATTTCGTTAAGAGCTGCAATATACTCGGGGAAAGGAACACCGCCTGAGCCAAGGGGCTTTTCTTCATAATCATCATCGGAAAGCTTTATTCCGTCCTTAGCGTGGGTGTGAACAATATAGTCCTTAAGAATATGAACAGCCTCTACGGGGTCCTGACCTGCACACATAACAAAATTGGCAGGGTCAAGATTAACTTTAGCACTCTTGGTATCTGCCTTTTTCAGAATTCCTCTGAGCTTTATTGCCATTTCGGGACCTGTCTCCGTTGCAAAGGAAACACCGATACTGTCACCGTATTTTCCCAGTCTTTCAATTGTATTTACGATATTATGGTATTCCTCGCTGTTTTCATCATCGGGAACCTTACCGATATGGGTCGTAATTACCCTTGTATCAAGGTCAACTGCAAGGTCCATCATTTTCATTGTTCTGAGTATTCCCTCTTCATTTGAGCCCTTTTCGTTAAAATGAAGACCGAAATCTGCACAGAGAGCGGAAAACACAAGGCCGTTATCCTTAACATACTTAAGAATACCTGCCCTGTCTTCTTTAGAGAGATTCTCGGGAGCAAGCTCACCGTGGGTTACATAGGGCTGAAGACCCTTTACGCCCATATCACGGGCAAGTATCACAGCTTCCTTAAAGGGAACCTGAAAGGAATCGGGAATAACACCTATTTTCATCATAATATAATACCTCCTGAAGAAAATATTTATAAGCTTCTGAGCACTTTTATAGCGGCAGGAGCTTCAGTTGCGAAATCTGTAACACCGGCTTCAATGGAGCATCTTTCGCAGGTGCCCTTACTCAAAGCGTCAATAAAGGATTTATAATCATATTCATCGGCTGACAAGGGATAAACTCTGTTTTTTCCGTCACGCTCAACAGGATTTGCAATATGTGCGTGAACAACGGAATCCGTAATCATAAGAAGATCCTCATTAGTATCACCGCACTGATCCATATGATAAAGGTCAGCAAGACAGCGGACATTATCTCTGTCAGCAAGGGCAGCGAGAAGCACACCCTCCTTGACAGTATTTATCATATTTGTTTCTGCCTTGCGAAGAGGCTCTGTGACTATAGTTATACCATACTTTGCGGCTTCGGGGGATGCAATTTCACGAAGAAAATAACCCATCTGACGAACAGCTTTTTCATAAGAAAAGCCCTCCTTGATGCTTCTTGCCCCGGACGAGCCGAAAACAACAGTCTTAACACCCATTCTTGCACAGTTCTTCATTCCGCGGGCAACAAATTCAGCTAATGCATCATAATCAACATTTTCACCCGTTACGGGAAGAGAACCGGGAAGGAAGCAATTTACAGCCTCCGAATAAATATTATATTTCTTTTCTCTTTCTTCCCATTCGCAAAGCTGTTCTTCAGAGGCGTTTGCAAACATCTGAAAACCGCATTCTATGTAATCGTATCCGCTTTCGGCGGCGATTTTTACGTTTTCTTCATTATCAAGTCCCGTACAGACACCGAATCTCATAATCAATCCTCCGTTTTTCCGAATTTTTCATCAAGATATTGCGAGAACGCAAGAAGAAGACGGTCATTTCTTGCATTTCCGTCATACTGTGAATAGCCGTGCCAGGCTGCCGCCGCTTTTCTTTTTACTGAAAATGCCACACATTGTCCGTGAGCACCTGTTTTAAGATAAATATCCGTGCCTCTGAATGAGGAACAGGCATAGTCATTTTCCATTGCATCCTTTATATAATCGGGGCTTAAAATATCTTTACCGTCAGCTTTTCCGCCGTTTGCCCACAGAAATCCGACCTTAGCGGTATCATCGCTTCTGATACATAGTCCGCCTCCGCCTATGGTGTGCCCCATAGGGCAAAGAAGCATTCCCCATTGTCTGAAGAAGAGGGGCTTTGCTAATTTTTCACGGATAAACTCATAAGCTGTCATTCCGGATGCCTTAGCGATGATTCTTCCTAAAAGATAGTAAGCGGCATCGGAATATTTCCGCTCGGTGCCGGGCTCAGCCTCAATCTTAATTGAAAAGACATATTTCAGGAAATCCTCACCGATTAAAGCTATGTGCTCGTCCTCATCAACGCCGTAAGGAATATGAAGCATTCCCGTTTTGTGCTGAAGAGCATGACGGACAGTAACCTTCTTCCATCCTTCATCAATTTTATCACCGATTTCGTCTTTTGTAAAGAAGTCAGTTACCTTATCGCTAAGCTTCAGCTTACCTTCCGTAACAAGAATTCCTATTGCAGAAGATATGAAGAATTTTGTAACCGAATGGCTGTTATTGGCAGAATTGCAGCTTCCGTTACGAAGATATTCTGTGCCGTCTTCTGTTATGACTGCAATATCATACATCGGCTCGGTTTCTTTTCCGAATGCTTCAAAAAGTGCATTTGACATATTAATACCCTCTTCAAAAATTGCGTAAGCGGAATTCCGCCTACGCAAAAAGGCTTAGTTTACAAACTTTTAATTTCAGATTTTAACTGTATCCTCAAGATTCTCCATCATTTCGAGAATCTCTTCATTTACAGTCTGCTCCTTAGCAAGTAAGGCACGTCTCTCATTAAGAGCTATGTACATTTTTTCACGCTTTTCACCCACAAGGTCATAGAAGAAATAAGGAATTACCTTAATCACCTTGGGGAAAAGACCGATTCCGACGAAAAGGAAAAATACCTTCTGATAAATAGTTGAACTGCCCTGAGACCAGGGAAGCATAGGAATTGTAGGGTCATATCCGCTCCACTTGAATAGGAATATAGTAAACGCAGCATTGACGGGAGCCGTAACCTTGGTTACAAGGTCTGTGAGAATATTAATTGTGCCGTCAGGTCTTTCACCCGTAACGTACTCTGTATAGTCGTTGATTTCACGGGCAACCTCATCCTCAAATACATTGGCAGGACCGTTATTTATACCGTTAAGGCCGTGGAATATAGCATAGATTGCAACCATAATCCACTTACAGTTTTTGCTGAATTTTTTGATAACGGGAAGACCGCAGGCGAGCATACCTGCCGCCGCAACCATATCCCAGAGGCGAAGGGTTATGAGAGCATTTTTGTTGTTATCCTTAAAAATGCTTCTGAATTTCGGAATAAGAGCAGCAGAGGGCATATCAAAGGCATTATAAAGAAAATATGCCAGGAAGGAATTTATGGAACCGCCGAAAATTTCCTGCTGAGTAACAACATCCCAGGAATATCCTCCGTCACTCCACCAGGATGTTACAAAATTCGTAACGAAATTTCTGAGAGCATACTTGTTTTTCAGCACATAGAACATTGTCTTTGTAATGGGTGCGGGCTTCGGCTGAAGGGCAATTCTTTCCTGACAGCCTATTGCCATACCTATATTACCCACAGCACCGACAGCACAGGAAACTGTAGCAAGAGCCGCAAAAACAACGGACATAGGAAGATTTATAAAGCCTTTGTTGTTAAGCTCCATAAGGGGCGGGAAAATTGTATAAACACCCTGAGATGCAGCTTCACCTATATAAGTCTTGAGAAGGCCTACGGTGATTCTGTCCTGAGGATTTGCAGTCTGAAGGGACAGAAGATTGTTTCTGGGGATATTATATATAGTTGAGAAGGTCTCCTGAATAAAGAGCATTGTAAAAACAAAAATAATCTTTCTCGGGTCGTCGCCTGCAGTATCACCAAGGAAAAGAGCACCCGAATACAGGAGGAATGTACTTGCGAAATACGGAATAGCACCGAAAACTATATACGGTCTTGCCTTACCCCAACGGGTACGGGTTCTGTCATAAATCGCACCCATAAGAGGATTATTAAGCATATCGTAAATACTTATAAGGGAAAGTATAACGGTTACATATACCATATCTATTTTGAGAACATTTACAAAATAGAGGGTTCTGTAAACATCAACGCCCTTAAGAAGCTTTGTTGCGAACTCGCCTATGGCAGGAAGGAACATTTCCTTTGGGGTCAGAACGTTCGTATGGAACATTTTTATTGCAAGCCTGCTGTACTTGACTTTCTGTTCATCGCGAAGTGATGCAGCTGAATTATTTTCTGCCGTAAACACACCCTGAACGATATCTTTTACACTTTTGTTGCCGGTATTTTCATTCATTCAACTGTCACCTCACAAGTCGATCTGAAATATCCGTCGTCGGAAAGAGCATAAACAATAACTGTGCCTTCGCCTACAGCCGAAACAACACCGTATTCATCAACAACAGCAACGGCCTCATTTTCGGAGTACCATTTAACAGTCTGAATTGTTGCCTTTTTAGGTGAAATTTTAGTGCTGAGCTCAAAGGTCTCTCCGATTTCAAGACTGATATTCTTTTTGCTCATTTTCATTGATTCTACGGGAGTTTTTACCTTAACAAGGCAGGTATCGGAGTAGGTTTTTCCGAGATATTCATAGCTAGCCGTAATAACTGCCTCACCGGTTTTTTCGGAAGTATCTATATAACCGTCAGCATCAACCGTTGCAATGCTTTCGTCGGAAGAGACCCAGGATACCGTCATTGCGAGAGGGTCCTCACAGGTAAGGGTTGCAAGAAGATTATCTGTGGATTTCGGCTCTATTTCAACAAGCTCCTTATTAAGTGTGAGAGCCGGCCAGGTAAAGGAGAAATTCTTATACTCATTCATTGAAAAGCCGACTGAACAGGAACCGAGGTCCTTATACCTTCCCAGGAAGGTAACGTCAGCATTTACATCAATTCCCTTGACATATCTGAGATAAGAAATTTCATCGGTAAGTCTGTTGACCTTGAAATAAATCTTAAAGGAGTTATAAGAAATTTCACTTTTATCAAAACCGATTAATTTAAGAGAATCAGCAGAAGCACCACGGTAACCGTCATTAATCAAGCCGTCAGATATTTCAGATGTCAAAGCATTTATCTCATCCTCTGTTCTTACGGGGAAATTAGCTTCAAAGGCCTCCGGGGCAGTATCAATAATGTCGGGGCTGAATGAAAGCTCAATCTCATATTCGGGGCGGTATTTTTTGTAATACTCTCTCTCAGAGCCGCAGGGCTCACAGGAGGAAAGCTGTTCATTATTTGTAATACCGCAGGACGGGCACTCATAATAAATGTAATTGCAGGAAAACTCTGAAACAATTAATCCTTCAAGAGACGGCACACGAAGAAGCGACGAAATATCTTCACCGAAATTAACAGATGTCAGCTTACCTTCTGTATCTTCAACTGAAGAAATATGGTCCTCGAAGCCGTCCATTGCAAAAAGAAGTGTTGATTTGAAGGTATCGGAGCCGTCAGTTTCGAGAGATGAAGAGTCAACGGAAAAATTATCATCCGAAGAAAGCTTCGGCTTTTCTGTGAGTGCCTTATTTATGACGTAATCAAGATATTTTACGGCATCCTCTGCGGTTTCGGGGGCCGCAGAAATGCCCTCCTTAATATCATTCGGAGGAAACGTTCCCTCCATTGAGCGCACACGGTCAAGTCCTATCCAGAATCCGCCTACAAAGAAGAAAATAAGTATTGCCGTTACAGCAACGGAAAAGAGCTTTTGTTTATCAAATTTCTTTTCAACCATCTGCACTTACCTCCCCTTTGAATTTTTCATAGAAAGCCAATTCTTCCTTGGCTATTTCTTCATCAATCCTTCTTGTAGCCTCAGTTTCAACAACAGGCTGCGGAAGGTCGTCAATATTGATTCTTCCTGCCTTTACTTCCTTGTAAATTCTTACTCTTTCCTCAACGCCCTCATCATAAACGGGATGAATACCTTTTTTCCAGAGGAGAAGATTTACGGTAAAAACACAGCAGAACATCAAAGTGGTAACAAAAAGACCAAATCCGAAGCTGCCGGATAATATAAGTGAAGAGGCAGCAGAAGAATTAAATATACCTATAAGCACCAGGGTTACTGCGGAAGCAATTATTCCGAGGCCTGCAGTAACGGTTGTGATTTTCTGCATATTCTTAATGCTTATGAATCCGAACAAGGAGAAAAGAAGACAAAAAACGGCGAAAAGTGCTGTAGCAACGAAGCCGAAAAGTGCATTTCTGAGAGCCGAAAATGCTTCACCTTCAACGGCAGAGGAGCACATTTCAAAGATATAATTTAGTGAACCGCCCGTTACGATATTTACAATTCCTAAAATGCCGAAATGAGCTTTACTTGAAACAAAGGGTAAGGAAATCGCAATATTTCCCGAGGGAATAAGAAGAGAAAGAACAGGAAGCAGCATTACAATAAGCTTCGCGGTAACAAGCCTTGAGCCGGAAAACGAATACTTAAGATTTCTCAGCTTTACCTTCAGTCCTGCCTGTGAAAGCTCAGCCATTTTAGCTTCTCTCACAAAGTTTTCCTCAAAATTGTAAAAGCGCATATTAACTGAGCATCCGGGACAGAACTGACTGACATCCGTAATTCTCAGCTTTCTGCCGCACTTGGGACATTTTGCCATAAAAAGGCCTCCTTCAGAAATTAAGTAAAGGGTCCACACCCAGATGACCCGTGTAATTTGCAAATGAAAGCTTAGGGATATTGCCTTTTCTGAAAATAACTCTTGTAACAGAGCAGTTATCAACCTGCCAGCAGAAGGTCTCGGGAAGAGAAATCCCCAGCGCCTCGCGGATAAGATAACCGAAATATGAGCCGTGGGTCACAACCATAATGTGCTCTCCGTCACCGGCAGTACTGAAAAAATAATCCATACATCTTTTCGCACGGTGTACTCTTTCATTGGTATCTTCTTTTCCGAGAAGAAGCGGTCCGCCCGTAGGACTGGGCTCATTGCAGGGAACGGCAAGGGGAAAATCACGCTGAAGCCTATGGGGCTCGGTGCCTGCAATTTCCGTGTTGATTTCCATTAGGTCGGAAAGAAGAACGATTCTCTTATTAAGCCGTTCTGCTGTCGGATAAGCCGTTTGCACAGCTCTTATGAGAGTGCTTGAAAATACTCTGTCAACGCCCGAAAGCAGACCGCTTACTGCCAGCTTTTCAGCCTGAAGGAGTCCTTCGGGACTAAGGGGCGGGTCATCCTTCTGATACTCGTGCTCGTAGGGTATGCCTGCATTTCCGCAGGACTCGGCGTGACGTACAAAGGAAATTACAAAATCAATTTTAATGTTCATAATTCCCACCTTTATAATATCATTCTCTTACATAAAATTCTATCATAACTGAACCGCCATTACAAGCAAAATATACAAATTAATTAAAATTTGCATAAACAATTTAAAAATTTTGTTAATATAATCAACAAATTCTTCAAAATTTCCCAAAAACTATAGCATTTTCTTTCAGAATGATATATTATTCAATTAGAAAAATCCGAGGAGGCTTTGTTATGGCTTTTGTAAGAGATAAAAAAGAGGAGCGCACGGGCTTTCAGTCAAGCTCCCCTTTGCTTAAAAATATTGATAATCGCTGTGACTTTGTTATGGTGTACGGTCTTAATGACACATCAGCCGACAGAATCAGAGCGCACAAGGATGCAGGCTATGTCATTCACTTTATGACAGGTATTGCCTGGGGACATTATACTGATTATCTTTACGGTGAATATGACGGCACAAATCATTGGGACGAGGCTCAGCAGGACCGCTTCGGAAATCTTATTGTTCACGGCAAGGATGTTCCTTATATGGTACCGACTGTTGCATTTGCCGATTATCTGAGTATTAAGCTTCGTGCAATAGTTGATGCAGGTGCTGAGGCTATTCACGTAGAAGAGCCCGAATTCTGGGACAGAGGAGGCTACTCCCCTGCCTTTAAGCGAGAATATGAATTATACTACAAAGAACCCTGGACGGCACCCCACGAAAGCGTTGATGCGAAATACAAAAGCGGAAAGCTGAAGGCATATCTCTATACAAGAACTATTGACAGAGTTTCCTCTTCCCTTAAAGAGTATGCTAAAGTAAAATACGGCAGAGACCTTCGTTTTTATGTTCCGACGCACTCTCTTATTAATTATACACAATGGAAAATTGTAAGCCCCGAGGGAAAGCTTTCAGATATTCCCGGTGTTGACGGATGCATTGCACAGGTTTGGACGGGTACCGCACGGGAAGAAAACTGGTTTGACGGAGTATTCCGTGAAAGAACATTTGAAACTGCATATCTTGAATACGGTGTTATGCAGGAGCTTGTTAAGGGTACGGGAAGAACAATGTGGTTTCTGCACGATCCTATTGAAGATAATCCCGTATTCGACTGGAATGACTACAGAAAGAATTATTTCTGCACGGTTGCAGCTTCGCTTTTGCATCCGAAGGTAAATAAATATGAAATCTGTCCCTGGCCTAACCGCGTGTTTAATGACGCTTACCCGAAGGGCTCACCTGAGGCTGAATTAATACCCGAGGATTACGAAACAATACTCAATAATACCTTCAATACCCTTGGAACACTTGAAGAAGCAAATGAGCCCCTGTTAAGAGTAGGAATTCTTGTGGGAGACTGTCAGTTATATCAGAGAGAATATCCCGACTGCTGTTTTACGGAGAAGGCAAAGGAAATTGTCGGTACCGTATTAAAAGATGACAAAGAGCTTATTGAAAGATTCAGAAACGAACTGTTTAACGGCTCGGAAGACAAGGAGCTTATGCTGAGATTTATGTCCTCAAACGCCTTCCCTGCCTTCTATTCCCTGGCCCTCCCCCTTCTTAAATACGGTATAGCCGTGCGTCCCGTGCTTCTTGACAATATGCGAAGATATGCAGGATATCTTAATGATTACGATATGCTTCTTATGAGCTACGAATATATGAAGCCCGATTATCCCGATATCAATAATTCAATTGCTGCCTGGGTACGTGAAGGCGGACAGCTGATATATGCGGGTGACGGTACTGACCCCTTTAATGATATTTCATCCTGGTGGACGGGAAAATATCCGGGTCCTGCCGAGCATCTTTTCTCTATGCTGGAAATTCCATTCGATGAAGATAAAGCAATATACAACTGCGGTAAAGGTACGGTATCTTACATAAAGAAAAATCCCTGTATTTTCTCTTATTCAAAAAACAATGCCGATATTTTAAGAGAGCTGTTCCTTGAAGCAGCAAGAAGAAAGGGGCACGAGCCGGAATTCTCTAATAATCTCGTAATCCAAAGAGGAAATTACATAATTGCATCTGTTATGGATGAGAGCATCAATGATGAGCCCTTAGTTTTCACGGGATTATTTGCAGATATGTTCTCTGCAGATTTTGAAATTACCACAGAAAAGGTACTGTACCCCGGTGACAGGGCTATGCTTCAGGAGCTTACAAAAGTAAAGGACTATGAAATTATAGGCTCGTCCGTAAGAGTGAATGAGGTTACTGTATATGATAATAAAGTCACTTTAAGAACCGAAGGTGCCGAAATGCGAAGGGCAAATCTGAGAATCAAGCTCCCGTTTGTTCCTGAGAAGGCAACAATTAACGGAAAAGAAGCAGACATTTCTTATGATACTCTCAGCAGGACTGCACTTATTACCTTCTGTAATGTAACAGGTGAACGAAAAATTATAATTGAATAATCAAAAAAGTGGATGTAAAAAAAGCGAAGACCGCATAAAACTATATAAAACACGGGGTTCTGCAGTAAACAAAAGCTGTCAGAACCCCAAAATATGCCCAAAATTTTAAAATCGATAAATTTTATGTTTTATGCTACGAACAAACCTCGCCGCTCGACGTACCTTTGTACGCCTTCGGGCAAATAAAAAACAAGTCTGAAGTCTTGTTTTTTACTCGGTTTGTCCGTTCTTCATCGTTTTTTCCTATCCCCTTAAAAATGGGCTGTAAAAAACTTTCGTTTTTTTACAGCCTCACAAATTTTATCTTATTTTACTTCTTCAAAATGAAGAGCAAAGCTTTCACCGTCACGGTCAGGATAATAGAACATCGAAATACCGGCATTCATAAGAAGTGCACCTGAGTAAACCTCTCCGTCCTCAAGGCACTTATAATACTTTTCAGAGTCAAGACCCTTGAGCTTGATAAAGAAGTTCCTTGCCTCCGTAAAGAACTTGATAACAACCGTCAGCATTGCCTCACGCTTATCCTCGCTTACAAATTCCCACGCTACTCTGTAGGGGTCATCCCAGGGGGAAATGATTCTGTAAAGGTCGCCGTAATGAATAAGGTCATAATACTTATGATAATCGGCAATCTGAGTTTTGATTTCTGCACGTGCCTCTTCGCTTATCTTTCCGGGGTCAAGCTCATAACCGAAGGAGCCCCACATTGCGACATTTCTCTTTGTTTCATAGCCTGAACGTCTTGAAGCCGAAACATGAGCACCCTGAACGGATGCGGGATAACAAAGAGATGAGCCGAACTGAATATCAACACGTGACAGCGCATCGGTGTTATCGGAGCACCATATCTGAGGTGAGAAATACATCATACCGGGGTCATAACGTCCGCCGCCGCCCGAACAGTTTTCAAGAAGAATATGGGGATAAGCTTCAAGAATACGTCCCATAAGCTCATAGGTGCCGAGAATGAAGCGGTGGAAGAATTCACTCTGTCTTTCGGGAGGAAGAATGGCTGAGCCTGCCTCGGTAATGTTACGGTTAAAGTCCCACTTAACATAGTCTATATCGTTATTTCTGAGAACCTCACTTATCTTATTGAAAAGATAGTCCCTTACATCCTGCCTTGTCATATCAATAACATACTGATGTCTGCCGATAGAGCTTTCACGGCCTGGCACGTGAATATGCCAGTCGGGATGTGCACGGAAAAGGTCTGAATCCGGGGAAATCATTTCGGGCTCGTACCAGATACCGAATTTAAGTCCAAGCCCCTTAATACGGGATACAAGAGAGCCGATACCGCCTCTTAACTTATCCTCATTGACCTCCCAGTCACCGAGAGCGCAGGTATCGTCATTACGCTTACCGAACCAGCCGTCATCCATAACGAGCATTTCAATACCTGTTTCCTTTGCCCATTTTGCAATGTCAAAGAGCTTATCATCGTCAAAATCAAAGTATGTGCCTTCCCAGTTGTTTATAAGAAGAGGACGCTTTGCCTTCTTCCAGGGACCTCTTACAAGGTTATTGTTATAAAGCTTATGGAAGGTACGGCTCATACCGCCAAGACCTTCATCAGAGTAAACAAGAACTGCTTCGGGAGAATAGAATTCTTCCCCGGGAGCGAGCTTCCAGGAAAAATCAGAGGGGTCAATACCCATCATAACACGGGAGGAATTGTTGAAATCCACCTCAATTTCGCAAAGATGATTACAGGAATAAACAAGATTGAAGCCGTATGCATCACCGTAATCCTCAGTAGCGCCGTGGCGAAGAAGAGCCATAAAGGGATTCTGCTGAGCGGAGGAGGAGCCTCTTCTTGAGCCGATACCCTGTCTTCCGTGAGAGAGAGGCCGGCGCTCAAAGTTTCTTTCGTTATTATGTCTGCCGTAAAGAGTTATAAGATCAAAATCCTTGCCGTTCATATCAAGGTTGAAGCTCATTACCTTTTCAATGGAGAAGGGCTTATCGGAGGTATTTTTTACAATTACGCTTCTTGTTATTGCAGAATACTTTTCGAATACCGTATAAAGAAGAAGAGCCTCAGCACCCGTAACGCAGTCTCTTGTTGTGACTTCGAGGGTTTCACACTCACCCTCTTCATTTTCGTAAAGTGCAGGAAGGCCCTTAAGAGCGGGCTTGCCCTTATATATCTTATGGGAAACGTATCTCATATCCGTAGATGCATTGCCGTCGGCATTTCTTATCTGAAGAGACGAAATTCGCATATCGCCGCAGCCGTTACAGCCTATTTCAAGAGGAAAAACGTCAGCGGAGAAAACCCAGTCATCCATATGGGGATTTGAAGCAGAAAAGGATGCAAACATTCTGCGGTTAGGAAAATCCTTTAAGTTGTAATCGGGAATCTTCTTGCCGTAGTAAAGATGAACAAGATAGCTTTCATTGTAAATTTCAAAAATATAGCTTGAATTCAGAGTATCAAGCTTAAAAATCTTTTTTTCGCTGTCAAAAATAATGGGCATATAAATTTACCTCCGTATAAGAAAAAATCTTACGATTTATCAACCCCCTACCCCCAATCTTGGGGGCTGTAGGTGTTTCTTGTTATAAGCTAAATTGCTCACAACGCGAGCAATTTCCTATATAATAAAAAAATAACCGCCACCACAAGGATGACGGTTTTTAATAAACTTTAAGCCTTTGCTTCGTTAGCTTCGCTTGCTGCCTTCTTAGCAAGTGTAGAAGGTCTTTCGTTGTAAGGAAGAAGGAATTCCGAAACATCCTTATATTTAACCTGAATGTTCTTTTTCTTATAGATTACATTAACCGCAATCATAACAACAAAAATAAGAACTGCAACTATGTAAGCTGTGGGATTTACAGAGCCTGTGAAAATGCCGGGAAGAGCAGATGTAAGCTCAGAAATCATAAGATTGTAGAAAACAAAGGATACAGTTGCAAGAACAATACCGATTGAAGGAATAGTGATGTTTCTTACAATACCCTTCTTAGCTGCGGAAAGAGTAAGAAGGAAGAAGCCTACGAGAGTAAGCACTACCATAAGAACAAGACAAACGAGAGATACTGCCCAATAAATCATACCTGTTCCTAAAAGGTCGGAGCCGAGAAGCTTCAGAATAAGGTCCACATCAAAGCCGTTATCAACAATAAACATAACAATGGAAATGAGGTTAACGGAAGCGTGCTTCTCAAGATAAGGAAGAACATAGTTCACGGTACCCATAGGAAGAAGAGTTGCAACTATAGGAAGAAGACCGAGGACAAGTCTCACGATTGAAAGAGGATGACCGATAAGAGAGAACTTAAGTCTGTCGTACTTGGGCTGGCTCTTTGCGTGATTATATTCAGCTTTGTCAGCCTCTTCACGAAGACGGTCTTCAATACCGTAATACATGACATTAACACCGCATTTGGGACACTCGGGTCTCCAGTCGGTTAATTTGAGTTTATAATTACATTTCGGACAAAATTCTGCCATAAATATCACCTATCCTGAAAATAATATATAATTTCTTACTAATTATATCACAAAAAATTTTACATTACAAGAAGAAAAAAATGTTTGTGAAAAGTGATAATTAATCAAGCATAGATTTGTCAATATTGACATTATAAGGCTCTCTGAGAGCAAGAATCTGTTCTGCTGAAATGAACTGCTTCTTACCGCCGCAGGACATAACCTTAATAAGGATTTCTGCTGCCTTTTCGATTGTATCCATAAGACCGAAGGCTACATCAAAGTCTTCACCTGAGCAGAAAATACCGTGGTGAGACCAGATAACAGCATCAAACTGCTTAATCTTCTCCCCTGTTGCTACTGCGATATCGGCACTTCCGCATACCATCCAGGGCACAACGCCGATGCCTGCAGGGAAAACGATGGGACATTCGGTAATCATTTCCCAGATTTCACGGGTAAATACCTTATCTTCAAGAGGAAGAAGGAAGGTAAGAGCAATAATGTTGGCAGGATGTGCGTGCATAATTACTCTGTGCTTGCCGTTTGTCTTTTCCTTTTTGATTGAGTGGTTAAGAAGGTGTGTGGGGAATTCGCTTGTGGGAACACCGCCCTCGTTAAGACCCCAAACGATTTTGTAATTTTCACCCTTTTCGTCAATCTTTACGATACAGATGTTGTTTTCGGGCTCGTTCTTTACGTTCATATAGAACTTACCGCTTCCGGTAACTGTGAAATATTCGTTAGCAAGATTATTGACGGTGATGCCGATACTCTTCCATTCGCTCTTATCGGAAAGAAGGTGCTTAATAGCTTCAACCTCCTCTTCCTTCATTCTGTAGGACATATTACCGCCGTTTCTTTCGTTCCAGCCCTTAAGCCAGGACTGATTGCAGGTGTCAACAAACTTTGCAACAGCCTTGAGTTCGAGTACGTTATTCATATTAATTACTTCCTTTCAGCGAGAACAGTATTCTCATATTCCTTTACTTCGTTGTACCAGTCAACACCGGCGGGTACATTATTTATTTCGCAGAATTTATCCCATACTGCACCTACGGGACAGGACTTAACTTCCTCGGAAAGCACGAACATTTCCGTGAAGTTGCCGTCATTCTGACATTTTGCGAGCTTTTCATGGGGAGTGAGCATTGCACCTAAAAGTGCCTTCTGCATATTTCTGATACCCATTACCCAGGCTGCGATTCTGTTGATGCTTGCATCGAAATAGTCAAGACCGATAATAACCTTTTCGGGACCTGCAATTACGATTTCCTTAGCAATTTCCTTCAATTCATCGGTATAGCCTACAACGTGGTCTGAGTCCCAACGTACTCCTCTTGTTACGTGAAGGGCTACCTTGTCGGAGAAAAGGAGCATTGAGGGAATTTTATCGGCAACGCTTTCCGTGGGATGGAAATGACCGTTGTCAAGAAGACAATAGCAATTATTGAGTGCGGCATAATTCATATAGAACTCGTGTGAGCCTACGGTATAGGACTCAACACCGATGCCGAAAACCTTTGATTCTACCGAATCCACAAGATATCTTCTGTCATACTTTACGGAAAGAATCTCGTCAAGGGCTGCCTTAAGACGGGCTCTCGGTGAGGTTCTGTCTGCAGGAGTTTCCTTATAGCCGTCGGGAATCCAGATGTTGTTAAGACAGGGAGTGCCGAGCTTTTCACCGATGTATGCACCGATTTTTCTTATAGCCTTGCAATGGTCAATCCAGAAGCGTCTGACCTTTTCGTCGGGATGTGAAAGAGTAAGTCCGTCAGCAGCCAAAGGATGAGAGAACAAGGTGGGGTTAATGTCAATACCCAGTCCCCTTTCCTTCGCAAATTCAATCCACTTGTCAAAGTGCTTAGGCTCTAACTTATCACGGGACACAACACCGTCGGAATAGTCGGCATAAATTGCGTGAAGATTTATTCTGTGATGACCGCCCACAAGAGAAAGGGTCTTATCTATATCAGCCATAAGCTCTTCCATATTTCTTGCCTTACCGGGATAATTTCCCGTTGCCTGAATACCGCCCGTAAGCTCTCCCGTTGACTCGAAGCCGCCTACGTCGTCACCCTGCCAGCAATGAATTGAAAGAGAAATCTCGGAGAGCTTCTTTACAGCCTCGTCGGTATCAATACCGATTCCTGCATAGAGTTTTTTTGCTTCATCATAAATTAAGGACATTTGGGACACCTCTTATTTCTTAAGCTCAATAGCCTTCTTTGCCTTTGCGGCAATATTCTGAGCGTTCAGACCGTAGATTTCAAGAAGCTCGAGAGCAGGACCTGATTTTCCGAATACGTCCTCAACGCCTACTCTTGTTACGGGTACGGGGTAAGCTTCAGAGAGCACCTCAGCAACCGCTGAACCGAGACCGCCGATAATGCTGTGCTCCTCAGCTGTTACGATGCAGCCGGTTTTCTTTGCGGCATCAAGAACGATGTCCTTATCAATGGGCTTAATGGTTGCCATATTGATAAGAGCGGCGGAAATACCTTCATTTTTGAGAAGCTCCACAGCCTGCATAGCTCTTTCTACCATAAGACCCGTTGCAAAAATTGTAACGTCAGTTCCCTCGTTCAGGTATACACCCTTGCCGATTTCGAACTTATAATTTTCATCAAAAATTCTCGGAACTGCAAGTCTGCCGAATCTCATATACACGGGACCGTCGTGCTCGGCTGCAGCCATAACCGCAAGTCTTGCTTCAACGTCATCTGCAGGATTGAGAATTGTCATTCCGGGAATGGTTCTCATAAGAGCAATATCCTCACAGCATTGGTGGCTTGCGCCGTCCTCACCTACGGAAATACCTGCGTGAGTAGCACCGATTTTAACATTTATATGGGGATAGCCTATTGTATTTCTTATCTGTTCAAAGGCTCTGCCTGCTGCAAACATAGCAAAGGAGCTTGCAAATACGGTATAACCGGAGGCTGCAAGACCGGCGGCAATGCCCATCATATTTCCCTCTGCGATACCGCAGTCATAGAATCTTTCGGGGAAGACCTTCTTGAACATACCTGTTTTTGTTGCTGCGGCAAGGTCAGCATCAAGCACTATAAGCTTTTCATTTTTTTCGCCAAGCTCAGCGAGAGCCTTACCGTAAGCGTCTCTTGTTGCTGTTTTGATAACGTCTGCCATTGTTTCTTCCTCCTTAAATACTCAGCTCTTCAATTACTGCATCAAGCTCAGCCATAGCGGCTGCATACTGCTCTGCATTGGGAGCACTTCCGTGCCAGGAAACCTGATTTTCCATAAAGGAAACGCCCTTGCCCTTGACGGTTTTCATTATAATAGCCGTGGGCTTATCTGTGCATGCCTTAGCCTCTTCAATTGCCTTTTCGATTTCGCAGAAGCAATGACCGCAGATTTCAATTACATTGAAGCCGAAGGATGCGAACTTCTCAGGGATAGGATAAGGAGAGTTTACCTCTTCAACGCTTCCGTCAATCTGAAGATTATTATTGTCAACAATAACCGTAAGAGCGGAAAGCTTCTTGGCAGATGCGAACATACAAGCCTCCCATACCTGACCTTCCTCAATTTCACCGTCACCGAGAATTGCATATACTCTGTAAGGATTGCCTTCTATTTTGGAAGCAAGTGCAAAGCCGCAGGCAGCAGAAATACCCTGACCGAGAGAGCCTGTGCTCATATCAACACCGGGAACATAGTTCATATTGGGGTGGCCCTGAAGATAAGAATCGGACTTTCTTAAGGTCTTAAGGTCCTCAACGGGGAAAAAGCCCTTTTCGGCAAGAGCTGCATATAACGCGGGAGCTGCGTGGCCCTTGGAGAGAACAAGTCTGTCTCTTCCCTCCCATCTCGGATTCTTTACGTCAAGCTTCATCTCTTTGAAATAGAGATAAGAAAGAATATCTGCTATTGAAAGAGAGCCGCCGGGATGACCGCTTTTTGCATTGAAGGTACCCTCAATTATGCCTTTTCTTATGTTGGCTGCTTTGAGTTTTAACAGTTTCTTTTCTGTGTTTTCCATAAAAAGCACTCCTTATTTATTTAACTTATTTAATATACCTGTAAAATAATCGGGAAGAGGTGATGAAAATTCAAGATACTCCCCCGTTACGGGATGAACAAAGCCGATAACTGCAGCGTGAAGACATTGACCTTCAAGCCCGAATGGGTTTTTCGGCATTCCGTAGACTGCATCCCCTACTATCGGATGCCCGAGGGCCTGGCAATGCACACGAATCTGATGTGTTCTTCCCGTTTCAAGTGTAAAACGGCAGTAATCGTAGCCCTGAAATCTCTCCAGCACCTCATAATGCGTTACGGCATTTCGGGGATTAAGACCGTTTACAGCCTGTTTTTTCCGGTCATTACGGCTTCTGCCGAGGGGTAAATTAATTGTACCCTTATCCTCGGGCATTTTCCCGTGAACTACTGCAAAATACTGTCTTCTGAAGCTGTGTTCTTTAATCTGCCCGGCCAAATGGGCGTGGGAATTATCATTTTTTGCAACAATGAGAAGTCCCGAAGTATCTTTATCTATCCTGTGAACGATTCCCGGACGTATCACACCGTTAATTGACGACAGTCTTCCCTTACAATGGAACAAAAGTGCATTGACAAGGGTTCCGTCAGGATTGCCGGGAGCCGGGTGCACAACCATACCTCTGGGCTTATTTACAACAAGCAAATCATCATCCTCAAAGATAATTTCCACGGGGATATCCTGCGGCTCAGCTTTCAGCTCCACGGGGTCGGGAATCTCAAGATATACTACGTCCCCGGCTTTAAGCTTAAGGCTTTTTGTTACTGTTTTTCCGTTGACGGTAACCTTTCCCTCGTCTATAAGCTTCTGAACTGCGCTTCTTGAAAGTGTTTCTTCCTCAAGGGATATAAGCTTATCAAGTCTCTCTCCCTGATTTTCGGCGGAAATTTCAAATACAACCTCATTCATTATGAGCTGCACCGCCCTGCTTTTTAAGCTTTTCTGCCTTGGAGTCTCTGATAATTTCATAGATAAGATAGAATACAAGTGCAAAAGCACCCACACACACAAGGCAGTCTGCAAAATTGTATACGGGAAAATCTATAAAGAGGGTTTCAATGTAATCGACAACAAAGCCTCTCATAATGCGGTCAATCATATTACTGAGTCCGCCTGCGATAATTACGGGAATAAAAATATCGTAAGCGAGGGGTCTCTTAAAGGGGCCCGCAAGATAAATAAGTCCCAGAGCTATGATTACGCCCGTAAACACCGAGAGAAGCTGAGGATTGCCGTCAAACATTCCCCAGGCGACACCCGTGTTCTGTATGTAGGTCCAGCCGAAAAGACCTTCTATAAAATCAACCTTTTCGTAAAGGGCAATATTATCAAGAACAATTTTCTTGATAAGAAGGTCAACTGCCACGAGAAGGGCAATACCGGCAAGCTGAAGAACTACAGTCAATATTTTTTTCTTATTATATTTAATCACGTTTTTGCCTCACCGACGGGATTATTTCTTCCCTTTTTTACCTTTTTTCTTAAAAATAGAGGGCTTTTCTTCCTTCGTATCTGCTATTTCAAAATCCTCGAAAGCAGAAAAGTCTATTTCAAAGCTGTTAATGGGAGCCTTTTCATCCTTGGGCTCTTCAGCGGAAGCAGCCTCGGGCTCATTTACTTCCTCGGAAAACTCAGAGAAGTCTGAGAAATCGTCACCGAAATCAGCAAAATCGTCGTCGATTTCCTTTTCGGGAACCTCGGGAAGATGCTCCTCAACGGAATTGACAACAAATGCATCCTTTTCAATATCTGCATTCTTATCGGTAATAACATCATTGATAGCTGTTCTGATATTTTCTGCAATTGCAGAGAAATCATCGGCTGAATAGTCAACACCTGAGGTAAATACGGGCTCCTGAGGTTCAACGGGAGCAGTCTCTTCCTCTTCATTTACCGAAAGAACCTTATCTGAGAAGTCAGATGCCTTGTCGTTATCGTCAATAAATTTTTCAACATCAAAATCTGCGGAAGCTTCCTTTCCGGTAAAGATGGTTTCTATTTTTTCGGCAGCCTTTGAAACAGAGGTACCCTCTGAATATACTCTTGATTTTTCGAGAACAGCTGAATCGGTCTCAACCTCTCTTTCCTTGTAAAGACCGTAGATTGAAAGCATCTTTATAACGTCAACGTCCTTGGCTATAGGCTCAAGGTAGGCATCAACATTAATCTGGAATACATCGTCGTTATCCTCGAATGCAGGAAGAACGGAAAGTGCTTCCTTCTGAGCGGCAAGCATTTCTTCACTTGCCTTTACCTGCTTTTCAAGGCTTTCTCTGAGCTGCACGGAACGGCTCTGTACTATATGATAATTCTGTTCAACAGTTGTAATAAGGTCAACAAGCTTCACCTTGAGATTTGTTGCAAGGGATGTCATTCTTTCACATTCGTGCTTTGCACCTGAAAGCATTTCAGCAGACTTTGTGCTTGCCTCCTTCATCATAGCATCGGCATTCTTATCTGCATCAAACACCTTTGAGCGTGCGGTAATGTCTGCACTTTCAAGAATGGATGCACTCTGAGCCTTTGCGGCGGCAAGAATTGATTCAACGGTAGCATCGGCATCGCTGAGAGCTGTTTTTACCGTGTTTTCCGCATCTGCTACAATTTGCTGAGCCTTGATTTTTGCGGCTTCAAGAAGCTCTTCTGCCTCTCTTCTTGCAGTAAAGTGAATCTCTTCTCCCATAGCCTTTGCTTCATCAAGAATTGCCTCGGCATTTACCTTTGCGGTTTCTGCTTCCTTTACGGCACCCTCCTTGATGGCGGCAACCTCAGCCTCTGCACGGGTCTTTGCCTCTTCAATATACATAAAGGAGTTATGGGTGCTTACCTTATTGAGCTCATCCGCCTGCTTCTTTGCCTCTTCAACCATCTGAACTGCACGGTTTTCTGCTTCGTCAATAAGCTGAGTTGATGTAATTTTTGCTGTTTCAAGGTTTTCCTTTGCACGGACAACCGCATCCTGAGAATCAGCCTCTGCCTTTTTAAGAAGAACATCAGCCTGCTCTTTAGCGTTATTTATAAGAGTTTCGGAATACTCCTCGGCAGCACGGGTCAGCTCTTGGGCCTTAAGCTTTGCATCAGCTATAATCTGCTCGCCTTCGGCATTGGCACCGCTCTTGAGAGCATCTGCTACCTGCTTTGCGTCATTAATCTGAACCTCAGCTTCTGCTTTTGCCTCTTCAAGGAGCTTTGCAGCCTTGTCGTCACAGTCGGAGAGAAGCTCGTTAACCGATGCCTCAACCTCTGCCTCAACGGAAGCGGCAGATTCTCTTGCGGCAGCAAGATAGCCGTCTGCCATAACCTTTGCGGACTGAATAATGCTTGTATATTCAGCTTCTGCGGCTGCGGTAATCTTTTCAGCCTTAACATTGGCGCTGTCTATAATTCCTTCGCCCTTCTGAACAATTTCGGATACCTTTGCGTTTGCATCCACAATAATTGCATCAGCCTGAGACTGTGCATTTGCAATTACAAGGTCTGCACTCTTCTGAGCATTGAGAAGCACGTCACGGAGAACATTTTCGTCCTTTCTGTACTCATCAAGCTTTGCGGCAAGAACGCTTAACTTTCTTATAAGATTGCCGTTTTCCTCGAAAACCTCTTCGTAGTTTGATATTACGGAAGACAATACCTTGTCAACATCATCTGATGAATAGGTATCACCTTCAAGTCTTTTAAGTTCTATCTGTTTAAGCTGTGCGGGAGTGAGCATAATATTCGCATCCTTTCCTCTTTATCAAAAAAACTGTTATATATTAAACAAAAAACATTCCGTTGCTTTCGAGTTCGTCAAGTAAATCACCCATAACGTCAACATTATAAGGAGTGATGATGTAGGTGTTATTTGCAATCTTCTTGAGCTTGCCGCCGTTAGCGTAAGCTACACCGCTTAAGAAGCAGAGAAGCTTGCTTGCGTGCTCCTTGGGAGTGTTTTCAAGATTGAGAACAACAGTTCTCTTGTCAAGAAGCTCGTCAGCAATTGCCGTTGCATCGTCAAAGTTATCGGGAGTCTTGAGAACAACCTGAAGCTTTGCGGTGGTATGGATGTCAACTACCCTTGTTCCGTGGGGAGCGGGAGCCTGTCTTCTCTCCTGAGAAGCCTGAGCGCGTGCTGATTCTCTCTGAGAGGGCTCATATTCAAGCTCGCCGTCTTCTTCATCAAAATATCCTTCATCAATATTGAGTGCCTTTTTAATTTTATCTGTAAGTCCCATTGTTTTATTTCCTTTCCTATATATACATTATAATTATACACATCAGTAACGTCTTTGCCCGAAGAGAGCGGAGCCCACACGGACAAGTGTTGCACCTTCAAGAATTGCAGGCACGAAGTCAGAGGACATTCCCATTGAGAGAACGGAAAGCTCTGCCTTGCCGTGAAGAGCAGAGGCGGTGTCCTCATAAAGCCGTCTTGTTTTTTCAAAGTAGCGTCTGGCTTCCGCTTCATCGCAGACGGGAGGCACACACATAAGTCCCTTAAGGACAATGCCCTCGGTCTCTGCTGCCTTGTGGGCACACTCCGAAAGAAGACTGACGGGAAGGCCTGTCTTGGCTTCCTCTTCCCCGATATTAACTTCAAGAAGAATCTCCATAGTCTTATTATGAAGAATGCATTGCCTTGAAATTTCATCAATAAGAGAAAGACTGTCAACAGACTGTATCATTGATACGGTGTCTGTGATTTTTCGCACTTTATTTGACTGCAGGTGTCCGATAATATGAATATCGGCCCTGTCTGTCTCTAAGAATTCAAGCTTTGATAAAAGCTCCTGCACCTTGTTTTCGCCTATAAGCCGTACACCGAGATTCAGCATATAATTTATCTCGGCAGGTGCTACGGTTTTTGTAACCGCCATTAAGGTGACATCATCGGGAGTTCTTCCGCTTCTGATTGCGGCTTCCGATATACTGTCGGTTATGCGCTTATAGTTCTCATTAAGATATGAAAGGTCAGTTTTATGTAAGAAGCTTTCCGTCATATAAATCCGTTCCCTCCAATATCATTTCGTCGTAAACAGCAAGATAAGAATCATCGAGAGGCTGAGGCTCCGAAAGAACTATGTTTGCATCGGAATAGATAATGTTTACCTTCTTGAAGCTCACAAGATTGCCTTCCTTGACGTAAACACCCTTTTCACCGTCAACCGTTCTTAAAGCCATTCTGTCAACGGCAATTCCCGAAACCGAATCAACTCTGATTTTAACCGCCTCGTGCCTCAGGGCTGCAATTTCTTCATTCATTATGTTACTGCGAAGGACAACGGTAAGAACATTACTGCCCTCAGTAACATTAACGGCTACAATTTCCATACGAAGGTCATCGGCACTTGAATTGCCGAACATTACCGTAACATAGGACCCGCGGACCTTATTGCCGAGCTTTTCAACTGTTGTGTTAAATACAAGATACCAGTTAAAGTCAGTAATAAGCTTGCCTACATTTCTCTGAGATACGGTAACGGGCACGGCATTAAGAAGCATATCGGTATTCTCAGCTTTATAGGAGCTTATGCTGTCATAATCGGCTGCTGTCTCAAAGCCGTCAGCAGAATCAACGTAATAGCCTGCCTGTGAAACAGTAACTGCCGAGCCTGTTCCCGCAGTTGCCTTTAAGGAATCATATTCAGACTGTAAAGCGGCAATTTTAGGAGAAACATCAATCTCGTCACCTGTTGCAGACTGTTTTTTCATAATTGCTTCTCTGAGATTTCTGGACAGGTCGTATACAGAGGAAAGGGAATCTGCTTCAACGGCTTCGCTCAGCGAAAAAAGAGAGGCTGAAACAGAGTTTTTATATACCTCGATATCAGCACCGGGGCTGGAGCCTGCATTGACCGCTATTGTCTTATAGTATTCAATTTCATTTCTGATTTCTCTGAGCCTTGAGGCGGCAACAGCGGCAGATTCGGAGGCATAGATATTGGCAACCGTATCTCCGATGGAAACCTTGGAGCCGTTATCCACGGCAGGAACAACAGTTCCGGAATAAGAGTTATCAATAAGTACTTCTTTTCTGACGGCAAAGCCCTCGGTATCAATGGTTTCATAAACGGTTCTTGAAACAGCTGTCTGAGTTTTAATCAAAACCCGTGAGCCCTCAAGAGTAATAATGGGATAAATTATAATAAACATCAGAACTGCAACGAAAACCACAGCAAGAATTTTCTTAACCAAAGGAGAACGTATTTCAATATCAATATTGGTGTTTATATGTCTTTTATTATTCAAGAGCTTCACCTGCCTTGTAAATTTCTGAATTTTCAATGATTCCTACTGCATAATCAACCATTTTCTCTGAATTTTCAAAGGTATCGCAGTAAATGTTATGTATATTTTCATTACGTCTGAACCAGGTAAGCTGGCGTTTTGCGTAATGTCTTGTTGCCTTTTTAAGATTATCGGCGGCTTCCCGGAGTGTTATCTCGCCTCTCAGGTAGCCTGCAATTTCTTTGTGTCCTATTGCCTGTGCACTTGTGTTTTCGGGTGAGAGAGAGAAATATTCACGGGCTTCTTCAACAAGTCCGTTTTCAATCATAATATCAACACGGCGGTTGATTCTGTCATAAAGAATTTCACGGTCCTTGTAATTAAGACAGAAATATAGACTGTTATAGGGTGTAGGAACACTTCTTGAGCGTGCACGAAGGACAGATGGCTTTTCTCCCGTAAGATAGTAGGTTTCGAGAGCTCTTAATACTCTGCCCTCATTGTTTATATGAAGTGTGTCTGCGGTTTCGGGGTCAATTTCCTGTAATTCACGGTAAATTGCTTCGATACCATCTTTTTCACGGCGAAGACGGAGCTTGTTTCTCACTTCGGTGTTATCGGGCTGTTCATCAAAAACAATATTTCCCAAAAGCGAATCAACGTAAAGACCTGTGCCTCCGCAGATTATGACTTTTTTACCGCGTGAATGAATATCTTTTATAGCTTCAGTTGCATCTTTTATGTACCGTGCAACGGAGTAGGCTTCCGACGGTTCGAGAAAATCAATCAGGTGATGCGGTACACCCTGCATTTCTTCACGGGTTGGCTTTGCCGATGCAATATCCATCCCTTTATATATCTGCATAGAGTCCGCTGATACGATTTCCGCTCCTATTCTCTTTGCAAGAGCAACGGAAAAGGCAGTCTTACCCGATGCCGTGGGACCGACAACTGAAATTACGGGAATTTTATTTATTACTTCTGACATTTATACTCTTCCGAACTGTTTTTCTATTTCGTGCTTTGAAAGCTCATACATTACGGGTCTGCCGTGAGGGCAATAGCGTATGCTTTCATCGCTGAGAAGCTTCTCTACAAAAGCTTCGGTTTCTTCCTTTTTAAGTGTATCGCCGGCTTTTATTGCGGCACGGCAGGCTGCAGAATGATAAAGCCATTGAAGCTTTTCGGGAACGGGATTACGCTTTCCCTTAAGCAGTTCCCCTGCCATTTCGGTAATTATCAAAGGGATATCCTCCTTGGAAAGCACAAGGGGGAAGCCACGTACCACAACGGCACCGTCACCGAAATCCTCCACAAGGAATCCGCCCTTGCGGAATACATCAAGGTTTTCGATAACCGCGGCATATTCCTTCCCTGAAAGTGTTACGGAAACGGGCAGAAGAAGCATCTGTGATTCCTCAGAAAAATCCGTTTTTGAAAGACGGTTAAAAATCATTCTCTCGTGGGCGGCGTGCTTATCAATAATAAGCATCTTTTCACCCTGCTCGATAAGTATGTAGGTCTTGAAAACCTCACCTATGATTCTGTAGACGGGCTTTTCATCCGAAGTCTTTTCGGGCTCGTGCTTTATAACGGGAGAAACGGGCTTTGAAACGGGAGAAGCGGGAGAGGTAAAGCCTTTATTCTTTTCTTCGGCTTCTTCCTTTTTTATAAGATGATTAAATACAGATGAGGTATCTCTGAAAACATCCTGTGAAGGTGCAAGAGGAACAGAAAAGGGCTTTACGGTCTGAGCTTTTACCGGATTTTCTTCAGGCACATAAGCTTCTTCATTTTTTGCGGAAGTAACGGCAGCCCTGTTCAGAGCTTGCTTGTTATCTGCCCCGATATCAGTTTTTTCAGGTAAATTGTGGGGCTTTACAGAGGTGAAATCGGGAGCTTTTTTCTCAATAACGGTATTTTCCTCTGTTTTTTGGGGAATGCCTTCCGTCTTCACGGGGGCTGGCGTTCCTGAAAAGCTCAGCTGTTCTGCCGTGGGCACTTTTTTAGCTGTGATATCACGGCGGTCGCGAAGGCTTACCTCGGGTCTTACCGTATCGCCCTTATTAAGAGCTGACCTTGCAGAATAAAATACTGCTTCAAAGACCTTACTGTCCTCAGAAAAACGGATTTCTGTTTTGGCAGGATGAACATTCACGTCAATTTTTCCTGCAGGTAAATCAATAAACAAGAAGCAGACGGGGAATTTTCCCACCATAATTGAGTTTTTATAGGCTTCATCAAGTGCTGCAGACGCAACGGGAATACGGACATATCTTCCGTTTACGTAAAAATACTGCATATTTCTGTTGGGTCTGTTATTAAGGGGACGGGAAATGAAGCCCTTTATCTTAAAAGAGTTATATTCGTAGTCAACGGGGATAAGACTGTCGGAGATTTCCTTACCGAAAACGGAAAATACCGTATCAATGAGATTTCCGTTGCCGGGAGTTGAAAGAACGCTTTTGCCGTCCTTTATAAGAGTAAACTTAACCCCGGGATGTGAAATTGCAGTCTTTGCAACAACATCGGAAACATAAGAGCCCTCAGTCATATCCTTTTTAAGGAATTTCATACGGGCAGGGGTGTTATAAAACAAATCCCTGATAATTACCGTGGTGCCCACGGGACAGCCCGTATCATCAAAGGAAATTTCCTCTCCCCCGTGGATTTCAATTGCTGTTCCCGTCTCGTCTTCCTCGGTTTTAGTAATCATAGAAAGGCGTGATACGGCGGCAATTGAAGGCAGAGCCTCACCGCGGAAGCCGAGAGTAAAAATAGCGTCAAGGTCTTCACCGGAGCTTATTTTACTTGTTGCGTGGCTGATAAAAGCTGTTCTTACGTCCTCACGGTGGATACCGCAGCCGTTATCAGTCACACGGATGTACTTCACACCGCCGTTTTTGATTTCGACGGTAATAACGGAAGCACCTGCATCAATTGAATTTTCAATCATTTCCTTAACGGCAGAGGACGGGCGCTCGACAACCTCGCCTGCAGCTATTAACTCTGCAACGTTTTTCGGTAAAACATTGATTTTTGCCATACCCGGCACTCCTTTCCGTAGGTTTTTATATTATGCGTTTTTTGATTTCGTAAAGCTTCTGCAAAGCTTCTATAGGAGTCAGAGTGTTCACGTCAAGCTCCTTGATTTCCTCTAAGAGCTCATTATTTGAGCCGGTGAACATACCGAACTGTAAATTTTCCTCAGGGACGGCTTGCTTCTGAACGGATTTCGGAACGGTTGTGACTGCTCCGTTTTCCTCAAGCTCACGAAGGATTACCTTCGCACGGCTTACAACACTCCCCGGAATACCCGAGAGCTTTGCAACCTCAATACCGTAGCTGCCGTCGGCAGAGCCGCGGACAATTCTTCTGAGGAAGGTTATGTCGTCTCCCCTCTTTTTAACAGAGGTGTTGTAGTTTTTAACACCGGGAAGAGTGCCTTCAAGCTCGGTAAGCTCGTGATAATGTGTTGCAAAAAGGGTTTTTGCACCGATTTTCTTTTTATCGCTTACGTATTCCAGCACCGCACGGGCAATGCTCATACCGTCATAGGTCGAGGTGCCCCGTCCGATTTCATCAAGAATAATAAGGCTTTTATTTGTAGCATTTGAAAGAATGGAGGAAACCTCACTCATTTCGGTCATAAAGGTTGACTGACCGCCCACAAGGTCATCGGAGGCACCGACACGTGTAAAGATGCTGTCCACAATACCTATTGTAGCCTTTCTTGCAGGAACAAAGGAGCCAATCTGTGCCATAAGGACGATTATGGCGGTCTGTCTCATATAGGTTGACTTACCTGCCATATTTGGTCCCGTGATAATAGCCGCACGGTTTTCGTCCCCGTCAAGAAGTGTGTCATTGGGCACAAAGGGAGCATCGTCAAGGAATTTTTCCACAACGGGGTGTCTGCCGTCCCTGATATCAATTACATCGCCGAGATTTACCTCGGGACGGACGTAATTGTTATTCTGCGCAACGTGTGCCAGAGAGCACAAAGCGTCAAGGGTTGCAAGTGAGGATGCCGTATTTCTCAGTCTGAACTGAGCATCAGCTATACGGTTTCGGATGTCGGAGAAAAGCTCATATTCAAGCTTTGTAATTCTCTCCTGAGCACCGAGAACCTTAGCTTCAAGCTCCTTAAGCTCGGGGGTAATATATCTTTCACAGTTTGAAAGGGTCTGTTTTCTTATATAATGCTCGGGCACATATTCCTTAAAGGAATTAAGCACCTCGATATAGTAGCCGAAAACACGGTTGTAGCCGATTTTAAGCTTCTTTATGCCGGTTTTTTCCTGCTCCTCGGCTTCGATTCTTGCGAGGAAATCCTTACCGCCGTTTACAATTACACGAAGCTCGTCAAGCTCCTCGCAGTAGCCGTCAAGTATCATATTTCCCTCTCTTACGGAGAAGGGCGGGTCCTCAACAATTGCGTCACCGATAAGCTCCTTGATTTCATCGAGAGTATCAAGGGCATCTCTCGTATCGCAAAGCATTGAGCTTCTCACAACAGACAGCATTTCCTTTATTGCGGGAAGGGCTGAAGCGGTGGCATAAAGACTTCTGAGCTCCTTGGCATTGGCAGAGCCGTAAACAATTCTTGTAGTAATTCTTTCAAGGTCGTTAATGCCCTTGAGTGCCTCAAAAAGCTCAGCTCTGAGCTGTGTCAGCTCATAAAGCTCTTCAACGGCATTCTGACGGTAAATGATACCGGAAAGATTAATAAGGGGCTGTTCGACCCAGCTTCTGAGAAGTCTCTTTCCCATAGCCGTTTTGGTTTTATCAAGCACCCACAGAAGGGAGCCCTTTTTCTCACGTCTTCTCTCAGTTTCCGTAAGCTCAAGATTTCTTCTTGTTACGGCACCGAGAGAAAGGTATTTTTCGTCATTATATACCTTGATATCGGTAATATTTGCAAGGGAGTTTTTCTGAGTTGAATAAAGATATGTAAGAAGACCGCCCAGAGCCTTTACTGTTTCGGGAGAATCGGAAAGCCCCATTTCTGAAACGGTCTGTCCGAAGTGCTTTTCTGCAATTTCCCGTGAATCGGAATAAGACTCCTCATTTCTGACGGATGCGAGAATATCGGTTTTTCTCGAAATATATGCTCTGACGGTTTTGTCGGCAGTCAGCACATCATTACACAGAAGCTCAGAAGGCGAAAAGCGTGCAAGACCGTTTATAATCTTGTCGCTTAAAGCACCTCCCACCTCGGTGCTGACATAAAGCTCTCCCGTTGAAATATCACAGAAGCACATACCTGCCGCGCTGACACCGAGATAAACCGATGCAAGATAGTTATTCTTCTCTTCATCAAGCATTATGCTTTCCGTAACGGTACCGGGGGTGATAACCCTTATAACATCACGGGTTACAATGCCCTTTGCCTGAGCGGGGTCCTCGGTCTGCTCACAGACTGCCACCTTGTAGCCCTTTGCAACAAGACGTGCAATATAGGTTTCGGCAGCGTGAAAAGGAATACCGCACATAGGTGCTCTTTCCTCCTGACCGCAATCTCTGCCCGTAAGGACTAATTCAAGCTCACGGGATGCCGTTTTGGCGTCCTCGAAAAACATTTCGTAAAAGTCACCGAGACGGTAAAAAAGCAAAGCGTCCTGATACTGTTCTTTAATTTTGAAATACTGCCTCATCATAGGCGTGTATTCTGCCATCTTAAAACTTCCTTGTCCTGAAAATCAACTCTGAAGAACAACAATTCTTCATTTTATCAGCCGCAGCTGCCGCCGCAGGATGCACAGTTACCGGTGCATGCTTCCTCCTGAGCCTTGGGCTCGCAGGTTTCGGGGTCCTCTCCGTTTACGGAAAGGGTGAGAAGCTGAATAACATAGTTCATCATTTCGTCAACAGCGTTCTTGGTCTCTTCATACTTTTTCATATTGGCATTAAGCATAATCTGACCGTAAATCTCTCTGAATTCATTGTCATAGCCCTCAAGCTTCTTCTGATCGGGCTCTTCCTTCTGGGATTCGTTCTGATATGAAAGCTGAATAAGGTTGAGCTTGCCGATAAGACCGTTGAGCTCCATATCCTCTTCATTTGCCTTCTGTGCATCACGGAAAGCGAGATATCTTTCATCTGCCTGAATTGCTTTTCCTAATTCTCTTGTAGCCTTGATAACGTCCATTATTTCTTTTCTCCGTTCAAATATTTAATCTATTACTGCCTCACCTGAAAGTATCCAGTTGAGAGCCTTTGTAACCTTAAGCTTTATGTAAGACCCGATAAGGGACGGGTCGCCCTCAAAATCTATATTTATATTACCGTCGGTTCTGCCCGTAAGCCTGCCGTCGTCCTCCTTTGTGAAGCCCTCAACAAGGACCTCATAGGTTTTACCCACCATTGAAGCACAGCGTTCTGCGGCAATTTTTTCCTGACATTTCAGAAGCTCTGAAAACCATTTTGATTTTTCGCTGTAGGGTACGGGGTCGTCCATTTTCTCAGCCTTGGTTCCGCGGCGGGGAGAGAAAATGAAGGTAAAGAGTGAGGTGAATTTCACTTTCTCAATAAGCGACAGCGTATCGCAGAATTCCTCGTAGGTTTCTCCGGGGAAGCCTACAATTATGTCACTTGTAACGGAAAGGTCCGGCATAACGGCTCTTCCGTAATTAATAAGCTCAATATATTCCTCTCTCGTATAGCCTCTGTTCATTTCCTTAAGCACTCTGTTATTGCCCGACTGAAAAGGAAGGTGAAGATGCCTTGCTACTTTTTCACACCGAGCCATGGTATCAAGAAGCTCTTTTGTGCAGTCCTTGGGGTGAGAGGTCATAAACCGTATCTTAAAATCACCGGGAAGGTCATTTACCATTTCCAGAAGACGGGGAAAATTGACTCCGTCGGCACTTCCCTTTCCGTAGGAATTTACATTCTGTCCGAGAAGTGTGATTTCCTTTGCGCCGAGAGAAATAAGCTCCTTAGCCTCTTTTATAACCTCTTCGGGTGAACGGCTTCTTTCTCTGCCTCTTACATAAGGCACGACACAGTAGCTGCAGAAATTGTTACAGCCGTACATTATGGGAAGCCACATTTTGAAATCACGGTCACGGTAAACGGGAAGACCTTCCGCTATTTCACCCTTTGTTTCATCCGTTACAAAAACACGCTTTCCCGTGCGAAGCACATTATAAAGCATTTCGGGGACACGGTGAACGGCAAAGGTACCGAAAACAAGTCTTACGTAAGGATAGCTTCTTCTGATTCTTTCCCAAACGTGAGGCTGCTGCATCATACATCCGCAAAGAGCAATTATCATTTCGGGATTCTTCATTTTAAGAGGCTTCAAGGCACCGACATTGCCGAAAACCCTGTCCTCGGCGTGCTCACGGACGGCACAGGTATTAAAGAGAACAAAATCAGCCTCTTCCTTTACTTCCGTGAATTCATAGCCCATCTCAAAAAGCTGTCCCTTGATTCGTTCGGAATCCGCAACATTTCCCTGACAGCCGTAGGTATGAACAAATGCCTTCGGTCTTCTTCCGGGATACTTTACGGAAAGAATCGTCCTGACCTTTTCGGTATATTCTCTTTGCACACGCATTTCCTCGGGGGAAACAACGGGAAAAGCATCTTTAGAAACTAACAAAGCCGACCTCCGCCAAAAGGGCATAATAACCCCATAAAATGTAGTTCAGTTTATTATATATAATATTATTAAAAAAGTAAAGAGAAAACTAAAAAATATTTTCGGTTTTTACCCTTTCTCCCTCGCTTGTAACCGACAAAAATGCATAAATTTCAGCTAAAAGCAGAATAATTTTTTCGTCGCTACGGTTATTGAGTGCAAACTCCAGCTCAATATGAAGGCGGTCAATCATATCGGCATCGGTGTGCTTGAGAAAAACCGAGAAGACTTTTTCGTTGTCCT
Organism: Clostridia bacterium; assembly: GCA_017625435.1. Lineage (GTDB taxonomy): Bacteria > Bacillota > Clostridia > Oscillospirales > Acutalibacteraceae > RUG806. The sequence goes on from JAGAKX010000057.1 coordinate 82,083, forward strand.
GACGCTTGGCGAGAATATTCTCTGCGCAGGAATATATATCATTATTTGTTTCAATTTCATAAAGCACGGCTTCAATTTCCCTTTGAACCCTGTCCGCGGAAAGGATGCTGAGAAGAAATGCCGAGAGGAGAAATACTGCAGAGACTATCAGTCTTTTTGTCATTTTATTCCTCCTTCTTTGTCATATTGAAATTACCTGACCTGTCAACGGTGAGAAGAAAGATGTTCTCGGGGCGCTCCCCTGTTTTACCGATAATATCACGAAGCTTTCTGTCATTCATAGCACAGTCCCTGAAGGAGCTTTTAACAATTTCTCCGTCCATAATTACGGCACAGGAAAGACCGTTATCCTTACTTTCAAGCTTCATATCCTCAGCGGTAACGGTTCGTTTTTCAGGCTTTAATAAAACACTCAATGTTCCGTCCGTTTCCGCAATTGCATACTGAACGTCTCCTATGTCGAAAACATCCTTCTGCCTAAGTGCTTCAAGAAGGTCGTCGAGTGTGTATCTGAGCCTTTTCATTTCACGGGAATCTATCTTGCCGTTTCTTATGAGAATCACGGAGTTGCCCTGCAGAAGGCTTCTTGCTTTTCTGCTTTTAAGGCTTATGACAGACATAAGTATTTCGAGGCTTACAAGCACCGCAATAGCCACAAGAGTATTAACCATCGGTATATCGTTATCCTGCATAGGCGTTGCCGCCATTTCGGAGAGAAGAATCGTCACAACAAGCTCGGCAGGCTGCAGCTGTCCTATCTGCCGTTTGCCCATAATTCTCACGGCAATTACAATGACTATAAGAAGAATTACCGTTCTGACAAATGAAATCAGCATAAAATCATCCTTTCTTCCGGTAGTATATCCCGTAAAAATCGGGAAATACCTAATAAACGAAAGGATGTGCAGGATTTGAATAAACATAGTGAAACGAAATTTACGGGCGATGCCGTAAAGGACTGCAGTATCATAAAAGAAATTTTTTCAGACTGCTTTGACCTTATTGTACGTGAAATTGATTTTGCGGGAAGAAGGGCTTTTGTTTTTGTCCTTGACGGAATGTGTGACGAAATAAAGATAACGGAAAGCATCATAAAGCCTCTGACCGATTCAAAGACGGACAACTCCGAAGCCCCCTTTGAAAGAATCAGAAAAACCGTATTCAAGGGCACGAATATGCGTCTGTCGGCAACACCGGACACAGCAGCGGATGACATTATTTCAGGAAATCTCGTGCTTCTTGTTGACGGTGAAAGAAAGGCTCTTACCTTTCCCTTTCAGGGCTTTCCCAAAAGCGCTGTAAACGAGCCTCAGAGCGAGCAGAACGAAAGAGGCTCACAGGAGGGCTTCTGCGATAATTTCAAGGATAATGTAACACTTTTAAGAAGAAAAATACGCTCACCGAAGCTTAAAATAACACAGCTGACATTGGGAAAAACAAGTAAAACTCCCGTTCTTATATGCTATATTTCAGATAAAGTGACAGAAGAGCTCTTAACCTCCGTGACAAAAAGACTCAGCAAAATCGACCTTGAAGCGGTGCTGGGTGCCGGGTATCTGAGACCCTTTCTTGATAACAGAAGACCGTCATTTTTTACCGATACGGGAATTACGGAAAGACCCGATAAATTTGCCGCAATGCTCCTTGAAGGCAGAGTCGGTGTAATTTGTGACGGCACCCCCTTTGCTCTTATTGTGCCCTATCTTTTTGTTGACTATTTCCACGCCTTTGACGACTATCTTTCGAGCACCTATTATGCGGTATTTATGCGAACGCTGCGTATTGTCTGCTTTATTATGGCAGCAACACTTCCCGGTGTTTTTGTGGCAATAAGTCTCTTTCACCCGGAAATTATGCCGTCGGATATAATGTACGGAATTTCAGCCGCAACGGGCAAAACTCCCTTTCCCATTATGATTGAAGCTCTGACTATTCATTTTATATATGAAATCGTCCGGGAAGCAGGGCTTCGTATGCCGAGATCCGTGGGACACGCGGTGAGTATAGTTGGAGCTCTTGTAATCGGCGATGCGGCGGTAACGGCAGGGCTTATTGCCGCACCGATGCTTATAGTAGTTGCACTCACGGCTATTTCCTCCTCGGTTATATCAAAGCTTCACGAGCCTGTGGCGATTTTACGCTTCGGCTTTATAATTATCGGAGGATTTACGGGGCTTTACGGAATAATGCTCGGCATCGCAATTATGCTGACGGATATCTGCTCCGTATCTCCCTACGGCATTCCCTTTTCGGCTCCCCTTTCGCCCTTTGTAAAGCGGGCACACCGAGACGCTTTAATAAGAAGAAGCTGGACGAGAATCCGTAACGGAGAAACACTTATAAGGGAGATGAAATTTTAATGGAAAGAATCGGAAAAATCAGCTCCTTTCAGATGTTTTCGATACTGTTTCTTTCAAGAATTATTTCGCTTTTTACTTTTATGCTCCCCACAGCCGCTTATATCCCCTCAGGGGACAGAATGCTTACCTCTCTTATTGTTTTTGTTTTCGAGATTTTCTATTGTCTGGCTCTGATTTTCACGCTGAGAAGAACCGGCAACAGAGGAATTATCAATAGGGCAAGAGAAAAAAGTGAGCTGCTGTCCCGGCTTCTTGCAGTAGCTTATACTCTGGCTTTTATCTGGTTTGCAGGCATCGGCACGGCAAGATTTGAGCTTTTTATAAGCACGGTGATGTTTCCCAATTCCGAGCTTTATATTATGATAATTCTCCTTCTCGGTGCTTCGGTTTATGCTTCTCTTAAAGGGCTTGAGGCAATAGGAAGAGCCTCTGTAATACTGTTTTTTCTCTTGGGGCTCAGCATAATTTTTATACTGCTGACCGTAACCGGGGAGTTCCGTGGGGAGAACTTGAGTCCGCTGTTTACAGAGGGCATTTCACCCCTTTTAAGCTTTTCCTTTTACGTAAGCGTAAGGGCCTCGGAGCTTCTGACCCTTCACGTGACGGCACCCGATATAAACGGGAACATCGGAAGGACTGCAATAAGCTTTTCTGCTGTTTTTTCTCTTGTATCAACTGTAATTCTCATAGTCCTTGCAGGTGTTACGGGAGAATTCGGAAACGATCAGATTTTCCCCTTATACACCCTTACGGTTATAGCAAAATTCGGCATATTCGAGCGTCTTGACGATATCCTTACGGGCGTGTGGGTGCTGTGCTCCTTTATTCAGGTTTCTTTTCTTATAAACACGGGGATGAAGGCACTTTCGCAGGGCTTCGGGAAAATAAAAAAAATCCCCGTCTGTCTTCTTATAACGTCGGGAATTTTCATTATATATATTCTGACCTCGCGGACAGTTTCCGTTTTCTCGGAGGCGGTATCCTCAAGAGCCGTTGACGTTATATTCACTTCGCTTATGCTGATTATACCGCTGATTGTTTCATTTACCGTAAAAAAGAGGGCAAAAGTATGAAAAAGCTTACGGCAATTTTAACAGTATTTACCATTATTTTTCTTTCCTCCTGCAGTAATATTGAGATTGTTGAGCTCAACGAAAGACTGATAATTGAGGCTATAGGAATAGACTATGAGGACGGCATTTATAAAGTAACCATAGAAGGGCTTGATTCCTTTTCAGCCGGCACGGACAGTAATTCAATCTCTGCACCGAGCCTTACAAAGTGCTATCTCTTTGAGGGCGAAACCATAGGAATGGCAATGAACAGCATTTCGGTTATTACGGGACAGATTCCGCTTTTTTCGCAGGCAAGAATACTGATTCTCGGAATTTCTGCCGCCGGTGAGAAATTAAGTGAAATTCTTGATTTTTTCAGACGCGAATACACCACAAGAACCGACATTCTTTTTGCAGTTGCCGAAAACACGGCAGCAGAGGTAGTTTCTGCGGATTTCGGACAGAATATTTCGGCAGGAAATATTCTGCAGGCGGCTGTCCTATCTTATAAACACACGGGAAGGAACACCTATACTCCCCTTTACCGCTTCCTTAATTCCGTTATGGGCGACACGGACAGCTCATACTGTCCCGTTATCGCAATCAAGGACAATGCATACAAAATGGGAAAAGAGGTTGTGCTTGCAGGAACTGCCGTTTTCGGCAAGGACAAAAGCTCAATTATAATTTCTCCCGAGCTGACTTTAGGGCTTATGCTCATTACAAACGATATCAGAAACGGTGACATTACCGTAACAACAAATAAGGGCACGGCTACTATTGAAATAATCGACAGTAAAACAAAAATCAATACCGAAATATCGGAAGGAAAAGCTGATTTCTCCTTAAAGCTGAGACTCAGGTGCGATGTTCCGGAATTTCAGTCGGAGCATTTCAGAGGGCTTTCCAAATCGGACACGGAGGAAATAGCGGAAGCCTCGGCAAAAAAAATATCGGGGCTTATCACGGATACCCTGAATGAAGTTTTTTATAAAAACAATTACGATGCTTTCAGCCTCGGAAGAAGAATCAATCTTAAGAACCACAGCTTTTATAAGGAAATAATCAACAATAATATAAAGCTGTCGGACGTTGTAAGCTTTAATATTGAAACCGAGGTTGAAATCAGAAGAATCGGAAAAATTATCCTGGCGGAAGAATGATAGGAATTTGGAATTCGGAGCTATTAAAGCTTATATGAGGCGGATAATGTCGGTAGGGGCGGGGTCTCCCCGCCCGTTATTTCAACTTCTGTAATTTTCATTAATTAAAAATTACAACCTTCTGGGGCGGGCGGGGAAACCCCGCCCCTACGTTTGAATGATTACTTATAAAACCGACCCTTAAGCCAAAAAAAGCTCCCCGTTTCCGGGGAGACTTACATATCAGCCTATAACTATTTTCTTGAATGACTTCTTACCTCTTCTGATAAGAAGGCCTTCGCCGATTTCTTCCTTTGTGTAGCTCTTTCTTGTATCGGTTACCTTTTCACCTTCAACGGTAACACCGCCCTGCTCAACTGCACGGCGAGCTACGGAACGGGTGGGAGTAAGACCGGAAACAACAAGCATTGTAAGAATATCAACGGCACCGTCACGGAAGTCCTCGTCCTTAACGGGTGCCTCGGGAGCAACGGAAGCACCGTCCGAGAAAAGAGCACGTGCGGCATTCTGTGCCTTCTGAGCTTCCTCTTCACCGTGAACAAGCTTTGTAAGCTCGAATGCAAGGATTTCCTTTGCGGTATTGAGCTGTGCACCCTCCCAGGAATCCATCTTGTCAATTTCCTCAAGAGGAAGGAAGGTAAGCATACGGATGCACTTGAGAACATCGGCATCACCGACATTTCTCCAGTACTGATAGAAGTCGTAGGGAGAGGTCTTGTCGGGGTCAAGCCATACAGCACCGCCTACGGTCTTACCCATCTTCTTACCCTCTGAGTTAAGAAGAAGAGTGATTGTCATAGCGTGGGATTCCTTGTCGAGCTTTCTTCTGATAAGCTCACGTCCGCCCAGCATATTTGACCACTGGTCGTCACCGCCGAACTGAAGATTACAGCCGTATTTTCTGTAAAGCTCAAGGAAGTCATAGCTCTGCATAATCATATAGTTGAATTCAAGGAAGGAAAGACCCTTTTCCATTCTCTGCTTGTAGCACTCTGCACGGAGCATATTGTTAACTGAGAAGCAGGCTCCCACTTCTCTTAAAAGCTCAACATAGTTAAGGTCAAGAAGCCAGTCGGCATTGTTTACCATAATAGCCTTGTCCTCGCCGAATTCAATGAAGCGCTCCATCTGCTTTTTAAAGCATTCGCAGTTGTGCTCAATTGTTTCCTTTGTCATCATTGAACGCATATCGGTTCTGCCGGAGGGGTCGCCGATGTGAGCAGTACCGCCGCCTATAAGTGCTATAGGCTTGTTTCCTGCCATCTGCAGTCTCTTCATAAGGCAAAGTGCCATAAAATGACCTACGTGAAGTGAATCAGCCGTGGGGTCAAAGCCGATATAGAAAACTGCCTTGCCGTTATTGACAAGCTCTCTTACCTCATCCTCATTTGTAACCTGAGCAATAAGACCTCTTGCTTTAAGTTCTTCGTAAATTCCCATAATATCCGTATCCTTTCAGAAAATTTTACAATAAAAAAAGTCTGTCCCGGATAAAAGGACAGACTGAAAGTCCGTGTTACCACCTTTTTTCGGTAAATCCTCACGGATGTACCCTTAACGGCTTAAAGAAAGCTTTAAGTCACGCAAAATAACGGTTGCAACCGCCGCAGCCTACCGGGTGTCAGCCTTTCGGTGCGAAGCTCAGAGATGTATTCACGTGTTTTTCCGATACAGACTCACACCTGCCGTCTGCTCTCTTAATCGGGAGAAAACCGCTACTTGTTCCCGTCACAGCATTATATTGAAATGGATTTTACTATAAATAAAAGAATTTGTCAAGCATCAGAATATCATATGCAGGGATGCAATATCAAGTGCACAGATAACTGCCGCAAGAGCATCCGCACAGAAGGCGGTGAAAATAAGCTTTCTGTCGCAAAGCTCCTTATTCTTACGGTCTGTAACATAAAGTATAACAGTCCATGCAGCGAGAATAACGGGAAGCATATAAACAAACACCCTCAGCACCGCAAAAAAGGGCGAGGTTACCTCCACCGTATATTCAGCCTGACCGCTTAATGCCATATTGGTCTGAGCCGTAGTAAAAGCGGAATTTCTCAGGAATATGCACACAACATAAGCAATACTCCACACAGAAAATAGTGCGGAATTAATGATACTGAGTACAAATAAAAGCTTACTGTCGCCTTTTTTAAGGGTTAATCCGTTCATAATAAGTCCCCTGTCAGAAATTGAATATTGCACCGGCACCGTAGGTTACCACAGACATAATAAGGTCTGCAATAAATACACCGAGAGCAACAATGGGAAGTGCCTTTTTGAAGTCAATACCGAGAAGTGCGGCAAAGAGAGAGCCGGTCCATCCGCCCGTGCCGGGAAGAGGAACCGCAATAAAGGTAAGAAGTCCCCATTGCTTGTATTTAAGCACCTTATCGGCATTCTTCGCCGTCTTGCCCTCAAGCTTATCTATAAAACCGACAAGAATGTTGTGCTTTCGCATAAACTTGAAAATCTGCTTGATAAAGAGAAGGATAAAGGGCATAGGAAGCATATTGCCGATATAACAGATAGCAAAAGCCTTGAAGAAATTTATTTCAAAGAGCTTTGCAAGGATCATACCGCCTCTGCATTCGAGAACGGGAAGAAGGGATGTCAGAAAAATAATAATTTCGTGACTCACGGAATCGCTGAAAAGCGATGCGAACCAGGTTGTAAGCTGTTCTGTCATGGGTAATACTCCTGTAGAATTAGTTAATACCGTTTTCCAGCATATATTCCCTTGCGGAAATAAGAATATCCTTATCGTTATCAAATTTGAGCCTGTCAAGAGCCTCATTGTAACGAAGCCAGATGTAGTCCTCAATTTCCTCTTTCTGTATAACGGTCTGCGTATCCTCGGTAGAAGCCAAGAATACCTCTACCCTCTTTTCGATTTTTGTACCGATTTTATACTGGGAATCCTTGCAGAAGCCGGGTAATATATTTATATGCAGACCCGTTTCTTCAAGAACCTCACGTGCGGCAGTTTCTTCCCTGGTCTCACCCTTTTCCATATGTCCCTTGGGAAAGCCCCAGTTATTGCTTCTTCTGTTCTTTATGAGAAGGAAGCGGTACTCCTCATTGATTCTGCGGAAAACAACGGCACCGCAGGAATGCTCGTAAAGGCAGTCAAGGGTATATGTATCCCTCTGCTCATTGAATTCGAGCACGTCTTTGATTTCATAGTCAATTCTTCGCATATTCTTCGGGGCAACAACAAGAACCGAGCGTTTGCTGTCGGTATAACGCAGAACGGCAATAATCTTCCCCTCAAATACCCGTACCGGGTGATTGACACCGAGAATGTACGCACCGAGGGTAAAGCTCTTTTTTTCGCTTTGAACCTCAGCGATTCCGTAATTGATAATATATCGGACACCGGTACGGAGTTCCAAATAATTGCAAGGCCTTGTGACCTTGACCTTCACCATTTTTCCTAACATAATAAACTCCGTAAAAACTAAATATAAACACATTATATAAAATATGTCTCGATATTTCAAGAACTATTTTACGTTTTTGGTGCTGAAATTTAAGTTTTTTTCAAAAAAAATATTGTATTATCTGTCCGTTCACAGTAAAATAAACTCGAAAGATTTCTTTTTGCAAAAAACGGAAGGAGAATTCTTATGGCAGAAGACATTTATTTCAGCAAGCGCAAGGCTGACAGCGATAAGCAGAAGCAGGCCGCTTCATATACAGAGAAAATAGATTCAGACTCATTAAAAAGAAAGCCCGGGGAACTGTCCTTCGGTGACATTGTAACAGAAAACGGCAAAATAAACTCCGGTGTTGCAAAAACTCCCCGTGAGCAGAAAAAGGACATAAAAAAGGCCAAGAAAAAGAAGAAAAAGCTGAGAATTCTCAAAGGTATTCTCGGGGCAGTTCTCGCAGCAGTTATTGCATTGACCCTGTTTGTCACGGCAGGCTCTTCATACGTGCTGTCCGACTATAAGTCTCTTGACCTTGAGGACAATGAGTATACCGATGAAGCTTCTCTTCTTCACTCATCCTCGGTTTACAACATACTTTTAATGGGAATTGATACACTTGACACATCGGATTCATCACGCTCGGATGCAATGATACTGATGTCCCTTGACATAAAAAACCGTGAAATCAAGCTGTCCTCCTTCCTCAGAGACTCTTATGTCAACATTCCCGGCTACGGCAATATGAAGCTCAATGCAGCCTGTGTTTACGGCGGTCCTCAGCTTGTATGCGACACTATTGAAGCCAACTTCGGCATAAGAATTGACGACTACGCCAAGGTAGGCTACGATATGTTTATTAAAATCATTGATGCCGTGGGCGGTGTGACAATTCCCGAAATTGACGAAACCGAGGCAAAGGCTCTGAAGCGCGAGGGCTTTGACACCGAGCCCGGAAAGGATATTCACCTTGACGGAAAAAATGCACTTCTTTACTGCAGAATAAGAAAAGGACAGGACGACTTTTACAGAACAGGAAGACAAAGAGAGGTAATTTCCCTTGTGCTTAAAAAGCTCCCTCTTTCAAATCCCGTAACGCTTCTTAATACCGCAAAGGAAATTGCAGGGACAATTGAATGCTCGGTTGAAAAATCACAGTTCCCCTCACTTCTTATGAAGGCACTTATGTGCATCACGGGAGATATTAAGCAGATGACAGTTCCCGCTGACGGCACGTGGTATAACGATACAAAAAATTATCAGGCAGTTCTCGTTGTTGATTTCGAGGAAAACAAAGAGAAGCTGAATGAATTTTTATACAAATAAGGAGTATATTTATGAAATACGCAAAGCTGACAGTTGCAAGTGAATTCAAGGTAGGAAAAACCGACGACAGAATTTACGGCTCATTTGTTGAGCATCTCGGACGCTGTGTTTACGGCGGAATTTACGAGCCCGGTCACCCTGAGGCTGACGAAAACGGCTTCAGACGAGACGTTCTGGGACTTATAAAGGAGCTTAATGTTCCCATTGTACGTTATCCCGGCGGAAACTTTGTTTCGGGCTACAACTGGGAGGACGGCATAGGCCCCAAGGAGCTTCGTCCCAGAAGGCTTGAGCTTGCCTGGGGCACAACGGAGACAAACGAATTCGGCACCGATGAATTTATGAAATGGTGCAAGACTGCCGGGACCTCCCCTATGATGGCGGTAAATCTCGGCACAAGAGGTCCCGACGAAGCAAGACAGCTTGTTGAATACTGCAACCACAAGGGCGGAACATACTTAAGTGATTTAAGAAAGAAGAACGGAAGCGCCGAGCCCTACGGAGTAAAGCTCTGGTGCCTCGGCAACGAAATGGACGGTCCCTGGCAAATGGGCGCAAAAACTCCCGAGGAATACGGCAGAGTTGCCTGCGAAGCCGCAAAGATAATGAAGTGGACCGACCCCTCAATCGAAACCGTTCTCTGCGGCAGCTCAAGCTGGGGAATGAAGACCTTCGGCGAATGGGAAACCACCGCACTTGATTTAGCCTGGGACCACGTTGATTATGTCTCAATGCATCAGTATCACGGCAACAACGACAATTATCTTGAAAACTTCCTTGCAAAGGGTGTAGAAACAGACCGCTTTATTGAAAGCGTTATTGCGGCTCTCGACTACGTTCAGGGAAAGAGACACTCCAAGAAGAGAATCGACATTTCCTTTGACGAATGGAATGTATGGTATCACTCCAACGGCACAAAGTTCGAGAAGTGGTCAGAGGCACCCCATCTTCTTGAAGATGTGTATAATTATGCAGATGTACTTGTTGTGGGCACAATGCTCAATTCTATTCTCCGCCATTGTGACAGAGTAAAAATAGCCTGTCTTGCACAGCTCGTAAACGTAATAGCTCCCATTATGACGGACAACGGGGGAAAGGCCTGGAAGCAGACTATATTCTGGCCCTTTATGTTCGCTTCAAAATACGGCAGAGGCTATGTGCTTCAGGGGCTTACCGATACATCAAAATATGACACAAAATGGTACACCGATGTTCCCGATGTTGATACCGCTGCAGTTCTTTCCGAGGACGGTGAGGAGCTTACAATCTTTGCAATAAACCGTGACCTCAACGACGATATCGTCCTTGAAACAAAGCTCTGCGATTTCGAGGGCTTCGTACCCGTAAGCCATACCGTTATTGAGCACAGCGACCCCTACATTAAAAATACACGTGATTCTCAGCCCGTTGCACCCTCGGAAAAGAAGGAATTACCCGAAATTGACGGCAGAATTATGAAGACAAAGCTCGGAAAGATGTCCTGGAATATGTTAAGACTTAAAAAAGTAAAATAATTCCTTGCAAAAATCTCTTTAAGGCGGTATAATATAGAAAATAATTTTGAAGGAAGGAAAATTATGTCACTACTTTTTAATGCGTATTGCAGAACATATCAGAAGGTACTGTATGTAGGCTCTATGTTCCTTGACTGGAGACGTCCGCAGCTTCTCAAGGGTGCAGGCTCTGTAAAAGAGCTTCCGAAGACAGTAAAGGAAAAGGGGCTTTCAAAGGTTCTTGTAGTAACGGATAAGGGTCTTATGTCCTTAAAGCTCCTTGACAGCCTTTTTGAAGCCCTCAAAAATGAAGGTATCGGCTATGCCGTTTTTGACGGAGTTCAGCCCAACCCCACCATTGACAATATTGAGGATGCTGTTGAAATTTATCTCGCAGAAAAATGTCAGGGTATCATTGCATTCGGCGGCGGCTCACCTATGGACTGTGCAAAGGCCTGCGGTGCCAGAATCGCACGTCCCGACAAGACTATACCTCAGATGAGAGGCGTCCTTAAGGTAAACAAGAAGCTTCCTCCCCTCTTTGCCGTTCCCACAACTGCAGGAACAGGCTCGGAAACCACCCTTGCAGCTGTTGTTTCCAATCCCGTAACCCACGAAAAGAATGCTATCAACGACAACCACCTTATTCCCAAGGTTGCAGTTCTTGACCCGGAGCTTACTGTGGGTCTTCCCAAGCACATCACTTCAACTACAGGTATGGATGCTCTTACCCACGCAGTTGAAGCTTACATCGGAAAGGGTAACACACCCGGCACAAAGAAGGCTGCCGTTAAGGCTACAAAGATGATATTTGACAATATCTACACCGCTTACGAGGACGGAAAGAACATTGAAGCACGTGCAAATATGCTTGAAGCTTCCTTCTGGGCAGGCGTTGCCTTCACAAGAGCTTATGTTGGCTACGTTCACGCAATAGCTCACAATCTCGGCGGTCATTACGGTATCCCCCACGGTCTTGCAAATGCCGTTATTCTCCCCTATGTACTTGATTACTACGGAAGCTCTGCTTACAAGAAGTTAGCACAGCTTTGCGATATTGCAGGTCTTCCCTCAATGGGTATGAACAACGAACAGAAGGCAAAGCTTTTCATTGCCACAATCCGTGAAATGAACGAAAAAATGGGTATTCCCGATAAGTTCGACTGCATTCTTGAGGACGACATCCCCGTAATCGTTGAGCGTGCACTCAAAGAGGGCAATCCCCTTTATCCCGTTCCCAAGATTATGGACAAGGCAGACTGCGAAGCAGTTATAAGACAGTTAATAAAATAATCAACATTCAGCTCCTCGGAAACGGGGAGCTTTTTTCAAGTAAAAAGTAAGGGTTAATAGTGAAGAAGTTATTTGCCGTGAGGCACATTGCACGGTAGGGGCGAGGTCTTCTCGCCCGTTTTTCTGACTTCTGTAATTTTTTTGTCAAAAAAACTACAACCTTCTGCGGCGGGAGGGGAAACCCCTCCCCTACCGTCATTTCGTCAAAGGGGGAAATTTCTTCATAATTTTCTATTGCATTTATAATCATTCTGTTTTATAATTATTCTGTTAAATTATATATAAAGGAGATGTCCTTATGTCAGAAAAAGTCAGAGTCGGTATAATCGGCATAGGTAATATGGGTATGAGCCATATCAACAACTTTGTAAAAGGCGAAATGCCCGAGATTGATATTACCTGCGTAGCCGATATTGATGAAAAGAAATTCTCCCGTGCACAGGAAAAGATTCCCGGTGTAGTATGCTTCAGTACTGCAACCGAGCTTATAAATTCGGGCCTTTGCGACGCAGTTCTTATTGCAACTCCCCACTATGACCATCCCCCCATTGGCATTGAAGCCCTGAATGCAGGTCTTCACGTAATGAGCGAAAAGCCTGCAGGTGTTTACACAAAGCAGGTAAGAGAGCTTATTGAGGTTGCGGAAAAGTCCGAGCCTGTATATGCTATTATGTTCAATCAGAGAACAAACTGCATTTACCGGAAGGTAAAGGAAATGGTTTCTTCCGGAGAATACGGTGAGCTAAAGCGTGTCAGCTGGATTATCACAGACTGGTACCGTACCCAGGCTTATTATAATTCGGGCGGATGGCGTGCAACGTGGGCAGGCGAAGGCGGCGGTGTAATGCTTAATCAGTGCCCCCATCAGCTTGACCTCTGGCAATGGATATGCGGAATGCCCTCCAAGGTAAAGGCTGTCTGTCACGAAGGCAAATGGCACGACATTGAGGTTGAGGACGACGTTTCCATTTATGTTGAATATCCGGGCGGTGCCACCGGTACTTTCATTACAACCACCGGTGACTATCCCGGAACAAACAGACTCGAAATCACCCTCGACAAGGCAAAGATTGTCTGCGAAAACGGTGAAATCAGAATGTTCCTTCTCAATATGTCAACTGATGAATACACAAAGACCTCTGAAGAGGGCTTCGGAAGCATTGAGGGTGAATGGGTAACCGTTGAAACTGACGGAATAAACGACCAGCACGTAGGCGTTATGAATGCCTTTGCCGCACACATTTTAAGAGGCGAGCCCCTTGTAGCAGAGGGTAAGGAAGGCATCAACGGTCTTACAATCTCAAATGCCGCTTTCCTCTCCTCATGGCTCAATAAAACAATTGAGCTTCCTATGGATGAGGAGCTTTACTACGAAAAGCTCCAGGAAAAAATCGCTTCCTCTAAAACAGACAAGGTAGTAGTTGAAAGAGTTCAGGAAGATATGTCAGGCACATTCTGATTCGGATAATGAACTATGGTAGGGGCGGGGTTTCCCCGCCCGCCGAAGGGAGTTCAAGTTTTCAAAAAAATTGCCCGGAGGAAGAAATTACGACTTCGGTTTGTAGGGGATGGCGTCCTCGACATCCCGCTGCAGGATATTTATTTTTATGTTAATTTCTGTAGTACATAAAAACGTTCCTCCTGATAAATTCATTACAAAATGAAACTAACTAAAAACGGGTCGTCGGGGACGCCGACCCCTACAAAATTTTTTTGATTTTTCACAAAAACTCATATTTTTGTGGTTTTTTGTGAGCAATCAAAAATTAAACTAACCGTAAAGGATAAATCAGCTATGTTATTTTCTCAGGATATCGGTATTGACCTCGGCACGGGCAATACACTTGTATGTGCTAAAAATAAGGGAATTATTATAAGAGAGCCCTCCGTTGTGGCAATTGACGTTAAAAGTCAGCCCCGACGTGTTATGGCTGTGGGCAACGAAGCAAAAATGATGATAGGCAGAACTCCCGGCTCCATAACCGCCGTAAAGCCTCTCAAGGACTCTGTTATTGCTGATTATGACATTACTGCGGATATGCTGAGAATTTTTATGAAGAAGGCAACTGCAGGCACACTTTTTACACGTGCGCGTGTTCTTATCTGCATCCCCTCAAGTATAACAGAGGTTGAAAGAAAGGCAGTACACGATGCCGCAAAGGCAGCAGGTGCCCGGTATGTAAGCCTTATTGAAGCACCAATGGCTGCAGCTATCGGTGCCGGTCTTTCCGTTACTGAAGCAAAGGGCAGTATGATTGTTGACATCGGATCCGGTACTGCAGAGGTTGCCGTTATTTCCCTCGGTGACATTGTGGCTTCCCGAACCGTAAAGGTAGCAGGCGATGCCTTCGACAATGCCATTGTTCAGCACATAAAAAAGACATATAACCTTCTTATCGGAGAAAAGACAGCAGAGGAAATCAAGCTTTCCGTAGGCTCTGCTTCCCCCTATTCGGGTGAGGGTGCTGTTTCCGTCAAGGGCAGAAACCTTTCGGACGGACTTCCCGGTACTGCCGAAATCAGCTCACAGGATGTAAGAAATGCTCTTTCAGAGCCCGTCAATCAGATTCTTGATGCCATTCAGCAGACACTCGAAAAAACTCCTCCCGAGCTTTCCTCGGACATTATAACCTCCGGCATCACCCTTACGGGCGGAAGTGCCGCATTAAGAGGGCTTGACAAGCTTATTGAAAGAAAAACAGGTATGACCGTGCATATAGCGGACAACCCCACCGACTGTGTAATTACAGGTATTGCAGTATGTCTTCAGAAGGACAATCTCAATCTTTTCAGATAATTTGGAGCAGATATGAAAAATTTCTTTTCAGGCACAAAATTCAGAATATGTGCGGCAATTCTTACGGCAATGTTTCTTGCCGTGTTCATTTCAGCCGTATCTGAAAGCGGAGCATCTCCCGTTTCATCGGTTCTTTCCTATATTCTCACACCTGCAGAGAACCTTGCAGTACATATAAGCGATGCACTTTCCGATTTCAACGGCTATTTCGTATCCTCAAAGTCTATGGAAAAGCAGATTGAGGAGCTTGAAAGCGAGCTGAACGAACTCAGACTTCAGACAGTTGATTATGAGAAAACAAAGCACAAGCTTGAAGCTTATGAGGACTTTCTCGGAGTTAAGGAGGACAACCCCGATTTCAGCTTTGTTGCAGGAGAAATAATTCTTCGTGACACCTCGGATTTTTACGGCTCCTTTACTCTTAACATCGGCTCCGACGACGGTATTTTTGTAAACGCTCCCGTTATTTATTCGGATAACCTTGTAGGCGTAGTTGCCTCCGTCAGTCCGAAAAGCTGTACGGTCCACACGCTTTTCAATCCCGAAATCAGCGTCAGTGCTTATGAAATCAGAACAAGAGAAAGCTGTTATACCGAATCGGAATATGCTCTTTCTGCCGAAGGCTTTCTTAAGCTTTCGGGACTCAAAAAGAATACTCCCGTCGTATCGGGCGGTATTGTCTGCACCTCGGGTATCGGCGGAATATATCCCAAGGACCTGATTATCGGCACGGTCCGGGAAATCAGAAACGATGTAACGGGTCTTTCCTCCTTCGGTCTTATTACACCCGAAATTGATTACTCTAAGCTTTCTGACGTATTCGTTATTACCGACTTTGAAGGCAAATCGGACGGCTGATTATGAAAAAACACAATTTTACACTATCTGCAATAAGAAGAGGAATCTTTTTTCTGTTGATTCTTGTTTCTTTTGCTTTACAGTTTATAATACTCCCCAAAACCGCACTTCCCGTGCCCCTTCTTCTTCTCATTCCCGTGTGTGTGGCTGTGTCTATGCATGAAAATGAGCTTTATTCTCTTCTGTGGGGGCTTTTTGCAGGAATTCTCTGGGATACGGCATCCCCCGTAACTGACGGGCTTTATGCCCTTATTTTACCCGCAGCATTTCTCATAACGGGTCTTCTTACCGGGTATGTTCTCAGAAACACTTTTCTTACGGCTTCACTTTTTACAGCCCTGCTTTCACTTATCCCCTCGGTGCTCGGAATTTTTTACACCAAGGGAAAGCTTACCTCAGAGCTTCTGGCTTCGGTTATTAAAGCGGAATGCATTCCGGCTGTCATTACATCATTGATTATTCTTATTCCCGTATATTTCTTTGTCTCAGCCATAGTGAGACGCTTCAGCTATGAAAGGGCTTAATTTCACCTTATGAACAAAAAAATCAACAGAAAAGTCATTTTCATATTTTCATTCTTCGGATTATTCTTTTTAGGCTTTATGGCACAGCTCGTCAATGTAACGGTTGTCAATGCCGATAAATATTCCGCTGTATCCGCCGTGTCCTCTTATGACATAAACGTATCGGCTCCCAGAGGTGAAATCCTTGACAACAGCGGAAATGCGCTCGTTTACAATGAGCTTATAAACACTCTGACCTTCAATTATACGGAATTCCCCCGCACGGACGAAGAAATCAACAAAGAGATTTTCCGTCTTATTGACTTCCTTTCGGGGAAGGGAGAGGAATGGGTGGATGAGCTTCCTCTTGTGTTTGACGAAGAAGGAAACATTCAGTACAAGGAGGACGCAAAATCCGCCGTAAGCTATATGAAGGGTCCGCAGATGTGTGCAGTAAACGACTACGCCACGGCTGAGGACTGTCTGAGCGTGCTTATAGAAAAATATAAGCTCGGGGAATACCCCGTGGCGGTTGCACGTGATATAGCTTCCGTCCGTTATAATATGCATAAGAACTGGTTTTCAACCTCACTTCCCTACACCTTCGCCGAAAAGGTTTCCGTTGAAACTATCGGCTTTGTGAAGGAAAACAAGGAGCTTTTCCCCGGTGTTGACGGCGGTGCATCATCTCAGAGAAAATACTCGGGTGACGGCACGGCTGCAGCACACATCTTAGGAATTGTCGGCGGAATAAGCGCAGAGGAATATGAGCAGAAAACCGCCGAGACCGGAGAAAAGCTCAATGACCCCGAACTTACCGATGAGGAAAGAACGGCTCTCGAAAAATCCTCTTATTCCCTTAATGATTTTATCGGAAAAAGCGGAATTGAAGGCTATGCCGAAAATTACCTCAGAGGACAGTCGGGCACGCTTACCGTTTCAATTACCGCCGCAAAAAAGGTACTGAGGTCTTATTCGGTGCTTCCAGAGGCTGGCAACACCATTTTCCTGACCCTTGACAGAAATCTTCAGGATATTGCAGACAAATCCCTTAAAAAGCAGATTATGGCTGTTACCGAGTCCGAAGCTCTTGCACAGGGACTTACTCCTGCAGGTGCCGTAGTTGTTCAGGATGTAAACAGCGGTGCAGTCCTTGCAAGCTCCTCCTTCCCCAATTACTCCCTTACAACCTATTACGAGGACTATAATACCCTCGCTGAGGACCCCGGAAAGCCTCTGTGGAACCGTGCCGCTCAGAGCACATATTCTCCCGGCTCCACCATGAAGCCCGTAATTGCAATTGCAGCCCTTGAAGAGGGCATCATTGAGCCCGATTCAACCGTCTACTGCACGGGTCAGTACGAATACATTGACCAGGTTTTTGCCTGCTTCAATAAAACTGCCCACGGACTTATAAACGTGGAGCAAGCGCTTCAGCACTCCTGCAACATTTTCTTCTTTGAAATGGCAAGGCAGCTGGGCATTGACAAAATGAACACATATTCCTCCCTTTTCGGCCTCGGAAGTAAGACGGGAATTGAAATCTCCGAAAGCGCAGGTATTCTTGCAGGTATTGCCTACCGAGATTCCCTGGGGCTTGGCTGGAAGGCCGGTGAAACCCTTCTTGCCGCTATCGGTCAGTCCGATAACTCCTTTTCACCCTTACAGCTTAATAACTACTGTGCAACCATAGCAAACGGGGGCACACGTTATGTTCCTTATCTTATAGAAAAAATTGTATCTGCCGACTTTACCGAGGGAGTTTTTACTCACGAAAAGCAGATTGCCGTTGAAACAAATATTTCAAAGGAAACTCTTGATACCGTAAAAAGAGGTATGTACCTTGTAGCCAATGAGGGCTCCTGTGCTCCCTATCTCGGAAAGCTTCCCCAAAAGGTTGCCTGCAAAACGGGTACTGCCGAAAAAACACTTGTAGTTGACGGCAATGTCGTTGAGGGAACCGACGGCTTCCTTATTGCCTTCGGACCTTACGAAAACCCCGAAATCGCAATTACCGTTGTAATTGAAAATGCAGGCTCGGGCTCGGCAACGGCTCAGGTTGCGGCTGATATCTTTGAATATTACTTCTCACTTTCGGGTACAACTCCCGGTATTCAGACAGAAAACGATATTATCTGGTAATCTTATTTTTCTTTTATTGCTGATAAAAGGTTGTGTTAATATGGCAATTAAAACTGTTATAGCATCAGGCAAGGGCGGTGTGGGTAAATCCACTATCACCAAAAGCCTCGGGCTTCAGCTTTCCGAAAAGGGTGCATCTACCCTTCTTATTGACTGCGATGCAGGGCTTTCATCACTTGATATAATGCTCGGTGTTTCGGAAAAGGTCAATTTCACCTGGGGCGACGTTGCTGAGGAAAGGTGCAGTACCGCAGATGCACTTATGAAAATATCCGATAATCTTACCCTTCTCCCCTCACCGAAAAGACCTCTGACAAAGGATTTTCCCGACATAATAAAGAATCTTACCGAAAAGCTTCAGGATGATTACGATTATATTTTCATTGATGCTCCTGCCGGTATCGGAAGAGGTCTTCACAGAGCCGCCGCAGGTGCCGACAAGGCTCTTGTGGTTGCAACTGCAGACGAGGTATCCGTGACGGGTGCCGGCACCGTACAGAAGGTGCTAAGGGAAAACGGAATCAGAGAATCCCGTCTTCTTATTAACCGCTATGATGTCAGGGCTGCAAAGAAAGGGCTTCTTCTGACTGTAGATGAAATTATTGACAAAACCCTTGTTCAGCTCATAGGAATAGTTCCCGAGGACAAAAATATAATGTACTCTACAGTCAGCGAAAAACGGCTTAAAACAAGGAAAAGTGACAGCGCTTTTTTAAGAATTGCAGGAAGAATCTCGGGAAAATATATCCCTCTCGAGCTTTCGCAGCTGAAATAAGTGTTGAAAAAACATTTTTTATGTGTTATTATTTACTAATATTAAAAGATAATACTTTAAGGACGGTGTATTTATGAACATTGCATTGATTGCGCACGATTCAAAGAAAGAGCTTATGACACAGTTCTGTATAGCATACTGCGGAATTCTCAGCCATCATTCAATCTGTGCTACCGCAACAACCGGTAAGCTTATTGAGGATGCCACGGGCCTTCCCATAAAGAAGTTCCTTGCAGGAAGCCAGGGCGGTGCTCAGCAGATAGGCTCTCTTATATCCTGCAACGAAATCGACCTTCTGCTTTTATTCCGTGACCCTCTTACAAAAAAGGAATCGGAGCCCGACGACAATGACCTTCTGCGTCTTTGTGACGTTCACATGATTCCCGTTGCAACAAACATTGCAACTGCCGAATCTCTTGTACGCGGCCTTGAAAGAGGCGACCTTGACTGGAGAAATCTTGTCAGAGGCAACTGATAATTTTCATTTTTTGAGGAGAAAACCCAATGGCACTTTTAACTAAAGCACCGAGAGGAACCGAGGATACTCTCCCTTCCGAAAGCTATAAGCTTCGTTTTATTGAAAACGCGCTGGGAGAAACCGCAGGCAATTTCGGCTTCAGGGAGATAAGAACTCCCGTTTTTGAACACACAGAGCTTTTTATGAGAGGTGTGGGCGACACAACAGATGTTGTTCAGAAGGAAATGTATACCTTCAACGATAACGGCAACCGCAGTATTTCCCTTCGTCCCGAGGGTACTGCAGGTACGGTTCGTGCTTTTCTTGAGCACGGTCTCTTCAACGAGCCCCTCCCCCAGAAATATTACTATCTCACCTCCTGCTACCGCTATGAAAAGCCTCAGGCAGGCAGGCTCAGAGAGTTCCATCAGTTCGGCGTTGAAAGCCTCGGTACGGGCTCCCCTGCCGCTGATGCTGAAATAATTGCACTTGCACAGCAGGTATTTGATTTCTTCGGTCTTACGGACATAAGCCTTGAAATAAATTCAATCGGCTGTCCCGAATGCAGAAAACATTACCACGAGGCACTTCTTAATTATTTCAACGAAAAGAAGGCTGACCTTTGCGAGACCTGTCTTTCAAGGCTCGGGAGAAATCCCATGAGAATTCTTGACTGCAAGTCTCCCGTATGCTCCGCAATTGCGAAGGATGCCCCCGTTGTCATAGATTTCCTCTGCGAGGAATGCGAAGCACACTTCGGCAAGGTAAAATCTTACCTTGATGCTATGGATATCCCCTATACCGTAAATCCCCGTATAGTAAGAGGTCTTGACTACTATACAAAGACCGTATTTGAGTTCGTTTCCAATTCCATAGGCGCTCAGGGTACGGTCTGCGGCGGCGGACGCTATGACGGGCTTATTTCGGAGCTGGGCGGAAATCCCCTTCCTGCCTGCGGCTTCGGTATGGGTATTGAAAGACTTACAATGCTTCTGAAGGCTCAGAACAGAGAGCTTCCCGAGGACCCCCGTCCCTATCTTTACATTGCTCCCGCTTCTCCCGAGCAGGGCCCTCTTGCAATGAAGATAGTAAACGACCTTCGCTATGAAGGAATTTCGGCACTTACTGACCTTGGTGAACGCTCCCTCAAGGCACAGATGAAGTATGCAAACAAGAAAAATGCCATGTATACCGCCGTTCTCGGTGAGGATGAAGCAAATAAGGGCACCGTGAACGTGAAGAATATGGATAACGGCAATATAACAGAGCTTCCGATTGTTGACTTTGCCGATAATTTTTTAAGACTTACAATGAATGACGCATTCGCTGAAATCGGTGCGGAATTTCCTCAGATAGGAGAATAAACTAATGGAATTTATAACCGGTATGACAAGAACCGACTATTGCGGAAATTTCAGAATTTCCGATGTCGGCAAGGAAATTACAGTTTTCGGCTGGGTTCAGAGACAGAGAAATCTCGGCAGCCTTATTTTCATTGACCTTCGTGACAGAACAGGTCTTTTACAGCTGAGCTTTGACGAAACAAGCGACAAGGCAGTTTTTGAAAAGGCTTCCTCCGTTAAAAGCGAATACGTTCTTGCTGCAAAGGGTATCGTAAAGGAACGCTCTGCAAAGACAGATAAAATCCCCACGGGCGATATTGAGGTATTTGTCACAGAGCTTCGCATTCTTTCAAAGAGTGAAACACCTCCCTTTGAAATCGTTGAAAACTCACAGACAGGCGAAACCACAAGACTTAAATACAGATATCTTGACCTTCGCCGTCCCGACCTTCAGAAGAACATAATGCTCCGTAACAAGGTAGCAAAAATCACGAGAGACTATTTCTATGACAACGGCTTCGTAGAAATTGAAACTCCCATTCTTATGAAGTCCACTCCCGAGGGAGCACGTGACTTCCTTGTACCCTCCCGTCTTCACAACGGTGAGTTCTATGCACTTCCCCAGTCTCCTCAGCTTTACAAGCAGCTTTCAATGGTTGCAGGCTTTGACAGATATATGCAGATTGCACGCTGCTTCCGTGATGAGGACCTCCGTGCAGACCGTCAGCCCGAATTTACTCAGATTGACCTTGAAATGTCCTTCGTTGATGTTGACGACGTTCTCGGTATGATTGAAGGCTATATACATAAGCTCTTCAAAGAGGCTATTGACGTTGAAATTCCTATGCCCCTTCCCAGACTCAAGTATCTTGATGCTATGGAGCGTTACGGCTCCGACAAGCCCGATACACGCTTCGGTATGGAGCTTTTCGACCTTTCCGATATCGTTAAGGACTGCGGCTTCTCCGTATTCGAGGGCACCGTAGCTTCAGGCGGTACCGTAAGAGGTATTACCGCAAAGAACGCAGTTTCCGTTTACACAAGAAAGGAAATTGACAAGCTCACCGAATTTGCAAAGGGCATCGGAGCTAAGGGTATGGCTTGGATAAGATACACCGACGACGGCATTGCTTCATCCTTCGGCAAGTTCATTTCCGAAGAAAAGATGCAGGAAATCCTTAATAAGGCAGGTGCCGAAAAGGGTGACGTTGTATTCATTATCGGTGACAGAAAGAACCTTGCTCTCTCAGTTCTCGGTTCCATACGAAACGAGGCTGCAAAGAAGCTTGACATCATCCCCGAGGGCTACAACTTCCTGTGGATTGTTGAATTCCCCTTCTTCGACTGGGATGAAGAGACTCAGACCTGGGTTGCAATGCACCACCCCTTCACATCTCCTATGGATGAATGTATCCCCTATCTTGACACGGACAAGGGTGCAGTAAGAGCCAAGGCTTATGACCTTGTTCTTAACGGCATTGAGCTTTCCTCAGGCTCCATCCGTATTACAAACCCCGAGCTTCAGGGCAAGATTTTCGAGCTTCTCGGTCTTTCCGACGAGGAAGCACACAACAAGTTCGGCTATCTTCTTGATGCCTTCCGCTTCGGACCTCCTCCCCACGGCGGTATGGGTATCGGTCTTGACAGACTTGTAATGCAGATGATAGGTGCTGAAAGCCTTCGTGATGTTATCGCCTTCCCCAAGCTCAAGGACGCAACGGAAGCTATGACGGAATGTCCCTCAAGAGTTGACGACGAACAGCTGAAGGTTCTCGGTCTCGAAATCGCAAAAACTGAAGAATAATTTCACAAATGCTCTCTTTCACAGGGAGCATTTTTTTTGCATCAATTTCACCGTAGGGGCGGGGGCGAATGAGTGTGCCGCTGTCGGTGACAGATGAAGGCACGCGAAAGAGGTGAAGAAACAAGGAGTATTGCGACCGCCCCAAGGGAAGCAAGACGACTATGTTTCTGAGGGATATCCCGCCCGATTCATAGATTTTGTATCTTTTATTAATTAAAAAATTACACCTCGGGGAAGATTTTTGCCTTATATTGTAGGGGTCGGCGTCCCCGACGACCTGCAATGATAAAATGTTAATTTTACGCATTAATTTCCGTAGTACACAAAATGCACCTTACATTGTAGGGGTCGGCGTCCCCGACGACCCGCCTTGAAGAAAATACAAATTTCGTATTAATTGTCATAGAACATAAAATGTGCATCTTACGTATTTTTCTTCTGCAATAAAACTAACTACCTGCGGGACGTCGAGGACGCCGTCCCCTACAAGGTTAATTGAACGCTTCTGCCTTTGACGAAAATGTAATTGATTATATTATTTATATATGATAAAATAAAGAAAAAACGTAACGGGGGACATTATGTATTCGGAAAAGCTCACTTTCAATAAAAACGGAAAATTCAGGATTATGCAGATAGCCGACGTGCAGGAATGTGCCACGGTTAATCCCGACACCATAAAGCTTATGACCCTTGCCCTCGAAAAGGAAAAGCCCGACCTTGTTGTTTTTACGGGGGATCAGATTTACGGCATACACCCCTCCTTCTATAATAAAAACCGCAAGGAGCTGGCACGTAAGGTCTTAAAGGAGATTATAGCTCCCATAGAAAAGGCAGGCATCCCCTTTGCCGTCACCTACGGCAATCACGACTGTCAGGTGGGGCTTTCGAATGCCCAGCAGGCTGATATTTACGCCGAATCTCCCTTTAATATCTCGGGTGAGCCTCATTCCGACGAGGACCGCGGAACCTTCCGTCTGCCCATTTATGATGAAGAAAGCCACATATTCGATATCTACCTTTTCGATTCCAACGGTCAGGCTCCCACAGGTGAATATTTACCCGTATCCGAGGAACAGATTAATTGGTTCAGAGCCGAGCGTGAAAAGGCACGTGAAGACGGCAAGTATACAAATTCAATTGCCTTTCAGCATATACCCGTACCCGAGTTTTATGACGTAATAAAGAGGGTAAAATTCGGCACTAAGGGTGCAGTTGAAGCTTTTCGCAAACACAAGGGAGAATGGTATGTGCTCCCGGAGGAGGTTCTGAAAGCAGGGGGCTTTATGGGTGAATCCCCGGCAACACCCGACCGCAATTCGGGACAGCTTGAAGCCCTCAGAGAAAAGGGAAACGTCCTCGGTCTTTTAGTCGGTCACGACCACATAAATTCCTTTATAGCCGAAAAGGACGGAATAAAGCTTATATACACTCAGGGTGCCGGCTTTAATGTTTACGGTCCCGGTAGAAACCGCGGTGTCAGAATAGTTGAGCTTGACAAAAACGCTCTCGGAAGCTTTGACACCTACACCGTAACCTTCGGCTCACTTACGGACGATAAGCTTGGGAATCCCCTGCAGGAATTCATTTTCGCTCACATCCCCACAAGCATAGAGCCCGTAAAGAGAATTGCCGCCGTGGGGCTTGGTGTTGCCGCCGTGCTCGGCACCGCAGAACTTATTGCCTACAAAAAGCTCAGAAAATAATATTTACCTTTCACGCTTTTTGAACACAGGAACTTGTTTCTTTGCCCTCTCCTCAGCTCTTTCAATATCATAGGAAGCATAGGGGTCAGGGGTACAGACTTTTTCCCTTTTATAATTAAGACTGCCCAGCGCATTATTTGCGGCATTCAGCTCCTTTTCATTGAAAAACCACCCGAGAACCTGAGCATAATGATTATTTGTGCTTTTCTCAGGATGGTTCAAAAGATACGCCGAAAGCTTATTAATGACCGTATCAGCATTGCTGAATTCAGCTTTTAATGCAGAGTATTCATCGTCAGAGAGATATATGTTATTGAACCTTCCGTATCCTTTAAGCTCTCCCCTGTCGTTTTTGGAAGAAAGCACCCTGTTATCCTCTTCCCTTTTCCCGGTGCCTTCTTCTTTAACCGAAATCTCAATATATTCATCCGCCTGTACTGAGACTGCAGGCGGATTTCCTTTTCCGCCCTTGTCATTTTCGGTTTTGTAAATGAAGGGGTCAAGGAAGGTTATGAGAGTATATTTATTCCTTATGTTCTCACAGCGGATTCCGCCGATATCCTGAAAGGCACCCAGCATTCTTCTGACCTTTGAAACCGTCAGGTTGCACCGTCTTGCAAGCTCGGGCTTGGAAATCAAGAGCTGATTCACGCCTACCTCAACACCGTCAATGCTCGTTTCCCTGAAACGAAGACTTCGCATCAGCATTGTGTAAAAGCCGAGAACATCCATATCGCTGAATATCTCATATTTTTCAATGGCTCTCGGGATGATGAAAAAACCGTTTTGCATAAAATAACCTCCTGTTTTTAAACAACAAACGGGAGCTGCACCGAAAAGGCACAGCTCCTGAAATTGTTATATATTATATTGTTTTATGAGAGAGAGCTTCTCTCCCTTTGTTCGTGCTTATTATAGCACAAACGATACACAAAAGTCTAGTCCAAAACCGGGGTTTTTGCGAAAAATTTCATCCCCGTTTTTCCCCCTTCTTTTGTGCAATGTGAACAAATGTTCGATATTATTTGATAATATTACCCTTTTATACAACATTTTCGGCAATATTGTATAATATTTTATTCCCGATGTGCACTATGGTATAAATATGCCTGTAGGGGACGGCGTCCTCGACGTCCCGAGACTGCGGTAAAATGAATTGCCTGAATTTTGCCCCGTAAGACATCAAAATGTGCCTCTTACGAAATTTCTACTGTAATTAAACTAACTACCGACGGGAGGTCGGGGACGCCCTCCCCTACAAGGCAAGGAAGAATTAATACACCCCGGGAAATAACCTCTTCACCCCAAACAGAGAGAAAAATCTTTGTCTCCTTATTCTCTCTCTTTATTTCTGTATCATTATTCTTATTCCTTATTCTGTATACAAGGGGACGGTCGGTTTGTCTGCCGAAAAAATGCCGAGCATCAGTTAATATGTCAGACAAAAATTCTGTTTTTGCTCGGCTGTAAAAAACAAAAGCCGACCTGAAAAAGTCTTGCACAAGTGCAGTCTCGGGACTTTTCGGGTCGGTCAGATTTGATTCAGAGGGTCAGTCAGCAAATCGGCTCAAAAACGCTCTTATGTCTGTCAGAGGGTCTGCTTTTACGCCTCAATAAGCTCATATTCGCCTGAGCGGAGTATTCTCATTAAATCCTCCATGGTTTTTACCGGCTCATTTGTGATTATACCGCCGGGGTTGGTATTGTCCTTATGGTGAAAATCTCCCCCCGAGGTCACAATGCCGAAGCCGTTTTTCTCAGCCCAGGCCTTTGCCTTTCGGTTTGCATCGGTATACTTATCCTTGCCGTTATACACCTCGCACCCGTGAAGCAGCTTAGGATTATGGCGGAAACGGAGCTTTCTGAAGGGGTGGGCTTCAAGAAGAATAAGATTTCTTTCATCGCAGAGCTTCTTCAGCCGTCTTAAATACTTTGTCATAAGATTTCCGCTGCTTCTGAAGAATTCCTCATCGGCACCGTAAATCAGAAAATCGTCTATTGTAAAAAAGAATCGCACCTCAATCCCCCACAGCACGGTAAAGCTGTCCCCTGCCGCCGCACAGGCTCTTCTGTAGCCCTTTAAGTAACGGTCAATGTACTTATGCGGCATAAGGGCTCGGTGAAACAGAAAGGTCTGGGGAGAATAATGGTCGGTTATGACAACACCGTCGTAGCCTCTCTCCTTATAAAATTTAACCGCTTCCGACGCATCGGACTGTGCACAAAGGCTCACGTCCGAGGTATGGCAATGAAGCTCATATTTATATTTTCTCATAGTACCCTCTTATCTCTTAATCGTACATCTCTTAATCGTAGGGGAGGGGTCTCCCCTCCCGTTTGTTCTTAACAAAATTTATAATGACGGGCGGGGCAACCCCGCCCCTACCGTACTTAAACCTGAATACAGTAAACGATGTATTTTTTATTATACAATATTATTATCCTGATTTCTACCGTTCGAATAAATTTCTACCATTGGCATATATTTTAATGTAATAAATATAAAATATTCGGCAAATCGGAAAAAAGAGGAAATTTTTTTAATAAAGGTATTGCAATTTTCTGAAAATTGATTAAAATATACTTAGCACTCAAATAATAAGAGTGCTAATTCATCAGAAATAATTAAAACATAAATATTATCAGGAGGTAATTAATTATGACACTCAAGCCCTTAGGCGACAAGGTGGTTGTTAAATTCACTCAGGCGGAAGAGACCTCAAAAGGCGGTATCATCCTCGCTTCATCTGCTCAGGAAAAGCCTCAGACAGCAGAGGTTATAGCTGTTGGCCCCGGCGGTATTGTTGACGGCAAGGAAACCGTTATGCAGGTTAAAATCGGCGACAAGGTAATTTTAAGCAAGTACGCAGGCACAGAGGTAAAGCTCGGAAGCGACGAATATACTGTTGTTAAGCAGAGCGACATTCTTTGTGTAGTAGAATAATTTTTCGGAGGTTTCTTATTATGGCAAAACAGTTACTTTACGGTGAAGATGCAAGAAAGGCTCTTCAGGCAGGTATAGATAAATTAAGCAATACAGTAAAAATCACCCTCGGTCCCAAGGGCAGAAACGTAGTTCTTGACAAGAAGTACGGCGCTCCCCTTATTACAAACGACGGTGTTACAATCGCAAAGGAAATTGAGCTTGAAGACCCCTTTGAAAATATGGGTGCTCAGCTCGTTAAGGAAGTTTCAACAAAGACAAATGACATTGCAGGTGACGGTACAACTACCGCTACACTTCTCGCTCAGGCACTTGTAAGCGAGGGTATGAAGAATGTTGCAGCAGGTGCAAATCCCATGACAGTCAAGAAGGGCATCCAGAAGGCTGTAGATGCTGCAGTAAATGCTCTTAAATGTGATGCAAAGCCCGTACAGAGCTCTTCCGATATCGCAAGAATCGCAACAGTTTCCGCTGCTGACGAAAACATCGGAAAGCTCATCTCCGAAGCTATGGAAAAGGTTTCCGCAGACGGTGTTATCACAGTTGAGGAATCCAAGACTGCAGAAACCTCCTGCGATGTTGTTGAAGGTATGCAGTTCGACCGCGGCTACATCTCCCCTTATATGGTAACGGATACAGACAAGATGGAAGCTGTTATTGACGATGCTTTCATTCTTATTACAGACAAGAAAATCACAAACATTCAGGAAATCCTTCCCCTTCTCGAACAGATTCTTCAGGCAGGCAAAAAGCTTGTTATCGTTGCCGAGGATGTTGAAGGCGAAGCACTTGCAACTATTCTCGTTAACCGCCTCAGAGGCACATTTACCTGCGTATGCGTAAAGGCTCCCGGCTTTGGCGACAGAAGAAAGGAAATGCTTCAGGATATCGCAATTCTTACAGGCGGTCAGGTTGTCACATCCGATCTCGGACTTGAGCTCAAGGACACTCAGGTAACAATGCTGGGCCGTGCCCGTCAGGTTAAGGTTACCAAGGAAAACACCATTATTGTTGACGGTGCAGGCGACAAGGCTGAAATCGCAGCAAGAGTTAATCAGATTAAGTCACAGATTGAGGTTACAACCTCTGAATTCGACAAGGAAAAGCTTCAGGAAAGACTTGCAAAGCTTGCAGGCGGTGTTGCAGTTATCCACGTAGGTGCAGCAACTGAGGTTGAAATGAAGGAAATGAAGCTTCGTATTGAAGACGCTCTTGCAGCTACAAAGGCAGCTGTTGAAGAGGGTTATGTTGCAGGCGGCGGTGTTGCTCTTCTCAATGCAATTCCCGCAGTAGCTTCCCTTCTCGAAACAACAGACAACACAGATGAAATCACAGGCATTAAGATTGTTCTCAAGGCAATTGAAGCTCCCATCCGTCAGATTGCAGCAAACGCAGGTCTTGAAGGCTCAGTTATCATAGATGCTATCAACCGTTCCGGCAAGAAGGGCTACGGCTTCAACTTCGCAACCGAGGAATATGTTGATATGTCAGAGGCAGGTATCCTTGACCCCACAAAGGTAACACGTTCCGCTCTTCAGAACGCAGCATCCGTTGCAGCTATGGTTCTTACAACGGAATCTCTTGTAACAGATAAGCCCGACCCCGCAGCAGAAGCAGCTGCAGCCGCAGCTATGGCTAACCAGGGCGGCGGAATGTATTAATTCTGTAAAAATTACGGCTCTCCCGGAATAACGGGAGAGCTTTTTTCATTATATAGGAAATTGCTCGCGTTGTGAGCAATTTAGCTTATAACAAGAAACACCTACAGCCCCCAAGATTGGGGGTAGGGGGCTGATAAATCGTAAGATTTTTTCTTATATCAACTTTTCAAAATCTCTTGATGAGTATATAATTCTCAAAACATTAACAGACATATTATCTTTATCTATTACATAAAATACAAGATACTTCTTTACAGGAAGGATATGTACGCCGCGGGATTTCCACGGCTCTCTGTCATATATTCTGTGACGTGCAGGCATTTCATCAAGGGAAAGTATTTTCTGCTTCAATGCTTCTATAAGATTGACTGCAATTTCTCTTTCACTTAATACATCGGAAATATACCGGAAGATTCCGTCAATATCATTATAAGCTTCTGCTGATAAAATTACTTTATATTTCATATTCCGAATTTTCCGTAAAGCTGATTAAATGCATCTTCGGCAAAAACGCTATTTCCGTTCACAATGTCAGCCATTCCCTTTCCTAATTCCTTGTCTATTTGCTGAGAACTGAGCTTACAGAAATCAAGCGGAGCATTCGGAAGCTTAACTTCAAAGGGAAGACCGCCCTGAAGAATAATCTGTTTATAAAACATATTTATTGCATTTGATGCAGGAATTCCGAGAGAAGTAAGAATAGATTCAGCCTGCTCTTTTACATCAGGCTCGATTCTTGCATAAAGATTTGCGGTTTTTGGCATAATTAACGCTCCTTTCACTTATATTATATGCATTTGTGCGGACAATTGCAAGGCATTTACAAAAAAAACTCTCTCGTATTTCCCGAGAGAGCTTAAATTTATTCTTATGTCACTCCGAAATCCGAATTCCGAATTAAATTTTATCAATAAGAAAATCTCAGTCCGTCTATCCATTCACCTTCAATAAAATCACGGCCGCGGACCACAATTTCGTCCTCATATACCTCAACCACGATACCGTCACCGGCTTCATAATCGGTGGTTTCCGTTACACGGGGAAGATTTATGCAGTCAACACCGTATGAGGAATAGAAATTATCTGCACCAAGTTGGTCGTGAATATGACCGTGGATGAAAAGCTCACAGTTATATTCCTTAAGTAAATCTGCAAGTCTTTCGGGTGCGAAATCTCTCAGATATCTTATGGGGAAATGATTGAATACGAATACACGTGCCTCTTCTTGCTGAGCCTTTTTGAGAACACCCTCAAGCCAGGTGAACTGCTCTTCGGTCATATTAAAGCCCGAAGCAGAATCATCCTCAGAAGACAGAACAATCATATAACAGCCGTTTATTACCCTGTAATAGTAGTCTGTTTTCATAAAATTACCGAGATACAAAGCATTGTTTGCAATGAACTTCTGGCGAAGCTGTGCATAATCCCCTTCACCGTTACCGACGTCGTGATTGCCCACAACAACAAGATTATGCTTTGCAGGCTTCATAAGACGAAGAGCCGAATAGAAGAAAAAGTCCTCCGCAACCTGTCCGTTCATAACATTGTCACCCGTATAAATTGCAGCATCAATGTCTTTTCCTGCCTTGATTCCGAAAAGGACATCGCTTAAATTCTCGTAGCTCTGCGGATTATTTGTCTCAACGTGAATGTCAGACACAACGGCAAAGCTCGATATAAGGTCATCGGGTCTTTCTGCCTCATAGGCTACAGCATCGGTGTCACCGGCAGGTGAAAGCATCGTTGCAAGCGTAAGGAATGTCAGCAGAACATCCTTAATAAAAGTGATTACAGTTGAAAAATCCATATATTTACCTTCCTTCCGTTTATTGCAATTATTATAACATTATACACAATATTTGTAAACACAAAACTGAAATTTTATACTGAATCACAGATATGAAATATATCGGAAATTAATTTGGTTTTTTATTAAAAAACTTATTGACAAAAGCGTTTTGTTGTAGTATAATTCAAAACGTTCCGAGCGAACAACAAATAAATATAGAGGTATAGTGTAACGGTAACACTCCGGACTCTGACTCCGTCATTTAAGGTTCGAATCCTTATACCTCTGCCAGAAAAAAGCACTTCTTCGGAAGTGCTTTTTTCAATGAAATTCGCCTTACGGCGAGTGAAATAGCAACGCTATGAAATATGCTGTCGCATATGAAATATTTGCTTCGCAAATGTTAAGGGTGAATTTTATTTCACTTTCTGCGTTAGCAGAAAATTTCA
>JAGAKX010000058.1 GCA_017625435.1 Clostridia bacterium
AGATTGAAAGCGTAAGCTTCAATGCTCTCAACGCTCCGAAAGAGGACGAAGACGAGATTCAGAGAATCAAGAAATCAATTATTATGTCCGATCCCATGCTTGCAGGCGGTTATCAGACAACAGGTATGACAGATGCCGCTATGAATGCCGCTAATAATCCTAACGGTGCAGTTAATGCATTTATGGGAATGGGTATGGCAGGAAATATGATGGGGAACACAGCAGCTCTTTTCCAGCAGGGAATGGCACAGCAACAGTATCAGCAGGCTCAACAGCCCGCTCCCGCACCTGCACCCGTTGACGGATGGAAGTGCTCCTGCGGTAACACGGTAAGCGGTAATTTCTGTCCCAACTGCGGCGGTAAAAAGCCGGCGCCTCAGGGCTCCTGGAAGTGCTCCTGCGGAAATGAAGCTACAGGAAACTTCTGTGCAAACTGCGGTGCAAAAAAGCCCTCCGATGAGTGGACCTGCGCCTGCGGACAGACAAACAAGGGTAATTTCTGTCCCAACTGCGGAAACAAGAGAGTATAAGAGAGGTTAAATATATATGGCAGTATTTCAGTCAATTATGTCGAATTTCGGCACCTTTTTAATGGCAATAATTCTGACCGTAATCCCCTATGCAGGCTTTGAGCTTCCCGTTATTGATAACAAAGAAGATGCCTGTCTTATGACGGTTGAGCTTCTTTCGGATACTCACGTTGAAGAAAAAGAGCTTATAAGACAGTTTATGCTCACCTCTTCCCTTACAAATCTCAAGCACGCAAAGGCTGACGTAAGTGCGGTTGTTGTTGCAGGTGATATTACTAACTATGCAGACGAGCCCTCACTTGCAAAATACTATGATATTCTCAGAAAATACAGCCCTGTACCCGTTATCACGGCGGCAGGCAATCACGATATCGGTCACGTAGGCGACAGAGATGTGACAAACATTACCCGAGAAGAAGCAAAGGCAAACTTCATCCGCTACAACAATGAATATATGGGCACGGATAACACCGAAAACTATTACGTTACGGAAGTAAACGGCTACAAATTCATTGTTCTCGGTGACGACGTTATAGACGGCGGTCATTGGGACGGTATGGATATTTCTCCCGAGCAGATGGCTTTCCTTGACAGAGAGCTGGCATCTGCAGGCGGTGAGCCCGTATTCGTTATCTGCCATTGGCCCGTTGACGGCAAAAACGGTCAGGAAATCGTTTACCCCGACAGCGGTATTGAGCTCAGCGTAAACGATGTAAAGTCCGTTATGGAAAAGTATGAGAACGTTTTCTATATAAGCGGTCACATCCACGGCGGTATCAAAAGCACCGCGGCGGCTGATTTTGCAGGCTTTTCTAACGTGGAGCAGGAAAACGGCGTAACCTACGTTTCCCTTCCCACCTTCGGTATTATAAATTCCTTCGGTCACCCCTGGTCCGGCACGGGAATACAGATGGAGGTTTACGAAAACAAGGTAATCTTCCGTCCCAGAAACTTTGTCACAAACGCATGGTTCACAAACGCAGTTTACACAATTGAGTTGGCTTAATAAATAAACGCAAAAAAAAAGGAGATGTAAAAAAAGCGAAGACCGCATAAAACCATATAAGATAAGAGGTTCCTGCAAGACATAAACTTGCAAGAACCCCTGAATTAATCTAAAAAATATAAATTATTAAAATGTTATGTTTTATGCTACGAACAAACCTCGCCTCTCGACGTACCTTTGTACGCCTTCGGGCAAACAAAATCAAGCCTTATGCCTTGATTTTGCTCGGTTTATCCGTTCTTCATCATTTTTTCCTATCTCCTTAAAAAAGAGCTGTAAAAAACTACCGTTTTTTACAGCTCCTTTTCTTTTAATTCGGTTTTATGCTATGCTTTCAAGGCCTACTGCTGCGCGGAGGATTATTCTTGCATCGTCAGAGGTAATTTTTGCGTTACCGTCAATATCTGCCGCAACAACACTCTTTTCGGGAAGCTTTTCGAGACCTACTGCCGCACGGAGTGTAATTCTTGCGTCTGAAGAGGTTACAATACCGTCAAGGTCAGCGTCGCCGGCACTTCCCTCGCCTATCTTAAAGCTTCCGATTTCGGCGGTTTCCGAGCCCTTTACGGTGTATGTCCTTACAGTAATGAAATCCTCGCTTACCGTAATTGCAGAGAATACGGGAAGGTCTGTTTCTCCGGCAGTTTTATAAGAGATGCCGTTTTCGGTAACTGCCGTGAAGCTGCCCGTTTTTGTGCCTTCAATTATAAGGTCTGCGCCGTATTCCTTTGCAATGCTCTCAAGCTGAGAAGCAAGTGCCGTATTGTCCTCGGGAGTTTCACCCATAAGGATTATATTCCACTTTTCTTCGGAATTCTTAAGGTCGTTTTTGAGCCATTCGGTCTGCTCTCTTGAAAGAGCGCCGCCGGATGTGAGATTGTTTACGTTAATTACGGAGAAGTGTGCACCGCCGTAATTGTAGGAGTAGTAAAGTCCCGAGTCTGAAATCTGTGCGGGAGCGTGAGAAACGGGGAAGAATTTACTCTGAGCGGAAGCGCTGTCGAGGTCGGTTTCTCCTGCCGCATAAGCGGTCATTTTACCTGCAAAATACTCTTCTGCGGAATCAATTCCGAAGGACCACATATCGTCATTGTCGCCCTTGCCCGTAAAGGAGCCCGTGTATGCCAAGAAGCTCCACTCGGGATAAAGTTTGTCTGCAGCCTTAAGAGAAGCTGAGAAGTCCTCAAAATATGAAGGGATAAAGCCTCTGTCCTGGGAGGTCTGAATAAAGGTGAAGCCTTCCGTTTTGTCAGGGGCGGTCTTCACGCTGCCCTCACTCATAAAGCCCTTCAGGCTGTCACCGATTGTGTACTTATATTCGGTACCGGCTTCAAGTCCCTTGACTGTTACCGTATGCTTTATTATCTTGTGTGTCCAGGGCAAGATTGCAAATGTACCTGCATCAAAGCCCGGTGCGGTGTAAGAAGCTTCTTCCGTATTCTTTGTGATTTCACAGTCTGTGATTTCTTTTCCGTCCTTATCTGTTACGGTGATGTCCGTTCCCGTTACGGAATACTTTGTAAGCCAGCTTACAGTAAAGGAGGTGCTGTTATCCTCTGCCGGTGTTACGGTTACGTTTGCGGGAAGTCTCATATCTTCCTTTGTGGGGATTACCTTTACGAGACCGTTATTGGTATAAGTTACATCAAAGTCCTTGGTATCATCCTGCACCATACCGCCGATAACGATTTTTGCCTGATAGGTTGCTGCAGCCTTTGTGTCCTCTGTAATGAACATTGCAACAAGATTATCAACAAGGCTGTCCACATTGTCGCCGTAAGGAATAAGTCCCGTGCCGAGAACTGCTTCAACAATTCTGCCGAGGCTTACATCCGTGAAGTTTCTGAAGCAGTCTGCAAGAGAATTGAGAGTTGCCTTCATATCACAGGGATCAATATGAAGATCAAGGAATGCTACAACAAGCATAAAGAAAAGCTGAACATATTCACCGATTGTTGAAGTCTCGCCTACGAAAAGCTTGTCAAGGTTAAGGTCAATGCTTGCAAGGATGTTATCAAGAAGAACATCCTCTACGACATATTTTTTAATAAGTGAAATAAGAAGGTCAAGGAATTCGGGAGTGCCTGAGAATTCTATGATATCCTGAAGGAAAAGGTCGTCTGAAATATCCTCATTACCGAGGTACATTGTTGCAAGAACGGAGAAAACAGCATCACCCAGGGTTCCGCCGTGTGAAGGATCTCCGAAGCCGTAGGAATCAATAAACTTTGTGCAGGGAATGCCTGATATTTCTGCATCAAGAAGATTTCTGAGGGCAGACTTTATTACGGCGTATGTCTCCTGCTTGTTATAGATGTACTTCGTCATAATCTGTGTATCAAGGTCATTGAGGAAGCTCATAACATTTTCACCCGAAAGAACTGTCTGTCCGTCAAGCCTTATGCCGCCGAGAAGGTAGGCATTTACTGTTTTCTCAATATCAATTCCGAGCTCTTTTTCAACGTATTTTACAATACTGCCCTCGGCTCTTATGGCATTTACGTATTTGTCAAGGGTACTCTTGAGAATACCGAAAATGTATTCCGTAGCATCAAGATAACCGAACTGCTTGTAAAAGCCCGTGATTCTGTAGGGAGAGGGATATGTTCCGTTACCCGAAAGTGCCTTGACACCCTCGTATTCGTCACAGTCTCTCTGATAAAAGGTAACATCAAGACCGCCGTCAGCGTTCTTCTTAAAGTCCGTTACTCTGTAAGCGAAGGGGAACTGAGTGAGAGTGGGAGTGATAACGGAATACATAGGATTGCCCGAATCTGAATATGTAATTGCAACGTCGCTTATGTGCTGATGTCCGCCGAAAGCGTAATTGATGCCTGCATCCGCAAGTGTTTCGCTGACCATATAGCCGTCGTCAATTACGAAGCCCTGCATAAGATATTCGTGGAAATAGTTAGCACCGGACATATTCCAATGGGTAAATAGAAGGGGAATTTCTCCGTCCTTCTTTGCATCCCGGGCTTCGGAAAGCACCCATTCAAGAAGCTCGGGAGTGAACTTACCTGCAGTCTCCTGCTTGGCAATACCCGATTCAGTAACGTCGGGAGTGAATTTTCCGCAGTCAGCAAGAATAAGTCTGTAGCCGTCTCCGGTTTTTACGGAATAGGAAAGGCAGCCGCCGGTTTCAGCGGTAAAATCTGCAAACTGATGATATGCATCGGAGAAGCCGAGTTCCTTGTAGATATTATAAAAATCAGTAGGAGTAGTGATTCTTGCTTCTTCCTTCTTGTTGTCATTTATGAACTGAGAAGCTCTGGGGTTATTGATATCGTGGTTACCGGGGGTAACGAGAATCTGTGCACCCGTCTTCTCTTCGAATGCAAGAAGCTTCTCGGCAAGGGCAACGTGTCCCTCATATTCACCGTTTGTGGTAAGGTCGCCTACAAGTGCAATATATTTTACGCCGTTGTTCTTAACTTCATATTCAAGTGAAGCAAGGGCGGCATCAAGAATTGCATCAAGGTCGTTATACACACAGTTATGACCTGTAAGATAGGTATAAAATGCCTCTCTCTTGTCGCCTGCAAGACTTTCGGGATAGTAGTGAATGTCATTGACAGTAGCAATTGAGAAGGTTTTATCCGTTTCTTCCGCCATAGCCACGGGGAAGCAGGAGATTACAAGCAGAACGCTTAAAATCAGAGCTAAAAACTTTTTCATCGGATTACCTCCAGAATATAGTTATACGTGATAATTATATATTATTTGTAAAATAAAGTAAAGTAAAAATTTGCATAAAAAGAGAGATACAGCAAAAAAAATGCTGTATCTCCCGAGTGATTTATAAGGGTAAAAAGCCTGCAAGCCAATAGAATAAGGGGACAAACAGAATTCCCGGAAGCAGATTTGCAACCTTGATTTTTGTGATACCCAGAATATTGAGTCCCAAGGCAATAATCATAACAGAGCCTGCCGAGGTAATTTCCGCTACAAGTGCACTATCCGTCAGAAGCGTCTGCAGAAGCCCTGATAAAAGCACAAGACCGCCCTGATAAATAAGCACAAAAACAGCAGAAAACATAACACCGATTCCGAGGGTACAGCTGAGCATACAGGAGGATATCAGATCAAGTATTGATTTTGTTAAAAGAAGCTCATTATCTCCCGTAAGTCCTGCATTAAGAGAGCCGACTATAGTCATTGCGCCCACACAAAAGAGAAGCGAGCCCGTCACAAAGCCCTGTGCCAGAGTGCCTTTATTGTTCTTTGACTTTACCTTTTCTTCAAGGAATTTTCCGGCTTTATCAAGAAGCTTATCAATGTCAATCAGCGTTCCCGCAATTGCACCGAAAACAAGAGAAAGAATAAGAACTATCGTATTCTCCCCTTCCAGCGCTCCGTCAATTCCGATATAAAGGGTACAAAGCCCTATTGCAATCATAGCCGCATTGGAAATTCTTTCGGGAATCCCCTTTTTAAGAAGAAGTCCTACGGCACTTCCTGCTATTACAGTTGCAACATTTATTAAAACTGCAATCATTGTTTTCCATCTCCAAGTATAAATTACCATTAATATTAGCACATTGTTACACATTTTGCAAAGGGAAAAGACAAAAAATCATCATAATTTGAAATAATAAATACTTGAAAATGTCATTAAAGGCTTGTATAATTGTATAGGTATGAAAATTGAAAGGAGATAATTCCAATGAACTATTCCCATGAAGTACAGAATATGTGCGTTGTTGCCAAGGGCGTAGGACACAAGTGTGCTCCCATTCCTCAGGAAGGCGCATGGACTCATTCAACTCAGATTTCAGACATCAGCGGTCTTACACACGGTGTAGGCTGGTGTGCTCCTCAGCAGGGTGCTTGTAAGCTCACTCTTAATGTCAAGAACGGCATTATCGAAGAGGCTCTCGTTGAAACACTCGGTTGCTCAGGTATGACTCACTCCGCTGCTATGGCTTCTGAAATTCTTCCCGGTAAGACTCTTCTTGAAGCTCTTAACACAGACCTTGTTTGTGACGCTATCAACACAGCTATGAGAGAGCTTTTCCTTCAGATTGTTTACGGCAGAACTCAGACAGCTTTCTCAGAGGGCGGTCTTCCCGTAGGTGCAGGTCTTGAAGACCTCGGTAAGGGTCTTCGCAGCCAGGTAGGTACTCTCTTCAGCACAAAGGCTAAGGGCGTAAGATACCTTGAGCTTGCAGAAGGCTACATCACAAAGATGGCTCTTGACGAAGACGATCAGGTTATCGGCTACAAGTTCGTTCACCTCGGTAAGATGATGGAAAACATCCGCAAGGGTATGGATGCTAACGAAGCACTCGTTAAGGCTACAGGTCAGTACGGCAGATTCGATGATGCTGCTAAGGTCATCGATCCCCGTGAAGAATAAGAGAGGGAGGATATAACAATGGCTTTATTTGAAAGTTACGAAAGAAGAATTAATCAGATTAACGTTGCTCTCAACAAATACGGTATTGCCTCTCTCGAAGAAGCAAAGAAGATTTGTGACGACAAGGGTATTGACGTTTACAACCTTATCAAGGGAATTCAGCCCATCTGCTTCGAAAACGCTTGCTGGGCTTACATCACAGGTACAGCTATCGCTCTCAAGAAGGGCTGCACAAAGGCCGCTGACGCTGCTGAAGCTATCGGCGAAGGCCTTCAGGCTTTCTGTATCCCCGGTTCAGTTGCTGATGACAGAAAAGTTGGTCTTGGCCACGGTAACCTCGCAGCTATGCTTTTAAGAGAAGAGACAAAGTGCTTTGCTTTCCTTGCAGGTCACGAATCCTTCGCAGCTGCTGAAGGCGCTATCGGTATTGCTAACTCCGCTAACAAGGTTAGAAAGGAACCCCTTCAGGTTATCCTTAACGGTCTCGGCAAGGACGCTGCTCAGATTATCTCCAGAATCAACGGCTTCACATTCGTTGAAACTAAGTTCGATTATATGACAGGTAAGCTTGAAATCGTAAGCGAAAAGGCTTACTCCAACGGTCCCAGAGCTAAGGTTCGCTGCTTCGGTGCAGACGATGTTCGTGAAGGCGTTGCTATTATGCATCACGAGGGTGTTGACGTTTCCATCACAGGTAACTCCACTAACCCCACCCGCTTCCAGCATCCCGTTGCAGGCACATATAAGAAGGAATGCATTGAAATCGGCAAGAAGTACTTCTCCGTTGCTTCCGGCGGCGGCACAGGCCGTACACTTCATCCCGACAATATGGCAGCAGGCCCCGCTTCCTACGGTATGACAGACACAATGGGTCGTATGCACTCTGACGCTCAGTTTGCAGGCTCCTCCTCCGTTCCCGCTCACGTTGAAATGATGGGACTTATCGGCGCAGGTAACAACCCCATGGTTGGTATGACCGTTGCTTGTGCTGTTGCTATTGAAGAAGCAAGCAAGTAAGCCACTTTTGAGCATTTGCTTAAAATTTAATCATTGATAAACAATTAGACCCATCATTTGACGGTTTTAAGTCATGATGGGTCTAACGTTTTTTAGTAAAAACATCAAGTGAGGGTCAAGTTTTTATGAAGAAATTATCAATGATTAGGCAAGTATCAATCACCTTTGAGCAAGGTTGCGACAAGTATATCCTTAACTGTAAACAGAGAAATCTGCGACAAGGAACAATCAATCACTATAAGCAGAGTTATACTCAGTTTTATAAATATTTTGACCGCGAGCTGCTCCTGAGCGAAATTACAGAGCAGACATACAAAGATTACGTGGTTTACCTTTGCAGTTCTATTGATAACGATGTAAGTATCAATTCATATCTGCGTGATTTGATTACCACTTTTCACTTCTGGATGAACGAAGGTTATATTCCGTATTTCAAGATGCAGGCAATAAAGGTTGATAAACACACTATTGAAACATACTCAAATGAGGAGCTTAAGGTTTTACTCCAGAAGCCAGACTTAAAGAAATGCAAATTTACGGAATATCAATGCTGGGTGCAGACGAACCTTCTGTTTTCAACAGGGCTCAGACAACGAAGTCTGATACACATTAAGGTTAAAGACGTTGACCTGTTCAATAATATTCTGAACATCAATGTCACAAAAAACAGAAAGCCTCTTGTTGTTCCCATAAGTCAGACAA
Organism: Clostridia bacterium; assembly: GCA_017625435.1. Lineage (GTDB taxonomy): Bacteria > Bacillota > Clostridia > Oscillospirales > Acutalibacteraceae > RUG806. The sequence continues at coordinate 8,615 of JAGAKX010000058.1, forward strand.
TGGCGAACATTCTGAAGGAATATCTGACCTACAGACAACACAATTCGGGTGAAGATTTTCTGTTTTGTAACGTATTCGGCAAACAACTAACCAAGAGTACAAGTTATAATCAACTTTACACTTACAACAAAAACAGAGGCGTTGAAACAACAGGAATACACCGATACAGACACACATTTGCAAAACAATGGATTCTGAACGGCGGTAATGTTGTTTCTCTCCAGAAGATATTAGGACACAGTAATCTGGCGATAACACAGAACTATATCAATATTTTTGTTGTTTGACTTCTTAATAATAACCTTTGCGTTGGGACATATCTGCTTTGATCTGAAGAGGTCTTCAAACTCAGGTGTGCCGATTTTCATAGCCTTTGTGTACTCTGTCTTTGATACGATGATTTCTCTCTTTGTTTCATTAATAAACATAATTTTTACCTTTCTGCGTTCTTTGCTCGCCAGCATATATTTTTTATTTGCGTTTATAGTCGCCACTATATTTTACTTTTTTTGTTTGGGCTCTTACCCTTACCTTGTGATTATATTATATCATTCAAGCGATTCTCTCGTAGTGTATAAATGTTCTTTCAGGATTATTATCAGATAAAACATTTCTTGCAAGAAAACTGTTAATATGTATCATTTCAAGTTCGTGAAATCTGTTGTAATACTCTTCATCTGATAAGTATTCAACTGTTGCCGTAGGATACATTTTTTTGTAGTGTCTGAATAAGATGATTGACTCTGTTCTTTTAGGCTTTCTGATGTCGCGAGCCGCAGTTGCCGAGACATAAATTGTGTTTGTGTGAATTTCTACGATTACGAGTGATTTTGATTTCATTTTTTTCATTTCCTTTCTTTTCTTCTGGTTAAGGTCTTTCCCTTACCTTGTGATTACATTGTATCATTTTTGAGTTTTCCTGATGGTGTATTTTTGACCTTTCAGGAATTTTTCATTTTGCAGATTTCTTGATTCTTCTGATTACTAACTTACCCATTAAAACAAACTTGATAGTGTAAATCAGATGTTTCAATTTTTCTGCCTTGTGAGGTTGTTTACCGTTCCCTCACCTTGCATCATTATTATACTGTATTCACAATTTTCTCAGAGTGTATAATTGGGTGTGCAGATTTTTGATTAAAGTTTCTGCAAAGAAAAGCCTGACACACATATAAAGGTGGTCAGGCTTCTGGCAAAAGTTGAGTTTATCTTGACTGGATTTTAATGAAATTTGTTTAGTTTATGATTGATTCTTGACTTTTAGTTCATTCGATTCTATAATGTGGATGCTAAATACGTGATGGGCACTTTGTTTCTGTTTAATGATGTGTCTATATTGTTTATTAAAGTATTAAAAAAAGGCTTCAGTTCCCGTGATTCCGAGCCTCTGCAACGCAGAGGCGAGAAACAAGCATCGCTTGTATGTAGAAATGATGGGACTTATAGGTGCCGGTAACAACCCCATGGTTGGTATGACAGTTGCATGTGCAGTTGCTATCGAAGAAGCTTCCAAGTAATCAGAAGTATTCTGTACAGAAATTAATTAAAATTTCCCCTGTCCGTTTTCGGGCAGGGGATTTTTTCTGATTATTTTTTCAACTGTTTAAGAGATTCAGGCATATTAATTTTCTGCACGAACCCCTTATTATTGTTTTATGCGGTGTTTGCTTTTTTACAGTTCCGTTTTATTTTTTCCAATTTTTAGGATCCTCAAGACCGACTGCGGCACGAAGGATGAGTCTTGCATCGGATGAGGTAACCTGTCCGTCTCCATCCGCATCGGCAGATTTTTGCTGAGCCTCGGTGAGTGTATCAAGACCGACTGCTGCACGGAGTGATGCCCTTGCATCGGATGCGGTAATTTGTCCGTCGCCGTCAACGTCCCCCAATTTATCAAAAGCACCACCATCGGAAGTGTCTTCGTCATAATGAAGATTTGCACCCAAAAGGCTTTCGTTCCAGGTGCCTACAACAATCTGTTTCCACTGCTTTTCCGTACCGCTGAAATATACATCGGTAAGGTTGTTATTGTCGATGAATGCCGCATCACCTATGCTCGTGACACTTTTCGGTATAGTTATTTCAGCAAGGCTGCTGCAACCGTAAAATGTGCCGCCGCTGATACTTGTAACACCTTCGGGAATGATGATAGCCGTAAGACCGCTGCAGCATTCAAATGCATTAGGGCCGATACTGCTTACGCTTTTCGGTATAGTGATGCCCGTGAGACCGCTGCAATTTCTGAAAGCGCTGTCTTCGATTGCTTTTGTGCCTTCTTTTATTGTGTATTCACCGGACACCTCATTCTTTACGGTCACCAGACGATTATTTATATAAAATGCATCGTTTTCCCAGTTTTTCTCATTTTTGTAATAACCGGTATTATAAAAAGCAGAGTATCCGATACTTGTGACACCATCGGGAACATTTATATCCGTAAGTTTCTCACAATCACAAAATGCAAACAACCCTATGGTTGTAACACTTTCCGGGATTGTTACACTTGCAAGACTGCTACAGCCGTAAAATGCCTCATTCTCTATACTTGTGACGCTGTCGGGAATAGTAATACTCTTAAGACTGCTGCAATTACGGAAGCAGCCCATACTTATGCTTGTAACACCTTGGGGGATGGTGATGCTTGCAAGTTTAGAGCAACCGTAAAATGCACTACTTCCGATACTTATAACACTTTTTGGAACAGCAATGCTTGTAAGCTTACCGCAACCGTAAAATGCACCACTTCCGATACTTTTAACACCTTTTGGAACAGCAATGCTTGTAAGCTTACCGCAATCTCTGAATGCACCGACTCCGATGATTGTGACACCTTCGGGGATAGTCACATCCGTAAGATTTCCGCAGTCTGCAAAAGCATTTGTTGCTATTGTTTTTGTTCCGGCTTTAATTTTATACTTGCCGGATAAATCAGTTTTTGCACAAATAAGATGCTTTCCGATATAAAGCACACTGTTTGACCAATTTGCAAAATCATTATAATATGCGGTATTGGCAAATGCTCCGGCTCCGATAATAATTTCATCGGGGAGTGTAATGGTTTCAAGAGCAGAGCAATCAGAAAATGCATAACTTCCAATGATTGTAACACTCTTGGGGATAGTGATGCTTATGAGACCGTGACGATTATAAAATGCATAGGAACCGATTTCCGTAACCGGATATCCGCCGAGAGTTGAGGGGATTGTAATTTTTTCGTTACCTGAGGAGCCATAGCCTACTATTGTTGCTTTTCCGTCAGATACCTCATAGGTATAATCACCTTCTGTTTCTGCAAATACTGACATAGGAAGGACTGAAAAAATCAGCATTGCAGCCAGAAGAATTGCAAAACTTCGTTTTACTGTTTTCATAAAACTTTACCTCCTGAAATCAAAAGTATACATAAGTCAAAAGTCACTAAACTGACATAGTATCGGTCTATGACACAATTTTATTTTACTATAAGAGAACAACTTTTTCAAGAAAAAAAATAAATTGCAAGTGAACTCTTAAAAACCTCACAAACAATTCTGTTTTTCTTTTATCGTATGTTTTTGATTCTTGAATCAAGTCCGTAGTTACGGTATAATAGGGATATATAAAGGGGGAGAATTTATTATGGCAAAGATTGTTACAACGAAGACACATACGAGCGGTATTGCCTTGGGCGGAATCGGAGCCGGCAGTATTGAGCTTTTTCCGGACGGTGAGTTTCACTCCTGGCTTATTGCCAATCAGCCGAGAATCTCTGAGGTCTGCTTTGAGAGGAAGGCTGATGACGGTGAAGGCAGTACGGGTGCACTTTCTTTTTATGTAAGAGAAAAGAAGGCTGAAGGTAAGCCTGTTGTCCGAAAGCTCGGAATGAAGACCGATGCCGATGATTTTACCTACCGTATGTTTTCCTGGAATAAGCCCGTGGAGAAAATAGAATTTGACGGCAGATTTCCCGTCTGCGACATAAATTATGTTGACAGCGCATTGTCCTGTAAGCTCAGTCTTAAAGCGGTGTCGCCCTTTGTCCCCCATAACAGCGACATATCGGCAACACCGGGCTTTTATATGGATTTTACCGCAGAAAATCCAACAGACAGCGAGATGCATATAAGCCTCTTAGGTACCCTTGTGCCTGATGTTGCAAACAAAAATGAGGGAAACAAGAATTCTCTTCACGCTGTCGGTGACGGGGTCGCAATTCACATAGAGCCGCAAGCCCCCTCAGACTCCCCTTCCTGCGGAAATCTCTGCTTTTCCCTGGGCGGTGAGGGTAAAAAGTCATATATCACGGGTGAATACTACCGTTTTATAAGGGAATATATAGCAAGCTCTGAACTTGGGGTATCGCAGGAATCCGTTCTGTTCGGCTTCAGAGAAAAGGGAAGCCTTCCCGACAGTAAGGTCGGAACAAAGCCCCAATCTGTTCCTAATGATTTCTCGAAGCTGAGTGATGATGAGCTTGACGCACTGTTCAAAGCGCATTCCGAATATCCCTTCGCAGATTCCCTGCTGAGCCGAATACGCCACACTAAGCCTGACTTTCCCGCTTCAAGAGAAGAGAAAATCAATTTCTTCGGCTGTGATGAGGATTTCAGAAGAGGGGAAGATTTCGGTGCCTGTGCTCTTTGCTCCGAAATTATACTGAAGCCCGGCGAAAAGAAAAACATCCGCTTTATTCTCACCTGGTACTTCCCCAATCACTATGCTTCGGACGGTGAGAAAATCGGACATTATTATGAAAATCTTTATAAAAGCTCCCTTGATGCAAACAAAGCACTTGCACAAGGCTATGACAGTATTTTTAAGTCCGCTGTCGGTTTTTCGGAGCTTCTTTACCATACTGATTTACCTGAAATTTATCCCGATGCGTGGTCTTCCAATATTTCACAGATAATAAAGGATTCCGTTTATCTTAAAAACGGCAATTTCGGTCTGTGGGAGGGGCTCGGCTACTGCGGACTTCACACCACAGATATAACCTATCACGCATCATTTTCTCTTATATCCCTTTTCCCCGATTTACAGAAAAAGCAGATGCGAATGGGTGCAGTTTATCAGCGTGAAGACGGCAGAGTGCATCACAGCTTCAAGCCTGATATGAAGTGCTCGGACAACGGCTTCGACAGAGTAGACCTTAATATGCAATTCGTTCTGATGGTGCTTCGGGACTTCCTTTTTACCGGTGACAGAGAGTATCTTTTATCCTTGTGGGATAACGTAAAAAGGGCTATGGCTTCCACAGGAGAGCTTGACACAAACTCTGACGGTCTTCCCGATTACGGTACAAGACGCAACACCTACGATGCGTGGAATTTCTCGGGCACACCCGTGTATATTTCGGTTCTGTGGTTGGCGGCTCTTAAAGCAGGCATAATTATGGCTGACAGATTGGAAGACAAGGAATACTCCGACAAATGGAGCGAAACACTCGAAAAGGGCAAAGCTGCCCTTGAGGAAAAGCTCTGGAACGGTGAATATTATAACCTCTGGAGAAACAACAGCGAAACCGACGAATCTCTTATGACTGACCAGCTGGACGGAGAATGGTTTTTAAGAATGACGGGGCTTGAGGGTAATATTCCCGATGAAAGAGTACGTGCGGTGCTTGACTTTATTTTCCGTAATAATTTCGACGCTGAGCAGGGACTTGTCAATGCTACGGTGCCAAAAGGCAAGAAGACGACTATTGATACATACAATAACTGTCAGACAATTGCCGTGTGGACGGGTATCGGCTACGCATTTTCAGCTCTCGCTATGGCTTTGGGAGCAAATGAAATATCGGATACTGTTATAGGGTCGATTCACAGCAATCAGCTGAGATTCGGTGCCTTCTGGGACCATTGGGAATGCGGACATCACTATACCCGTCCAATGTCCAGCTGGAGCACACTTATTGCGGCTTCGGGAATGGCGGTGGACTTTGAAAACAAAAAGCTTTCCTTCAGTCCTGCAGCCGAAAGCATCACCTTCCCCCTTGTTTTACCGGGTATTCTTGCAAAGATAAGCATTTCCGACGGTAAATGCGATATCACCTGCATCAGCGGTGATTTCAGCGGTTGGGATATAAGTGTGAAGTAACAGGCAGGAAAAGTTTATGTTTATTGACTATTTTCAGAATATACTGTATTATTGAGAAAATGAAAGGAGAGAAAATTATGGAAAAGCTTTTTAGTTTATTTATGGCGTTTATGATGGGAATTATCGGCGGATGGTTTACTCCCGTGACCGTTCTTCCCGAGGCACAGATACCGGAAACCGCAGAAACTGCTGAGCTTACAATTATGACATTTAATGTTTATATAAAGGGCTCCGGCGAAAAAAGTCCCGAAAACAGAACCGATGAGGTGGCTGAGACTGTCAGAAATGCCGATCCCGATTCCTTCGGTGTTCAGGAGGCTGATCCCGACTGGCTGGAAAGACTGTCCGAGGCATTACCCGAGTATTCTTATGCAGGTCACGGCAGAGATAAGGACCTTGGCGGAGAAGCAAGTGCCGTATTCTATAAAAACGAGAAATATGATTTGGTGTCCGAGGAGACCTTCTGGCTTTCAAAAACTCCCGAAAAGCCCTCAAAGGGCTGGGATGCCTGGATAAACAGAATCTGCACAGTTGCAGTTCTCCGTGACAAGGAAACAGGCTTCACTTACGCACACTTCAATGCACATTTTGATAATTCGGGCTCCATTTCAAGAGTAGAGTCAATTGCTCTTATTTCTGAAAAGGCAAGCACCTTTGATATGCCCGTTGTGCTGACAGGCGACCTTAATGCAAAAGAGGGAAACCTTATGTATAAGCGTGCCCTTGAAGCAGGCTTTAGAGATACAAAATACCTTGCAGAGGTTTCCGACAGCGGTGCCACATACCACGGTTATATGGGACAGGATAAATTGAATGACAAGCCCATTGACTATATTTTTGTAAACTCCTACTGCGAAAGCGTTGCAAAATATGATGTAATAACCGAAAAGCTTAACGGAATTTATCCCTCTGACCACTTCCCCGTTGCTTCAACGCTTAAAATGTATTATGTCAACTGACAGACGGTGATTTCGGTGACAAAAAAGGAACTGAGAACGGAAATCAAAAACAGAATAAACGGCTTGTCCGAGGAATATAAAAAGAAAAGCAGTACGGCAATTGCGGAAAATGTCCTTAGCTCCCCCGTTTTTATAAATGCAAAAAGTGTATTTATATACGTATCAACGGAAAATGAGCCCGACACCTCGGCTGTTATACGGGAAGCCCTTAAAAAGGGAAAGCGTGTTTTTGTGCCGAAATGCCTGCAAAAAGGCATTATGATTCCGGCTGAAATTTTTCCCGACACGGTTTTTACAAGCGGATATATGGGCATTCCGGAGCCGAAGGAATATGATATAAATACAAGCATAGCCGGAATTGATTTATCTGTTATACCTTGCCTTTCCGCCAATAAAAAGGGGGATAGACTGGGGCACGGAGCCGGCTTTTACGACAGATTTTTAGCTGCCGTAAAAACGAAAAAAATGTGCCTTTGCTTCGGAAAAATCCTCTCTGACGATATCCCCACCGACAGCCACGATGTAAAAATGGATTATATTGTAACAGAAAACGGAAGTGTAAAAATATAGCTCAAAACCGACAAAAGCTTGTAGAGGATGGCGGTTTTCGGCAATGGAAAAGATAAGCAGGAAAAGTGAAGAAGTTTGTTCCGGTGAGGCAATGCAGTACACCTAATAATGTAGGGGATGGCGTCCCCGACATCCCGCAAGCAGGAACAAATATTACAGAAGTTACGCCCCCCTGTGACACAACATTGTAAAATACCACGGGACAAAAAACAAACAATTTATTTTGCCGGAAACGGGACGTCGAGGACGCCGTCCCCTACACGGCAAAGCAAATAAACAGCATAAAAAAACAAAAACAGGCATAGATAAATTCTACGCCTGTTTCTTCTTTATGAGGATAGCTTATTTGTTCTTTCTTGCTGCGATTTCTGCAACCATTTCCTTCTGTCTCTTCTCTGTTACAGTGTAGAAGAACATAGGAACTGCACAAGCAAACATACTTACAACACCTGAAAGGATAAGCACCGTCCAGAGTGCATCGGGGTTTTCTACCTCGTAGGTTCTTGCGTTGATACCTGCAATAGCCATTGACATAACGCCGATGAAGGCACCGACTGCCATACCGATTTTGTTGATAAGAGTCTGCATTGCAAAGCAGATGCCCTCACCTCTCTCGCCTGTCTTCCATTCGAGGTAATCAACGGTGTCACCGATCATTGCATAGGTGATAATGTTGTTTACACCCTGAGGAATGCCGAGAAGAACAAGACCGATAGCACAGATAATCATCTTCCAGGGAGCGTCATAGCCTACGAAATACATAATAAGCATTACAATACCGCCGAAAAGGTGAACTGCAATGTAGGACCACTTCTTTGTAAATTTCTTACTCATCCAGGGAACAAGTACGGATGCGACAAGACCGCCGGGAACAACAAGAAGTGTAATAATACCGTAAAGACCCTCGTTCTGAAGGACATACTTTGCAAAATAGAGACCGCCTGTGTAGGAGTAAACCATTCTTGCACCGCCGAGAATACCCGAAAGAACGATAAGAAGGAGCTCTTTGTTCTTGAAAAGGAGCTTGAGGTTGTGACCGAAGGAGGGAGCTTCTTCATCTGATGTGAAGCGTTCCTTGGTGTTCTTGAAGCCGTAGAAGAACATGGGAATAGCGGCAACAACGAGAACAACTGCAGCAATGAAATAAGTCCACTTAAGGGTTTCTGCATTCAAGGTTTCCATACCGTTTTTAACAGTACCGAGGAAGGTTCTTGCAGCAGCTTCTGCCGTAATACCCTGATTTGCAATCATATTTGCTATTGCATCTGCCTTATCCTGAGCTATAAGAGCAAGATCCTCTGCAGTATTTGCATACTTGTACTGCTTTGTAAGCTCACCGGTAATCATAGGAAGGAAAACGGTAACGATACCTGCACCGACAGTACAGAACATACGGGCAACCGTCAGAATCTGTCCTCTTGTTTCTGTGTTGTTTGTAAGGCAGGTGGAAAGTCCCCAGTAAGGAACGTCTGCAATTGTGTAAACAACACTCCAGAGAATATAAATTGCACCGATTGTGGTGAATGCAATCGTTGTCTGTGTACCGTCATAGATTTTCTCTGCGCTGAAAACGGGAAGGAAGCAGAGGATTGTCATAACACCGATAGGAATAGCCATCCATTTGAGGTAGGGACGGCATTTACCCCACTTTGTACGGGTCTTATCAACTACCGAACCCATAATGGGATCGTTGAATGCATCAAACACACGGGCTGCAAGCATAAGAATTGCAACGGCAATTGCACCGCTGACACCGCCGACCATAACACCGTCAGCACCGAAAAGAAGTGCGTCTGTCATAAATACGGTTATGTAGGAACCGATGATGGTACAAATGAAGTTCTGTCCGAAGCCTGCAACGGAATAAGCAAGTGCTTCCTTGGGCTGAACACCCTCGCCGGGAGTTGTACCGAAAAGCTTGTGAAGGAAGTTATTCATAACCTCTATCTCCTTTTTCATATTATCTTTTATATAATAGCACACTGTTTACAGAAATAAAAGACCGAAAACAAGAAAAATTTGCAAAAAAGCAGATTTGCAAGCGTAGGGGCGGGGTTTCCCCGCCCGCTCCTTTGCTTATGTTACTTTTATTAATTGAAAATAAATTCATCTTCTGCGAAAAAAACTTCCGTTGCTTACACGGACAAGCTTCTTTCATTACAGAATTTTTCGGGAGGGGCAACCCCTCCCCTACGCTAAAGGGTTCATTTTATGCCCTTACTGAGGCTTTTTACACCTTTTTTCTTACTGCTTTTACGACTGCAGGGGTGGGTTCGGCAGGAATGGGGGGCTCTTCGGGGAAGAGCTCGTCCGCAACTGCTTTTTCGATAACTTCTTTAAGCTGAAGCATACCCTCACCGTTCTGTGCGGAGGCTTCAATGATACTCAGAGCGGGCTTTAAGAATTCATTTGAAGCAAAGGCCTCTCTTCTTGCCAGACGCTCTGTTTTATTCAGCTTATCACACTTTGTAAGCACACAGATAAAGGGGAAGCCTGCATCCCTCAAAAAGCCCAGCATTGTTCTGTCGTCCTCGGTGGGCTCGTGGCGCATATCAAGAAGCTGAACAACAAGCTTTATGTTGCGCTCCGTTGCAAAATACGCCTCCATAAGCTCGCCCCAGCGTCTTCTTTCGTTGTCGGCACGCTTTGCGTAGCCGTAGCCGGGAAGGTCCGCCATACGGATACCGTCAACGGTAAAAAAGTTGATAGTTGTGGTCTTTCCGGGGACACCTGACACACGTGCAAGATTTTTTCTGTTAAAAAACTTGTTTATGAGAGATGATTTTCCTACGTTTGATTTGCCTGCAAAAACGATTTCGGGCAAATCCGAGGCTTTGAGCTGAGCGGCAGTACCGAAGGATGCTTCAAATTTTACGTTATTTATATTCATTTTCAGCCCTCCTTGCAGGAAATTTCCATACGGTTATTTTTAGGGATATGTATTTCGGCGGAGGATTTATTCTCCTTCTTTTCGACTTTCGGGGATTTTACCTCGTGACGGGCTTCGGGGAAAAGAGCAATATCCAGCACCTCGTCAACGGTTTTTACGGGGATAAACTGAAGCTTTTTCTTTACTGCCTCGTCAATCTCCTGTAAATCGGGAGCATTTCCGAAGGGGATGATGACGGTTGAAATACCCTCTCTGTAAGCCGCCATGGATTTTTCACGAAGACCGCCTATGGGGAGCACTCTGCCCGTAAGGGTGACTTCACCTGTCATTGCAACACTTCCCTTTACCTTCCTGCCCGTAAGAGCGGAAACAAGGGCTGTTGTAACGGTGACACCTGCGCTGGGGCCGTCCTTGGGCACAGCACCCTCGGGGAAGTGCACGTGAATGTCGTTTTCTTTATAGAACGACGGATTTATACCGAGCTTTTCGGCACGGCTTCTGACAAGGCTTACGGCAGTTCTTACGGATTCCTTCATAACGTCTCCGAGAGAGCCCGTGTATTCCACCTTGCCCGTGCCCTCAAGGACTACCGCCTCGGCTTTAAGCAGCTCACCGCCTACGCTTGTCCAAGCAAGACCGTTTACAACACCTACCGAGCTTTCAAGTACCTCCTCTTCGGGACGGTATTTTCTGATACCGAGATATTCTTCAAGGTTTTTATCCGTAATTTCCAGCTTTTCCGTGTTTTTGTCAGCAAGACGCACGGCTTCCTTTCGCATAAGAGCGGCAATTTTTCTTTCGAGAATACGCACACCTGCTTCTCTCGTGTAGCCGTCAATTATATTTCTTAATGCAGAATCCGTGATTTTTATATTGTCCTTTGTAAGACCGTGCTCCTTCATCTGCTTGGGGATTAAGTGCTTCTTTGCAATGGAGAATTTTTCCTCGTAGGTATAGCTTGCAAGGTCTATTACTTCCATTCTGTCTCTGAGAGCAGAGGGAATCTGATGCTTGTCATTTGCGGTTGTAATGAAAAGCACCTTGCTTAAATCAACGGGCAATTCAATATAATGGTCGCGGAAGGCAGCATTCTGCTCACCGTCCAATACCTCCAGAAGTGCGGAGGCAGGGTCGCCCTTGAAATCACCGCCCAATTTATCAATTTCATCAAGAAGAACAAGGCAGTTCATAGAGCCTGCATCAATAAGTGCACTTATAATTCTGCCGGGCATTGCGCCGATATAGGTCTTTCTGTGACCTCTGATTTCGGCTTCATCCCTTACACCGCCGAGAGAAATACGCACGTATTTTCTGCCCGTTGCCTCGGCAATGCTTCTTGCGACGCTTGTTTTACCCACACCGGGAGGGCCTGCAAGACAGATAATCTGTCCCTTTATGTCGGGGGACACAATAAGAGCCGCCAGCATTTCGGTGATTCTTTCCTTTACTTCCTTAAGACCGTAATGGTCCTTTTCAAGAATTTTCTTTGCCTTGGGAAGCGATGTGTTTTCCTTTGTGAAGTTCCCCCAGGGAAGCTCAAGACATTTTTCTATGTATGAACGGAGCACGTTGCCGTCAGCGGAGGAGGGAGACATTCTTTTAAGACGCTGAACCTCGGAAAGAAGCTTTTCCTTGTGGGAGTCTGGCATAAAAGAGGAATTGATTTTCTCGGAAAGCCCCGAGGAATCGTCCCCCTCAAGGTCGCCCAGCTCTTCCGTGATTGCCTTCATCTCCTCACGCAGATAATATTCACGCTGGTTCTTATCCATCTGCTCCTGAACCTTGTCCTGAATCTGCGAATCGACCCTTAAAATTTCCGTTTCTCTTGCAAGAACACCTGCAAGAATCTCACTTCTCTGATATATGTTTACAGCGGAAAGTATTACCTGCTTGTCCTCTATGGGAAGCATTATATTTCCTGCTATATAATCGCAAAGCTCACTTAAATCCTTGCTTTCGTAGATTTTCTGAAACATTTCGGGCGTCATATGACGGATAAACTCCGCATAGTCGTCGAAATAATTCTTAAGACTGAAAAGGGATGCGGCTTCAATAAGCTGCTCCTTACCCTTGAATTCCTCAGGGGCAGAGGTGTCGTCCGTAAGGGGATTTACCTTAACTCTGTAGTAAAGTCTTTTTGAAATAAATTCGTCAATTGTTGCTCTGTACTTGCCCTCAACAACAACACGCATTGCAGCATTGTTGTCGGGAAGCTTTATTATCTGACGGACGGTGCCTACAACACCTACGGGATAAAGGTCATCCTCTTCGGGCTTTTCAACCGTGATGTCCTTTTGTGTAATAAAGAAAAGGTCCTGCCCGTTAGCATTTCTCAGAGCGTGAAGAGAGGAGCGTCTTCCCACATCGAAATGAAGGGTCATTCCCGGGAAAAGAGCCACCCCCCTCAGGGGGACCATATTAAAAATGTTGTTACTCATAAATTAAAAACTCCGGATAAATTAATTTGCGCCTGATACGGTAATTCCGTCAAATGCGGCATAGGGCATAATACAGGTGCCGTAGTTGACACTCTCACGGGAAATACCGTTTATATTTTTAAGCATCTGAGCGAGATTGCCGCTTATCATTGTTTCGGTTATTGCACCTGCAATTTTACCGTCCGAAATAAGGAAGCTGTTTTTTGCCACACCCGAGAAATCGCCGTTACCGGCAGGCTCACCGCCCGAGAAACGGCAGACTAAAATACCGTTTTCTATACCGCTTATAATCTCTTGGAGTGATTTTTCGCCCTCATTCACACGTACACAGCCGCTTGTTGAGGGTGAACGGGAAAGCCCCGTTTTTCTTGCGGCATACTCCGAAAGACAAAAACTCTGAAGAATTCCGTCCTTTATAATATCATAGTTTTCTGCCTTATAGCCGTCGGAGGTGATTTTTTCACCGCAGACAATGTCCTCGCTGAGGGGAATTACGGAAAGAGTGAAGTCCTTTCCGGCAACCTCTTTTCCGAGGCTGTCCTTCCAGGGAGAGGTGCCCTCAATAAGAGCTAAGTCTCCTGCAAAGGAATCCGTTATATTTGAAATAAAATCGCAAAGGCATGCAGGTGAAAACACCGCAGTACCCGTAAATTTTCCCGAGAAGGGCTTGCTTTCAAGCTCCTTTACGGCACGCTCGAACATTATTCTGATGTCTGCACTTTCAAGAATGTCCTGATTGGGGTCAAGGTAATCTACCGCCGCACAGTTAAATGATGTTACGTTTTCTTCATTATGTGCGGAATACATAATGCTGACGGAATAAGAGCCGTCCTCCTCGGTGAAAAGCACGCCGTTTGTGTTGGCAAAAACGTGCTTGCCGTAGGAATAGGATGCAATTACCTGCTCAAGCATAATTTCGGGAAACTGCTCCTTCACGTCATCATTAAATTTAATGAGAGAGCGGAAAAAAGCTTCCTTATCGGGAGAGAGTGCACCCGATACAAAATCAAGATTCTCTTCCTTCTGAGAGATTGAAAGGGCTTCGTCTCTTACACCCGTTTCCGCCGCCGCAAGACATTCTGCCACGGCATTGTCTACAGCCTCTTTATCAAGCTGATTGACAGCGGCTGTGCCCTTTCTCATATCCTTTATAACCTTCATTGATGCACCGGAATTGAAAACACTTCTTATAAGTGAAAACTCACCTGCATCAACATTGAATTCCTCAACTCTGCCCTCGGAAACGCTGACCTGAGCGTCGTCGGCACCTCCGTCTTTAAGGGAGGAGAGTATATATTCAGCTGCTTTTTTAAGATTTTCCATATTATCTGCCTCCGATATTCACTTTACATCTGATAGCAGGGCCGCCCATTGAAACCGCCATAGGCTGCTTCTTTCCGCAATAGCCTGCGAAATCCCAGCCTACATTATCGGACAGCATATCAACGGATTTAAGCATATTGAAGGCAACACCCGAAATGGTAGTATCGCGAAGTGCCCTGCCCAGCTTTCCGTTTACGATTTCGTAGCCCATAGTAATACCGAACATAAATTCACCTGTGGTATCCGCCTGACCGTTCTGTGTTCTTGTAAGATAATAGCCCTTGTCAATGGATGCTATCATATCGGAAAGCTTATGGTCTCCGGGGTGAATTGCGGTGTTTCTCATTCTTATAAGAGGCTCATCGGAGAAGGCATAAGCACGGGCATTGCCCTGAGGCTTTACTCCGAAATGCTTTGCACTTTCAAGGTTATTGAGATATCCCGTAAGAATACCGTCCTTGATAATAACGGCATCCTCACAGAGAGTGCCTTCATCATCCACATAAACGGGAAGAGGAGCACGCTCTCCGAAAGCGGTGTGTGCAAAATCCGTAAGACTGACAAGAGGAGAAGCTACCTCTTTTCCGATGCTGCCGTTTGCAACGCTTCCTGCAAGCACTAAGTCCGCTTCAACTGTATGGCCTACCGCTTCGTGGGCTACCATACCTGCAATACCCGAGTCGATTATGCAAAGAGTCTCACCGGCATCGGGGAAAATACCCTCTTTCTTGGACATAAGCTCGTGATAAAGGGAATCTATCTGCGGGAAAAGAAGCACGGGGTCGGAGTAGTAGTCAGAAAAATAACCTTCTCCGCCGCCCAAAACATCAAAAAGCTCTATATTGGAGCCGTCCGAGGCTTCAGCAGACATTGATACTATCATATAGGTTCTGGGGAAAAGCTGATATGCAAAGGAGCCCTCAGAGGTGCAAAGGGTCTTTTCGATAGTACCTGTTGAAAGTCCCACGTGACGGGAGGTAAGGTCGGGATATTTCTTTTCTATATAGCTGTCAACCTCCCTTGCAAAATCAACAAGCGTTTTCTGAGATACGTCAATAAAGGCTCTCGGCTCAGAATAGTATACACTCTGTGCGTTATCGAGAGGACCCTTATTCTTGGGACAGCCCGAATTCAGAAGAAAAGCGTTTTCACGGGCACTTTTAAGCACCTGGCGGGCACTTTCCTCGTCGCACTTGCTTTGTGAAGCAAAGCCCCACACACCGTCCTTATATACACGGGCACCGATACCCTTTGATACAGATGACATATTGCCCACAAGCGAACCGCCTACAACGGAAACCCTTCTGGTCCTTGAAGTCTGTGAGCGGATTTCAGCGTGGGAATCCGCCTCGGATATAAGCTTTTTCATATAATCGTTCATTTTCTATCAGCCTCCGTAATGATATATAATAACACATAAGAAAAAATAATGCAAGTTTTATATTATATATTAAATAATGCTTTACAACGGAAAAAATATTTGTTAAAATAGTATGCAAAAAAATTACCTCACGGAGGTTATGTTATGAATTACACATCAACCAGAAACGATACACTTTCCGTTTCATCAAGCTTTGCAATAGCAAACGGCATTTCGGCAGAGGGCGGTCTTTTCATCCCCACCGAGATTCCCAAGGTCAATTCTGACTTTATCGCTTCTCTTGTTCCCCTTTCATACATTGAAAGAGCAAGAAAGGTGCTTTCCCTTTATCTCACCGATTTCGGAAAGACTGAAATTGATGCAGATACCGAGGGGGCTTATGCTACGGGCTTTACCAATGAAAAGGTAGCTCCCCTTGTGAATATTCACGACAACGTAAATGTTCTCGAATTGTGGCACGGTCCTACCTGCGCCTTCAAGGATATGGCTTTACAGCTTCTCCCCTACCTTCTTACGGGCTCTGCAAAGAGAATCTCTGAGGGCAGAGAAACGGTTATTCTCGTTGCAACCTCAGGCGACACGGGCAAGGCAGCCCTTGAAGGCTTCAGGGATGTAGAGGGCACAAGAATCCTCGTATTCTATCCCAGCGACGGTGTCAGCGCCGTACAGAAGCTTCAGATGACAACTCAGGCAGGCAAAAACGTCGGTGTATGTGCAATAAAGGGTAACTTTGACGATGCACAGACAGGCGTAAAAACCATATTCACGGACGATGAAGTGAAGAAGCAGCTTCACGATAACAATATGACCTTCTCCTCCGCAAATTCAATCAACTGGGGCAGACTTGTTCCTCAGATTGTGTACTATTTTTCAGCTTATGCGGATATGATTGCATCGGGTCAGATAGTAAACGGAGAAAAGATTAATTTCACCGTCCCCACAGGTAATTTCGGCAACATTCTTGCTGCCTTCTATGCTATGGAAATGGGACTTCCCGTAAATAAGCTTATCTGCGCTTCAAATGCAAACAACGTGCTTACAGAGTTTATTGAAACAGGAAGATACAACCGTTTAAGAACATTCCACACCACCGTTTCACCCTCAATGGATATTCTTGTTTCAAGCAATCTTGAAAGACTTCTTTACCACTTGAGCGAAAACGGAAGTGCGGAAATAAATGAGCTTTTCACCGCCCTCAAGGAGAACGGAGAATACACGGTTCCCGAAAAAATGCTCTCAAAAATTCAGGCAGTTTTCGCAGGCGGCTGCTGTGACGATACCGATACAAAAGCCACAATCGGCGAAACCTTCAAGGAGTATAATTATCTCTCCGACCCCCACACCGCAGTTGCAATCAATGTTTACAACAGCTACCGTGAAAAGACGGGCGATACCACTCCCACGGTTATCGTATCCACGGCATCTCCCTACAAATTCTCCCCTGCAGTTCTCGAGGGTCTCGGAGAGGCACTCTCTGCCGACGAATTCGATATGATGGAAAGACTTGAAAAAATCTCGGGCGTAAAGGCACCCTCTCAGCTTGCAGGCTTAAAGGGTACTGCTCCCAGATTTACCGAAATCTGCGAAAAGACAGATATGAGAGGCGTAGTTTACGGAATGCTCGGTCTGTAAAGGGAACCGCTCTTAAAAGGAAGCTTTCTCAGATTACCGTATTATCGGACTTCTTCATCTGGAAGGTTGCACAGCAGGTTTCGGAGCACTTGCAGGCATCCTTATTGCTTACCTTGATAGCTTCAGCTGTGCAGCCGCAGTCCGGTGTATGGTAAACACAGTTCTTCGCATCACAGCTGATATTTTTGTTTTCTTTACCGCATTTGTTCATTTTTTTCATCTCCATATATTGCCGAAATCTCCCCGGGGAAAACCACGGAGGAAAGAAAGCGCTTTCGGAAAAAGTGTTTTTCATTTTACGTATTTTATCAAAGGGAATTTTTACCGTCAGGATAAATTTATGTCAGTTTTTGTTATTGCAGACCCCCATCTGTCGCTGGGCAGCGAAAAGCCTATGGATATATTCAGAGGATGGCAGGATTACACCTCCCGCCTTAAATCCAACTGGGAAAAGGTTGTTTCTCCCGGTGATACCGTCGTTATCCCCGGAGACATCTCCTGGGCTATGTCTCTTGAAGAAGCAAAAACAGACCTTAAATTTATTGACAGCCTCCCCGGAAGAAAAATTATCGGCAAGGGCAACCACGATTACTGGTGGGCTACCATGAGAAAAATGAACGCTTTTCTCACGGAAAATGAGCTTCACACAATAAGCTTCCTTTTCAATAATGCCTATGAAGCCGAAAATATTGCGGTATGCGGAACAAGAGGCTGGTTTTATGACGACAAGGCGGAAAACGCAGAAAAGGTAATAGCCCGTGAAGCGGGAAGGCTTACCGCTTCAATTGAGGAAGCACTTAAAACGGGAAAGGAGCCCGTAGCCTTTATGCACTACCCCGTGGTATATGAATCGGGTGTGTGTGAGGAGCTTTTAGCGGTGCTTAAAAAGTACGGAATCAAACGGTGCTACTTCGGTCACATTCACGGTGACAGAACGGGAAGATACGAGAAATATGAGCACGAGGGAATCACATTTTCGCTGATTTCTGCGGATTTTCTCACATTCTGCCCAAAAAAGGTTATGCTTTAGTTATATTATTCTCTGTTTTTTTTCTTAAAACAGTAGCATTTTAAAAATAAATCTGTTATAATAGCGTGGTTATTAATGACTGCCGTCAGGCAAATTACGTTCAGGAGGACAAACAAAAATGTTAATTTCAGCAGAAAAGACAGGCAAAAATGAATTTTCAGTTGCACTTTCCATTGATGGAGAAACTTTTGAAAAGGCTATTCAGAAGGCATACAATAAGGAAAAGGGCAACATTGCACTTCCCGGTTTCAGAAAGGGCAAGGCTCCCCGTAATATGATTGAAAAGGTTTACGGCGCAGGCGTATTCTATGATGATGCACTTGACATAGCATTCCCCGAGGTTTATGAAGCAGCTCTTAACGAAGCAGGTATCACTCCCATTGACAACCCCTTCGATTTCGACATCAAGAAAATCGGCAAGGAAGGCGTTGAGCTTACCTGTAAGGTAACAGTAAAGCCCGAAATCACAATTGAAGGCTACAAGGGCATTTCCGCTGTTAAGCCCGCTACAGAGGTTACAGACGAAGAGGTTGAGGCAGAAATCACTCTCAAGCTTCAGCAGAATGCAAGAATCATCTCCGTAGAAGACAAGGCTGTTGAAAACGGCAACATCGCAGTTATCGACTTTGAAGGCTTTGTTGACGGCGAAGCTTTTGAAGGCGGCAAGGCAGAGGAATATGAGCTCGAAATCGGCTCAGGCTCCTTCATCCCCGGCTTTGAAGAGCAGATTATCGGTCACAACATCGGCGAAGAGTTCGACGTAAACGTTACCTTCCCCGAGGAATACTCAGAGCCTCTTGCAGGAAAGCCCGCAGTATTCAAAATCAAGCTTCACGCAATTAAGGCTAAGGAGCTTCCCGTAGCAGACGACGATTTCGTTAAGGACGTTTCCGAATTCGATACACTTGACGAGTACAAGGCTGACATCAGAAAGACTCTTGAGGAGCAGAAGGCTAAGTCCTCCGAAAACTCCTTCAAGAACGAAATCTACAACAAGCTTGCCGAGCTTGTAACAGACGAAATTCCCGAGGTTATGATTACCCGTTCCGTTGAGGGTATGGTTAACGAATTCAAGTACAGAGTAGAAAGCCAGGGCATCCCCTTCGAGCAGTATCTCGGCTACCTCGGTATGAGCGTTGATTCTCTCAAGGATTCCTATAAGGAAAGAGCAGAGCTTGATGTTAAGGTAGAGCTTGCACTTGAAAAGATTGCAGAGCTTGAAGGCGTTGAGGTTTCTGACGAGGACGTTGAAGCAGAGCTTTCCGCTATGGCTGAAAAGTACGGCGTTGACCTTGACACCGTTAAGAAGGCAGTTCTCCCCGAGACTGTCAAGAAGGAGCTTAAGGCAAGAAAGGCTGACGAAATTGTTATCGCAAATGCAGTAGAGGAGGGCGCTCCCAAGAAGAAGGCTGCAAAGAAGCCCGCTGCAAAGAAGACAACAAAGAAGAAGGCTGAAGAAGCTCCCGCAGAAGCTACAGAAACAAAAGAAGAAGCAGCTGAATAATAATCCGTAACTCCGTCAATAATCAGGCGGTAAGGATAATTTTTCCTGATTACGGCTAATTTCGGCACATATACTGAACGGTCGGGGATATATAAATATTTCCGGCCGTTTTGAAAAGGCTGACGGGAGTTGAACCCATCACGCCTGAAAACTAAAGGAGGATTCACTATGTTACCTAATCCCTATATGTCACTTGTTCCCACCGTTATTGAGCAGACAAACCGCGGTGAAAGAGCTTACGACATTTACTCCAGACTTCTCAACGACAGAATCATAGTTCTCTCCGAAGAAGTAAATGATGTTACGGCAAGCCTTGTTGTGGCTCAGCTTCTTTTCCTTGAGGGTCAGGACCCCGAAAAGGATATTTCCCTTTACATCAACTCCCCCGGCGGCTCCGTTTCCGCAGGCTTTGCAATTTTTGACACAATGAATTACATCAAGTGCGATGTTTCCACAATCTGTATGGGTATGGCAGCCTCTATGGGTGCATTCCTTCTTGCAGCAGGCGCACCCGGAAAGAGATACGCTCTTCCCAATGCGGAAATTATGATTCATCAGCCTTTGGGCGGTGCAAGAGGTCAGGCCTCCGACATCAAGATTGCGGCAGACCATATTCTCAAGACCCGTCAGAAGCTCAATGAAATCCTTGCAAAGGAAACCGGTAAGCCCATTGAGGTTATTGAGCGTGACACAGACCGTGACAACTTTATGAGTGCAGAAGAGGCTCTCGAATACGGTCTTATTGACAAGGTTCTTTACAACAGATAAATCGGGAGGAAATTCCATTGGCTAAATATGACGATCCCAAGGATAGGCTTCGCTGTTCCTTCTGCGGCAGAACGCAGGACCAGGTTTCAATGCTCATTCAGGGCCCCGATGCCTTTATTTGCGATGAGTGTATTGAAAACTGCGTAAGCATCATTTCTCAGGGTGACGGAAATCCCAAAAAGAATACAAAGAAAAAGGCTTCCTCTCCCAGGCTTCTTCCCAAGCCCGAGGAGCTTAAGGCAAAGCTGGATGAATACGTTATCGGTCAGGACCAGGCAAAAATTGCCCTGTCCGTTGCCGTGTATAACCACTATAAGAGAATCTACAGAAAAGCTAAGACCGATGTTGAAATCAACAAGTCAAACGTGCTTCTCTTAGGTCCTACGGGTGTAGGTAAAACCTTCCTTGCACAGACACTTGCAAAGACACTTGATGTTCCCTTTGCAATTGCGGACGCAACCACTCTTACAGAGGCAGGCTACGTCGGTGAGGACGTTGAAAACATTCTTTTAAGACTTATTCAGGCTGCCGATTTTGATATAGAAAAAGCGGAAAGAGGCATTATCTACGTTGACGAAATAGATAAGATTGCCAGAAAAAGCGAAAACACCTCCATTACCCGTGACGTAAGCGGTGAAGGTGTTCAGCAGGCTCTTCTGAAAATTCTTGAAGGCACTCTTGCAAATGTTCCCCCTCAGGGCGGCAGAAAGCATCCTCAGCAGGAATTTTTACAGATAGACACCACAAATATTCTCTTTATCTGCGGCGGTGCCTTTGACGGCATTGAAAAAATCGTTGAAAAGAGAATGGGAAATTCGGTATTGGGCTTCGGCTCGGAAATTCTTCTGAAATCTGAGCTTGACGAGGACTCAATTATGTCCAAGGTAATCCCTCAGGACCTTGTAAAGTTCGGTCTTATCCCTGAGCTTGTAGGCCGTCTTCCCGTGCTGACAGCCCTTAAGAACCTTGACGAGGAGGCTCTTATAAAGATTCTCAAGGAGCCTAAAAATTCTCTCTTCAAGCAGTATCAGGGACTTTTCGGTATTGATGATGTTGAGCTTGAATTTACGGATGAAGCATTCTCTGAAATTGCAAAATCCGCTCTTGAAAAGAAAACGGGCGCACGAGGACTCCGTGCAATAATGGAAAAGGTTCTTCTTCCCATTATGTATACAGCTCCCTCTGACCCCTCCATTGAGAAAATCACCGTTACAAAGGAATGTGTTGTAAACGGAGCTCTTCCCGTGATTCAGAGAAATCCCTCAAGGCTCACAGCCGCAAAGGATGCATTAAAACCCACAATTGCGTAACAAATTCGGATTTCGGAATTCGGAGTTTTTAGACAGTTCAAAAAAGAGGTAATACGGAATTTACCGTATTACCTCTCATTTTTTTGGAAACTCTCCGTTTCAGCGGGTTTTTATTCAATAATCATATAATAGTTATGGATTTTTTCCAGCTTGTAGTATTCTTCCTTTGCCACACGGAAGCCGAGCCTTTCGTAGAAGCCCACATTTTCGGGATTCTGCGTTTCAAGACCTACCTTGAAGCCCCGGGACAGCATATCCTCTATTCCCATTTTAAGAAGACGGGTAGCAACTCCCTTGCCCTGATGCTCAGGTGACACAAAAACGGGAGATACAATGTAGGTTTTATCATCAAAAATATCCTTGTTATCAAGGTGGGAATACGCCATAAGACACTTTATTGTAAGGGGCCAGTAAAGGACAAGGAAGGGCCAGTTGATGCACTGCAGAAACTGCCACATTGTATAGTCATAATGGGCTTCACGGAGAATGAGAAGTCCCCTCTGTTCCTCGTCAAAATAGAAAATATCCTTCTTTTTTGAGGAATTCAGGCGGATAAGAAACCAATGGTAAATGAATCTTTTTCTGATTTTTTCATTTTTGCAGGCAAAAACGTAAACGGGGTCATTAACGTAAGCCTCGCTTGCCATTTTCGCATAATATTTCAGCGTTTTTCTGTCAATTTTATTTCCTGCCATAATCTCACTCCCGAAAAGTATATATTAATAATACCATATAACATAAAAATAATCAACCGCACAAAAAGTGCGGCTGACTGAGGATAATCTTTATGCTGAAAAATGTTTATTCAGGAGAAAGCCCCACCGCTAAGCGAAGCACAAGCCTTGCATCCACAGAATTCACCGTTCCGTCTGCATTTGTATCACATTGAATAAGAGAATCGTACTGTTCAAGCCCCACGGCACAGCGGAGAATAAATCTCGCATCGGAGGCTGAGTATCTGCCATCATAATCGGCATCACCGTTAAGTCCGAAATCTTCAATTCTGACGAGATAATTATATTCTATACTATCAAGGTATTCCTTGTCGGAAAAATATTCCTGCGCGGGATAAAAAAATGCCTCATCGCCGTTTGCCATATAAACATATAAGGCGACACGGGGATCAGAAGACGGAAGAAAATATTCCGCTTCTCTGACACCTTCAATATATTTACAGGAAATACCCTGTGTGATTGCTTCAATATCCGAAGCATATTCTTCCTTTATAATGATAATGAACTGAGTTCTGCATAACCACGTATTACCGTCTGCAAGAAGGACGTCGTACATTGTTTTATAATAATAGTCCTTACCAAAAAAATATTCCTGAGCCTTGTCAAAATATGCTTCATTTTTATCCTTCACCCATACGAGAAGCATAGGTGTATAGGCTGAATCATAGTCGTCAGGATTGGTAAGCTCACATACCTCTCCTATATATTCGCAGTCAATTGAATCAATTACCTCCTGCACACGGCTTCTGTATTCCTCTTTAAGATAAACCATAAAATGAGTTCTTGCAATGTCATCCGCTGCATTGGTGATAATAAGACTGTTTGAAAAAAGTAGTGCAAATATTAACAATAACGTAAAAAGCTTATACTTCTTTTTCACATTGAAACACTCCTTTTTTTGTTTGTTATATTATTTTCAAGGATTATTGACAACCCCGGCAAAGAGGGGGACATTGTCATTAAGTGAGATTACGAAGGCGAAGGGGCGGTCAAGGACGAAATCCACCTTTTCATCGGGCGGCATTGCGGAGCCTGCTCCCCTGATTACGGTATAGGCGGCAGCCTGCACGCCCTCCTCGTCAATTTTCACTCTTACGCCGTGGTCTATTTTATCAATGAATATACCTTCGGGATTTGTTGCAAGAGGTGAAAAATCGGAACGAAGCTCATCTGTTACATCCGTGATACCGAGCTTTTTAATGCCCGACATTACATCCTTTTCGCTCTTTACGTCAAATTTCGGAATTGACAGATTGACTTCAAGGAATTTTCCGTTTTCATAAGAGTCACCGTAAATATCTTTTCTCGTTACAAGGTCAAGCATCTGAGGGTCAGAGAAAATACTGTCGGCATCAACACCCTCATCGGGAAGGATAAACCACATTTGTCCGCCGATGTTAAGGCTTAAGGATATTGCCGAGTATTTTTCGCCCCAGAAGTAGTACATATCACGCGTAGCATTCATAAAGGAGACCGTCTTATCCCCCGAGGGAGAGTGGAAAACTCCCTTTTCGGTAGCGGATTTTTGGAATTCATCAGACCATTTTGAGGAGAAAACTATTGTAGATGCAATTGACATTACGGTGTCGTAATCCGTCTGCACATCGGGGCTCAGCATTCCGTCGGTGTTTTCGGAAAGCCATTCATTAAGAAGCTTATTATACTTTGGGGAGCCCATAGTACCGCTGTAAACAGATGCGAAATATTTTTCGGATATCGTCTTTACTGCGGTCTTATTATAGCTTACGGAGCTGTTGAGCCATAAAGAATTTGCCATTATGCTTTTCATAGCTCCGTCATCACGGTAATTTTTCTGCCATATTTTATTAGCTCTGTCGCGAAGGGTATCAATTGATTCTTCCCCGAGAAGCTCCAGAATCTGCTGACGGGAATTGCCGTCGCAGGTTTCCGCAAGTATTCCGAGAGCCATATAGAGATTAAGGGGGGAGACAATATTGTTTTCGTCGCTTTTATCCGTCAGAAGCTCCGAAAGAAGAGTTTTCGAGAAGCTTTTTATATTGTCTGTCTCAACCTCAATTCCCATAAGCTCTCTTTTTGATTCCCACCATTTGTCGTAGCGGGGGTCAAGCTCGCCTAAGAGCGGGTAGGCAGCCATTTTCGGGTAAGATGCCTTACTGAGGGTCACGGGACGGATATTTTTGTTGCTGTCCGTTTTGTGGGGATTTATAAAGCCACTCTGAGTTTCATCCTCGGGAGGCGGTAATAATCCTATTATTGTCGTTTTTTCCTCGGGAGGCTCACTATTCGGAGAAGACGTGGAGCTTTCCTGAGAGTCAGAGGCAGTTGTTTCTTCGGATGAAAAATCACCTGTATTATCTTCCTTCAGGCTCGTTTCGTCACCGCCCGGAAGAGTTCCGTCATCGGGAGGAAGAACGACACCCGAAAAGGTAAAGGGACCGATAATACCGAGGGCAATAATCACCGCAAACACGGCAGCAAGGGACACTATAAAGGGAACAATACGCTTTTTACCCGACTTTTTTCCGAAGTCTTCAGCATCGGAAATCAGCTTTTCATCAATGTCGCCTATTGCTTCATATAATTTTTCGCTTTTCATATATTTACTCCTTTCTCTGTCAGTTCTCTTTTTAATTTCTTTCTCAAAGTAAAAAGAAGAGAGGATATTTCGGAGGGAGATAATTTCAGCTCCTGAGCAATTGACTTTACGGCATCACCGTACCAATAACGCTTTATAAATACGGCTCTGTGCTCTTCATTCAAGGTGTAAAGCCAATCGGTAATAATACGGGAAAGAAAATTCGCCTCAACCTCGTCCTCTACGCTTACGGGGTCGGGAATACACTCCTCCAGCTCCGACAGTAAAACATATACGCCGCAGTTTCTTTTTGCCGCTTTATTTTTCCTGTAGAGACTAAGGGCCGTGTTTCTCGTGATTCTACCTATGTACGCCTTGAAGAATTCGGGGGAATCCGGAGGAATAGAATTCCAGAGCTTGAAATATGTGTCGTTTTCGCACTCCTCGGCATCTTCCCTGAGACCCGTTATATTAAAGGCTATATAACGGATAAAATCCCCGTATTTACCGGCGGTTTCACGGATTGCCGTTTCGTCACGCTTAAAAAACAGTTCAATGATTTTTTTGTCATCCATATTTTTCCCTCCTCACCCTATAAGACGCAGAAAAAAGAGAAATATTTAAATATTTATATCATTTTATCATATAAAAAGGAAAACGCTCGGAAACCGAGCGCTTTTCTTTACAGATCTGTTAAAAATGAAAAACTTATGCGTTTTCAGCATTGTCACCTTCAGTATTGCCGGAGTTACCGCCAAAACCGCTGAGAAGGTTTGCAAACATCTGGAATAATCTTTCAAGAATTGCGATGAATTCATAGATAAAAGCGTAATCGCTATCCCATGTGCCGTTCATTATTTTCACCTCTCTATATAGATTTGCATTATAAATTCGCATCTTTATATTAGCACAATTAAAATTATATTTCAACACTTAAATAAAAAAATTTAAAAATATTCAAAAATTTGGTAAATTTTATGTAAAAAAGAAAGAACCGGCGGTTTTACGCCGGCTTTTAGCTTATGCTATTTTCTTGCCCTGTAAAAAAGGCCGTTTCCTGAGCATCAACTTATGCTTCGGGAGTTGTTTCTGCGCCACCTGTAAGCTTTGCAAAGAAATCCTTAATCATGTTGATGAAATTTACAAGAGCCTCCGCGAACTTTGCAATGGTCTCTGTGATAGCAGTTGCTTCGTTCATTGTGACACCTCTTTTCTTTTATAAAATTATACTATCCGAAATTAACCGAGAAGAGCCATAAGATCTTCAAAGAACTTCTTGATTGTATCAATGAACTGGGTGATGTAGTCTGCCCACTCGTTGAGGAAATTAACAGCTGTATCAGCCTTGTTCTCAAGAGGACCGTCAGCGCCGCCGAGAATTTCGTTCATAATTTCATCTGAATAATCTTTAAACATTGTTCGTACTCCTTTCATAAACTGACATGATAAACATATCTTCGGATATACTATCTTGCATACTAATAATAACATTAAGAAGTCATTATTGCAAGAGGTTTTACTATGAAAAAGGAAGATTCACATAAATGTCACAATTTTATCACATTTTGCTAGAATCTCGGGAGTACAATGAAAAAAATAAAAAAATTATCAGACTTTTAAGGTTAAAATGATGGAAATTATCTGCAATAATGAAGAATTTGTGACGGCGATAAAGCCCTTCGGTGTCTCTTCACAGGAGAACGGAAGAGACGGACTGCCGGACCTACTTAAAAAGGAGTTAAATCTTTCCGAAATATATACGGTACACCGCCTTGATACCGTAACCTCAGGGGTTATGGTGTATGCAAAAACCAAAAAGGCGGCGGCTTTGCTTTCAAGGGGAATAACGGACGGCACCTTCAAAAAGGAATACCTTGCAGTAGTTCACGGTGAGGTGTCTCCCCACAAGGGAGAAATGGTGGATTTTCTTTTCAAGGACAGCCGTAAAAACAAGTCCTTTGTAGTAAAAAGTGAGAGAAAGGGCGTAAAAAAAGCATCCCTGGAATATGAGGTGCAGGAAATAAAAAACGGACTTTCCCTTGTAAAAATCAAGCTTCACACGGGAAGGACACATCAGATAAGAGTGCAGTTTTCATCCCGACGTCATCCCGTGTACGGCGACGGAAAATACGGTGCCTCCGACAATATTCCCTTTATTGCCCTGTTTTCTCAGAGAATCTCCTTCATAAGCCCCGAAAACGGAGAACGGGTAAGCTTTGAAGCTCCCCGTCCGAAGTATGATTTTTTTGATTTATAATAATTCTCTTTCAAAAAGTCCCGCGGTTTTTCTGCCGTCGAGGGCTTTTTTGTTTTTATATGAATCAATCACTTTTCTTACGTTATATTTATTCTCCGTAGTAAAGGTCATCAGCACAAAATCCGTGCGGGGAAGCCTTTTGTCCCCGAGATACAAGGGCACGGTATTATAAAGCACGCTGTACTGTCTGTTTTCGCAGAGAACGGTAAATTTTTCACCCATTCTGTCGGTAATTTCTCCCCTTCCCTTACATTCACCGCAGCCCTTTTCACTCTGCAAAGGACAGCAGCGGAAATGCATAAGGGGCATATACCCGTAAATACAGATACCTGTACGGGCTTTTGTTTTGAGGGTCTTTACGGCAGTTCCCGACAGCTCGGAAGAGAGAGTAACCGAGCCTGCACCGAGGGAGAAATATCTGTCTGCGCTGTCGGAATTTGTGATATTGAGAAGTGTTCCGCCGATTACCGAAAGACCTGCCTTTTTTGCAATTTCAACAGCACCGATATTGTCGCAATAAGCATATTTTATGCCGTTTTCGGCTAATTTTTTAAGGTCCGAAAGCAGCTTTTCCTCACGGGCAGGATAAACGAGAGCGGGAATTTTTGCACAGAGTTTTCCCGTCATATCACAAAGAGCCTCTATATTGTCTGAAAGCTCCTTCACGGGTAAAATTATCAGCTTTGCACCTGTCTCCCCGGGCAGCTGAGAAAGGGAACGAAGAGAAATATAAAGGTCGGGCTCCCCTGAAATTTCACGGGTAAAAAATGCCTTTTTACGGGGAATGAAGACGTGTTCGGCGGTTTTGCCCCTTAATTCGGTAAGCCTGTCACAGGCTTCTCTTCTCAGAGCATTTATGTCAGAGGCACGAAGCATCAGCCCCTCTTCAATTTCGCACACGATACTGTTGCAGTAATAGAAGGTTGAGCCCAGCTTCCCCAGGGATTTTTCGGCACTTTCACTATTGAGCGGTACCTTCTGTGCCTTTTCGGGAACAGCACCCTTGGCGGTCACGGTATTCTTTCCGTCTGATATTTCAAGAGTGCAGGGCCCGTTTTCCTGTACCCTGAATTTCATTGAAACCTCAATCAGGGGATTTTCATTTCTGTAGGTATTGGAAAGGGTATTGAGAACGCTGTTTGAAGCTGAGAGAACGTCCTCCTTTGTACGGTAGCCGAACATTGAAAGGTCGCGTTTTCCTTCAAAATAACCCTTTGTAAAGCCGCTTCGGGAGAATACACTCTGAAGAAGGGACATATCGGGCTTTATGCCCTTTACTGCATTTTTATAGGCAGATACCGCCGCCGCAACATATTCGGGGCGCTTCATTCTGCCCTCAATCTTAAAGGAGGTAACACCCGTACCGATTAATTTTTCCGTTTCATCAGCAAGGCACATATCTTTAAGGGACAAAGCATATTCACGTGCACCCGATCTGAAATTAAGACGGCAGGGCTGAGCGCAGAGACCTCTGTTTCCGCTTCTCGCACCGAAAAAAGAGCTCATATAGCACATACCCGATGCACTCATACAGTGCGCTCCGTGAACAAAAACCTCAATTTCAGTATTCACCGCTTCTGTGATTTCTTTTATTTCCGTAAAGCTTAATTCTCTTGCAAGAACGATACGGGAAAAGCCGAGCTCCTCAAGAAGCCTTGCACCTGCCACGTTATGTACCGCCATCTGGGTTGAAGCGTGGACGGGCATAGTGGGAACACATTCCTTCACACGGGAAAATACGCCCATATCCTGAACAATTACCGCATCGGCACCGCTTCGGGCTATAAGCTTCAGGGTGTTTTCAAACTCCTCACCTTCGCTGTCCTTTACAAGGGTATTGAGGGTGATATAAGCCTTTACGCCTCTTTCGTGGCAGTAGCGTACCGCACCGATGAAATCATCATCGGTGAAATTCACGGCATTTCTTCTTGCATTGAAGGAGGCGGCACCGAAATATACCGCATCCGCACCGCTTCTGACAGCGGCAATCAACTGTTCCTCACCGCCCACAGGCGCGAGTATTTCAATTTTATTCATCTTATCTCCTTAATTCACAATACATCAAACAGAAGTAATTTCCCAAAGGGCAGTTTCGTGTATTTTACATTGTAGGGGAGGGCGTCCCCGACCTCCCGCCTTCGGTAAAATAAATTGTTTGTGTTTAATATACGTGATATATAGAAAAGTGCCTCACATGGTCTGTTTTTTGTATTTTTATTACCTGCCGCTATCTCGGGTCGTCGAGGACGCCGACCCCTACAAGATGAAATCAACGGCACAGCCTCGCTTAAGAATCTCCGAATTCCGAAATATCAAGATTTATTCTATCATAAAATTTTTTACATTTCAACGGATTATTGCTATTGACATAAGGAGAAAAATATGTATAATAAATTGAGAGTAATTCTCAATTTGGAGTTGATTAGTTGGCTACATATAATACTCATCAGAAGGATATACTTTTATCCTTTCTAAGGGAGAATAAGGACACCCCTATGGGGATAGATGAATTATCGGTGCGTCTGTCTGAGACCTGCCCCGATGCACCGGGAAAAAGCACAATCTACCGCCTTATCGGTCAGCTTGTGGAAAAGGGCACGGTAAAGAGATTTGTAAAGGGAAATTCAAGGCAGTTTCTCTATCAGCTTGCAGGAAGCGAGGAATGTCACAGCCACCTGCACTTAAAGTGTACGGAGTGCGGAAAGCTTCTGCACATGGGACACACCTTAAGCGAAAAAATGCTGTCCGATATTTTAGGTGAAAGCGATTTTTCCGTTAAGGTTGACAGCACCACGCTTTTCGGTTGCTGTAAGGATTGCAGAATTAAGGAGGGGTAAAATAATGATAAAAAAATTAACAGCTTCATTACTTATACTGATAATTGCCGTAACGGGGCTTTGTGCCTGCGGCGATACTCAGGGAAAAACCGACAGGCTTCAGATAGTATGCACGGTTTTCCCCTATTACGACTGGGTAAGAAATCTGACTGAAGGGGTCGAAGATGCGGATATCACTCTGCTTCTTGATTCGGGAACAGACCTTCACTCCTATCAGCCTGCGGCAAAGGACATTGTTACGATTTCCTCCGCTGACCTCTTTATTTATACGGACGGCACAAGTGACAAGTGGGTAACGGATGTTCTCAGCTCCTCTCAGAATGACAGCACGGTAATTCTTCCGCTGATGACGAATCTTCCGGAGGAAAGCCTTTTCTGTGTTGAGGCTATAGGTGAGGAGGAGCATCACCACGAGGAGGGCGAGGAGCACAGCCACGCACATGACGAGCATATATGGCTTTCCTTAAAAAATGCAATGAAGCTTTGCGAAAATATAAAAAACGTCCTTTGTGACATTGACAGCGAAAATGCCGAAATTTATAAGGCGAATTTTATAAAGTACCATTCAGAGCTTCAGAAGCTTGACGAGGCTTACAGCAGGACCCTTAGCAGTTGTCAGAAGAATACTGTAGTTTTTGCCGACCGTTTCCCCTTTATTTATCTTATAAATGACTACGGTCTTTCATATCATGCGGCATTTTCGGGCTGTTCTGCCGAAAGTGAAGCAAGCTTTGAAACGGTAAAGAGACTTGCTGACGAAATTGACACTCTCGGTCTTACACATATACTTATAACAGAGACCTCGGACGGCTCCGTTGCAAAAACCGTAAAGGACAGCACAAAGGAAAAAAATCAGGAAATTCTTGTGCTCAATGCCCTGCAGTCCGTCACCAAGGAAAATCTTGCTGATTCATATATTGAGGTAATGACGGAAAACCTTGCAATACTCAAAGAAGCTCTTTCATAAGAAAGGAATAATAAATGGCACAGCTTATATGTAATGATGTGAAGCTCGGCTACGAGGGGAAAACCGTAACCGAGCACCTCACCTTCGAGGTAAACGCAGGCGATTACCTTTGCATTGTAGGTGAAAACGGTGCAGGTAAAAGCACTCTTATAAAGGCTCTTCTGGGGCTTAAAGCCCCTATGTCGGGCGAAATATTAACGGGAGAGGACCTGAAGTCCACAGAAATCGGCTACCTTCCTCAGCAGACCCTTATACAGAAGGACTTCCCCGCATCCGTCAGAGAAATTGTTCTTTCGGGGCTTCTCAACAAATGCGGAATGCGACCCTTTTACACCAAGGCACAAAAGGAATATGCCGAAAAGCAGATGGAGAGAATGAATATCTCGCACCTTGCAAAGCGCTGCTACAGAGAGCTTTCGGGCGGTCAGCAGCAGAGAGTGCTTCTTGCACGTGCTTTGTGTGCCACGGGAAAAATGCTTCTTCTTGATGAGCCCGTATCAGGTCTTGACCCCAAGGTTACGGCAGAAATGTACTCTCTTATTGAAAAGCTCAACCGTGAGGACGGAATTACCGTTATTATGGTTTCCCACGATATAAATGCGGCAGTAAACTACGCCTCGCATATTCTTCACATAAGCAGCACTCCCCTTTTCTTCGGCACGAAGGAAGACTACATAAAAACAGACATAGGTAAAGCCTTTACCTGTCAGACGGGAGGTGCTGTATGATGGAAATGATTGCAAAGCTTTCCGAATATCTGCAGTTTCCCTTTGTTCAGAGGGCTCTTATTGTAGGTGTGCTCATAGCTCTTTGCTCTTCCCTTTTAGGTGTTACCCTTGTCCTTAAAAGGTTTTCCTTTATCGGCGACGGACTTTCCCACGTTGCCTTCGGTGCTATGGCAGTAGCGGGAATTGCAGGTCTTACAAATGAAATGATTCTTGTGCTTCCCGTCACGGTAATTGCGGCAATTGTTCTTTTAGCAACGGGGGGCAAGGCAAAAATCAAGGGGGACGCGTCCCTTGCAATGCTGTCGGTGGCATCTCTCGGAATCGGATATCTTCTTCTTAATGTCTTTTCCTCCTCGGGAAATGTCAGCGGAGACGTGTGCACCACACTTTTCGGCTCCACCTCAATTCTTACCCTTTCGGAGTCTGACGTCTGGCTTTGTATTGCAATGTCACTTATCGTGATTCTTGTTTTCGTGTTCTTCTACAACAGGATTTTTGCTGTAACCTTTGACGAAACCTTTACGTCTGCCACGGGCACAAGGGCAAACCTCTATAACCTTCTTATTGCAGTCATAACCGCAATTATCATAGTCCTTGCAATGAATCTTGTAGGCTCGCTTCTTATTTCCGCTCTCGTTATATTCCCGGCGCTGTCTGCTATGAGGGTATTCAAGAGCTTCAGAAGCGTTGTTATCTGCTCGGCTGCAGTCTCCGTCCTTTGCTCACTTACGGGAATTCTTGTTTCAATTATGGCATCAACTCCCGTCGGCTCCACAATTGTTGCAATTGATATAGCAGTATTTGCCGTATTTTACATTATCGGAAAGAAAGGATAATTGTTATGAAAAAGATTTTTGCACTTATACTCACCCTCACACTTACTCTGTCATTTGCCGCCTGCGGCACAGGTAACGAGGAAACCACCGCTGAAAACGGTGACACCGTTACAAATCCCACCGCCGATGCCCTTCTTTCCGACGGTGAATTGGACACGGGCATGAAGGAAAAGTTTGACCAGATGGAATACTCTGCTTACATTGACCTTTTCTATAACGATAACGGCGCTTCCTATGAGGGCAAGACCTTTAGTAAGGACGGCACCTTCGCAGTTCTTCAGGATGCTTACAGCAATGTTACCCGTTACTACGTATGGGGCTATGCAGACAACACAAAGTGCTGTGACTATCAGTGGGAATTCGTTATGCCCGACGGTATGGAAATTCCCGAGCCCGGCTCTTACGTAAAGGTTAAGGGTACAATGGAAAAGAACGAAGCAGCTCTTGACGGATATTGGCTGAAGGATGTTACTCTCGAAGTGACGGAAGAGTTCAAAAATGCAGGCTTCGGTATGGATATGACAACCATGAGCCCCACACTTGTAAGAGTTCAGGTAATAAACATTTTACAGTTCCCCGACAATTTCAAGGATATGACCGTAAGGGTTTTCGGCAGAGCCCTTTCAGTAAACTCAATCCAGCACCCTTACTATAACGAAAGCTGGTCAATGCACTTTACCGAGACCGACACCGTACCTGCAATCGGCAAGTACATTCTTCTTGAAGGAACATACAACAATAAGCAGATTACTACAGATAAATTAACCGTTATAGGTTAATCGGTAAATCACGGCGGATTTTTCCTGTTGCTTGTAGGGGACGGCGTCCTCGACGTCCCGCAGGCAGAAAACTAATTTACAGAAGTTATACCCCCAAGAGGCACATTTTTATCTGCCACAGGAATTAATACAGATATTGTAATTTTCATCATAGCGGGATGTCGGGGACGCCATCCCATACAAAGAAATGATACATTTTATTCCTCTCCGGTAAGTCCCTTCTGCCGTTAAGCTCTAACATATTTCATTCCCCTCGGGCATATACTGTCCTGAGGGGATTTTTATGGAAATATTAACTGATATAATTCTTCCCGTAACGCTTCTGGTTACGGGGATTTTTCTTACGGTGAAGCTGAGATTTGTGCAGGTAAGGTATCTTTTTCAGGGGCTTCGGAATATGTTTTCGGGGAGACGCGAAAAAAACGGCGGAATCAGTCCCTTTGCCTCTCTTATGTCGTCCCTTGCGGCACAGCTTGGCACGGGGAATATTGTGGGAGCAGGCTCTGCCATAATTACAGGCGGTCCGGGGGCTGTTTTCTGGATGTGGGCTTCTGCTTTTTTCGGTATGGCAACGGCTTATTCCGAGGCTTCCCTTTCAATTATCACAAGAAGGCGTGACAAAAACGGAAAAACTGAGGGCGGTGCTCCCTATTACATACGCTGTGCCTTCGGGGGCAGAACGGGAAAAATCCTCTCTGCCCTTTTTTCGCTCTTTGCAACAATCGCTCTCGGATTTACGGGGGTTGCCGTGCAGTCAAATTCAATTTCAACAGCACTTAATGAAGCCTTCGGGCTCCCTTTTTTTATTACGGGAATCGGGATTACTCTTGCCGCCGCGTTCTTTATTTTAAGGGGAACAAAGGCGGTGACAGGCTTTGCGGAAAGGACCATACCCGTTTTCGGTGTGCTGTATTTCCTTTGCAGTCTGGGAGTAATTATTTTTAATATAAAGAATCTCCCCGAGGCAGTAAGACTCATATTCGTCTGTGCCTTTTCCCCAAAAGCACTTTTCGGGGGAATTACGGGTATCGGAATAAAAGAATCGGTGACTCAGGGGATAAAAAGGGGGCTTTTTACAAATGAAGCAGGTATGGGCTCGTCTCCTGCGGCACACGCCTTAAGTAGCTCCGAGGACCCGCATTTTCAGGGAACGCTGGGACTTGCAGGTGTGTTTATTGACACCTTTCTAATGCTTGGCATTACAGCTATCGGCATTATTACGGTGCTTTATACGGGAAAAGCACCGCCGTCGGGTACACTTACGGGCTCAGAAGCGGTAACACTCAGCATGGGCAGTATTTTCGGTGTAAGGGGTGCTTCGGTGTTCATTGCCCTTTCCGTTCTGTTTTTTGCCTTTGCCTCAGTTCTCGGATGGAATTTATACGGCAAGGCCGCAGCCGCTTATCTTTTCGGAGAAAAAAGTGAAAGGCTTTATCTGATTTCCTCTTTGTTTTTCACCTTTACGGGATGTATAATGCCCGTAAAAACCGTGTGGCTTCTTACGGATGTATTCAACAGCCTTATGGTGCTGACAAATGCTCCGGCACTTATAAGGCTTTCGGAAAAAACACGGAAATTTATCCCCGACAATAAAAAATCCTGTTGAAAAACAGCGGCAGTAATGGTAAAATATCCTCAAAATAAGTCAAAAAGGAAAGGATTTTAATTATGGAAACTACAACAGCTGCCGAAATCGTGCAGGATATTCAGACAGGCATTTCACAGATAACGGACGTACCCACAAGCCTTGCCGAAACCGGTGAATACGCAAAGAATCTTATAAATCTTCTGCAGGAATTTGCAGTAACCTACGGCGGAAAGCTTATAGGCGCTCTGCTTCTTCTCATTATCGGCTTCAAGCTTGCAAACGTAATCACAAAGAAGGCTTCCTCTTCAAAGGCATTCGGCAAAATCGACGTATCCACAAGAGGCCTTATCATCAATGTTATAAGCGTACTCATAAAGGTTATTATCGGAATTACCGCTCTTGCAATACTCGGTGTTCCCATGACCTCAATGATTGCAGTAATCGGCTCCTGCGGTCTTGCTGTGGGTCTTGCATTACAGGGCTCACTTTCAAATATTGCAGGCGGCTTTATAATTCTTGTTCTCAAGCCCTTCACCGTGGGCGATTTCATCACCTCGGGCGATATTGCAGGTACGGTTGAGGAAATAAGCATTTTCCATACAAAGATACTTACAGTTGATAACAGAAGAATCATCGTGCCCAACTCCTCTATTTCAAATGCAACGCTCACAAATGTATCTGCTCTTAAGGAAAGACGTGTTGACCTTACCTTCACGGCTGCATACCAGAATGACATTGACACCGTCGAAAAGGTTCTTTCGGAGGTTTGCCTGAATCACGCACTTGTGCTTAAGGACCCCGAGCCCTTTGCAAGACTTTCCGCACACAAGGACTGTGCTCTCGAATATACCGTAAGAGCCTGGTGCAAGGCAGAGGATTATTGGACTGTTTACTTTGACCTCATAAAGGATGTGAAGCTAGCCTTTGACAAGAACGGCATCTCAATTCCCTATCCTCAGCTGGATGTTCACACGGACAAATAAGCATTTTTGCTCTGAAACCGGTTTTTTGAAAATAATTTGTAAACTATTTATTAATAATATAATATATATAGGGAAATAATATTGACACTCTGTCATTTTTTTGGTATCCTAATTAAGCTGCCTGAAAAAAATGACAGGGTGTCATTTTATGTGCATCAAAAAAAGAAAACTGACAGATTGTCATTTTTTTTAAGTTTTCTTTAATAATTTATAATTAAAATACAAAAAAACAAAGGAAACAGAGTATCAATGGCTCCAATCAGCAAAAAGCTTGAAAAAAAGATGAAAATAATTGATACTGCTTTTTCGCTTTTCAGAGAGCATTCGGTAAATGCCACGGCAATTGACGATATCGTCAAGGCTGCAGGAATTGCAAGAGGAACCTTTTACCTTTATTTCAAGGACAAAAGCGACCTGCTTGAACAGATAATTCTTTATAAAAGCACGGAGTATATGAAAGCAGTCCTTAAATCCACTCTTTCCGAGCCCCCCGCAGAAAACGGGGATTTTTACGGAAGAGTAGAGATATTCCTCAACTGCTTTATTGATTTTCTTATTGAAAACAAGGAAATACTTCCCGTGATGTCAAAGAATCTGTCATCCTGCATAAAGCAGCTTCCCGAGTTCTATGACAGCGAAATAGCAGATATATACTGCTCCCTTATTGACCGTATGATGTCATTGGGCTACACCCACGAAACTGCTCATATAACAACGCTTATTATTGTGGATATGACCGGTAACGTGTGCTCGGATGCGATTATGTACGAAAAGCCCTACCCCATAGAACAAATCCGCGATATTGTGGTGGCCTCCGCAATATCAATCATTAAGAACAATGCTGAACTGACAAGAGGTGAAATTCGTGAAACGCTTAACTAAATTCATAGCAACGGTTCTTGTATTTGTGTTGGCTTTCTCCCCCCTTACCGTTTTCAATGCAGGTGCGGTGGAGTTTCCCGACGGAATTACAAGAGAGCAGACCGAATCCGTGATACCGAAGCTCAATACCCTTCTGAAGCAGCTTATGGCTTCGGGCGGAAAGGACACGGATATAAAGGGAATGGTATACGATACCCTTTATAAGGACGAAACCTTAAACGGAATCTTTTCCGCAATATATACCGCCCTCGGAGAAAACTCCGATGCACTTACCCTTATCGGTGTGGATATTTCTCCTGCGGCGCTTGCAAAGGCACTTCACGATTATTCTTCTGTTTCAAAAAAAGTGTCCTCCTGTGCGGATATAAACGCGGTAATTGCCGCTTCAAAGGATTTCAAGTGGAAGGTTTCTTCAAAAAATGAATTCGGCAAGGCTCTGGCGGCAATGCTCAGTCCCTTCAATGCCCTTCTTAATGCGCTTTTATGCTCGGGCAAGGTATCAATAAATTCCTTCCTTGCAATTCAGGGTGATGACGGCTATCAGAATGTAATTGTGCCTCTTCTCAAGGCTCTTGACTGTCCCGAGATAATGCCCGGAAATGAATTTGCCGCTTCCGCCGCAAAAAATCAGAATAACATCATAAGAAACATTGTTTCTATGGTTTTCGGTGCTGTAGATAAGCTTCTTGAAGACCCCGTTATCGGTCTTACGGAGACACTTCCCAAAATTGCATTATTCCTTGATTCGGGAAAGCTTTCCGCTTCAATCACGGCACTTTTAGAGCCCATTTCACTTAAGGTAGCAGGGATTCTCACAATTCCCGGAATTGCAGACCTTATTACTTCAGCCGCTGACCTTGAGGGCAGTCTCAATATCGATGAGCTTCTTGAGAATGTTGACCTTTCCTCTCTTTTAGGTGAGGATGTAAAGCTTCAGATTCCCGAAATCGAGCTCAAAAAATTAGCTGAATGTGCAACCGAAAACGGCGGTGCTTATACCGTTGACAGAGCTTCGGCATTTGTTGTTATTATGGACTTCCTCTTTGAAACGGTGAAGCTCAACAAGGACAGCCTCGGCACCATAATGGGCGGCAGCGATATGATAAAGATGCTCGACCCCCTTCTCAGCAAATCAAATGACGAGCTTATTAAGACAGTTGTCACACTTTTCTCTATGACCTCTGCTCCGCAGAACAATTATCAATGGGTGTATCCCGGAATCACACAGACATTTGTTACCTACACACCCACGCTTACGGCTGACGATTATCTTAAGTACCTTGACAAGGTTGACCCTCTTCTTACGGATTTCGTCAAGGAATCCGACCCCGAGGGCACAATAGAAAATGAAATCAAAAAGGCGATTTATTCCAACTCTCTTGTAACAGAGCTTGTTGTGGGAATTTTCTCACTTTTAGGAAGTGAAGAAACCGCTCCCCTTTTCGCACTTCTGGGAATGGATGTAACCCCCAAGGGTGTTGCCGATTCCATTAACAAATACTACCCCTACACCGCAAAGCAGCTCTACCGCTTTACTTCATGGGAGAGACTTAAGGGCAGCTACCTTTCCTGGGGCTTCTATGACGGTGACAAGGCAGGCTTCCAGAGAGCAATAACAAGAGTACTCACCCCCTTTGTTCCCCTTCTTTCCTGCGTGCTTGCAGGTCAGAATGTGACACTTATGGACAGCATCACAATTCCCGGTGCTGACGGCTATAACACCGCAATTATTCCTCTTTTAGAGGCTCTCGGCTGTAACAGCGAGGATATAAAGACCTTCCGTCAGTATCAGACAGGTGCGGGAACAACATCGGTTATTACCGACATTCTGGAGCCCGTGACAGGTCTTATTGACCGCCTGGCAGCTTCTCCCGTAAAGACTGCCTGTTCAATACTTCCCAATGTCATTTACTTTATGGAATCGGGGCTTATGAACGGCGTTATCGAGAATATGATTTACCCCGTAAAATATATGCTTGATACTGCAGGTATGGGCGATATGCTCACCTCTGCTTTCAAGGATATGGGTGAACTTGATATCAACTCCCTTATGGGTGAGCTCACAAAGAATACGGACCTCGGAATCAAGCTTCCCGAGCTTGATATAAAGGCTCTCGGTACTCTCGGCACTCCGACAGCCCTTACAAGTAAAAGAGAGGCAAACGGTGCTTATGCTCAGTATACCTACATTACTGCTGACGCACCTGCAGTATTCCTCACAATTTTAAGATATCTCGTGACTGCAATTTCCATGGAAGAAAACAGCGGTCTTCTTACAGGGCTTATGGGCAGCGAAGGCGGCTCCTCCACAGAGGGTATGCCTGATATGTTCGCTATGTATGCCGGTAATATCACGGAAAAATTCAAGGAAATGTCCAACGATGAGATAATTGAATGGCTCTGCGACCTGCTTTTCAGCGACCCGCCCGTTGCGGAATTGCCCGACGAGAATGAAGAAATCCCCACAATTATTTATGAAGAAGAATTCCGGCTTTCAACTACCGCAAAGCTTCTTATAGTTCTCGGTGTTATTGCTGTTTTAGCTCTTATTTACTACATTCTTTCAGTTACCGGAAAGCTTGACAACATTAAGCTCAAGCGCAGAAAGAAGCAGGAAATGAAGAGAAGAGCAGAAGAAAGCAAGAAGCTCATAAAGGCAGGCGGTGTTGCGGTTGACGGTATGACCGAGGCACCCGGTAAAAAGAAAAAGGCTTCTAAAGCTCCGAAGGCACCCGTAAAGACGCCTCCCGTTTTAACTGAAGCTCCCGTGAAGGCTGAGGCTCCCGTGAAGACCGAGCCTCCCGTGAAGGCTGAAGCTCCCGTAAGTGCTGAGCCCTCAGAAGAAATCCTTTTTACAGCTCCCAAGAAGACGGAAAGTCCTGCAGAAAAACCCGAGCCCGCAGAAAGTATAATTTACACGGAAGAGGCTCTTAAAATCATTGCAAAGCAGGCTCAGAAAGCCGACAAGCCTAAGAGCGAACGAGCAATCGCCCGCCAGGAAAAGATTATAGAAAGCAACGAAAAGAAGGCTGAAAAGAGATCTCAGGCTAAGCTTCCCGATGAAAAGGCTCAGGAAAAGCTTATGAAGAGAAAGCTTTCCGCAGAAAAGAAAGCCCGCAAAAACGAGCTTAAGATTCAGAAGCATTACGAAAAAGCCAAGAGACAGGCTGAAAAGAAGAAGAACAAGAAGAAATAATCAGGGAGGGAATTGACAGAATGCTTGTACTGAAAAATATTGTAAAAGACTACGTTGCGGGCGATACTACGGTACGTGCCCTCAAGGGTATAAACATCAACTTCAGAGAAAATGAATTCGTTGCAATTCTCGGTCCTTCGGGATGCGGTAAGACCACTATGCTTAATATCATAGGCGGTCTTGACAGATACACCTCGGGCGACCTTGTAATCAACGGAAAATCAACAAAGGACTTTACGGATGCCGACTGGGACACCTACAGAAACCATTCAATCGGCTTCGTGTTCCAGAGCTATAACCTTATCCCCCATCAGACGGTTCTTGCAAACGTTGAGCTTGCACTTACCCTCTCGGGTGTTTCCAAGAAGGAAAGAAAAGAAAGAGCTATAAAGGCTCTCGAGCAGGTGGGTCTCGGCGAACAGATTTACAAGAAGCCCAGCCAGATGTCGGGCGGTCAGATGCAGAGAGTTGCAATTGCCCGTGCACTTATAAATAATCCCGATATTCTTCTTGCCGACGAGCCCACAGGTGCTCTTGATACGGAAACCAGCGTGCAGATTATGGAAATCCTCAAGGAAATTTCCAAGGATAAGCTCATAATAATGGTTACTCACAACCCCGACCTTGCACACGAGTATTCCACAAGAATCATAAGCTGTCTTGACGGTGAGATTACAGACGACACAAATCCCTTCAAGCCCACAGAGGAAGACAGAAAGGCAGAAACAGAAAAGAGAATTGAAGAGGAAAAGAAGGGCAAGAAGCCTTCAATGTCAATGGGCACGGCATTCTCCCTTTCCCTTCGTAACCTTGTTACCAAGAAGGCAAGAACCTTCCTTACAGCCTTTGCCGGCAGTATCGGTATTATCGGTATTTCTCTTGTTCTTGCACTTTCAACGGGTATCGAAAACTACATTGACAAGATGCAGAACGACCTTCTTCTTGCAATGCCCGTTTCCGTTGAAAAAGAAGCAATTGATATGAACAATGTTATGGGCGCACTTATGGACCTGGGCTCTACTATGCTGGAAACGGACCACGACCTTGACCAGATTTACGTAAACTCAACCTTTACGGAAATGGTCAACACCTTTATTTCGCAGTCCACAGCCAACAACCTTAAATCATACAGACAGTATATTGAAGACAACCGCGAGAGATTCGACGAGCTCTGCAACGACATTCAGTATAAGTATGAAACTCCCCTTAACATCTATAAGGAGGATACCTCTGCAGGTATTATTCAGGTTAACCCCAACGCAATGCTCGATACTCTTATGGGCTCAACACAGCAGACGGGCTCAATGGCTACCATGACTAATTCAATGACCAATATGTTCTCCTCCTCAATCACAAACTCCTGGGTTGAGCTTATCGGAGACAATGAGCTTCTTTCACAGCAGTATGAGCTTGTAACGGGCAGACTTCCCGAAGCTTATAACGAGGTTGTTCTTATCGTTGACAAAAACAACGAAATAAACGAAATGGTTATGTATGCTTTAGGTCTCAAGGACCAGTCGAAGTTTATGGAAGATATGGTCAATATGATGGCTTCAGGCGGCGAAACGGATACCACAATCGTTGACCAGTACACCTACGACGATATTCTTAATATGAAGTTCAGACTTGTGCTTAATCACCAGTACTTCGTAAAGGACAAGGAAACAGGTCTCTGGAACGACCAGAGAAACAATATCTACTATGTAAAGCAGCTTATTGAGCAGGGCTTACAGATAAATATTGTTGGTATTTTAAGACCCGATCCCAACAACATTATGTCAACGGGTATGGGCAGCATCGGCTACAGAACAGACCTTATGGACTATGCACTTGAGACTACCCTTAACAGCGAAATTGTTAAGGAACAGCTCGCAAACCCCGAAACCGATGTGCTTACCGGACTTCAGTTCACAAATCTTACGGTCAATGACTTCTCTCTTGCAGATATCGACCTTTCAATCATTGATTTCCAGTATCTTGACCTTACTCCCTTTATGAGCCTTATGGAGGGCATCGACCTTTCACAGATTGATATTCTTAACCTCAATATCGCGGACCTTATTGATTTCAGCGATATGACAGACCTTAAGAAAAAGCTTATGGAAGGCTTCCTTTCCGACGAGCAGGTAATCGCCTTCAAGCAGGCTTACATTGACACTCTCAATGCTCAGTGCTCACTTGAAAAGACTTATGCTTCTATCGGTTATTCATCAGTTGATGCACCCTCTTCAATTTACCTCTATCCCAAGTCATTTGAGGCTAAGGACGAGATAAATACAATGACTACCTACTACAACGAAAAGATGGTTGAGCAGGGACATCTGGGCTACACCGTAACCCTTACAGACATCATCGGTATGCTTATGTCCACAATCACAAGCGTGCTTAACATCGTTACCGTTGTTCTTGTCTGCTTCGTTGCAATTTCACTTGTTGTATCATCAATTATGATTGGTATAATCACCTATATTTCAGTTCTTGAAAGAACAAAGGAAATCGGTATCCTTCGTTCAATCGGCGCCTCTAAGGGCGATATTTCAAGAGTTTTCAACGCAGAAACTGTTACTATAGGATTGGGAGCCGGTGTCTTCGGTATTCTGACCACGCTGATTCTGGAAATCCCCATAAATCTGATGCTCAAGTACCTGACCCATACGGGTGCGGCGGCACAGCTTCCCGTGGGTGCGGCTATTGCTCTTGTGGCAATCAGCGTAACGCTTACCTTCGTTGCAGGTCTTATCCCCTCCTCCATCGCAGCTAAGAAGGACCCCGTAGAAGCATTAAGAAGCGAATAAACGGCGCACAATTTTTCCGTATTTGATACACAAATCAAAAGGGTATCAACCACCATTCACAGTGGTTGATACCCATATTTTTTGTCAAAAGCAGATAACTCATAATTTAGATGCCCGGCTGCCCTTACATTGTAGGGGAGGGCGTCCTCGACCTCCCGTCGGTAGTTAGTTTAATTATAGAAAGAAGTTCATTAAGAGGCACATTTTTGCGGTTTCAGTATCTTTTTATCAGCATTTTATTTTTGTGCGTGGCGGGACGTCGAGGACGCCGTCCCCTACAGGCAAAAATTTAATTTGCCTGCTAAATTATGATTTAACTGCATAAACAGAAAATGGGTATCAACCGCAGAGAATGCGGCAGATACCCTTGTGTTAATTTATGTGCTTAAAGACGGTTAATTATGCCTTCTTTTCTTATGCCTTTTTTCTTATGCCTTCTTTCCGGTGAGGACCTTAATGGCAAAGAGT
Source organism: Clostridia bacterium (assembly GCA_017625435.1). Taxonomy (GTDB): domain Bacteria; phylum Bacillota; class Clostridia; order Oscillospirales; family Acutalibacteraceae; genus RUG806. Next base: position 52,102 of record JAGAKX010000058.1, read on the forward strand.
GTGCCTACCATAAGAACTGCACCAATAGGAAGGGCGATATACCAATGAGGAACAAAGCCTGCAATGATGTATGTTACGAATGAAACACCTGCAACCGTGAGAGCATAGGGAAGCTGAGTTGAAACGTGGTTGAGGTGGTCACACTGACCGCCGGCTGATGCCATAATTGTTGTATCGGAGATGGGTGAGCAATGGTCGCCGCAAACCGCACCTGCCATACAAGCAGAAATGGAAACTATCATAAGAGGATTGCCTGCTTCGAAAACGCTGAGCACGATGGGGATAAGAATACCGAATGTACCCCAGGATGTACCTGTTGCGAAGGAAAGACCAACGGCAATAACGAAGATAATAGCGGGAAGGAATGCCTGAAGAGCACCTGCGCTGCCTTCAACGAGCTGAGAAATGAAAATCTTAGCGCCGAGGCTGTCTGTCATAGCCTTAAGTGTCCATGCACAGGTAAGAATAAGGATAGCGGGAACCATAGCCTTGAAGCCTTCGGGGAGAGATGCCATAGCTTCCTTGAAGGAGATAACGCGTCTTATAAGAAGGTAAACAATTGTAAATACTATTGCAATAGCGGAGCCGATAACAAGACCGACGGAAGCATCGGAATTTGAGAATGCCTCAATAAAGCCTGTGCCCTCAAAGAATTCGCCTGAGTAAATCATACCGAATACACAGCAGATAATAAGAACAACAACGGGAAGAACAAGGTCAATAACCTTACCCTTGGGATTAGATTCAACCTCGCTGCTCTCAACCTTTGTACCGCTTGTATAAAGGTCGCCGTTAAGCTTAGCATTCATTTCGTGAAGCTTCATGGGGCCGTAATCGAACTTTGCAACTGCAATAACAATCATCATAATGATTGTGAAAATAGCGTAGAAGTTATAGGGAATGGCCTGAATGAAAAGGCTCATACCGCTGTCTGCACCTGCACCTCTTGCGAAGCCTGCAACTGCTGCAGCCCAGGAAGAAATGGGAGCGATAATACAAATGGGAGCGGCTGTAGCGTCAATGATATAGGAGAGCTTTGCGCGGGAAATCTTCTGCTGATCAGCAACGGGACGCATAACCGAGCCTACAGTAAGGCAGTTAAAGTAGTCGTCAATGAAGATAAGACAGCCGAGAAGGATTGTTGCAAGCTGAGTGCCGACTCTGGACTTGATGTGAGCAGTAGCCCAACGTCCGAAAGCGGCAGAGCCGCCTGCCTTGTTCATCATAGCAACAAGAGCACCGAGAAGAACAAGGAATATGAGAATACCCATATTGTAGCTGTCGGAAAGGCTTGCTACGAAGCCGTCAAAGAGAACGTGGTTAATAGCTGTTTCAAAGTTACCGCCGGCATAAATGAAGCCGCCCACTACGATACCGATAATAAGAGAGGAATAAACCTCCTTGGTAATAAGAGCGAGAACGATAGCAATTATGGGAGCAAGAAGTGCTGCCCATGTAGCGTAAGAGCCGATGCCTTCGCGTACCTTGGCAAGAGCTGTTTCAATGTGCTCCTTGAAGCCGGGGTCGTTTGTGAGGTTGTCTGCATAAGCATCAACGTAAGCTGCAGCAGAATCACCGTCTGTAAGGTCGTAATCAGTTACTTCACCGTCAACATCAACAGAGAATACGGCGGATTCCTCCGTGCCTGTTGTAAGAACGGCATCCTCAGCAGGTGCATCTGTGCCTTCCTTGGTTTCATCCTCTGCAGGTACTGTTTCCTCTGCTGCAGTTGTATCTGCATCGGGTGCTGCAACAGGGTCTGCTGCCGTTGCCCCTGCTGTTATGAGCATAAAGCAGGAGAACATAAGCGCAATAATCATACAGAGAAGCTTTTTGCGTGTGTTCATAATAACATCCTTTCATTTTTGAGAATTTTCAGAAAATATGACAGAAAAAAATACGGCTACGGCTGTGAAAAACAAGTCGTAACCGAAAAAAGTCAGATAGCTCTCCACAAACGTGACAGAAAACGAAATATTCTCCCGTTTTCCGAAAAAGCGGTACGGCTTAGCACTTTTTCTCGGCACAGTCCCCTTTTCTGCGGTTTCAACGCCCTGCCGTGACTCCTCCGCAGTACTTATGTTCTGTGCACCTCTATCAATATTTTCTTAAGATATTCGCAAATTCTATTTTACACATAATAAGAAAAATGTCAATATATATAGTAAAATAAGGCTTCATTAATAACAAAACATAATCTGCAGAAGCAATTTGCCTTTACTTTATACGTAAAATGAGCACCTCTTCCCTTTCGGAAAGAGGTGCTGTTTTTAAGTTTTATCAGCTAAAGAGATTCTTGAAGAAATCAGCGATTTTCTTGAAGAAGTTACGGATAAGATCCCAGATTGAAACCTTGTCGGCTGTGCCGGGGTCTTCTTCTGAATAGTCGGGTAACATACCTTCAATTCTTACGTGTGCGTCGCCTGTATTTGCAGGAATCGTATAGGTTCCCGTGATATCGGGGCTTACCTTTTTATCGTTTACAAATACAACGTATTCTTCATAAGTTCCGTCTGTGATAACTCTGAAGTTGATTTCTGCATCAGTTGCCCAGAAGAGGTTTGTTGTATTTTTGATTACATAACCGCCCTCTAAGATATAGTGAGCATTTGTAAGAAGTGAATCAAAGAATACAACACGTGCGCCTGTGGTAGTTGTAACCGTAATATCAACAGAAGCGCTGAGGTTTCCTCTTGATACTGTAAGAGTAACGGTACCTGTCTTGACAGCAAAGAATCTGCCGTTTGTGAAGAAGCCGATTGATGTGTCGGAGGATGTCCATACACCGTCAGCAAGCTCAACTCCTATGGGCATAAGGTAAGCCTTGACATCTGCATAAGAGCCTGCCTTACATTCGGTTGCACCTCTGATTTCAATAGAAGCACCGTCTTCGGGATAAATCTTTGCAACTACAACTGAAATCTGATCTGCAGCAGCATTAACTCTGCCCTGCTCTGCGCTGTCTCTGATGTTTCTGTCAGCTCTGAATTCAACAATAAGAGCCTTTGCGTTTTCAACCGCCTGCTTGTTGAGAGTGATAAGGTCGTCATTATCATAGTATCCGCCGATAAGACCCTCAAATACAACTGCCATCTTGTCGAATCTTGAATAATCGCAGGATGATGTAAACTGTGCAACAAGTGTCATATCGCCTGTGCAGATTAAATCTGTAAGAGCCTTACCGTCAAGAAGCCAAGCCTTGAACTGTCTGAGATAGCCGTATTCGTCTTCATAGGCTTCAACCTCGATTGAGTCGAACTTGTCACCAACGTAGGCCTTAATCTCTGTCTTAACGCCGTCTACATCGAATGTGATTGTCTTATAGGTTCTTACCGTTACGGGAAGATGCTTCTGATACTTACCGTCATTTGTTGTGATGGTAATAACAGCATCGCCGTCCTTGACAGCCATCATATAACCGTCTTCATTGATTGTAAGAATGTTTTCATTGTCAACCATTACGGTATATTCAATGCCTTCTTCTACAGAAATAATATCGTGGATATTTCCGAGATAGAGTGTTTCTGTTGCATCAAGGTCATAAGTGCCGTCAGCAGGAATTTCGGGAAGAACGATAACAATTCTTACGGGAATCGTTTCATACTTCTTATGTTCGGGATCGCGAAGACAGGTGTATTCTCTTTCGCCCTGCTCTGTTTCTGTGGGATCCTTGGTGATATGTCCGTTATCCCAGTCGTGACCGAGAGCCTCTTGGAGAACCTCGTTGCAACGAAGACATACGCTGTCGGTTTCACAGGTAGCTTCGCCGTTCTTTTCGTGGCCGAGCATAGGAATTGTCTGAGTTGCAAGAACCTTACCGCAGGAGCACTTGTTGTGCTTCACACCGTCTGTTGTACAGTCGGGCTCTGCAATTACAACCCATTCATAGGTGTGGTCAATTGTAGCAATTTCTTCGGTTTCATAAACCTCGTTACATACTGAACAGTAGTGAGATTTTTCACCCTTTTCGGTACAGGTGGGTTCCTTTGTAACAACCCAATCGCCGGATTTATGACCGAGCATGGGGATAGGTCTTGTCTGAGAGGGCTCGCCGCAGACCTTACAGAGAATTACCTCTTCACCGTCTTCTGTACAGGTGGCAGGTGTCTTTTCTGTCCAGGTATTGCCTTCATCATCGTGACCGAGTGCATCCACAAAATTATCCTTTTCTTCGTGTGCACATACTGTACAGATGTGAAGGTCATAGCCTTCTTCGGTACATGTGGGAGAAACTATTTCAACTCTGAATGTATGGGGAAGGAAGTCGTTTATAACGTCTTCTCTTTCAACGGTACCGCAGACTGAGCAGGTTCTTATTATTGTGTAATTACCCTTTGTTGTGCTACAGTCAACCTTTGTTGCTGCTTCATAAGTAACAACAAATTTGTGTCCGAGAGCGGGAACAAGCACTGCCTTACATACGGTACAAATCTGGTCTGTTGTGCAGGTAGCCGCTGCGCCTTCTGTATGGGGAACCTCTTCCTTGAGATAGTTTTCAAAAACTGTTTTTTCCCATATATCTGCATCGGGTGCGAAGGTCAGTTCGCAGACTGTACAGAAGCGGTGTGCCTCGAAGCCCTGCTGTGCACAGGTGGATTCTGTCTCGGGCTTGTCTGTAAAAGTATGTCCTGCTGCCTTTACGGGCTCGGTCTTTGTGTGACCCTCGTCACCCTCATTACATACTGAACAGGTGTAAGTTTTTATACCGTCATCAAGACAGGTAGCAGGAGTTGTGATAACACCTTCATCATAGGTATGTGCTATAAGAGGAAGCTCTTTTTCTGCCCTATATGAGCAACGTGCACAGGTTGTAACTTCCTTACCATTTACTGCACAGGTAGAGGGTGTTACAGCTGTTGAAAGTGAGCAGGATTCTACACCGTAGTTTGCCTTAGCAGTTAACTTTCCGGTAATGTTTGTAAGTTCACCGGTATCGGTGTCCCAGCCCGTGAATACGAAGTGCTGTGTGCTGCCCGTGCTTCTGGGATAGAGGCTGAAGCCTTCAATATCGCTGTTCTGTACGGAGCCGCCGTGCTTTACATAAACTGTTTTTTCTGTTCTTTCACCGTCAGCACCGAGGAAGCTGAGAACTACTTCATAGGTATTGAGCTCCCATACTGCATAAAGGGTTACTTCACCGTCCTGCTGAGAGGAAAGATTGAGAGCCTCATCGCCTGCTTCATAAACAACCTCACCGCCTGCAACTGTTGACCAACCGATGAAATGATAACCTGCTCTTATGAATTCTCCTTCAGGAAGAACAGTTCCTGTATCATAGGTTGCGGTTATTGCATCCATAGAGCCTGTGCCGGGTGTACCGGAGAAATTAATCTTATAGCTAATAGGAGTCCATACAGCATAAAGAGTGACATTACCGTTCTTTTCGGTGCTGAGACCTGAAACTCTCTGACCTGCATTATAGACCTTCTCACCGTCGGGAGCTGTTGCCCAGCCGGAAAGTGTATAGCCGGTTCTTGTAAAGCCTGCAGGAAGCTCGAATTCATAGGAATATAAGAATATCTGAGAAGAAATGTTGCCTGTTCCGCCGTTGCCGTCATAAGTAACTGTGTAGGTGTTTTCACTCCATACAGCATAAAGAGTTATTGTTTGACCTGCAACAGATGTAAGCGTACTGTACTGAGCTTCTGTGATAATGTTGCCGCCGGAGCTTGAGCCTGACCAGCCTAAGAAGTTGTAGCCTGTCTTTACAAACTCACATTCGGGAAGAGCTGCACCGCTTTCATAAGCTACCTGAACGGGAGCCATAGTTCCTGTACCCGTATTTGCGTTAAACTGAACGGTGAATTTGTTAGGTTCCCATACAGCATAAAGGGTTACTTCGCCGTTTTCTTCGGAGGTAACGTTCTTTACGGTCTGCTTATCGGTATAGAGAACCTCACCGTCGGGAGTCTTTGACCAGCCTGCGAAGGTGTAGCCGTTTCTGAGATAATCGTTTGCGGGAAGAGTAAATTCAACGTCATAAGTAAGGTCCTTGATTTCCTTATCTGTACCCCCGTCTGCACCGTTGGTGTTAAGAATAACCTTATAGCTGTTTGCCTTCCAGTTGGAGTAAAGAGTGATGTTTTCGCTCTTTACTGTCATATCTTCAGTAATCTTTTCGCCTGTACCGTTCTTGCCTGTGTACCAGCCGTCAAATACGTAGCCCTCACGCTGAGCCGTAGCAAACTCACCGTAGGTTGTGCCGTAATCATAGGTCTTTTCTGCATCAGACCACTCAATTAAATCGTATGTTGATGCTTCACAAAGTCTTATTCCTGAATAAACAGCTGAAGCTGTTGTTAAATCCATTGTACCGAAGCGACAGGCAAATAAATCTGCAGTTTCGGGAGTAGTAAAGCGAATAACAACGTGACCGTCTGTTCTTAAATAGCAATGTGCGTAAGAGCCGGCAGGATATTCAGTTGAAGAAATAACATTACCGTCTTTATCGTATACAGCACAGTTGCTCTTTGAAGGTTTTACCTCAGTTACGTTTCCATCGGTATCATACAGGAAAATATGCATCTGAGAACCGGCTGTAAGGTCAACATCGTATTCAAAGACGTACTCTGTTGAGGGCATAATTCTGATATTATAGTACCCATCAATATAAGAATATTTTGAGTATACATCCTGATTACTTGCATTATCTGCAGTAATTGTAATTTTTCCGTCTGCAGCCTCTACAGTAACATTATCAACATTACCACGCATACTCTCTTCACAGGAAGCAAATTCATTTACGTTGAAAAGATTGTCAAAGGAAACGGAGTATACGTTGGGAATCCACTTTGCATAAAGCACTCTTGCTGAAATTGCGCTCTCTGCCGTGATTTCTGTTGTAAGAGCTTCATCTGCATACCAGCCGCCGAAGGTATAGCCTTCACGCTTGGGGGCAGGAAGAGTACCGTAGGTTGTACCGTCAACTATCTTTGCTGCAGGTGAATATGCTGTAGCTGCACTTCCCTTTTCAAGCTTGAGCTTATATGTAAGATTGTTGAACTCCATGGCATTTTCATAAACGCCGTCAATCCAGAACCAGAGTCTGAAATTATCAACTATATCTGCATTTTCCGCAGTAACGGGGAAGGTCAGAATCTGACCGCTTTCAGATATATTAGATGCAAAATGGGGATTAAGCTGATTATTTCCGTCAAAGAATTCAGTAACGACTGCACTTTTTTCAACATTTACAGTACGTGAGCCGCTGAGATATTCTACATTTAAGGTGTATTCACCTTCGTCAAGGGAGGTATCGGAAATAAACTGACGTGCATCCTGAGAAATCTTACCGTTAAAGGTGTAAGAATCTTCTGCCTCGTTGCGTGTAAGTGAGAAGTTTTCTGCAGAAACATTGTCAGCTACTGCAAGAAGGTTAGGTCTGATGCCGTCATAGTTTACGTCAAAGAGAACCTTGAGTGACTTACCTGTAAGAAGAACAGAAAGAGCATTTTCAAGAGCTTCTTCGGCAGTTGCAACCTCATCTGCCGTAGCATCAAGCTGAGTAAGTGCAACGTATGCGTTGTAGTAAGCACCGAAGAAGGTATTCCATTCGGGCTTGCCTGCGGCATAGTAGAGAGAACCGCCGTTTCTCTTCATACCGAGCACACCTGAAAGTGCGGAAGCCTCATAAACAGCCTGACGAAGAGAAGCCTTGTTAACATTTGTTGTGTTAAGTCCTACAGTAGAAGCAGTTACAATGTTTTCATAACTGTCATTAACGTCATCAACCTTTACTATAGACTTGACATTATATTTCTTGGAGGTCGCGGATGTATCAACATCCTTGTCCCAGGCACCTGCGTACTTGATACCGTTTGCTGTGGGGAAGCTGATATTCTGAGCTTCTGCAAAAACACCGCCTTCATTGATTCCGGCAAGTGCCTGCGTCATCTGTAATATTTCATCTGCATATATACTCGTAGTGCCGCCGTCATGTCCGGTTGCTTCACCGATTTTCCAGTAGCCCTTTGCATTATCGCCTGTAGAAATATCACCGCCGTAAAGGATTTCGGAGTTTGTAATCATAAAGCCGACAGCAAGGTTGGGAATCTGATTAAGATTTGTGTAACGGCTGGTGTCAATCGTGATATGACCGAGCTTTGTGGGTGTTACCTGAGCCGTTGCCTTTTCTACACTTAAATTACTGGTTGTATAAGCATAGTCGAAGGTACCCATAGTGTATATATCGGGCTTTATACTGCCGTCAGATGAATTGGAATTTGTAAACCAGGGATGGGATGCACTGAAGTTCTCGGTCATGGGAGCGCCGTCCTGACCTGCATAGAAATATGCAATTTCTGATGCATTGGCTGCGAAAACTGCATTATATCCGCCTTTTTCAACAGGAGCCTGACCGGAAACGGGGATTTCGCCCACATAAGCCTTATTCTGCTTGCTGAGGAAGGGAGAGAATGCGAATTTTCCTGCATCCTTACCTGCAGCAACAGTTGTAAAATAAGGATAAAGAGCAGCTGTGCCGTTTTCATCAATGGAGTGAACACCCGATACCCATGTGATGTTTTCATTCTTTACGTTGACAGTACCCCGTGTATTGTAAAGTCTTGCAACTGCACCGTAGGGAACGGTATAGGGCTTATAAATGTAGGATACTGCAAAAACAGCCTTGTGCTCGTCCTTATCGTTGGTGTACTGAAGATTCCATACAAGGTAGCAGCCGTTATCCTGAGCCCCGAGAACGGGAGACTTTCCGTCTGTAACGGAAATTTCATAATAACCGTCCTTTTCGTTTATCTCATACTTAAGACTGCCGCCTTCTAATACAGTACCGTCTTTTGTCTGGAAGACATAAGAAAGATTAAGGTCCTTCATACCCTCTTCTGCCGCAAAATACAGAGTTCCGGTATTTGAAACAGCTGTACCCGCAACAGGGGTTTTGTAGATATCTGTTACATCAACCGTATTTTCTACATAATACTGGAAGGAAGTAGCAGTAGCCTCTTTCCATGAGGTTACGCTGGGATAAAGATAAATAACCTCAGGAGCATAAAAAGCAGTTCTGCTGCCTTCACCTGTAATGATTTCAGCATCCGCTTCCACGCTGAGCCCTGTAAGCGGGAAGAAGCAGAATGTTGTAAAAAGCATTACAAAGCAAAGGAAAATGCTTAAAGCTTTTTTGATAGTACGCATAGTGTTCGTCTCCTAACATATCTTGGATTTAAAGACAATAATACTTATAGTCATTGTATCATATAAAACTAATTTTTTCAATAATTAAATAATAATTATAAATAAAATATACTGACAAAATATTAAATCATAATTTATGCAAAGAGAACAAAAGCAAACGAAGCTCTTATTGCTGTAATTAACATTCCTTGCAAAACGTAATAAAAGAATAAGAATCAGAGCATTTTTTACCGAAAAGAAGTGACATAGATTTTACATTGCAGAGGTCGGCATCCCCTTACAACCCGCCTTCTTTGCAATAAAAACATTGTTTTCAAGCTCCGCAGAATATAAAAATGTGCCTCTTGCAAAGCTTTTTGTTTCTCCGAACTGACTGCTGCGGGACGTCGAGGACGCCGTCCCCTACACGAAGAATCATAAATTATGCAAAGAGAACAAATTGAATTCGGAATTCGTAATTTGGAATTCCGAGGTTTTTCTGAGAAGCAGACAGGCTCGGTAGGGGCGGGGTCTCCCCGCCCGTCACAAAGAGTTCTGATTTTTAATAACAAATGTCAGAGAAGTTATGATACGGGCGGGGAAACCCCGCCCCTACGGGGATAAACCACAGAAATTAATAAAAAAAATTAACATTCCGAATGGGCAGAAAAAACTGTCTGCAAAGCGGTGTGCCCTGCAGACAGAAATTAAGTTTTATTTAGCTGAAAAGTCCTCTGAAGAAGTCGCCTATCTTCTTAAAGAAGCTGAGAAGCCAATCCCAGAATGACCACTTATTGACTGTGGGACCCTGGCCTGCGCCTGTGTCAATCATTTCGCCTGCAATGGTAATCTTTACATCACCGGAGTTTGCAGGGATTGTGTAATAGCCGTCCATATCCATTTCAGCAGCCTCGCCGTTTATGTAAACGAAATACTTCTCATAAAGGAAGCTGGGGCTTAAATGAACTCTGAAGCGGATGGGCTGATCATCTGACCAGAACACTATTGCGCCGTCCTTTGTCTGGTAGGTGTCCTCAAGGATGAAGCTTGTGTTGTCAACAGAGGTGAAGTTGATACCTCTTGTGTTACCGCCTTCAACAATGGTGACTGTCTTTGTGGCTGTGAGAGAGCCTCGCTTAGCTGTAACTGTAACGGAGCCTGTGCCGATAGCATAAAGCTTGCCGTTTGCGAAGAATGCGATGCTGTCATCGGATGAAGTCCATTCTGCATCAAATACCTCAACACCTGAGGGCATCTTTACAGCTCTGAGAGCAAGAGTTCTTCCGGTATACTGAACAACCGAGCCTTCAATAACAAGAGTTGCACCGAGGTCGGGACAGATTACCTGAATAAGAGATTCTATTCTGTCGGTTACTTCCGTAATTTCGTTCTGCTCGGATACGTCACGGTAGTTTCTGTCCATATAAACTCTCTTGATTTCTGCAAGAGTAGCTTCAATTTCTGCCTTGTTTGCTTCAATTGTGGCATCATCTACTGTGCCGTCTTCAAGGATTTCCTTAAGCTGTGCCTCAAGGCTTTCAAGCTCTGAGTAATCACAGGGCTCTGTGTAAATTGCAGTATAGGTAGCATCACCTGTAACAGGCTTAATTCTCTTATCCCAGCTTATAAAGTAGTGCCAGAAGCCGTCCTCTGTCTGCACCTCGGGAGTTTCGGGAGCCTCTACGGTGTCACCGCTGAATGCCTTCACCTCAACCACTTTATCCTTAAGAACGAATCTGATTGTTCTTTCAATCTTGTGGATAACGTGCTCTCTTGAAAGCTCGTGTCCGCAGACTGAACAGTAAACAACGCTGTCAAATTCACCGTCTGTGGTTTCTGTTGCAGGAATTTCGTTTTCTCTGACGGGTTCACCGGGAGAATGCTCTGCAACGATGGGAAGAATTTCACCCTTCTTCTCAAGCTTGTTACAGCAGTCCCAGTAAAGGTCGCCCGTGTAGCCTTCTTCGCCGCAGGTTGCTGCCTTGTTGTTTCTGAGCTCTGTTGCGCCTGAGTGGTTTTCGGGATTCTTTTCACCTGTCTTATGCTCTGTAGAAACTGCCTTATTACAGTCGGAGCAATAGGTTACGATATCCCATGTCTTTTCGGTTGTACAGGTACCCTCTACGATGTTTTCTTCCTTGGTATAGGTATCTGCAGTATGGTTATCGGGAGCAAGGCTGCCCTCCTTGTCGATTCTGCTGAGCTCTTCACCGCAGCCGAGACAGTATGTTACAACCTGCCAGGTATTGGGAGTGATACAGGTGCCTTCAACGGAATTTTCAATCTTGACATCCGTGCCGCCCGTATGCTTATCGGGATTCTTTTCACCCTTGTAGGTTCTGGTCTTTGTCTTGTCACCGCAGGCTGAACAGGTGGTATCAACTCTCCATACAGTCTCTGAAATACAGGTACCGGGAGTGTCAATATAAGCTTCGCCTTCAGATTCTGCAACGTGGTTAAGAACGTTCTTATTGCCGACCTTATTTGTTACGCTGATTACCTCTTTACAGCCGTTACAGGTAACGGTTTCAGTCCAAGTACGCTCGCTTACGCAGGTACCGGGCTTTTCATTGCTTATTGTTGTGGTGGTCTTGTGGTCAGCGTGGTTTTCGGGATTGGTTTCTCCTTCCTTATGAGTTGAAGAAATCTTATGCTTACAGGCTTCAACCGAGCAGTAAACAACTTCATCCCATTCTGCGGGCTCGGTACAGGTTGCAGTTGTCTTGTTTTCAATAACAGCTGCAGCAGGTGTATGCTCAAGCTTTCCGCCGTCAACATAGAAGAAGGTTTCTGTTGACATTTCAGTCCTACACATTGAACATACCTTATAGTATTCAGCGTAAGAATAGCAGGTCTTTTCTGCCTTGAGCTGTCCCTCGAGACCCTCAACGATTATATCAATGTAATCGTGGGGAACAAAGTCTGTCTTTGTTTCACGGCTGATTTCGAAATATTCCTTACCTGCAGGAATATCGTCACAGCAGTTCTTAACGGTACAGTAAACAACCAGGTCATAGGTACCGGCAACGGTACAGGTTGCATTTGTTCTGTTTTCAACCACAGGCGTACCGGGGGTGTGACCCTTTGCATCAACGTAATCGGAAACGTATGTATGAGTTGAATCATTCTTACAGGTGTAGGTTGTAAAGCCCTCTTCGGTACAGGTGGGAGCAGTTACTTCAGCCTTGTAGTCGTGACCGAGCTTTGTGATTGTGAAGGCTGTGAGGTCTTCAGCTCCGCCTTCTGCCTTGATATCTGCATCTGCTGCAAAGTAGAGATTACATACTGAGCAGGTGTTATATGCTTCGTGACCGTCCTCTTCACAGGTTGCGGGGGTCATTTCGGTAAGGGTAAACTTGTGTCCCTGAGCCTCTACCTTGAAGGAGGTGGTGTCAGTCTTGCCGTATACGGACATTGCGTCCTCGTCCTTACCGAAGAAAAGACCGCAGACTACGCAGTTTTTGTAGGAAGTCCAACCGTCTGTAATACAGGTTGCGGGAATCTCTGCTGAAGCTACCGTGAAGCTGTGACCCTTTGCAGGTGAATCCTCTTCCTTTGTGCCGCCACAACGTGAGCAGGTGTATGTTATTGTTCCCGCCGTAAGACAGGTTGCGGAATCGGACACTTTACTCCAAGCGTGACCCTTTGCAGGGATTTCTTCCTCGTGCTTATATCCGCAACGGGTACATTCTCTGGAGTTAAGACCTGTGTTTTCACAGTCTGAATCCTTATATGCATCAGTAAAGGACATTGTTACGTTGTCAAGAAGCTCATATTCAGCAACGAAATCCGCCTTTTCGGTAATTGCGTCAACAGTCTTATTCCATGTTCTCCTATAGTGGCTGTGATTGAAGCCTGTGCTTACTCCGTTATAGTATTCCACGCAGTCAGAGGGAACGAGAGTGCTGAAGGCTGTGCCGTGTGCAACATTGTCTATAGTTACGGTCTTTTCGTTACCGTCCTTATCCCTGTAGGTAAAGGTTACGGTGTAGGTATTGATTTCTTCTGTATACTGAGCCGTGTAGCTTGTGTTACCTTCAACTATACCGATAGCAGGAGACCATCCGGTAAAGGTGTATGTATATTTACCTGAGGGGTCAGTCTTTGAAGGCTGAGCACCGGAATAAGAGGGAGTATCTCCGTAAAGGTAGGTTTTTTCTTCAAGTATTGTTCCGTTGGAATCGTACCATATAACGGTGTAGGAGTTGAGTGTGCTTTCAAACTGAGCCTTGAAGGTAATATCTTCGGTTACGGGAATATTTGTATCCTTATCCCAGCCCCTGAAGGTGTAGGTATACTGAGCATCTGCAGGCTTTGTGGGGAAAGAACTCTGGTTAAAGGAGGGCTTTTCACCGTAATTAACGATATCTGTTTCAATGATACCGCTCCAGCTTTCCCAGTTAACGGTAAACTTTTTAATGTCCCACTTAGCTCTGAGGGTAATGTCACCGTAAACACCGGAAACCTCTTCGCCTGCGTTGTAAAGCTTCGTTACCCAGTTGCCGTTTTCAAGTGATGTTACTTCCCAGCCTACGAAGTTGTAGTTTGCACTTGTGACTGTGGGAAGAGTTATTGTGTCTTCAATTGTGTAAGAGGTTACTTTTTCGCCTAACACAGCATCAATAACATCGCTGTCATTAAGGTCATAGGTAATGGTGTAATCCTTTGCTTCCCATATTGCGCTTACGGGATAGTTCTTAGCAGGCATTGTTTCGGGAAGAGCAGGGCTCCAGCCCTTGAACTCATAGCCTGTCTTTGTGGGATCGGCAGGTGCGGTTATTGCAGTACCGTAATCTTCAGTAATACTGCTGACAGATGAACCGCCCTTTGAATCAAAGGTGATTGTGTACTTGTTTACAGTCCACTTTGCATTTGCTGTTACATCACCGAGAAGCGTATAGGGGAAGGTAATATCCCATCCTGCGAAGGTGTGACCTTCCTTTGTGGGATTAGCAGGAGCTGAAATCTGAGTGTTGTAATTCTGTGTAATGGGAGCAATTGCAGTACCGCCGTTTGTATTGAAGGTCATTGTGTACTTCTTTATAGTCCAGATTTCATACAGATTTTTGTCATAAAGACTGACAGTCACAGGACTTTCTTTATCACCTGATGCTGCATTTCTGTCTGAACTCCAACCCAGAAAATCATAGCCGACTCTTTGAGCAGGTGTTGAAAGAGAAACATCTGCAGAAACATTTGTGCCGATTTTAACTACATATTCAGCTTTGTTTGTGTCTGTTGCACTATGATTTGCATAAACAGGAACAAGAATTTCCAAGCCTGTAACAGTACCGAGATCACTATCTGTACCGCCGGTGATTGTTGTCTTGATTCTAGCAACTGCCTTATTAACATCTTCCTGAGTTGCACAGGGATTACCAAGCACATAAGCAGCATTTTCAAGTCCCTGAATATACCAACCAAAGCCCTGAGAGTAATTATTTTCATTGATACTTGTTCCCTGAAGAACAAGGTTACGGAGATCTATCTTGCTAACGCCTGTAACATTAATCTGAACAAAGCTGTTATTCCATACGGTATATCTAGTCCACTGTGAGATATTAGACGGATTTATACCTTTAGCAGCAGCTTTAATCGTTAGAGTTCCGGTTTCAATCGCCCTATTCCAGACATTATGATATTTAACTGCACAGTCCTTATTATTCGCTGATGATATTTCTGTACCACGAGATGCATTATAATATTCTTCTCGACGATCTTCTTCTGAACCTGCACTGCTATAACTACCTAAATCGTATCCGTCTTTAGAACCCTGATAGTTATATCCGGTGTAATCAGCAATATAATATCCTCCGGATTCAGTCTCCTGAGAGTCGGTTATCATATAACCAATCTTAAAATTGGGAATCTGATTAAAATTTGAATAACGGCTTGTGTCTACGGTAATATTTGCAACAGGGCTGACAACATTTACTCGAGTATGATTTTTATTAGAGTGAGCACCATGTAACCATGTAATACTATCGGACATTCCGTTAGAAGCTTCTTGAATCCAGTATGTTTTCGCTTGATTATTATTAAAACCGGAATTCATAAACGCACCCGCCATAGGGATAAAATTATCCGTACGAGGATACCAATGCGCAGCACCGGTATAACTACTTGTACTTGAGCTATGAACACCATCTACCCATAAAATTGATCCAAGCCAAGTGCTACCACCTGCCTCTGCCTCAATAGCAGCACCAACGGGAGCAACAAAAGGAGCATAAAGTGTTGAGAAAGCATAGTAGGTTGCGGTATGACCGTCGGAGAAGGTAAGAGTAATTGTCCATTTTATACCTGCAACATCTCCTGCGGACATACCGGTACCGTCAAGGTAAAGCTGAAGTCCGTCAAAATACATATAGTCCTTAGGACGGTTAGCATCAATATCAGAAAATGCCCATTTCTGTTCAAAAGAACTTCCTGCATCCGTAGAAGAGCCGCCGATTACAGGTTCGCCGTAATTACCGACTGCTGCTGTAACATTGAACTCAAAATGTGTTGCACCGGGAGCATAGATGCTGATTATACCGGTAGTTTTTGCTCTGTTGCTCTCAAGAGTAACATTACCGTTTTCATCAACTATGTTGTTGACATAGTACTGACCCGATTTGGTTGCACCCGTTGAGGGGGTCATATAAATTGTTTCGGGGACGGTGATAATAACGTCATCCACCCTGTTATACGCATTTGCATTGCCTGCAACAGAAACTGCTGCACCTGCGGCTGCGTTTGCCTTTATGCCCGTCTCGGGGAGCACAAAGAAGCATAATGTTGTGAAGAGCATTACTAAAGAAAGAAGCACGCTGAGCGATTTCTTTAACTTAGTCATTTTCTCACATCTCCTTAACCAAAGAAAATTTCTATATACCTATAGTTGTAACTATTTTACCATTATTCCTAAAATATTTCAATATAATAATATATAAATAGCAGGGTGCAGATTTACCAAAATTTTTTTATTTTTTTTGTGGATGAGGCACTAACGTAAAATAATTCTTGTAGGGGTCGGCGTCCCCGACGACCCGTCCTGATGAAAATAACAATATCCGTATAAAATCACGTGGCAGATAAAAAATGCACCGCTAAGGGTCATTGCATCTGTATTTTCAATTTCTGTCTGCGGGATGTCGGGAACGCCATCCCCTACAATGTTAAATTTACGGCACAGCCTCGAGGGACATAACTTCTGCAAATTTATTACCTGCACGCGGGACGCCGAGGGCGGAAGGAGCAAGGCGCTTCCGGTGGAAGAGGGAGCCTTGTGTTTCCGAGGGTCGTCTCCTACAATAATTACAACCCTTTTGAACGGGTCGTCGAGGACGCCGACCCCTACAAGGCTTCGCCTTTCATCTCCGAATTCATTTTGCACTTTGCATTCTGCACTTTGCACTAAAAAATCCGCCCTTATAAAAGGACGGATTTTTTTATGTCGAACCAGAATTCCACACCGCCGGGAACATTTCTGACACCGTAATCCTGATTGTGAAGCTTCTGAATTGAAGCCACAATTGCAAGACCCAGTCCGAAGCGTCCCTGAGAACGGGAAAGAGCCTTATCTGCACGATAGAAGGAATCCCATATTTTGTCGATATGCTTTTCCTCTATATGCTCACCGGTATTAAATACGTAAACACGGTAGCGGTCTCCGAGCACTTCGGCACGGCAGAGGATTTTTCTGTCACCGCCTATGTGGGATACCGCATTTGAAAGGTAGTTGTTTATAACGGAATAGAGAATTATGCTGTCGCCGTTACCGATATATTCGGGGTTAATGTCATTTTCAGAGGTTATCCCCTTTTCCTCAAAGAGGGCGGAATTTTTCTCGTACCAGTCCCTCACCATATCGCGGATACTGAAATTTTCACGTACGGGCTCATAAGCACCCGAGGAATACTTCGTGATTTCAAGAAGACGCATAATCATATTGTTCATCCGCACGGTTTCATCGGAAATTACATCGCAGTATTCTGAGGCTGCCTTACCGTTGCCTGCCTCGTAGAACATTTTTGCACCCTCGGCATAGCCCTGAATAATGGCAATGGGGGTCTTGAGCTCATGGGAAATACCCGAAATAAAGGTCTGACGGAGATTGTCAATTGTCCTTTCGTTTTCAATGTCCTTAAGAAGCTTTGCGTTTTTCTCACTAAGGTCGGAAAGTGCCTCATCAAGGGCATCGGACAGGGTATTTATACTTTGGGACAGCTGTGTCATTTCAATAAGCTTTGTGGGAGGACACTTTTTCGAGAAATCGAGCTTTGCCATACGTCCCGTGATTTCACACATATTGTCTATGGGCTTGGAGAACTTTCTAAGATACAGAATCAGAATAAAAAAGCCTATGGAAAGAGACGACATAAAGAAGCCGAAGGCAACAATAAAGTCAATTTTCGTGGTTGAGATAACCTGGCTTACCTGCATACAGACCTCTATTCGCTCGCCCTCGGGCAGGTGGAAATAGCAGACAAGGAAGTCAACATCAATGTTACCGCCGTCATAGGTCTTGATAAGAAAGCCCCTGTCGCCCGTTGATACCGCACCCTGAGAGGTGCTGTAGGTCAGCTTATATTTCGAATCCACTGTGTTTGCTGAGGAAATTTTCAGAGGAAGGGACATTCTGTCCGGGTCAAGGGTGGAGTATATAAATCTGTCGTCTGCAGCATATATTTCAATATTTGAGTCATAGCCCTTTTCAATATCCCTGAGAGTATCGGTAAAATAATCCGTACCGTAGGCGTTTGCAATTTCGTCTGCGGCGAAATAGAGCCTTGTTGCAGGATTCAGGTAATACACCCATTCGGGCAGGGCATTATAGGCAAGCGTAATTACACTTACCGCAATAAAAAAAATCAAAGCGATGCTGCTAAGGAGCCTCGCCGTGATTGTTTTCTGTCTTCTGATGGGTTTTACTTTTTCCGAGGCGTTATTCTTTTTACGCATCTTTTGTCACCTCAAGCTTATAGCCTGCACCGTAAATGGTTTTTATGTGCTGTGCACCCCAGTCGCCGAGCTTTGTGCGAAGACGGGCAACGTGAGAGTCAACGGTACGCACGTCACCGTCAAAATCGAAGCCCCATATATCATCAAGAAGCTGTTCACGGGTAAAAACACGACCCGGTACAGCAAGAAGCTTCTGCAGGATACTGTATTCCTTGAGAGTAAGGCTGATGCTCTGTCCGTCAAGCCATACCTCGTGTGCGGAGGAATCGAGCTTTAAGTCGTCAATTGCCATAACCTCTGTTTCCTCAGTAGCTCCGGCTCCCCTTCTTAAAAGGGCGGCAACACGCTTCATAAGAACCGAGGGACTACAGGGCTTTGTAACGTAGTCGTCAGCACCTGCATCAAAGGCGGTAAGCTGGTCAAACTCGGTGCTTCTTGCAGAAAGCATAATAATGGGAATCTGCGAGGTCTCTCTCACCCTTCTGCATACCTCCCAGCCGTCTGTACCGGGCATCATAATGTCAAGAATCATAAGAGCGATATCGGGGGTTTCCGCAAAAATTGCAAGTGCCTCGTCCCCGTCAACCGCAAGTAAGGGCTCATAGCCCTCCTGGACCAGGAAATCGCTTACAAGACGTCTTATAAGCTCTTCGTCGTCTGCTACAAGTATTTTCTTCATAATTTACCTTCTTTCACGGTGTGCCGTGTAATATAAGGCGGTGTGCCGCCTCAAAAAGCCGTAATCAGGACAAAAGTTCCCTTATACGGTCATTTTTACTGAAAAATTTATAAAGGAGTGTGCCCAGGGTGAACACCACAACCGCTTCACCGAGACCCACAGTAAGCATATTCATAAAAAATACGGGTAAAAATGCTTCTTCTCCCGAAATGAAGGCTATTTCCGCACCCACAAAAACGGCATTGAAAATAACCGGAAAGAGAAAAGAAAAAAGAGGAAAACCCTTTACCTTCACGTGACGGAGCTTTCTTGTAAGAAGTGCCGCAAAAAGAGTTGCGAGGGAGCCGACAATTGTGTCAAGGGGTGTTACGGAGCTGAAAATATTGGCAACAATACAGCCCACCGTAAGTCCCGGAACGGATGCAGCCGAAAACAGCGGTAAAACTGTGAGAGCCTCCGAAAAACGGAACTGCACTCCGCCGTAGGCAAGCCCGAAAAAGGCGCTCAGAAGGGTAAGCACCGTATAAAGGGCACCGATTAATGCCGCTTTCACATAAAACAGAGTTTTCTTATTCATTTTTACACGTCCTTAGTTTTGTTTATTGTCAGGATGGTTTCGAACTGACATTCCGGAATAATCCGAACAGAACAATTATACCAAACTATTTCAGTTTAGTCAATCGAGAATTAACGATAAATAAATTAAAACTGCACTCTGAAGGATAAGATGTCCCGTAACGGTTAACCCTGAGCCGAAGGTACGGCTGAAGTCCGTCTCTTTTTTAAGGAATGCCTTTATTCTGTCGGGACCGAAGGAATAGAGCACACAGGCTCCCGTGTAGCCGAGAGTATAAAGAAGCATGGTATCAAAAAGGCTGATTTTCATAATGCTAAAGAAGAACCACAAGGGCAGGATAACCCACATAAGCTTAAAGGGGAAACGCAGAATTTTCTTATACTGTGAGCGTTCATACCACTCGACGGAGCACTTTTCACAAAGGGCAAAGGCAAGGGTTCCGAAGGTGCCGAAGGCAGAAGCCGAGGGAGAGCCCAGGAATATAAAGATAAGCGGAACTGCCGACCACAGGGGTCTTTCAATCTGCTCAAAAACATTGATATCAACATTTTTTCCCTTTTTTTCAAAATATGCCGATAAGGGGTACTGCACAGCAGTCAGGCACATAAGAGCAAGACATATTACGGCGCAGATATATTTGTCATTCACAAGGGGCAGATTTACAAGGCTTACCCCTTTAAGTATTTTTACAAAATGCGAGGACGTAAGGGCAAAATAAAGCATAAGTCCGCCGCCGGCAAAGGCACCGAAGGCGTGCTCCATAATCTTCCAGCCGTCAATATAGCCCTTCCCGTGAAGGCGTTTTCCGAAAATTTTATCGCCGTGGCGTCTTTCGATATCATAAAGCACAAGTCCCAGAAGAAAGCCTGCTCCGCCTGTAATAAAGCCCGTAATTCCGGCACCGAGGGCATAAAAATCCCCTTTTACAAGAGAAAATACCGTCAGCACGAGAATTATCATTACGTTGCTTCCCCACTCCTCACGGCGGTCAAGGGAAAAATAAAGCTTCGGGAAAATGCCCTTCTTTTTATCATAGGGGACATTGAAGATTTTTGTTCCTATAAAGGATACTGCGGGGAAGGATGCGAAAAGAACTGCAACCTCCCAAATTTTGTATGCACCCGTAAGGGCTGTGGGCAGAAGCGCGAGGGCAAAGCCGGGAATGGAAAACCACAGTCCGCCCTTTAAGAATATGCCGATAACACCCTTTTTCAGCTGATTGTAATAGGGTCCCTCCTTGTCACGGGACAGAAGAAAGGACATAGTCTGGGCATAGGTTTCCGTGCCTCCGTAGAACATTGTAAGGGCACCTGCGGCGGCAAAGAACATCCAGAAATCCTTACCTGCATCACCCATAGCAAAAAATGCAACGGCAATTCCCATAAGGGCACCGGGAAGAAGCGCGCCCTTTTCACCGCCGATGACAAAGCCGCGGATTCCCCAGCCGTAGGACACGGCAAAGCCTGCAAAAAGAACGGAGAGAACAACGGACCAAGGTGTCATACAAACCAATCTCCTTTATTCAGCATTGTAGGGGAGGGGTCTCCCCTCACGATTAAAAAAATTACTATTTTTTGAAATGAAAGCTACAGACGTTATATAACGGGAGGGGGAACCCCTCCCCTACGATAACAAATTATATTTTATCGTGTAAGGGTGCGTATCCATTTATAACGGTTAACCTTTACGACTGCCACCAGGCATTTTGTCAGCTGGTCGGACTTTAAGATAAAGAACGTCACGGGGACGGGCCAGCTGAAGACGAATGCGGACAGGAACGAAAGGGGAAGAACTATACACCACATAAAAATTATGTCATTTTTGAAGACAAATTTTGTATCTCCGCCGCCTGAGACTATACCGCAAAGGGCAGGGGCTTCATAGGAAGAGCCGATAACCGTTACTGCAAGAATGTTGATAAATGTGGCGGCAAGGGCTGCCGTTTCGGGGGTAACATCGTAAACGGAGATTATTGCGTCCCTTAAAAGCAGAAGCAGGGCGCAGGACACAAGACCTATGACAATGTAAAGAATCTGCAATTTTTTTGCATATTTTTTTACTCTCGGAATATCGTTTTCGCCGACGGTTTTACCGATAAGCACGCTTGAAGCGTTGGAGGAGGAGGTGTAAAGCACCGACACCACCTGAAAAACGGGGGCCGTAACGGCATTGGCACCGATGCAGGCGGCACCGAGACGGCCTATGATTGCGGTCTGTACGGTCATGGCAACTCCCCAGGAGCCGCCCGAGCCTATAAGGGGAAGACCTGCCTTTATGTAGTCCTTGAAATAAGCCTTTTCGAGGCTGAAAGCGTCCTTGATTTTAAGGGACAGACGCTTGTCAATGACAAACACGTAAATAACGGATGCGGCAAGCTCAGCCACACGGGAGATAAGGGTTGCTATGGCAGCACCCTGAACGCCCATTTCGGGGAAGCCCAGTCTGCCGAAAATCAGGCAGTAGTTAAGGCTTACGTTAAAAATCAGAGCAAGCACCGAGGTATAAAAGCCGATTCTTACCGCTTCAACACTTCGCATAAGGGCAATTAAAATCTGAGTTACGGCAAAAATTATGTAGGAAAATGCCATAATTTTAATATATTCGGCACCCATAAGGACAATTTCCGTTTCATCGGAAAGAATACCGAGAATTCCTTCGGGGGATATAAGCACGGCTGCCATCAGAACGGCAGACATTGCAACACCCATAAGAAATGCGGCAGAAAATACCTTTTTTATGGGCTCTAAGTGCTTTTTGCCCCAGTACTGAGAGGCAATTACAACAAGTCCGTTAGCAGCTCCGTTTACAAACATATGAAGAAGGAACTGAATCTGATTAGCAAGTGAAACACCGCTCATTGCAATTTCGCTGTAGGTGCCGAGCATTATGCTGTCGGCAAGGTTTACGCTGAAAACAATGATGTTCTGCAACGCAACTACCGAAAAAAGGCTGAAAAATGTCTTATAAAAATACTTATCCTTAATCATCGCCAAGTACACTTTCTATATATTCTCTGAAGCAGAAGGATGTGAGCACCGTAGCGGATTCATTGTAGTCTGACATCTTCTCTATGAGCTCTTCCCTTACCTTTGCCCCCTCAAGATACTTAAGGGACAGCTTCATAATTTCACACATAAGACCGAATTTTTTTATCCAGCGGGAAAGCTCCTTGTATAAGGGCTTTTCGCTGTATTGACGGAATATTTCATAAGCTTTTTCCACTCTTTCGGTGTAAACGCTTACGGTATTTACTGCCAAATCCCTGTTTCCCGTCTGAAATTCAACGGAAGCACGGGAGAGGTATTCACCCATAATTTTCGAATTTTCATCGTGAAGGCAGGCGGTCCTGCAATGGTCGGAAAGCAGAATAAAGGCTTCCCTTTCCTCCTCGGGGAGAAGGAAATTCACGGCTTCAAGGAAGCTTTCCTCGGGGTCGTAGTCTTCACTGTTCCAGAGATAGGCTGCAATTGTGATAAGGGGGAATTTATTGCAGCCGAAGTACTCCATACAGTTGGAAATCAGCCCTGCGCTTCCCTTAAAAAGCTCGGGGTCTCTGCCGATTACGGGCCCTAAGTGCATTTCCATAAACATTTCCGCATCGTTTACGGGGTAATTATCCCAGTAAAGAGGCTTTCGGAAATTATTTTTATTAAAAATCTCAGCTTCTGAAAGGGTAATTTCCTTACTGCAGATGTCACTTCCCGTAAAGAAAACGTCAATGTCCGGGGGAATCGCGGAAGCGAACTCCACAAGCTCAGGCTCCGTGCCCTTTCCTCTGTAAGAGGTGGGACAGACGGTGAGTTTTACATCGGGAGAAAGGGTTTTCAGAAAGTCACGGTATTTTTTTACAAGCTCCACGTGGGCATTGACAGCATTGCCGTACTTTATTTTGTCCTCTTCATAGAACAAATCCGAGGGGATATCGTCAAGAAGAAGCCCGAAACGGCTGATACCGAGAGTATAAAGCTGACGGGTTTTGGCTTTAAGAGACTCGAATTCCCCGTCGTCCGAATATTTCATACTGAGCCCCGGTGCTATACAGTAATAAAAATCCACAAAGAGGCTCTTTGCCTCATCCACAAGGGCTTTCAGCTGAGAAGCCTCATTTTCGGGATAGAGCTCACGCCATTTATTTCTGTGATAAGGGTCGTCCTTTGGGGCATAATAGTGGGTATTTTCACCGAAAAGTGCCATAAGGCGAAGCATTTCGGGACGCTCCTCGCTTTTCCAGGGGTTGCCGTAAAAGCCCTCAATATAGCCGCGGACGGAAAAAGAGGGATAATCGGTGATTTCACCTATAGGAAATTCGTTTTTAAGGGTCATTCTGCGAAGAGCAAAAAGACCTCTTATAAGACCTTTCTCCGAGGAAGAATAAAGGGAAACGGTTAAAACACCGCCCTTTTCACAAAGTTCCGTTCTGTATGCTTCATCGGAAATTTCACCGAGACTGTCTTCACGAAAAATGCAAAGCAAAAGATTACCGTCCGTCACAGTCTCCCCGAAAACAGTATTTACGGGGGCTGAGGACAGTCCCATACACCGGCTCAGGCTGACTCTGATTTCATCGGCAAATGAAAAATATCCTTTGGCTGAAAGGTGCTTCGGTTTCGGGAAAATCATATTTTATCTCTCCGTAAACATAAGTTTGTCAATATCGCTGAAGAAGAAGTTTTCCGCACAGTAAAGCTCGGAAATAACATCTCTTGTATAAAGGAATCTGCCGTTTCTGTAGGCAAGGGGTATAAAGGGCATATCCTTATTGAAAACGGAAATAAAATCGTCAAGGGTGATTTCACCGTTTCTGTACTGCCCGTAGGCTTCGTCGCAGGTAAGGTAGCTGAAATCTATACCGTAAGCGGCATTTCCGCCGTAGGTGAAGAATTCCGTCAGGTCCATATTGGAAGGAAGCTTGATTTCTGCAATATAAAGGTCATAAAGTCCCTCTTCCACAGCCTTTTTAAGGTCCTGTGAATTCAGAAGACGGATTGTGATGTTTACGTTATAGGCTTTAAGTGCGGCGGCAATTTCGTTTGCGGCATTTCTTATGAAGGCATTTCCCTCGTTGCAAAGAAGAGTCAGATCAAGGGGGTGTCCGCCCTCGCCGAAGCCCCTTTGGGAGAGAAGCTCCTGAGTTTTTTCACCGTCGGCATTAAGAGACAAAGCCGATGCGGAAAGGGAGGAGGAATACTTTCCCCAAGAGGTATTGAAGGGTACAACGGCTCCTCTTGCGTATCCCATAAAGGCACTTTCCGCAATGGTCTGACGGTCAATTGCATAGGACAGAGCCTGACGGAAGGAAGAGAGCACAAGGTTTACGTTATAGTGGTTTACACCCATATAAACAAGGTTATTGAGATAAACTCCCGTTGAGGAGCAGTTTACGCCCGATACGTCGGAATCGGAAAGGTCGGAATAATAAAAATCAAGCTCGTTCGTGGCAACAAGGTTAGCAGGATTTGTGTTACGGCTTACATCCGTAAGTCTTACGGTGCCGATTTCGGGAAGAGCACCCGAATAACGGAGATTTGCTTTTAATGTAAGGCGGATTCCGTCCTCGCTGAACTGATAAAAGCCGTTACCCACGGGATACATATCCTTTGTCTCTGCCGTACCGTTTTTCACCACGGGGAAGGTAAGAAGATTCAGCACATCGGCATCTGTCCGCGAAAGCTCAAAAACAACGGTCTTTTCATCCTCCCCATAACAGGAGGAGATTCCCGAAAGAGAGGTGCGGTATCTGTCGGAGGATTTTGCACAATCGAAGGAATAGGCTACATCCCGGGCACTTACGGGTGAGCCGTCCGAAAAAACAAGGTCGGGATTAATGAAAACCTTGAGGATTTTTCCCGAAATGCTTTCCGTTACCGCAATGTCCTTTTGGGGCATAAATGCAGTATCAAGGGTATAAAGACTGCGGTATAAAAGAGAGGTAAGAGTGCAGTTATAAAGAGTTTCCGAAAAATAGGGGTTAAGGGAGTCGGATGCGATATAGGGCACGCTGAAGCTTCCCCCGGGGATAGCGGGCTCATTCTCTTCCGGGGGCTCGGTTGTCACTTCCACCCCCGGCTCGGTGCATCCGAACAGGGAAAGCACCGTAAGAAGAGAGAGGAGCAATGCTATTATTTTTTTACCTGATGATAAAGCTTTCAATTGAAACAGCCCTTCCTGTTGAGTTGTCGGTTTCAACCACTACACATTCCATTTTGCAGGGTCCCTCGGGATTTTTAAAATGCACGGGAAGTCCCGTAATGACCTTACGGGAGGCGCAGGAGATTTCAACGCCTAAAACGGAATCAATGACTCCCGTCATACCCGTATCCGTAATATAAGCCGTGCCCTCGGGGAGAATACAGCTGTCGGCAGTCTGCACGTGGGTGTGAGTACCCAGCACCGCACTTACCTTGCCGTCAAGGAAATACCCCATTACCTTTTTTTCCGAGGTGGCTTCGCAATGAAAATCCACAAGAATATTCTTTATTCCCTGAGCCTTCATTTCCGCAACAATACGCTCTGCCTCGTCAAAGGGATTTTCGATGCTGTCCATATACACCCTGCCCATAAGGTTTATGACACCGAGGCGCTTACCCATTTTTTCAAGGATACTGTAGCCTCTTCCGGGGGCGGTACGGTGGAAATTTGCAGGTCTTATAAGGGGAATATTTTCATTTTCAAAATATTTTTCAATTTCAACACGCTTTAGTGCGTGATTGCCCGTGGTAACAAGGTCTGCACCAGAGTCAAGTATATAATCGCAGGAGCCGGGAAGAATTCCGTTTCCCTGCGCAGAGTTTTCTCCGTTAACAATGCAGAAATCAATTTTCTGCTCCTTTTTGAAGGCAGGAAGCACCCTTCTCAAATGCTCACAGCCCCGGGGTGCTACAACATCCCCGACAAACAGTATTCTCATAAGTTTTTTCTTTCTATGATTAAATGATATTTAAAATCTCAAAAACAGCACACCGCGAGGCAGTATATCTGCCGTTTTATTGTAGGGGATGGCGTCCCCGACATCCCGTATCACAATGAAATGAATCTGTTTTAAGTCCCGTAGCATATAAAAACGTGCCTTGCAGGCAACATACCTTCTGTAATTATATTCTCCGTTCGCGGGCTGTCGGGGACGCCAGCCCCTACAATGTAAAATTTACATCACAGCCACTCGGAATATAAAGCGAAGATTTACGGAATTTCTGATTCAATAAAAATCTCCCGAAAGTGATATTCTTCCGGGAGATAAGGTTTTATTTTGCGTAGTCAAACACACGGTTTTCTCTGATGATATGAACCTTTATCTGACCGGGATATTCAAGCTCTTCTTCAATCTTCTTGGAAATATCTCTTGCAAGAACTACCATCTGATCGTCGCTTACCATTTCGGGCTTGACCATTACGCGAATTTCACGGCCAGCCTGAATTGCAAAGGACTTATCAACACCCTGGAAGGATGTGGAAATTTCTTCAAGCTGTTCAAGACGCTTGATGTAGTTCTGAATATTTTCTCTTCTTGCACCGGGACGGGCTGCGGAAACAGCGTCCGCTGCCTGAACAAGAACAGCTACAAGGCTCTTTGCTTCAACATCGCCGTGGTGAGCTTCAATAGCGTGAATAATCTCTTCCTTTTCCTTGTACTTTCTTGCATATTCAACACCGAGAGAAATGTGAGTACCCTCAATTTCGTGGTCAAGTGCCTTACCGATATCGTGGAGAAGACCTGCTCTCTTGGCTGCCTTTACGTCAACACCCAGCTCAGATGCCATAAGACCTGCAAGATAGGAAACCTCAAGAGAGTGATTAAGAACATTCTGACCGTAGCTCGTGCGGTATCTGAGACGGCCGAGAAGCTTGATAAGCTCTCCGTTTATACCGTTGACGCCTGCTTCAATAGCAGCTCTTTCACCGGTTGCCTTAATGGTTGCTTCAACCTCTTTTTTGGATTTTTCATACATTTCCTCAATTCTTGAGGGATGTATTCTGCCATCAGTAATGAGCTTTTCGATAGTAAGTCTTGCTACCTCGCGGCGAACGGGATCAAAGCTTGAAACCGTAATTGCCTCGGGAGTATCGTCGATAATAAGGTCAACACCCGTAATGCTTTCGAGTGTTCTGATGTTTCTGCCTTCACGTCCGATGATTCTTCCCTTCATTTCGTCGTTGGGAAGGTCAACTACGGAGACAGTAGCCTCTGCTGCATGGTCTGCAGCACAGCGCTGAATTGCCGTCGTGATGATTTCCTTGGCAAGATTGTCTGCCTCTTCACGGGTGCGCTGTTCGATTTCCATAATCTTGAGAGCCTTTTCGTGGACAAGGTCGCCTTCAAGATTCTTAATGAGATATTCTTTAGCCTGCTCTTTTGTAAAGCCCGAAATCTTCTCAAGCATATCAAACTGACTTCTCTTGAGAGCTTCAACCTCCTCAAGTCTTGCTTCCGCATCCTTGATTTTGTTCTGAAGGGCTTCTTCCTTCTTTTCGAGAGCCTCGGTCTTCTTATCGAGAGATTCTTCCTTCTGGATCATTCTGCGTTCCTGACGCTGAACCTCGTTTCTTCTCTCCTTGATTTCCTTTTCGTGCTCTGTTCTTTCCTTATGGATTTCGTCCTTAGCTTCAAGGATTGCTTCACGCTTTTTCGTTTCGGCTGTAGTAAGAGCGTTGCTGATAATTCTTTTTGCTTCTTCCGTTGCGGAGCCGATAGCCTTTTCAGCCTTGTTCTTTCTGTAGATTCCGCCGGCAACAAAACCGACAGCAGCAAAGATAACGGCTGCAACAGCTGCAATTATTATTGCAACAACAATAGAAACCTGCATTGTGACGGATACACCTCCTGTTTTCAAATTATATTATTTAATGTGCCCGTGGGCACAGGATACAGTAATAATGCAATAAATAAAATCTATGTAAAATCTATTTAAAAGCCTGAGAAAAATACCGCATTTTCCTCCTGCCCGCATTATCCTAATTATTTTATAATTAAAAGGACAAAAAGTCAAGGGCTTTGGCTTTACAAATTATGAAAAATCACAAAAAAAATATATCATTCCGGCATCCGGCAACAAAATCCGGAGAACGCCTGTAGGGGACGACGCCCTCGGCGTCCCCTACAAAATTAAATTTAAATGCCTTCCTCACGGGAAATTTCTGCAAACTCGGACTATCTTATACGGGTCGTCGGGGACGCCGACCCCTACAAAATTAAATCAAAATACCGCTTACAGGGGGGATTTCCTGCAGGCGGCAAATATCATTTCATTAATTCCTTTACTTTTCCGAAAACTCCGTCCATAGTGGTTTCGTAAAAGGTATATTCCGAATTTTTAAGGCTTGAAAATTCATCAAAAAGCAAGGAGGAAATTCCTGCATTCAGTCCCGACAGGCAGTCAATTTCACGGTCTCCCAGCATCAGACAGCTTTCTTTTTTCAGGGAGTGCTTTTCGAGAAGATAGATTATTCCGTCGGGGGCAGGCTTAAAGGGAAAATCCATTTCACGGGTGACAAAATCCGTAAAAAGCGGTGTCAGCCCGTATTTGTCGAGATACTGAACAGCTACCTTGTCACGGTGGGTGAAAAGATAGTTTCTGCCTCCGTTTTCAGAAATGAACCTCAGCATTTCGCTTACACCCTCATAGGGCACGCCGTGAGGGGTAAAATCAAGGTCATCCTCAATTTCGTAAAACTCCCTCTCCCCTTCTTTTGTCATACCGAAGTGGCTGAATGCCTTTCTGATGCTGATTTTAAGCTGAGAAAAGGCTTCTTCGGGGTCAATAACTTTGCCGTGACGGCGGAAATATTCACATAAAGCCGCCGTTGTGTGAGGATATGTATCAAAAAGCATACCGTCAAAATCCCATATAAATTCGCTTATCATAAGGAAATCTCCCTTGCGGCAATGCAAGCCCCGAATACGGGCTCTTTCGTCATAAGCTCACACCGGGACACCTTTTCAGACATAAGACCTGCAAAGTGATTTCTGAAAATCTCCGAGTGCTGAAAAACTCCGCCGTAGAGAAAAACATAGGGCTTTTCGGGCATTTCCGAAAGAAGAGCCTTTGCAGTAAGGAAAAGCTCCTCTGCCTGATTACAAAGTATTTCCGCAGCTTTTTTGTCGCCCTTTTCTGCGGCAAGGGACACCTTTTGGGCAAAGGCAGCAAGGGCTTTTCTGTCCTTTTCGGGAGAGTAAAATTTATCCACCAATTCTTCCTTGGCTGTGACATCTGCAAAGTCAAGGAGCATTTCCCCGAGAAGGGTCTCTTCCCCTGTTTTATCAAGGCTTCTCACAGCCTCACGGATGCCGTCAAGAGCAATTCTGTAGCCGCTTCCCTCGTCACCGAGAATGTAGCCGTAGCCGCCCCTTGTGATGATTTCACCCCGGGCATTTTTACCTGCCGCCATAGAGCCCGTGCCTGCGATAATTACCGCTGAATTCTCCTTTTCCGTAGCCTTAAGGGCAATAAAAAGGTCGGAATCCATTATGATATTACTGCAGTCAAAAACTCCGTCACAGAAGTCGGCTTTTGTCTTTTCGTCTGCTCTGCCGAAGAGTGCCGAAGAGCCCACACATACACCGTCAAAACGGGAAACACCCGTATTTTTAAGGATATCGAGAAGCATACTCTTCATATTGGCACGTGCATTTTCGAGGCCTTCGGAATAGAAATTAATTGAAGAGCCTGCGGTGCGGTATATTTCATTTAAGTTTTCATCAGTTACAAGGCAGGTGGTTTTTGTACCGCCTCCGTCAATGCCGAGAAAATACATAAATTTTTTCAACTCCGTTGAATCATAATTTGTTGATACACTTTACTTTTTTGCTTGTAGGGGACGGCGTCCTCGACGTCCCGCAAGCAGAGAAACAAAAAAACAGAAGTTATGCCCCTATGAGGCACATCGTTATATACCACGGAAACTAAGCACAAACAATTTATTTTACCCGGACGGGATGTCGGGGACGCCATCCCCTACAATGTAAAATACACGTCACAGCCTCGTAGCTTACTGCATCTGACCTATAAATTATGATTTAAGTAAACTCCGAGGAAAATTATCCTTCCCCGGAGTCTTTTTAGTTTATGCTTTTGATTTTTTTGCTGCTTTGGCAGCTTTTTTTGCATCCTGAATGGCTACCTTTTCCTCTGCTTTTGCCAGGTCCTCGTGTGCCTTTCTGAGCTTTTCTTCAAGAGAAGCAATTTTCTTGCTTTCCGCCTTTGTGAGAAGCTCTGCTTCGTTTTTAGCCTTGAGAACCGTTAATTCCTCGTTGATTTTTTCTGTTTCCGCCTTAAGCTCTGCCGCCTTTTTTCTGTGGCGGTAAAGGGGAATTTCGTTAAAATAATCAACACCCTCTATGGGCTTGGGGTTCTTCGTGTACTTTATTGTGAACACCACAAGAAGAGTACCGCAGACTATAACAAGACCGAGAGAGAGAAGCTGAGAAACTCTGAGATTTGTGTCACCTATGTAAAGGGAGTCCGTTCTCATACCCTCAACAATTGCTCTTTCCATACCGTAAAGCAGACCGTAGCCGAGGAACAGCTGTCCCGAGAACTTACGGAACTTCTGACATACGATATAAAGAATTATAAAGCTCATAATACACCACAGGGATTCATAAAGAAATGTGGGGTGCACGGGCTTTGTGGGGTCAACAACAAGCTCCGTACCTGAATTTACAAGCTGTGTGAGGTATGCCTCGGTCTTAACGGAATACATACCGATAAAGGAATCGGTATTCATACCGAAGGCTTCCTGATTTGCGAAGTTGCCCCAACGGCCTATTCCCTGACCGATAAGAAAGCTCATACCGCAAAGGTCCAGGAGATTGAGAATATTGAGCTTTTCTACTTTACATACAATAAGTCCTGCGATAATACCGCCTATAAGACCGCCGTAAATGGCAAGACCGCCGTTCCATATCTGAAAAATCTCATCAAGGTGAACGCTGTAGTAATCCCACTTGCTGAACACATAGTAAAGACGTGCACCGAGAATTCCTCCTACGGCACCGTAAATGAGGACATCAAGCATTTTGTTGATATCCATTTTCCACACGTATGCCTTTCTTCCGCCGAAGAGCACCGCAAGGGTAAGACCGAAGGCGATAATCACACCGTACCAGCGGATTGTAATGGGATTTTCAAGAAAAGGCAGATTAATCTGACAGAAAATTGACGATATTGTAAGAGGGTTTTCTAAAAATGAAAAGAAAACCTCGGTTTTATCGGGACAGAACTGAAATATATTATTCATAGTCGTCTTCGTTTTCCCAGTTGTGCCATACAGCCTGAATGTCGTCGTTGTCCTCGAACATTTCAAGCATCTTGCCCATACGGGTGATATCGTCGCCCTGAAGGGCTGTGTATGTGGAGGGAACATATTCGGGCTGAGCGGAAACTACTGTGTAGCCCAGCTTTGTAAGTGCTTCTGAAACGTCTGCTACGGCATTGATGGCAGTTCTTATATCAAATACGCCGTCATCGGGAATAACATCGTCTGCACCTGCTTCGAGAGCGTCCTCCATAATCTTATCCTCGTCAACATCCTCTCCGTCAACAAGAACAACACCCTGACGGGTGAACATAAACATAACGGAGCCCGACTGACCCATATTGCCGCCGAACTTGTCGAAGTAATGTCTTACATCGCCTGCAGTTCTGTTTCTGTTGTCGGTAAGTGCTTCAACAACAACCGCAACACCTGAGGGACCGTAGCCCTCATAGATGATTTCCTCATAGTTGTCGCCGCCGCCTTCGCCTGCAGCCTTCTTGATGATTCTTTCAATGTTGTCGTTGGGTACGTTTGCAGCCTTAGCCTTTGCAATAACGTCCTTGAGCTTTGAGTTGCCTGCAGGGTCGGGTCCGCCCTCTTTAACAGCAACGGCAATTTCTCTGCCTATCTTGGTGAAAACCTTAGCTCTGGCGTTATCGGTCTTCTCTTTCTTTCTTTTTATGGTGCTCCATTTGGAATGGCCTGACATAAAATACATCCTTTCAGAAAAAATATTATCATATTACAGCAAAATATTTTACCACAACTGTATTTAATATGCAAGAAAAACCTGAGTCCTTATTGAAAAATTTAACAATCTGTGATACTATCTTTTTGGTGATTATATTGAAAAAACTGCTTCCTTTTATTAAAAATTACAGACTTGAAACGGTACTGGCACCGCTTTTCAAGATGATTGAGGCTCTTCTGGAGCTTTTCGTGCCCCTTGTGGTAAAGAGAATAATTGATGTGGGAATACTGAATCACGATGTAAGCTACATCCTTAAAATGTGTCTTCTGCTGACACTTCTTGCCTTTACGGGCCTTGCATTTTCAATTACCGCTCAGTATTTCTCCGCACGTGCGGCGGTGGGCTTTTCAACGGAGCTGAGATACTCTCTTTTCAGACACATAGGCACTCTTTCCTATACGGAAATTGACACCCTCGGCACAAGTAAGCTCATAACCAGAATGACAAGCGACGTAAATCAGGTGCAGAACGGCATAAATCTGACACTCCGTCTTCTTCTTCGCTCCCCCTTCGTGGTATTCGGCGCTATGATTATGGCATTTACCGTTGATGTGCCCTCTGCTGTAACCTTCACAGGCACCATCCCCGTTCTGACGGCAGTTGTTTTCGCAATAATGCTGGGCACCGTTCCCCTTTATAAGACTGTTCAGAAGAATCTTGACGGAATTCTTTCAAAAACAAGAAGCTCCCTTACGGGTGTAAGAGTGCTCCGTGCATTTACAACGGAAAAGAGAGACATTGAGGATTTCGGCAGAAAGAACTCGCTTCTTCTGGCTTCGCAGAAAAAGGCGGGCAGAATCTCCGCACTTCTCAATCCCCTGACTTACGTAATCATAAATGTTGCAACAATTATTCTTATTTATACCGGGGCTTTAAGAGTTGAAGCCGGTGCAATTTCTCAGGGCAGCGTTGTAGCGCTGTATAACTATATGGCTCAGATTTTAGTTGAGCTTATAAAGCTTGCAAGCCTTATTATCACCATAACAAAGGCTATAGCATCAGGGGGAAGAATTGCGGAAATACTTGATGTTAACCCCTCTGTTTCCTATCCCGAAAAGGGTCCGGAGCCTGATTTTTCAAAGCCTGCAGTTGAATTCAGAAATGTTTCCTTTACCTATAAAAATGCAGGTGAAGAATCTCTTTCGGACATATCATTTACGGTAAATAAGGGCGAAAAGGCAGGTATTACGGGCTCCACAGGCTCGGGAAAATCCACACTTATTAACCTTATTCCCCGTTTTTATGATGCCACAAAAGGCGAGGTGCTTCTTTTCGGACATCCCGTCAGAGACTACGACAGAAAAACTCTTAATTCTCTTGTGTCCGTTGTGCCTCAGAAGGCTGTGCTTTTCAGCGGTACCATAAGAGAAAATCTTCTGTGGGGAAACCCCGATGCCACGGAGGAGGACCTGCTGTCTGCCATTAAAACCGCTCAGGCGGAAGACATTATAAAATCAAAGGAAAAGGGGCTTGACGAGGTGCTGACTGAGGGCGGAAAAAACCTTTCGGGCGGTCAGAGACAGCGCCTTACAATTGCACGCGCCCTTGTAAAGAAGGCTCCTGTTCTTATTCTTGACGACTCGGCATCGGCACTTGACCTCGGTACGGATATGAGGCTGAGAAAGGCTCTTTCGGAGCTTTCAGACTCCCCTTCGGTATTTATTGTGTCACAGAGAATTTCCTCTGTTGCCTCCTGCGACAAGATTCTTGTAACGGAGGACGGTGCTCTTGCAGGTATGGGCACACACGAGGAGCTTCTCGCTTCAAATGATGTTTACAGGGAAATTTACAATTCACAGAACGGGGGTGCCGAAAAATGAGTAAAATCAAAGCTCCCTCAGGTACGGTAAAAAAGGTTCTGGGCTTTATTTCGGGCTATAAGCTTTACGTAGCACTTTCAGTTCTGCTTTCCGCATTAAGCGTGGCTCTTACTCTTTACATCCCTCTTCTTTTCGGTGATGCAATTGACCTTATAATCGGAAAAGACAGCGTTGATACCGGGGGTATCATAAGGATTCTTATTAAAACGGCTGTGCTGGTTGCGGTGTCGGCTCTCGGCTCATGGATTATGAACACGGTAAATAACAAAATTACCTTCAGCGTTGTAAAGGACATAAGAAACAGAGCTTATAAGAAAATAAACTCCCTGCCCCTGTCCTATATTGACTCCCACAAAAGCGGAGATACGGTGTCCCGTATGATTTCAGATGCCGACCAGTTTTCGGAAGGTCTGCTTCTGGGCTTTACGCAGTTTTTCACGGGAATTCTCACAATTGCAGGCACTCTTATTCTTATGCTTCTTCTTAACTGGAGAATTGCTCTTGTGACGGCAGCCCTTACTCCCGTTTCCCTCTTTGTAGCAAAATTCATAGCAAAGCATACCTATAAATTCTTCTCGGAGCAGTCGGGGGTCAAAGCCCGTCAGACTGCAATAATTGACGAGACCACAAGCAACCTGAAGGTTGTCCGTGCCTTTATGAAGGAGGGGGATTATCTTAAATCCTTCGGCGAGGTCAACGACACCCTCGGAAAGGTCTCCCTTAAAGCCATATTCTATTCATCAATTACTAACCCCTCCACACGCTTTGTAAATGCCGTTGTGTATGCCGCAGTTGCCTTTACGGGTGCTGTAGCGGTAATTTCAGGCACGGGAATCACCGTGGGAGTTCTTACCTGCCTTCTTTCTTATGCCAATCAGTACACCAAGCCCTTCAATGAAATTTCGGGTGTTGTAACGGAATTACAGAATGCACTCGCCTGTGCTTCACGTGTAATAGAGCTTCTGAATGAGGAGGAAGAGCTTCCCGACAGCGAAAATGCACTTATAAAAACGGATTCCGAGGGTATAATAGAGATAAAGGACGTATTTTTCTCCTACTCTCCCGACAGACCTCTTATTGAGAATTTCAATCTTTCCGTAAAAAGCGGTGAGAAAATTGCCATAGTCGGTCCTACGGGATGCGGAAAGACCACCTTTATTAATCTGCTTATGCGCTTCTACGATGTAAATTCAGGCTCAATTTCCGTAGACGGTGTTGATATCCGTGATATCACCCGGGAAAGCCTTCGAAGCACCTTCGGTATGGTTTTGCAGGATACGTGGATGATGCCCGGCACCGTAAGGGACAATATAAAAACGGGAAAGCCCGATGCCACGGACGAGGAAATCATCCGTGCGGCAAAGCTCTCCCACTCATATTCGTTTATTAAGCGTCTTCCCGAGGGGCTTGATACCGTAATCGGTGACGAGGGCGGCAGTCTTTCTCAGGGACAGAAGCAGCTTCTTTCAATTACAAGAGTAATGCTGTGTAACCCCAAGATTCTCATTCTTGACGAAGCAACATCTTCAATTGACACAAGAACGGAAATCAGAGTACAGAAGGCATTCGGCACCCTGATGCAGGGAAAGACAAGCTTCATTGTTGCCCACCGTCTTTCCACGGTTTTAGGCTCCGACAGGATTCTTTATATGGAAAAGGGCAAGATTCTTGAAACGGGCACACACGAAGAATTGATGGCACTTGACGGAAAGTATGCCTCCCTTTTCCGCAGCCAGTATGAATCATAATTTGGAATTCGGCGAAAGCACATATTCAGAGTCATCTTTCCTCAGAGGCTGTGCCGTTGATTTTACATTGTAGGGGATGGCGTCCTCGACATCCCGAGGCAGGGGCAGGCAATAAAGAGACAGAAATCAAGCCCCTGAGAGACAAAAAATTTATCCTACGGGGGCTTAAATCAGACAATTTATTTTGTGCATTGCGGGTCGTCGGGGACGCCGACCCCTACAAGGCAAAATATAATTTGTTCCTCTCGGGTAATTACATCGGAACGATAAATTATCATATATCTGCAATATTAATTACTGCTGCTCCGATTTTTTCGGCATATTTTACCGTACCCGCACTGCCTCCTGCCTCTCTTTCAAGATAGGCTATGACAAGACGTGAATTATCAACCATATAGCGGTTTCTTACCTGCATACAGCCGTCAAAATACACGGGTGACAGGCATTTTACCTCATCTGCAAGGGACGTGACATTTTCGTAACGGATTACGTCCTCCTCCCTCCAGCCTCTTGTCTGATTGCTGCAGGGAACGATGATGTGAAGCCTCAGGGACGGATAGATTTTCTTTAATTCAAGCACAGCTTCGGCTGCGAGAAGGTCAAAGCCGCGTGCTCCCCCGTTATAGAAATCGGTAAAGCCGTCATTAACACAATTTATTATAATTTCCCTTAATTTTTCTTTTATTGACGGCAAATCTTGGGGGTCAATATCTCTGTGACCCGTAAAGCAGGCTGACTTATTGTTCATACTTTTACCTCTGAAAATTTATTATGAAAGGATTTTTCATTATGATAATTGATTCAATCAAAAACGCAAAGAAGTATTACTCGGTTCACCCTTCCTTCGAGAAGGCATTCTGCGCCCTGGCAGCCATTGATGAAAGCACTCCCAACGAGAGACTGACCGTTGACGGCGAAAACATTTTCATCAATCTCGGTGAATACACAAACAAGAATGTTGACGACTGCCCCTATGAAGCACACAAAAAGTACATTGACATTCAGTATGTGGTATGGGGACGTGAGTTTATTG
The DNA here is from genome assembly GCA_017625435.1 of Clostridia bacterium. GTDB lineage: Bacteria > Bacillota > Clostridia > Oscillospirales > Acutalibacteraceae > RUG806. Next base: position 89,037 of record JAGAKX010000058.1, read on the forward strand.
ACATCTGCCCCGCAGAGGGTCTTAAAGCCACCGATGACAGACTTGATACCGACGACATTGCATTCTATGAAAACGGCGAAGCCTACAGCCGTGCTGACCTTACCGAGGGTGTTTTCGTTGTTATCTTCCCCGGTGAAGCACACCGTCCCTGCGTTGCTCCCGACGGCAAGGGTGTAAAGGTTCGTAAGGCAGTTGCCAAGATCATTTATTGATTTTGGGAAAAGACTCACAAATCACCGTCTTTGACGCACAAAATAACACAGAAAATGTGCCGCGATTGAACAATTTCAATCGTGGTATTTTTTTGCCACAGAAAAAAAATGGCAAAGTGCTTTGTTTTCGGCGGTTCGACGTACCCACGTACGCCTTGCCACCGCCGAAAACAACAAATACGGCAATTTCTGAGCCTTTTCCCGTGCAACCTCTGAGCTTTCCTGCAGACCTCACACACCGTCTTTGACGCACAAATTAATACAGAAAATGTGCCGCGATTGAACAATTTCAATCGTGGTATTTTTTTACAGCCGTTTTTTCATTCTTTTTTCAATTTCAACTGCCGTTTCGTCGCGGAAGAAATCTCCGTTTTCAATGTGGCATACCTCGTGGTCAAAGCTCCTTTTCTGCTGCTCGGAAGATAAGGCGGCATTGATGTATATATTGTAATCCCCCGCGGCATCGGGAATTGTAAAGGCTCGCACACCTGCGGGCAGAGGAATATACCTTACAATAATATTTTCGTTCATTTACTCTCCTTAAATCATAATTTGTGTATTAAATGCAATAATCTTTGAGGCTGTGCCGTGTATTTTGCCTTGTAGGGGATGGCGTCCCCGACATCCCGCAATGCACAAAATTAATTGTTTGATTCTGGCCCCGTAGGATATAATTATCTGCCCCTAAGGGGCATATTTTTTGTATCTTTATTGACTGCCCCTATCTCGGGTCGTCGAGGACGCCGACCCCTACAAGAAAAAATTTACTCACCGATAAGGGCATCGACAATTTTGATAAGCTTGTCGAGGTCCTCCTCGCTTGCTTTTTTGGAAAGGTCAAAAAGGAGCTTTCTTTTTCTGAAAAGCTCATTCTGTTTTTCATCGGTGCCCGTGTCATCCCCCGTAAGAAGGCTTAAGGGAACCTCAAAATAATCCGCAATTTTCCCCAATGTCGAAACGGACAGCTTCTTTGTTCTGCCCATTTTAAGCTCCGTAAAAACTGAGTTTCTGACACCTATTCCCGATGCCAGAACTGACAGCTTTATGCCCTTTTCATCGCATAGCTGTTTTATTATTTCATAAGTTTCCATAAATTTCCCTCACATACCAAAAAATACAGAAAAAGCACTTGACAAATACAGAATTCTGTATTATTATAATGTTGCAATACAGATTTCTGTATTATTTCCCTTGTTTAATTAGAGTATAATACATTTTTCTGTACTTGTCAAATATTTTTTCAAAAAAGCAGGAAATTTGTCGGAAGAGAAAATTTATGGGGACTAAGGTCAGCGGTGTGGCGGTTCTCCCCGGGCTTTTCCATAGACAGTATATATCACCCGATGTACTATCAATGGGACTTCCACACGAGACAAAAAAAACACGGAGGTAATAAATGAGAAATTCTGCAGAAACAATTATTCAATGCCCGTTTTTTAAGTTTGAAACAAAAAATCTTCTCTGCTGTGAGGGCTTTGTTGACGGAACGTGTATGACGACTTCCTTTAAGGACCGAAAATCAGCCCTGGATTACATATCGGACAACTGCTCAAATATGAACGGCGGCAGATGTCCCCTTGCTATGAACCTTTTCAGCAAATATCAAAAAATGCTTGAAGCGGAAGAAAAAGCCGAAAAGGAATGGAGAGAAAAGGTGCTCCGAGTAAAGGGTCTGAAGCATTCGGGGGACAATTTTATTCAGAGCCGTATGACCGTTAATTAAAAAAATTTGTATCGTAAATCCGGAAGATATTATCGGCACGGGAGTGCCGGGAAAAAAGTTTTGCTTGAGCTTTTTCAAAAGCTCACAGTGTCAAGAGGCAGAGCCTCTTGTCGCACTCCGCAGAGTGCGAAATCCCATACGCTCCCATAGCGCAGGAGGGGAGAAAAACAGTCCTGCGGACTGTTTTTCGTCGGGAACCCTCGCCGGGGGTTCCCGAGTGCGAAGCACAAAACTATTAAAGCTGTTTTCTTCGCACAAGCTTTTCGTGAAACTAAAAAAAGAAAACCGACAGCCTGAACTGTCGGTTTTTCTTATGTAAGTAAAGCCTTACACATATTAAGTTCTGAACTCTTATGCTTCTGCGCCTGCTTCTGCGCCTGCTTCTGCATTTTCGTCGTCCTTACCTAAACCAAGGTCAAAGCCGAGCTTTGCAAAAAGGTTTACGAAAGCATCAAAAAGTGAGCCGAGGAACTTGAGAAGAGCTGTAAAATCAAAGCTTGACATTATTTTCACCTCTTAAATTAAAATATTCAGCACAATAGCTTATGCTTCGGGAGTTTCTTCGGGAAGAAGTCCTTCAAGGTTGCCGAGACCGTTCATAATGTCACCAAAGGATGAATTGTTACCGAGAAATTCAGCAAGAGCAGCAAAAATGTCTGTGAAGAACTCAATGATTGCCTGTAAAAAGTCGCCCATAACGGCACCTCTTTTCATAAAGAATTATAGCATTAAGGCACAATTATGCCTGTGCTTCTGTTGTTGTTTCTTCTTCATCAGCAAAAAGCTTGATGCCGAGTCTTCTGAAGAAGTTTTCAATAATTGAGAAGAATTTTGTAAAAAGATCCAGCCAGTCCTGGATTGAGAATGTGAAATCTACTTTCATCTGTTACACCTCTTTTTCTTTTAGTCAGTCAAAAAAATTACTGAGCCTGAGTGGGGATTTCGCCCTCCTCGGGAAGGATGAGAATACCGAGTTTTGCAAAAAGCTCCTTGATTGTTGCAAGTACCTTTTCAATGAATGCGAGGATATCGTCTAAGCTGATGTTAAAAATGGGTTCCATTTATTCGCACCTCTCTTTCAAATTTGTGTATTTATTCACTGTTATCATAACACAACAGAAAAAACAACACAAGAGAAAAAGCAATATTTTTCCCTATCCCCTTCAAATTTTACACAAATTACATATTTCCGTCACATTTATTGGCAGAAATATACAATGAATCGTTTACGTTTGGAGCTCAGAAAAACAACAACAGATTTTGCAGTATTTTCCTCGAAGAAGTAAAAGGGGCTGAAAATGCCTTCATTTGTTGTTTTCGGCGGTGGCAAGGCATACACAGGTATTCCGAACCGCCGAAAACAAAGCGTCTGCCAAGCACTGACGGGGCAGTATCTGACAGACGCATATTTACTGTGAACGTGCACTTAACCACTATTATAAATGCGCGTCAAAGGGAGGTTTTTTCAGGCACTTTTATAAAACCTTGGATAAAAAGTCCTTGAGTGCGGGGCATTTGGGATTGCCGAAGAACTCCTCGGGGGTTCCCTCTTCCGCGATTTTACCGTCATCAATAAAGAGGACTCTTGTGCCGACTTCTCTTGCAAAGCCCATTTCGTGAGTAACGATAACCATTGTCATACCCTCGTTAGCAAGCTCCTTCATAAGCTCAAGAACCTCGCCTACCATTTCGGGGTCAAGGGCTGAGGTGGGCTCGTCAAAAAGGATTACCTTGGGATTCATGGCAAGGGCACGGGCAATGGCAACTCTCTGCTTCTGACCGCCGGAAAGGGTCGAGGGGTAAGCCTCTGCCTTCTCTTCGAGTCCTACACGCTTTAAGAGCTTCAATGCGTTTTCACGGCAGGCTGCCTTCAATTCCTTTGCGGTCTTGGGACCGTTGTAGGAGGGGTCCTTTTTAAGGGCTCTGAGCTTCTTTTTTCCGAGGGAGTAGGGAGCCAGCATAACATTATCAAGAACATTCTTGTTGTTGAAAAGATTGAACTGCTGGAAAACCATACCGATTTTTTCACGGTGGCGGTTTATGTCAACGTGGATATTTGCAATATCCTCACCCTCAAACATTATGGAGCCGGATGTGGGGTCCTCCATACAGTTAAGGCAACGGAGGAAGGTACTTTTACCGCTGCCGGAGGCACCGATGATAACGACCTTTTCGCCCTCCTCTATGGTGGTGGAAATGCCCTTTAATACTTCGTTCTTGCCGAAGCTTTTATGAAGATTAATGACGTCTATCACTCTTAGCCAACCACCTTTCCATAATTTTGAGAAGAATTGTTATAAATACAACGAGAACTATGTAAATAACAGACAGAACAATATAGGGTACGGTGTATTCGTAGGAGCTTGTACCTATCTGCTTGAAGGCAAAAACAAGGTCAAGTGCACCTGCGTAACCGATAATTGAGGTTTCCTTTATAAGGGCAATGAATTCGTTGCCGAGGGTGGGAAGAATATTCTTTACCGCCTGGGGCACAACGATTTTCAGCATACTTGCGGAGTACGAAAAGCCAACGGCACGGGCTGCCTCAAGCTGACCGCCGTCAACGGAATTGATACCGCCTCGCATAATTTCGGAAACATAAGCACCGGAATTAAGACCGAAAATTATAATACTTGCGTTGAGTGCCGTCATCTTTATTCCCATTGAGGGGAAAAGCACGAAGTAACCGAGAAGGAGCTGTACCATAACGGGTGTACCTCTGAAGAGGGCTACGTAAAGAGTACAGATTTTATCCAGAATAAGGGGAAGCCTCTGAAGCACCCACATAATGGCATAGAATACGTAATAAAGAGTAACTACTCTTAAAAGGGGCTTTTTGGGGAATTTATCAAGGAATTTATCGAACAAATTCTGCATCTTGTAGGGCAGAACGGGATATTTGGGCATAACACTTACAACGGCGATAACGGTACCGATAATCATACCGATAATAAGACCGAGTATTGCAACCTCAATTGTGTTGCCGAGCCCGTCCAATACCTGCTTGTAGCCGCCCTTGTCAATTAAATTCACTATGAATTTATCCCATTTTACAGAAAAATTATTAAGCATAATGAGACCTTTCTAAAAAACCAAACCCCGTCTTTCGGCGGGGTAAGATTATAAATAAACTTTTTTTATCAGCCGTTTACACCCTTAACAAGGCTGTTTGCGGGAGCTTCGTCAATGATAACATAAGCAACATTGCCGTTGAGGATATCCTGAACTGCGAATGCACCTGATGTGTAGCCTACGCCTTCAAGATTTGCATAGCCGTCAAAGCCCCAGTCTGCATCGCCGTCGATATAGTAAGCACCTGTTGTGCCTGTCTGATAACCGATCTTTGTGCCTTCTGCGAGACCCTTGAGAACTGCTTCGCAGTCTTCAACTGTTGTGCAAGCATCAAATGCTGTGTCGTTTGCAGCTGCAATAAGCTTCTGGGAAGCATTGTAGTAAGCATCTGAGAAATCAAGGATTTCCTTTCTGGCTTCTGTGATTGTAAGACCTGATGCACCGATATCGCATGTGCCTTCAGCTACAGCTGTGCATACGGAGTCAAATTCCATATCGTTAACAGCAAGGTTCTTACCGATCTTCTGTGCAAAGAGAGCCATAAGCTCGATTTCTACACCGTAGTACTTGTCGCCTTCAACATACTCGAAGGGAGGGAATGCTGCGTTTGTAGCGATAACTATCTGATTTTCCTTAGCGCCTACTGCTGTGTCAGCGATAACAACGCCTTCGGGAGTGCCGTCACCGAAATACTTGTTCATGATAGCTTCGTAAGTGCCGTCCTGCTTAACTTCAGCGAGGAAGTCGTTGAGCTGACCGAGAAGCTCTGCGTTGCCCTTCTTAACAGCGAAGCCGTATTCTTCACTTGTAAGAGCGATGTCGATAACCTTGAGAACCTCTGTGGAGCCTGCTGTTGTTTCTTCTCCGCCGGGAGCTGTTGTTTCTTCAGTTGTGCCGCCGCAAGCAGCAAATGCGCCTACAACGAGAACGAGTGTCAAAAGTACTGCAATAATTTTTTTCATTGTTTTTTCCTCCAATATTTTGTAACAATTTTGATTGCGAGGTAGAATATACCACCATATTCATTAAATTGCAAGTGTTTTTGCATAAATATTTGAAGTTTGTGTATTTTTACCTTGAAAAAGTGATTATTTATGCATCATTTATGCACTTTTACCTATGTTTCATACATAAATATTCATCGTTTATTGCATATATGCAGTTTTTATGCAATATACAGGGTTATGATGTTATTCATTAGTTTTTATAATAAAAGAAAAAAGCGAAAATAAAGCGTAGGGGAGGGGTCTCCCCTCCCGTTCAAATTAGCTCTATCCTTTTACAAATAAAAGTTACAAAAGCTGTGAGGCGGGAGGGGTTCTCCCTCCCCTACGAGAATATACCACGGGGCATTTTTCAAACATTATATTTCCATCAATACGGGATATCGGGGACGCCATCCCCTACAAGGTAAAATTTATATCAGCGCGCTAAGATAATCTTCGGTGAAAACGAAAGAGTTTTTTGCGTACAAAAAAAAACAGAGCACGAGGGGAAAAATCCTCTCGTGCAGATGTTTTGTCTTTTTAACTTAAGCAACAGTTGTTTCTTCAGCAGTTGTATCTTCAACAGCTTCTGTTGTCTCTTCAGCAGTTGTGTCTTCAACAGCTTCTGTTGTTTCGTCAGCTGTTTCGCCTTCTGCAGTTGTGTCTTCAGCAACAGTTGTGTCTTCAGCAACAGTTGTTGTTTCGTCTGCAAGAGTTGTTTCTTCTGCAGTTGTGCCGCAAGCAGCGAATACACAAGCAACGAGAGCGAGAGTTAAAAGAACAGCGAATAACTTTTTCATGGTTATTTCCTCCAAATAAAATATACTTATTTTGTGCGTTATCACCGAACGCAGGAGTAAATATACCACCTGATGTAATAAAAATCAAGCTTTTTGTAACAATTGTCATAAAGATTATGAAATATTTACCAAATTGATGATAATCATTAATCAAATTTATGTATTTTGATGATGAATAGTTACAAAACGGTTTCAAAGAGGTATTACATAGCGTAGGGGCGGGTTCACCCCGCCCGCTACAGAAAGTTGCAAAGTTTAATAAATAAAAGTTACAGAAGTTATGTGACGGGAGGGATTCACCCTCCCCTACGATGTTTTTCTGCCTCTCGGAGTCGCCTCCGAAATCCGAATTCGTTCTGCGTTCTGCTCTCTGCACTTTATTCGAGCGTCAACGTGGTATTATATTCATCCACTCCGTAGTTGCCGAGGCACTCGTGAAGCATCTGTTTCACATCAAGGGGCTTGCCCTTGACCTTTACCTTCTTTTTGACTATTGCGAGGACGGGAGAGAAACGGGAGATAACTCCCATAAATGCCTTATATTCATCGGTGTCCTCGGTATAGGGGGCATTACCCGTGAAGATATTTCTGACAATTTCCAGAAGGAAGCCCTTAAGGGGTCTGTCCTTCACGGAATCGGGGCACTTTACAAGGAATTTTTTACATACGGAGCCGAGTGTTGCCTTCTGCACAAAGCCTCCGAGCTTTGAGAGAAGCTTTTTAAGGACAGCTTTGTCGGGAAGCCTCAGCTTTCTCATAAGACGCTCCGGGTCATTTGCCATATAGTCAAGATAGTTGCCTATCATCATATCAAACTGACGCTGAAGGTATTCTTCGTGGGAAAGACCGCCCTTATCCCATTTGAAATCCGGCACGGGGATTGATTTTATCTGAACCGTACTCTTGTCCTTTATTTCAACAAGGCGCATAAAGGCGGGACAGCCTATAAGGGAGCCTGTGCATACGTCCCAGAATTTATTACCCTTTTCGGTGGTCTTGCACTTTATGCTCTGATTGTGCATATGTCCCGTAAAGCCCAGATGTGCACCGCCGTCTGCAAAAACAGTTGTCATTTCGTCTGCACCGGGCATAACGGCATCGCCGATAAGACCGAAAACAGGGCAGGCAGGAAGAAGAGGATAGTGATTCATGACGAACATCATTTTACCCAGTTCTGCGCCTTTTCGGAGCATTTCGTCAATCCACTCTCTCTGAGAGGCTGTGTAGGTATGGTGATACTCCCCGTCGCCGTCGTTATTAAGAGCAAAAAGCCATACATCCTCGGAAATTTCCGCAACGTAAGAAAGGGAATCCTTATGTACGCTCAGAGCCTCTGAAAAGCCGAATTCATAATATAAATCGTAAAGCTCTTCCCTTTTTGTGCCTTCGGGGGATAGTCTTCCCGTATCGTCAAAGGCAAAGGGGTGCTCGTTGCAGTCGTGACCTGCGGTTATAACGTAAATTTTCTTGCCTGCCGACTTTAAGCCCTTCAGCAGCTCAATAAAATCCAGGTGGCTTTGCTTTTCACCGTTGAAGCTCAAGTCTCCTGCAATAAGGATTGTGTCGGCTTCTTCCGATTTACTGAGGTATTCGGCTGCAGCCTTGTTTATTGCGGCAGTTTCGGCAAAGCATTTCTGCTCACCGTCCATAAAATCCTTATAAGCCTCTCCGAAGGCAGGGAGCTTTTCGGAGAAATAATGGGTGTCGGTTATAAGAAAAAACTTAAAGGGCTTCATATTATTCAGCCTCCACGATTCTGAAATTTTCAGGGTGTCTTTCCTTGGGTGCAGGGTCTTCCGCCTTTTCACCGACGGCTACGGCAATCTGGAACTTAAAATCCTCGGGGATGTCAATAATTTTCTTCCACTTCTCCCCTTCTTCGGCTTTAAGAAGCGAGCCGACACTTGCGATTATGCAGGAGCCGAGTCCTAACCCCTCGGCAGCTATTGCAATATTCTCTGCGGCAAGTCCCGAATTCATAGGATCCTCTGTGGGAGTATAAATAAGAAAGAGTGACGGTGCGCCCTGATAAACGGGATTTACGTCACATTTTGTATAAGCAGGTGTGCCTCTTCCCACCTTATTCCAGAAGTCGGTATCAAGCTCCTTAAGAAGTGACTTATCCTTTATTACCCTTACGTGGCAGGGCTGTGAATTTCTTCCGCTGGGTGCCCACATAGCGCAGTCAAGAAGGGTCTGCAATATTTCACGGGAAAGGGGTGTGTCCTTATACTCACGGATTGTTCGTCTTTTAAGAATTGCTTCAACTACGGGATTTGTCATCTTTTATTCGCCACCTTTTCAAATATTCTGCTTACAAGCGCCGTGTCTCTTAAGGACTGATAGGCATTGCACATAATGTTGATTTTTGACTGCAGAGGCTCTTCGCTGACGATTCTGAGACATTCGGTGCGAAGGTCCCCGAAAATCAGGGGCTCTGTAAGGATGTTTATTTTATACACAAGGTAAACATCCTCGCCGTACTGAAAAATCTTAACGGTGCCCTCGCCCTGAGCCTTTACGGTATCAAAGAAAATTGCAGGGAATTCGTGGTCGTTTCTGTCAATTACCTTGGTTTCGTAGGTACGCTCGCTCAGAGGGAATTCCTTTACGATTTCATCATAGGCCTTATCTATGCCGTAGGAGGAGGCAACAGAGGATGCCGCCTTGTTGTAAACGGTGTTGAGCTTTCCGATTTCTTCATCAGTAAGGGGACTTACGTTTCCGTAAACATCAATATTTTTTAAGGGTGTGCGGACAAACTTGAAGGCTACATAGTTTTCCTGAAGAGCTCCTCTTAAGACTGCATCGGAGATTTCGTCCGTTCCGCCCTTGTCGAAAAATGCCGTGCGGAGCTTTTCAATATAGGCTTCGTAGGTCTTGATTTTAACATAGGTCTGCTTGGAAACACCGATTTTTCCGTAGTATTCACCGAACATATTCCAGAGCACGTTTGCATTGTCGGAGATTTGCACCTTGTCCGCATCGGTAAGTGTAAGTCCCGAGGAAACAAAGGTGGAATTAACCGCCACATAGCGTATGCACATATAGGTAGCCTGTGTAATTCTGCCGTCCCGTGTGCCTAAAGCCTCGGGCTTGTCCCATACGCTGTCGAGAAAGTAGGAGAAAATCTCCGCATCAATAGGTGTGCCGTTGACGGTTATGGGATAGCTTTCGGTATCCCCTGCCGTGCAGGCAGATAAAGCAAGCATTAAAATAATAAGAATAACTGAAATTATTTTTTTCATCGGATACTCCGTATATAGATGTTATAATAATTATATTATATATTATTATATGTTTTTTTCAATGTATTTTTTGTAAACTTGACGGCAATAGCAGGATATGGTAAAATAGCGTGAATAATTCTTGTGAGGTTTTTATTTTGGAAAAATCAATTATTGCGTTACTGAAAAGCGGCAGCGCCGTTATATATATTCTGATTTTCTGCCTTATTCTTTCAATTCCCGTGATTTTTATTTATCAGGCGGTGAAGCCTCCCGTGTTTACCTTTGAAGCAGCAGCGGTGGAGGAAAGCTTTACGGGGGATGAGGTAATTTCCGAGGAAGCGGAGATCTGGCACAAGATTCAGTTTACCCTTTCAGCATCTGCCGGCAGATTCTCTCCCTACAGCTTTTATATTGAGGAATTCAGTTTTTCGGAAGATGTGCTGCCGGAAGGAATTTCGGATTACAGAATTGTGCTTGACGAGCCTATATTCTGCACAAAGGACCAAAGCGACACCTTCACGCTTTCCGTGTATATTAAGGGAGATACCGACATAAATGAATTTATAAAGGATTTGTCCTTTAAGGCAAGCGATTACACAAAGTCCTTCGGGGAATTCAAATTGAAATTTGAAGACGGCAAAGCAAAGCCCTTCAAGAAATAACACATTTCGGGGACGGATACACCGCCCCGAATTTTTTTGCAAAAAAAAACACAGTGTCGTAGGGGAGGGGTCTCCCCTCCCGTTCAAAAGGTTTGCATTTTTTGCAAATATAAGCTACAGAAGTTATGTTACGGACGGGGCAACCCCGCCCCTACCGCAGATGTCCGAATTTATTTTGATTTCTTCGGGAATGAAGATATAATCTGTTTCCCAAGCCGGGATGCCTTTGTAGTGGCGCATATAGATTTTGTATGTAGGGTCAAGGGAGAGGATTTTAAGGGGCAGGGTGAAATAGTCCTCGCTTCGGTGGTAGCAGGCTGCGACTATGACGGGCTTCAGTTCTTTTATTGTACCTTCGGCACCCGAGAGAGCCTTCAGCTCGTTTCCCTCCACATCAAATTTAAGCACAAGGGGTCCCGAAAGGGTCCTCTTTTCTTTTTGAATTAGGCTGTCCACGGTGAGGGCTTTTGTGGGGAGAGTACCCTTGCCGCTTTCGTGGGCTCCCCTTCCCTTATTATTATCGAGATACACCGTGCCGTCAGAATCGGACACCAAAGCATTATAATATGATATATTTTTTATATGGGCGGTGTTTTCACGAAGCTTTCTGAAATTTCTTGCGTCGGGCTCCAGGGCTATAATACGGGAACAGGGGAATTTTTCGTAAAACTTCAGCACCGTGTCCCCGTTGTAGGCTCCAAAATCAATATATGTGCAGTTTTCAGGTAGATTAAAGAGGTCGGTGTTATCATATTCGCAGGAGAAGAGGTTTTCGATTTTTCCCGTTAATTTGAATTCAACCAATTTTCTGAAGGTTTCACGGCTTTTTTCGTCGGAAAGATGCTCATATACAACTGAAAGCTCTTTTTTGTGGGCTTCAAAAAATGTGCAGTTAAACACATTTTCCCCGTAAACGGGCACATCGGGAGCAGAAATTTCATTGGTTTTTGCAATTTCCCTTACAAATGACAGCACCTCTTCACGGGCTGAGCCGAAGCACATAAGAACACGCATATCGGGGAAGCGCGAACGGAGAGCCTCAAAGGTTTCCACCTTATAGCCCCTGAAAAAGCGGTCGCGGACAAAGGCGGTGCTTGAAAAAATACCGCTGATTTTTATATTTTCTCTTTCCAGAATGTCAATTATACGGTCAGCACCGTTACCCGTGCCGTAAAGCACCAGGGGACGTGGGTCAGATTTAAGCTGTGTCCAGATATCAGTAATTTCAGAATTCATACCGTTCATTTAATTTTCCCGTTTTTTATTTTATTTTAACATATTATATATAAGTAGCAAGATTATTTTTTTGATAAATTCAGCTTTTTGTCTGTAGGGGGTCGACATCCCCGACAAAGGTAAAATTTATATCCGTGCGCAAAGGAAGATTTAAACGCAAAAAAAGGTCCCCGATTGGGAACCCTTTTTTAATTATGCATAATTTTTATAAAAAATTATATTGCTACCAACTGATTAGTTGGGGCAGTATTCTTCATTCTCGAAGTTCTTTGTGATAACGATAGAATCAAGGAACTTCTTAACTTCTTCAACAAAGCTCTGGATGAAACCGAGAACATCATTAATGATTGCCTGGAAATCCATTGTGTGCACCTCTTTTCAAAATTAAATAAATTAAAAACAAAGCGACTAATTAGCCCTGTGTTGTTGATTCTGCTTCTGTTGATTCGAGACTATCGAGCCATGCACTTGTCTGGTCGAACATCTTAACAATCTTAGCAATCCAATACTTAAGCCACTCGAAGAACTGTTCCATTATGTTGCACCTCACTTTTCAAAAAAAATGGTAGTGAATAAAAATTTTAATTATTCGGGAATTACGAAATCAACGTCAGTCTTGAAGCCAGCGATAAACTTTCTGAGCTTAGCTGCGAAGTCCTTGATGAAACCAACGATATCGTCGATGATCTTTTCGATTGCTGCGAAATCCATTACGTTGCACCTCACTTTGAAATAAAATAAAAGTTAAAAATTTTTAGCTGAAATTATTCAGCAGCTGTTGTGCCTTCAAGCATTTCGCCGAGACCGCCAAGCCAATCAAATGTCTGCATGAGACCCTTGATGAGCTCCTTGAGCCATGCTGCAAGGTAGGAGATGAGAGCTTCTACGTTCATTATTCTGACCTCACTTTCATTGTAAAATTGTAAAAATATCCTGAGAATATTTTTACGCTATTATATTACCAAAACCAAATGACTATTTCAAGAGTTTTTTGGTACATTTTACATTGTTTACATTTATAACAAATTGTTGCAAAGATTCATTTAACAAAACCTTAACAAACAGAACATTTTCCGACACATTATAGTGTTTTTGTTGAACATTATTATCATCAAATACTCAATTGTGAACAAAACATTACAGGGATTCAAAATTTGTTCATATTTAGCACATCTGAATTGTGGCTTTTAATAAGTTTTTCTGCTGTTCTTCCGTAAAAGCCCTGCAGTCGGCATCCCCGTCCCCTGCAAAAAGCTTTGACCAGAAAACACCGCCGATTTCATTGGTATGCGTTTTCTCGCCTTAAAAACACTAATATAGTAATTAATCATTCGGCAGACATATTAACAGCAACAAAACCGTATTTTCAGAAAAATGTGAAATTTACCGCATAAAACAGTCGGAAAAATGTGAAAATATACCCTTGATACTACAGGATTTTTGTGATAAACTAAACACATAACAAATAAAGAGGTGGTTTTTATGCAAAGACTTCCCCGAAAAACCGACGGATATCTTCTGGAATGGAAAAGCAATCCTGACAGACTGCCCCTTATTGTCAAGGGTGCACGTCAGATAGGCAAAACAGAAGCAATAAGACATTTTGCTAAAAACAACTACAAATCTGTGGTTGAAATAAACTTTGTCCTGCAAAAGCAGTATAAGGATATATTTGATGACGGCTTTGAGGTTGACACAATAATAAAAAATATATCCCTGAAAAATCCCGATTTCAATTTTTATCCCGGGGAAACACTCATTTTCTTTGATGAAATTCAGGAGCACATAAACTGTGCAACAAGCCTTAAGTCCTTCAAGGCAGACGGCAGATATGATGTCATTTGCTCGGGCTCTCTTATGGGAATAAACTATAATGAAATTGAATCGAACAGCGTAGGCTACAAGGAAGACTACGAGATGTATTCTCTTGATTTTGAGGAGTTTCTGTGGGCCAAGGGTTATAAAGAAGAGCAGATAGAGGAAATTTACGGAAAGCTTCTGTCAACTACCCCTCTTTCAGACACTCAGTATTGCGTTATGCTTGAAAATTTCAGAGAATATATGGTCCTTGGCGGTATGCCTGCGGTTGTCTTTACATTTGTTTCGCAAAAAAACTACAGCGGAACCTTAAAGCTTCAGAAGCAGCTTCTTCTTGACTACGAGGAGGATATAACAAAATATGCTCACGGTCTTGATAAGGGCAAAATTCTTGACATCTACCGTAAAATCCCCGTATTCCTCGGAAAGGACAACAAAAAATTTCAGATTTCAAAGGTACGCTCAGGCGCCCGTAACCGTGATTATGTAGGAACAGTTGACTGGCTGAAAAATGCAGGTATCATCAATGTGTGCTACTGTATGTCCGTTCCCGAGCTTCCCTTGGGCGGAAATTACAATCCCGATAATTATAAAATTTATTTCCGTGATACAGGACTTCTTATCGGCTCTCTTGATGAAGAGGTTCAGGAGGACCTGAGAAACAACAAGAACTTCAACACCTACAAGGGTGCTATTTATGAAAACGTTGTTGCGGATATGCTCACAAAACAGGGATACAAGCTTTATTTCTACCGCAATGAAAAGGCAACTGTTGAAATGGACTTTTTTGTCCGTGACAGCGATTCTCTGATTCCCGTTGAAGTGAAAGCAAATGATTCGGCAACACCGTCACTTAACACCCTTATTGACTCAGAAGCTTACGGTGACATACAATACGGAATAAAGCTTGCAAACAAAAACATCGGCTTTAACGGCAGGTTTTATACGGTCCCCTATTTCCTCACCTTTATGCTGAAAAGATTCCTCCGAGAGAAGGAAAAAACGGAAAACAACAGTTAATTTTCCGCCAAAGGAAATTATCCGTCTGTTTTTTGCTGTCGGGAATTGATTTATTTCCGATAATATGATAAAATACCGCAGAGTTAAAAAAGGAGAATAAAGATATATGAAACTTGGTATAGTCGGATTACCCAATGTAGGTAAAAGCACACTTTTCAATGCGCTGACAAATGCAGGGGCACAGGCGGCAAACTACGCCTTCTGCACAATTGAGCCCAATGTGGGCGTGGTATCGGTGCCCGATTACAGAATTGACAAGCTGGCAGAAATGTACTCCCCCGACAAGATTACCCCTGCAACAATTGAATTTGTTGACATTGCAGGTCTTGTTAAGGGTGCCTCAAAGGGCGAGGGTCTCGGAAACAAGTTCCTTTCCCACATCCGTGAGGTTGATGCAATCATTCACGTGGTACGCTGCTTTGAAAATGACGATATTATGCACGTTGACGGTGAAATTGACCCCGTAAGAGACATTGAAACCATTAACCTTGAGCTGATTCTCTCCGACACGGAAATCCTCCAGAGAAGAATTGACCGTGACACCAAGGCTATGAAGGGTGACAAGTCTCTGGCAGGTGATGTTCAGTTCTTCAATTACTTAAAGGAACAGCTTGACAATGCAGTAAATGCACGTGCAGTTGAAATGACAGACGATCAGAGAGAATTAATGGCATCCGTTGCACTTCTCTCCTCAAAGCCCGTAATTTATGCCTGCAATATGAGTGAAGAGGACTTCTCGGGCGACATAAACGAGAACAAGTATTTCAACAAGGTAAAGGAAATTGCCGCCGCAGAGGGCAGCGAGGTGCTTCCCATCTGTGCAGAGCTTGAAGCACAGATAGCAGAGCTCGAGGGCGAGGAAAAGGAAATGTTCCTCAGTGAAATCGGCGTTGAAAAGGGCGGTCTTGACAGACTTATTCAGAAGAGCTATGACCTTTTAGGTCTTATGTCATACCTGACAGCCGGCAAGCCCGAGGTCAGAGCCTGGACAATCAAGAAGGGCACAAAGGCTCCTCAGGCAGCAGGCAAGATTCACTCCGACTTTGAAAGAGGCTTTATCCGTGCAGAGGTTATCTCCTTTGACGACCTTATGGCAAACGGCTCTATGGCAGCTGCAAAGGAAAAGGGACTTGTAAGAAGCGAAGGAAAGGAATACGTGATGCAGGACGGCGATATCGTTCTCTTCCGTTTCAATGTATAATATGGAAAACACAGGCTTTGGCAGAATCTCCCCTCAGGATACCGAGGAATTTATTGAGGTTACGGTTACCTTCCGTGACGGCGAAGTGACAGAGGCAGTATTTTCCTGCTCCGACGACCCGTATCTTACAGACTGCGGTGAGACCGTCTGCAGAATGATTAAATATCATACGGCAGAGGACATTATGCAGGTTACAAACAACGTGGTTTTTTACAACACGAAAAATGACCTTCCCCGTGAGAAATTATACCTCGGTGCAATGGCAGTTATGGCTGCAAAAAAAGCCGTTGCCGATTGGGGAAGAAAGCACGGAATGGTGTTTGACAATCCTACGGGATGCAGTTGTTTCTGAGTTAAACGCAGAGTGCAGAACGCAGAACGCAGAACGAGGTCGGAAAAGGCGAAGCCTTGTAGGGGTCGGCGTCCCCGACGACCCGTTCCCGAGGGTTGATTCTTTTGTAGGGGATGGCGTCCTCGACATCCCGTTTGACAATAAAATTACAAAAACCAAGACCCGTGGAGGCACATTTTCGTGTTCCGCGGGTCTTATAATATAAACATTTATTTTGTGTAACACGGGTCGTCGAGGACGCCGACCCCTACAAGCTGAAGACAAATATCACATCCGACAGAAATATCTGCAGACATTTTATTTTTGATATAATTTCTTGGTCTGACTGCGGGGCTCGCAGGTCATACGAACACCCAGCTTCTTGAAGGTCTGCACGTCAACAGTTGCCAGCATTACCGAGGAATGTGCCTCGAGGCCTTTGAGAGCCGGAAGCTGTTCAAGAGCCTTCTTTGCGGTGGGGTTGTCCACGGCACAGATTGAAAGGGCTATAAGCACCTCATCCACGTGAAGACGGGGGTTGACACTTCCCATTGAATGGGTTTTAAGCTTCTGTATGGGCTCAATAATTGAGGGTGACAGAAGAAGCACATCATCGGGGATGTTCGCCAGACGCTTGATAACATTCAGTATCATAGCGGAGGATGCACCCAGCAGGTCTGAGGTCTTGCCCGTTACGATTTCACCGCCCGGAAGCTCCATAGCGGCGGCAGGCTCACCTGTCAGCTCTGCCTTATTAAGGGCGGCACCGACTGCGGGTCTGTCTGCGGTGGAAATGCCCAGCTGATTCATAAGAATCTCAATTCTGTGCACTACTGCAGGCTCGCCGATACCCTGACGGGCAAGGCAGGCTGCCTCGTAATAACGGCGGATAACCTCCTGCTTTGATGCATCGCACACGGCTTCATCATCAAAAATGCAGTTACCTACCATATTTACACCCATATCTGTGGGGATTTATAGATACATTCTCCCGAAATCTTGGTGAGAATGGCATTAAGCACGGGGAAAATTTCAACGTCGCGATTGTAGTTTACGGTAGTGACACCGTATGCCTCAAGGTGGAAGGGGTCAATCATATTGACATCGTTAAGGTCAGCGGTGGCGGCTTCATAGGCTACATTTACGGGGTGCTTCAGAGGGAGATTCCATATTGGGAAGGTCTCAAATTTTGCGTAGCCTGCACTCTTTCCCATTTTGTATTCGTGGTAAAGCTGAGAAAGGCAGACAGCCATTTTGCCGGAGCCCGGTCCCGGAGCGGTGACAACAACAAGCTCTCGCTCGGTTTCGATGAATTCGTTTCTGCCGTAGCCGTCATCACTCACAATAAGGGGGATGTTAGCAGGATAATCGGGAATGAGATAATGTCTGTAAACCTTGATGCCGAGGCTCTCCAGTCTCTTCTGGAAGCTGATGGCCGCTGCCTGCTCGGCAAACTGGGTGATGCAGACACTACCCACAAAGATTCCGATTTCTCTGAAGGCATCTATAAGACGGAGAGTATCAGCATCATAAGTGATACCGAGGTCCCCTCTTCTTTTATTCTTTTCAATTGCATCGGCTGAAATAACAATAACCATTTCCGCCTGATCCCTGAGCTCATAAAGCATTCTGATTTTACTGTCAGGCTGAAAGCCCGGAAGCACACGGGATGCGTGAAAGTCATCAAAAAGCTTTCCGCCGAATTCAAGATAGAGCTTTCCGCCGAACTGCGCGATTCTCTCCTTGATGTGCTGAGACTGCAGTCCCAGATATTTTTCATTATCAAAACCAATCTTTGCCAAAATATCCACCTCAAAATAATTCAACAAACATACTATTTATTATACCACTAAAAAATATAAAGTCCATAGAAAAAAGCTTTTTTTGCCGTTTTATGTCAAAAAAATTACATTTGACAAATTGAGCCTACTGATATATTATTGAATAGCAATATAATCAGAGGGGCAAAGGCGGTTGGCACACTCTCCCGAAAGGAGGTGTGTATATAGGCTGACGGGAATTGAACCCATCACGCCTGACAAACGATAATTTTCCGTTTGACTTTGCCTCATCACTTGAAATACGGCAGTATTCCTGCGTTCTTCGTCTTTGCCACACAAAAAATTCTCTGTTTGGCAGGTCGAAGAGTTTCTGCCGTCGGATTTTTCGTGTAGCAATGCACGAATTTGCAGGAAGGCTGACGCCTTTCAAAAATGAGTGTGAAGCTATACGGAACAAGGCGACGAGCGAAACCGTAATGTGTTCGACTCCCGTCAGCCTATATTATCATTACTGTACATATATTCAGATATACTGTTACATTACGGATAAAAAGGAACAACCGCCACTCTGCCAAGTGACGGTTGTTTCTTATGGTTTTACCCATAAAATAGAATAACCTCTTTCGGCTAACCGCTATACGGTCACCCTCTGGTTATATTGTATTATTTTTTTTATGATTTGTCAATATTTTTTCAAAAAGCAAAACACCTGCTCTTATTGTTATTTTTATCAGGGCGTGACGCCAAGGTTGTCGTCCCCTACAAGTGCCTCAGAATAAATTCTGTGTAAAATCGAACTGACTGCTTGCGGGACGTCGAGGACGCCGTCCCCTACAATGTTAATTACACGGCACAGTCTCAGAATAGTTTACCTCTTCACTATTCACCATTACTTATTACCTCAAAAAAGTCTGCCTCGTAAGGCATAAACCTTACAAGGCAGACAATTATTTTTTCGACTTATGCGAACGTCAGTCTAAAAGCACCTTATTTTACTGTGCAATACATAAAGTACTTGTAGCCGAGGGGGTTGGAGAAGAAGCCTTCTACTGCATCGTCAACCATATAAAGGTCTGTGTAGAAGTAGAGAGGAACTACGCAACCTGTGGACATAAGGATATCTTCAGCGAGGTGCATAAGCTCATA
The DNA here is from genome assembly GCA_017625435.1 of Clostridia bacterium. Lineage (GTDB taxonomy): Bacteria > Bacillota > Clostridia > Oscillospirales > Acutalibacteraceae > RUG806. The sequence goes on from JAGAKX010000058.1 coordinate 108,255, forward strand.
ACGCTTTACGTTATCAGTGCAGCTCTTGATTGTGCTGATAAGTACGTCATAGGTTTCTGCCCATGTGCCGTCTTCAACCTTTGTCTCATAGCCGTAAGGTGTGAGGTCAAGGTCATAGATAGCAAGGTCAGCGTGTGCGCCCTTACCGTACTGGATATCGTTATTACCGGAAACTGTTGTCCACATATCAAGGAAGCAGATGGGATCGTTGTAGTCAGCAAGCCAACCGTTACGAGCGATTGAATACTGGCCTTCTTTTCTTGTGTTAAGGAATGTAGCCCATTCCTGATTTTCAAGAACCATTGTGATGCCTACTGCATCAAGAGCACCTGCAAGGTACTCACCGATAGCCTTGTGGCTGTCAGATGTGTTGTAGAGGTATGTAAGCTTGGGGAAGTTTGTGAACTTGCCTGTTGCTTCGTCAAATGTGTAGTACTTCTTAAGAGTTGTCATAGCAGCGTCGAAGTTAGCCTGAAGAGCTTCCTTAGCTACATCATAGTAACCGTCGAATGCATCTTCTGTGCTGTTAGCTGTCTTGTAGAACTCTGTACCGTCGGGATTTGTCATACCCATAGCAACGAATGAGGAAGCGGGAACCTGGCCGCCCTGTGCAACTTCTTCAACAATATAGTTTCTGTCGAAGAGGAGACCGATAGCGTTTCTGATTTCTGCCTTAGCAGCTTCAGCTTCTGCACCGGTAAGAGTGTTGCCTTCGGGAAGGATTTCTTCGTTTACGTTCCAGCATACATAGTATGTACCGATCTGACCTGCTACTACGAACTCATCGGGATAGTCCTTCTTGAGGTTAGCGATTTCGTTTGTGGGAACGTCATCGATAAGAGCCCAGGAACCATTCTTGAAGTTTGTGAGCATATTGTTGGAGTCATCGGAAAGATAGAACTTGAGTTCAGGCATTGTAACCTTAGCTGCATCAACATAGTTTTCATTCTTTATAAGAGTGATAACAGAGTTGTGCTCCCAAGCGGAGATTGTGTAAGGACCGTTGTTTACATAAGTTGCGGGGTCAGTTGCCCAGTTTTCGTTAGCAACAACGTCTTCACGTACGGGATAGTAGGTGGGGAATGCAAGAAGCTCGTTCCAGTAAGAAACAGCATTGTTAATAGTAACAACGAGTGTCTTAGCATCTGTAGCTTCTACAGCAAGCTTAGCGTCGGGGTTAACGAATTCAGTAACTGCGTTGCCTTCTTCGTCAACTTCGCCTGTTTCCTTTGTTTCCCACATTTCAGCGTAACCCTTAACTACATCGAACATGTAGTTGTAGTCACCGGAGAGAGCGGGAGAAGCTGCACGGTTCCATGCAAATACGAAGTCAGCAGCTGTGAGGTCCTTACCGTCAGACCACTTAAGACCGTCCTTAAGTGTGTATGTGTAAGTAACTGTGCCGTCTTCATTAGCAACACCTTCAACAAGCTCTGTAGCGCAGTCAGCTACGATAACAAGCTTGCCTTCAGCGTCCTGAGCCCACTTTGCAAGACCTGCAAAGAGGTGTGCGCACATTGTAGCGCCGTCTACAGCAGAGTTAAGAGCGGGGTCAAGAGTATCGGGCTCAGAAGCGAGACAAACTGAAAGAGAATTTACAGTTTCGTTTCCGCCTGAGGGCTTGTCACCGCAAGCAGCAAAGCTGAGGACCATTACAAGTGCAAGAGCAAGAGCAATAATCTTTTTCATTGTTTTTTCTTCCTTTCGAAAAAATATTTATCTGCATACACCTTAAAAAGTATTGCACTCCTTTTTAAGATATACAAATAACAAGGTTTTGGGAAATTCGGATTTCGCAATTCGGAGATTTAATTAACCGAATATCTGCCGTAGGGGCGGGGTCTCCCCGCCCGAAAAGAATCAACCCTCTGAAACGGGAGGGGAAACCCCTCCCCTACCGTAAAAAAAGTTATTCTTCCCGGATAAAACATTTGCGAAGCAAATATATCACCCGTCGCAGACGGATATCACCGCCGAAGGCGATATCACTTACACCGAAGGTGTAAATATCACTCTGAAATCAATGCTTTAGTCATTGATTTCAGCTACCCTGTGGCAGGCTACGAAATGACCCTTTGAAGCCTCCTTGAACTCGGGCATACTTTCAGCACACTTGTCTGTTGCGTACTGACATCTTGTTCTGAAGGGACAGCCTGAGGGAGCATTGAGGGGGCTGGGGATATCGCCCTGAAGAGCGATTCTCTGATTAGCACGTGCAACCTTGGGGTCGGGCATGGGAACTGCCGACATAAGAGCCTTGGAGTAGGGGTGAAGAGGTCTTTCGCAGATTTCGTTTGCATCTGCAAGCTCAACCATCTTACCGAGGTACATAACGGCAATTCTGTCCGAGATGTGACGGACAACCAGAAGGTCGTGAGCGATGAAAAGGTAGGTAAGGTTAAGCTTATCCTGTAATTCATCGAACATATTTATAACCTGAGCCTGAATGGACACGTCAAGTGCGGAAACGGGCTCGTCGCATACGATAAAGTCGGGGTTGACCGCAAGGGCTCGGGCAATGCCGATACGCTGTCTCTGACCGCCTGAGAATTCGTGGGCATAACGGGAGGCGTGTTCACTGTTCAGACCTACGTGACCCATAAGCTCGAGAATTCTTTCTTCCCTTTCCTTCTTATCCTTATAAAGACCGTGGATATCAAGGGGCTCACCGATAATGTCCGCAACAGTCATACGGGGGTTAAGGGATGAATAGGGGTCCTGGAAAACCATTGTGGCTTTCTTTCTGAATTCCTTTATGTCTGCCTTACTCTTTATAAGCTTGCCGTCATAGTAGATTTCACCTGCGGTGGGCTTATAAAGGTGAAGAAGCGTTCTGCCGACTGTGGTCTTACCGCAGCCTGACTCACCAACGAGACCGAGGGTTTCGCCCTTGTTGATGAAGAAGGAAACATCGTCAACAGCCTTGAGGGGCTTTGAACGGAAAAGTCCTACGTTGATATTGAAATATTCTTTTAAGCCTTTTACTTCTATAAGGGGTTTATTTTCACTCATTATTCTTCTCCCCCTTCTTTAGTGTCGGAAAGTGTGATTTCGCCCTTTTCTGCCATTTCCTTTATGCACTGCCAGCAAGCAGACCAATGTGTTGAGGACAGGTCTGTTACGGGAGCACGCTCGGTGAGACAGATTTTCATAGCACCGTCACAGCGGGGTGCGAAGGGACAGCCCTTAGGCATATTGAGAAGGTCAATGGGAGTACCCGTGATAGGCTGAAGCTTTGTGCCGGCTGATGTGGTTGAGGGAATTGAGCGCATAAGTCCCTTTGTGTACTCGTGGCCGGGAGTGTAGAATATTTCGTCTGCAGTTCCCTTTTCGCAGATTGAGCCTGCGTACATAACGATAACCTCGTCACACATCTGAGCCACAACACCGAGGTCGTGGGTAATCATAATGATAGCCATTCCCAGCTCCTTCTGGAGTGTGCCCATAAGCTCAAGAATCTGAGCCTGAATGGTAACGTCGAGAGCCGTTGTGGGCTCGTCGGCAATAAGAATATCGGGCTCACAGGCAAGTGCCATAGCTATCATAACTCTCTGACGCATACCGCCCGAGAATTCAAAGGGATACTGCTTCATTCTCTTTTCGGGCTCGTTTACGTTTACGAGTCTGAGCATTTCAACTGCTCTGTCATAAGCCTGCTTTTTATTTCTGTCGGTATGAAGCATAATTGCTTCCATAAGCTGCTTACCGATTGTATAAGTGGGGTTAAGGCTTGTCATAGGGTCCTGGAAGATTATTGAAATCTTGTTGCCTCTGACAGTCTTCATAACCTTCTCGCCTGAGTTTACAAGCTCCTGACCGTCAATCTTGACGGAGCCGGATACGATTTTACCCGTACCTGCGAGAATCTGCATAATTGAGTAAGCGGTAACGGACTTACCTGAGCCCGATTCGCCTACGATTCCTAATACCTTACCTCTTTCGAGTTCAAATGAAACGCCGTTTACGGCCTTTACTTCACCTGCATCCGTGAAAAACGAGGTATGTAAATCTTTAACTTCCAATAAAGCCATTGCCATACTCTCCTTTCTCAGTTGTTAAGCTTGGGGTCGAATGCATCGCGAAGTCCGTCACCGAAGAGATTAAGAGAAAGAACGATAAGGGAAATTACGATTGCGGGAATAACAAGTCTGTAGGGGTAAGAGCTCATACCGTTAAGAGCATCGGAAGCGAGAGAGCCGAGGCTGGGCATGGGAGCGTTTACGCCGAGACCCAAGAAGGAAAGATAGCTTTCCGTGAAGATAGCTGAAGGAATCTGAAGAGCTGTTGAAATGATAACAACGCTTATGCAGTTGGGGATAAGGTGCTTTCTGATAACCCAGGAGCCCTTAGCACCCGTAGCCTTTGATGCGAGAACGTATTCCTGCTCACGAAGAGACAGAATCTGTCCTCTTATAAGACGGGACATTGATACCCAGTAAAGAAGTGCGAACACTACGAAAAGGCTTATGATGTTGGAACCTATCTTTTCAAGGGTAGTGCCTGCAACCAGCTTTTCAATGGGGTCGCCCAGCATTGCTGCAAGAAGAATAACCATAAGCATATCGGGAAGAGAGTAGATGATATCAACTATTCTCATTATGAACATATCGACCTTACCGCCTACATAACCTGAAATTGAGCCGATAAGAAGACCGATGATAAGAACGATGATACTTGCAAAGAAGCCTACAGTAAGAGAAATTCTTGCACCGTAGATAACACGGATGAAGTAGTCACGTCCTGCGGAGTCCGTTCCGAAAATGTGGGGGAATATCTTCTCCCCTGCCTCTATACGGGCTTCCTCTGTTGAGCCGAACTCAAAGGGAGAAAGGTTAGCGTAAGAGGGGTCAACGGGCTTACCGGGTGTGATACCCAGCTGCTGGTCATAGGCATAGGGCCAGAACATAGGAACGAAGATTGCGGAAAGAGTGATGAGAACTACCACGATAAGGCTGACTGTTGCAACCTTATTTTTGAGAAGTCTCTTTACACCGTCCCTGAAGAAGGTGGAGGATTCACGCATCTGCACGATGTATTCTTTGTCCTCTGCAGTTGCAGGAATGAACGCATCAAGATTTACGTGCATATTAAAGGGATTCTTTTTCATCTGCTTTCTCCTCCTTACTCAAGATTGATTCTGGGGTCAACAACCTTATAGAGGATGTCGCCGACAAGGTTCATAATAACGATAAGCGCAGCAAGGACAATTGTTGTACCCATAATAAGGGGATAGTCACGGCTGGTGATGGAGTTAACGAAGTCTCTGCCGACACCGGGAACCGCAAAAATCTTTTCAACAACAAGTGAGCCTGTTACGATATATGCAAGCATAGGTCCGAAATATGTTATAACGGGGATAAGGGAGTTCTTGAGAGCGTGTCCGAAGATAATCTTTGTGCCGGAAACACCCTTTGCTCTCGCCGTTCTTATGTAGTCCTGACCTAAAACGTCAAGCATTGAAGAACGTGTAAGACGGGTAATATATGCAGTGGGGTAAAGTGCTAAAGTGACTATGGGCAGAACGAGACCGCCTTCTGCATTACCGTTTGCAGGGAACCAGCCCAGCCACAGGGAGAAGGTCAGCAGCAGCAGCGAGCCCATAATAAAGGAGGGCATAGAAACGAAGGCTGTGGTAATAACCATTATAATACGGTCAATAAGCTTGTTTCTGCGAAGAGCCGCAACAGCACCGAGCACAACACCTATTCCGAGGGCTATGAATGCCGCCGTGACACCCAGCACCGCAGAGGTCTCCATACCGTCCATAATGATATCAATAACCATTCTGCCTCTCTGCTTGAGGGAGGGACCGAAGTCGAACTTTGTGACGATATCGGTAAGATATGTAATATACTGCTCGAAAACGGGCTTGTCGAGACCGTACTTTGCTTCAAGGGCTGCCTGGGCTGCAGGGGAAATAGCCTTTTCACCCATAAAGGGGCCGCCGGGAACTGCACGGGTTACGAAGAATGTTACCGTAATAACAATCCAGACTGTAAGAATCATCAGAAGTATTCGCTTTCCGATGTAAAGTAACGTTTTTGTGTTCATTTGCAAGACTCCAATCATTTAAAAAGGGTACAACATACCCAAGGGCATAAAAACAGTTATATGTATTTTACCCGAGAAGGGACAAAAAAGCAACAGTTTAAGGTTTATTTTAACAATTTGTAACCTTTTTTACAAAATTATCCTATTCTTTTGACAAAAACTGTTTAATTTAACTTGATTTATTCGGATTTATATAATACATTAAAAATTAAACAGGAGTGATTTTATGGAAAAATACAGACACGTTGCGGTTATCGGTATAGACGGAATGGGAAATTTCAATTTACGGACAGAAACTCCCGAGCTTGACAGAATTTTTTCCCGGGGTGCCGTAAACCCCGCAGCCATTTCAATGAATCCCACAATAAGTGCGGAAAACTGGGGTGCAATGCTTCTGGGAGCCACTCCCCTTGTGCATAAGCTCACAAACGGCAGGGTAAGTAACGAAAAATACACCAATGACGCTCTCCCATCCGTTTTCAGAATCATAAGAGAGGCTGACCCCGACTGCTATCTTGCCTCGGTTGTAAACTGGAACCCCATAAACCACGGCATTGTGGAGGACGGCTTCGGTGTTGACAAGCACACAGCCCCCAATGACGGTGAGCTTACGGAAATAATCCTTGAATGCGTAAAGAAAAAGCCGAAATTCCTTTTCGTGCAGTTTGACGATGTTGACGGTGCAGGACATTCCGGCGGCTACGGAAGCAAAAAGCACCTTGAAGAGATTCGCCGTGCAGACTCCTACACGGGAAGAATATATGATGCCTACAAAGAGGCGGGTATTCTTGAGGATACACTCTTTATTGTAATTGCCGACCACGGCGGTGTAAGAACGGGTCACGGCGGCTACACGGACACGGAAAAGTACGTTTATTTTGCTATTACGGGAAAAGGCGTAAAGGAGGGCATTATCCCCTACTCCGAGACCAAGGACATTGCGGCTGTAGTACTTTGGGCATTGGGTCTTCCCCTTCCCGTGTATAACGAAGAGGGCTTCACCTCGCAGGTGCCCGAAAATATATGGGAGGGCACGAAGCCCTATTACAGAAAGCCCCCCGAGAAAGCTGTTATCCCCTCAAGGGAAACACCCGGCAATATATATGATTATATAAAAAAAGAGGATTTCTCCCTTCTTCTTCATCTTGACAATGAGCTTTCCGACTTCACGGGCAGAAACGAAATAAAGGAAGAGGGTACCGTAAAATTCTACTCAAACGGTGTGAATTCCGCCTGCGGTGAGTTCGGAAAAACGGGCTTTGTGACCGCTGACAGAGTAAGTCTCGGAAAAGAGAGCTTCACACTTGCCTTCTGGGTACAGACGGACACCTCAGTCACCGAAGCACCTGTTATTATGGGCAATCAGAACCGGGAACGGCAGGACAGCTGCAAAAACGGTGTTACGGTACTTCTCGGGGGCGATAGTGTTACGCTCAGCATTCCGGGAGACGGTGACTGCTTTAACACGGCAGTTTCCTTCCCCGAGGAAAGTGAAAACGGATGGCTTCACTACACGGCAGCCGTTGACAGAGAAAACAAGGAAATACGCTTTTATAATGATTTTAAGCTCCGTCACGTGGTAAGCATCCCCGATGATTACCTGACTGACTGCGACACGGACTTACCCTTTACCGTGGGCAATGACGGCAAGGGTACATATAATAACATTTCCCACGGCTTTATTTTCAGGCTTGACGATGTTTTTGTGCTGAAAAAAGCCCTGACGGACGAGGACATAAAGGCTTTGAAAGCATACTATTACGGTGAATGATATGACAGATTTAAGATTCAAAGACGGAAAATTCAGAATACTCTGCTTTTCCGATTCCCACGGAATAAAGGATTTTGACACACGTGTTGTCCGTGACATTGAAGCAATAACCGAGGGCACGAGCCCCGACCTTGTGCTGTTTTTAGGGGACAACGTCTGGCGTGACGGCGCAGAGAACGAGGACACATTAAGGGCGTTTATGACGGCTGTCACAAAGCCTCTTACGGATAGGGGCATCCCCTGGGCACACGTTTTCGGCAATCACGATATGGAAAGAGGCTTTCTCACAAAGGACCAGCAAAGGGTCTATGAGTCAATTGAGGGCTGTCTGTCAAAGGCAGGCCCCGAGGAGGTTTACGGCACGGGCAACTGGGTGCTGGAAATTAAGTCCGAGCACTCCGACAAAACCGTTTATAATGTATGGGGAATTGATTCCGGCAGAGGAATGGGCGAATTCCTTGACTTCTGCGGACTTCCCCGTGAGACGAAAGCAAAGCTTTCGGACCCCTTACACGTTTCATCCTCCTACGATGCGGTGAAGTTCACTCAGCAGATGTGGTACTGGAATGAATCCCTCAGAATCGAAAAGGAAAACGGCGGAAAGGTCCCGGGTCTTATGACCCTGCACATGGCATTCCCCGAATATGTGCTTCTTTACAAGAATGTTCAGGAAACGGATTTTAAGGGTACCCACCGTGAGAGCGTGGGAAGCTCCCCCGTAAATTCGGGCTTTCTTGCAACTATGGTGCAGCGAGGCGACATAAAGACAGTTGTTGCAGGCCACGACCACATAAACGACTGCGAGGGTGAGTACCTAGGCATACGCCTTACCTATGACGGGGGCATCGGCTACGACGGCTACTGCCACGGAGACCTCAGAGGCGGACGTATAGTTGACGTCACCGAAGCCGACCCCTGGAATGTAAAGACATATATGGTACGGTCAAAGGACTTTGTGGAAAATTACGAATCGGAAGATACGTAAGACAACGAGGCACAAAATGCATTTTACTTTGTAGGGGTCGGCGTCCCCGACGACCCGCAGGTGAAGTAAGAACGAAGAGTGCAAAGTGCAGAACGCAGAACGCAGAGCGAATTCGGAGATTTTTCCGAGGGGCTCTGCCGTAGATTAAACATTGTAGGTGAGGTAAGAAGTAAGAGTGAAGAAGTAAAATTTTTCGGAAACGAAAATTTTTGTAGGGGTCGGCGTCCCCGACGACCCGCAGGTAGAAATGCAAAATACAGAAGTTATGACCCTTTTAAGCACATTGTTATATACCACGAAAATTAAACACAGACAATCTGTTTTACCGAAGGCGGGAGGTCGAGGACGCCCTCCCCTACAGATAAATTTTCACAAAAACGGTAGGGGCGGGGGCGAATGAGTGTGCCGCTGTCGGGGACAGATAAAGGCACACGAATGAGGTGAAGAAACAAGGAGTATTGCGAAGTGTTCCAAACGAGCAAGACGACTATGTTTCTGAGGGATATCCCGCCCGTCACATAACATCTGTAACTTTTTTCAAAAAAATAACAACTCTCTGAAACGGGAGGGGAAACCCCTCCCCTACAATGACAGATTATGATATGTTGGAGGAGAAATTATGACAAAGTTAAAAGAAATGCTGAGCTGGGGCAAGAATATTGACCCGAAAACACCGCTGGAATTACAGCGCAACGTCACTCTCATTGAGTACATAAGCATCTGCCTTGCACGAATCGGCTCGATTCTTGTAAGCACACTCAGCGGTCTTGCCAGCACCTTTGCCTACGAGGTGTACTACGGTTCCATCAATGTGGGCAGTGACGAAATTGCCGACATCAACGCAGTTCAGACAACAATCACCACGGTGCTTTCGTACGCTGTAGGTCTTATTGTTGCAATTGTTGCCCACAAATGGAAATCCAAGTGGGGCAGATACCGTCAGTGGTATCTCATCTGCCTTGTTCCCGTGTTCACTCTTACAATTCTCAACTACGTTGTACCCACGGATTTCGATAAGCAGGGTATGATTCTCTTCAAGTACATTCTTGCTATCCTTTCAACCTTCTTCAACGCCTTCAACGGACTCGGCGGTAACATTCCTCAGGTTATCTCCCCCAACTTCAAGGAGAAGAAGCTGATTACCACAGCCTGGCAGTTCGCCTACTACCTCGGCTACGGCGGTGCTTATCTCTACACCTTCATTTTCGGTGAATTCAGCGACAACAAGCGTGCTATGTATATGTCCCTTGCAGTTGTTGCAGCCCTGATTACGGCAATAGGCAACACAATGTGTGCACTCTTCTGCCGTGAAAGAATCGAGCTTCCAAAGAAGGAAAAGCTTAAGATCACGGGCGCTCTTTTCTCCCTTTTCAAGTACAGAAACTACCGTGCATATTACTACATTCAGTGGGTAAACATCCTTGCCATGCTCGGCAAGATGTCCACCTTCCTTGCAGCCATCACCGTAGGCTCCTCCAAGAATCTTCTTCTTACGCTTCCCACGGCTGTCGGCACCGTTGTAGGTATTGCAATCTGTACCAAAATTTCAAAGAAATTCGAGCCCACGAAGATTCTTAAGTTCTGCGGTATTTACTCCATTACCGTGGCTGCAATTATCTTCGCCATAGTTTTCGCTTCCCGTGAATTCGGAGTTCTATTCTATATCTTCTACTTCCTCTTCGGTATCGGTGTCGGTCTTCAGGAGCTTTCAAACTCCCACTTCAACGTTGAATTCAACGACTATCTCGAGTGGCAGACGGGTGAAAGACTTGAGGCTATCCACGGCACAATCCCCGGCTGGATAAACAACGTGCTCAACTATTTAAGAGAGCTTCTTATCCCCTATATGCTCTTCTGGATAGGCTATGAATCCTCCAACATCGATAACCTGCTTGAAACCATGAAGGCAAAGGATACCTATTGGGACACCTGCCTGTGGCTCCTTGCATTCTTAGTATTCGGCTACGCTCTCGCAAACCTCCTCAAGGCTGTTGTTCTTAAGTTCGCCTACGATATAGAGGGCGAAAAGAAGCAGAAAATGTACGAGGAATTAGCCGTAATGCGTGAGGAAAGACGTGCAGAAAACCTGAAGGCAGAATAATTACGTAATCAAAGAAGACAAACAACTAAAATCAGCATAAAGCATCAGGGTATCAGCCGAATCCGGTTGATACCCTGTTTTCCGTATTATTCTGTTATTCCCTCAAAAAACCTTTTAACCTCGGGAATCTCTGCGGTTGCAATTTCCCAGATAAGTCTGAAATCCAGAGTTCCGTATCTGTGAGCACAGATGTTACGGAGCTGTTTGAAGTTTCTCCAGTCTATCGCATCGGGATATTCTGCCTTGAATTCCTCGGTAAAATGTGTGGTAAGCTCTCCCATTGCAAGAAGCTGCATTGTCACACCGTCCTGAATAAGCTCGTCATTCATAAACTCTTCTATGGAATTTCCGCACTTAGCAAGATACCGTTCAATTCTTTCACAATGGGAAACCATATGCTGTGCTGCGTTTATATCTTTACTGCTCATACACACACTTCCGTTCAAGGAGAATTCTTTCAATAAGGGATTTGTTTTTTTCCATATTAACGGGGTTATAGAGTGCATCTTTTGTGATTATATCCACATTTTTTCCCACACACTCTTCAATATCGGAATAAAAGCTGCAGAATTTAATACCCATTTTCCCCGAATATTCAACGTAAAAGTCGATATCGCTGTTTTCGTCAGCCTCGCCTCTTGCGTAAGAACCGAAAACATACACACGGTCAATATCATATTTTTTTGCAACGGGGCTTATTCTGTCAGATATTTCCTTTGTGGTATATACACTCATTTTAACACCTCCCGATTTTATTTATACGGATTATTTTTTCTTGATTTTGTTGAGCTTTTTGTTGATATCGAGGAGCTCTTCCTTGGTGAAGATGCCCTTTGCCATCATACATACACGCTTGATGGAGAAGCCCATAAGCATACCGATGGTGGTTTTGTTTATCATACCCTTTGAAACCTTCATTCCCTCGGTATCGAAGCCTGCGACCTCAGCCTTTCCGCCTTCTGCCTTCTTTGCCTTCATTTTCTTAAGAAGGCTCATAACGGTGCCCAGAAGTACTATCTTGCCCTTTGCGGTTGCCCAGATGTCACCTAAGGGGTCATTGATTGAAAGGTAGCCGTCGGGAGCGTCAATTTCAAACCAGTTGATAACCGCGCCCTCTTCCTTGAGGATGTAGTCGGGGTTGGGCTCGGAAACCTTTCTGATTACTGCTTCATCGGAAAGCTCACCTGCAACGGCTCTGAGGGTTGTTTCGCCCACATTCTTCACATTGAAGTAGAAGAAGGGATACTTGCCTTTCTTCTGTTTTCCCACACTTACACCGTTTGCGAAAAGCTCTACCTCGTCACAGTTTGAATATACGGTAACTCTTGTTTCGTCTTCAACTCTGTCAATGTAACGCTTGGAGCAGATGTGCACCATCTTTTCGGGATTGAGCCATGCCTTATATGCATAGAAGGAGTCCTTCTTATACTTTCTGTCGAAGGTAACAAGACCCTTGTGGTTCATTCCGTCCTCGCCGCCCTCGCTTCTTGCATCTGCTGCGAAGTCGAACATATTCCATACGTGTGTAGCCCAGAGATAGGGACGGTCTGCAATCTGCTTTATGAGCTCCTCGTGGTAGAAGGACTGATATTCCTCGGTGTAGTCGCCCTGAGTGGGCTTGGAGGTATGCCAGTTGAGAGCCTCACAGCCGTATTCGCTGATACCTATTGCACGGCCCGGATACTTCTTGTGGAAATCGTCAAACCAGGGGCCGTTCATATCGGTGGTACCGCCGTACCAGCCGAAGTAGTGGTTATAGGAAATAACATCGGGCATCTGAACGTATTCAGAATCAATCTCTGCCATTGTAACGGCAGCCACAACCGTAGGACGGGTTTTGTCCATCTTATGGCACAGGTCATTGAGTATACGGTGGTTCTTGAGAAGGCTTTCGTCAGCAGAACCGCCCATTGAAATTTCGTTGGAAAGACCCCATACGAAAATTGAGGGATGGTTGTAGTTCTGAGTAACAAGCTCGGTCATCTGTGAAACGGTGTTATCAATACCGTTCTTCATGTGCTTTGAAATATAGGGGATTTCTGCCCAGAGCACAAGACCCTTTTCGTCACAAAGGTCATAGAAAACCTGAGAATGCTGATAATGTGCAAGTCGGATTGTGGTAGCGCCCACCTCAAGAATAAGGTCAATATCCTCCCTGTGATGCTCCGGAAGAAGTGCGTTACCGATATCGGGGCGGTCCTGATGGCGTGATACACCGCGAAGAGGATAGCTTCTGCCGTTAAGGAAGAAGCCCTTTTCGGGGTCAATATTAAAGGTACGGCAGCCAAAGCGAGCCGTTACTCTGTCCTTTTCTTCACCGTCTGCAATAAGAACTGCCTCTGCGGTGTAAAGATAGGGGTCGGAAAGACCGTCCCAGAGATGAACGGTGTCGAATTCAAATTCAGCCTCCGGATTCTTGCCGCTTTCAGTCTTTTCGGCAATTTTGTTACCCTCGGCATCATAAATTGCAAATTTTACCTCGCCCTCACAGAAGGCTTCAACCTCAATTTCCCACTTATCCCCGTCCTTTTCGGGTGTAACCTTGATACCGGGTGTGCCGTAGTAGTCAAGGTCAAAGTGCTCCTTATTCACGGTGATGAGATTTACGTCTCTGTAAATACCGCCGTAGAAGGTGAAGTCTGCCATCTGGGGATATACAAAATCATTAGGAGAGTTATCTGCCGTTACAACAAGAAGGTTTTCGTCCTTAATGTCGGCATTGTCTATTTTTACGCGGAAGGTTGAATAACCGCCGTGGTGTGTGGTGAGCTTCTTGCCGTTGAAGAATACCTCGGCAGTTGAGTTTACAGCCTGAAATTCAATGTAAGCGATATCGTTTGCAGTCAGCTCCTCTTTTGTAAGGGTCTTTGCAAAATATCCCTTTGTGCGAAGGTAATTGTTACCGCCGTCCTGACCGTCCTTGCCGTTCCAGGTAAATGGAAGGTTGAGCTCATCCCAGTCGGCGGGGAAGGAAGAGGGAATTTCCTTGGCTGAAAGCGAAAATGCCCAGTCTTTGTTGATATTGGTAACCGTTCTCATATTATTCCTCCGTAACATTCTATTCCATTATATATTTTACTAAAAAGGAAAATAAAAATCAAGAAGTTTCTGAAAGGCACATATTTCGGTAGGGGCAGTTTTCGCCCCCGTTCAAATGTGCGGAAACCTTTGTAGGGGTCGGCGTCCCCGACGACCCGCGTGCAGGCAATAAATCTACAGAAGTTATGCCCCTTAGAGGTACGTTTTTATCTGCTACGGAAATTAACAGAAATATTATCATTTTCATCAAAACGGGACGTCGGGGACGCCGTCCCCTACAAGGCTTCGCCTTTCTTCGACCTCGTTCAACGTTCTGCGTTCTGCACTCTGCGTTTTGCGTTTTGCGTTCTGCACTTTGCACTCTGCACTTTTTCGTTCTGCACTTTAATCAAAAATTTCTTTAATCAGCTTTTCCGAAAAATCGTTCATTTTCTCAAAATCCATAGCCGAAATATAGTATTTTTCGAGGCGGTCGTGGGTGGCTTTTGCCTTAATAAGGCACTCCCCTGCCCCTGAAATCATTTCGTTTTCCGAGCGGCTGTTGAAAGCAAGCCTGTTCTTGTGACGGGACAGCACCGTGCTGTCGTAAAAACGCATACAATTGACCGTAAGGCTTTCGTTTTTCTCGGGTTTTCCCTTGACACGCTGAAAGGCAAGACCCAGGGACGGGAGAATCAGAGCCACGGGAGAGCTGACGGGATTCATAAAGTCATAGCAGCAGTAGCCCTCTATGCCGTTTTCGGCGGCACGAAGTGAGAGGAATTTCAGAATCACGGCGGCGGCACAGCCGAAATTATCATAAAGAACAACGGTTCTTTCGGAAAGTGCACCGACGGTATGGGAAAAATCCCTGATTCCCTCGGGGGTCACGGCAGAAATAATCCTCTTTTTCATTTTTACGGGTGTGTCACAGATGCTGTTCAGGAGCTTTTCCGAGAGCTTTTCCGAAAACTTGTGAAGAGAGGCAATTTTCATTGAGGGAATCACCACAGAGGCGGTATCGTTACGGCAGGAACGAGCCGCAAGGAGAAAATCAACACACTTTTTATGGTAAAATGAATTTTCCTTGGTGGTTTCAATTATCTCTTCACGGCTTGCTTCAAGCTTTCTGTCATCACGGAAAAGACCT
Organism: Clostridia bacterium; assembly: GCA_017625435.1. Classification (GTDB taxonomy): domain Bacteria; phylum Bacillota; class Clostridia; order Oscillospirales; family Acutalibacteraceae; genus RUG806. The sequence continues at coordinate 123,331 of JAGAKX010000058.1, forward strand.
AAATCAAGGAATTTTTCGCTGACCCCGGGGTACTTGGGCTCTATAACGTGGGGCGGTGTGCCGTCGGCAATGCTTACCTTAAGGGACGGAATAATCACCGCATCAAGGCTTTCGGGGTCCGAGGAGCAGTAAATTCTCTCGCAGAACTGCCCCCTTCTGTCTGCTGCGGCGGCAATTCTCTTCATAAGTGTGGATTTTCCCGTACCCGGTCCGCCCTTTATAATGTAAAGCCGCCAGCCGTCCTCGGGAGAATAAAGCTCGGGAAAAAGGGAATAAAAACCCTCGGGCGTGTTGGCTCCGAGGAAAAATGAAACATTATCGTTAGTTGTGTTTGTCATAATATCACCCCATAGGTATATTATGCACAAAAAGGGAAATGTGATACAGATTTGAGTGCAGAACAAAAAAGTGCAGAGTGCAAAACGCAAAACGCAAAACGCAAAACGCAGAGTGCAGAACGAGGTCGGAGGTCGAAAAAAGGCGAAGCCTTGTAGGGGTCGGCGTCCCCGACGACCCGCAGGTGAAGTAAGAATGCAGAGTGCAGAACGAAGAATGAAGAGTGCAAAACGCAAAACGCAAAACGCAAAACGAATTCTGAGTTCGGAGATTTTTCCGAGGGGCTCTGCCGTAAATTAAACATTGTAGGGGTCGGCGTCCCCGACGACCCGCAGGTGAAGTAAGAATGCAGAGTGCAGAACGCAGAGTGCAGAGTGCAAAACGCAAAACGCAAAACGAATTCTGAGTTCGGAGATTTTTCCGAGGGGCTCTGCCGTAAATTAAACATTGTAGGGGTCGGCGTCCCCGACGACCCGCAAGTGAAGTAAGAACGAAGAGTGCAGAACGAAAAAGTGCAGAGTGCAAAGTGCAGAACGCAGAACGAATTCGGAATTCGGAGATTTTTTCTTCGGTAAAAGTTTCTTTATCGTTTGCCGCAAGGTAAACATATCGTGTTGCGAAGCAACATATCGAAAATGCGGCAGCATTTATATCGAATTTTCCGAAAGGAAAATATATCGTGCCGTTTACGGCTATTTAGTGAAGAGTGAATAGTGAAGAAGTAAGAGGTACAAAAAAACAGCTCACATTCCTGTGAGCTGTTTTTTTGTGCCGGCGACGACCTATCTTCCCGGGCGGCTGCCCGCCAAGTATTTTCGGCACGATTGAGCTTAACTACCGTGTTCGGGATGGGAACGGGTGGGACCTCAATGTTATAGACACCGACTGCTTCC
>JAGAKX010000059.1 GCA_017625435.1 Clostridia bacterium
AAGCACGGTAGGGGCGGGGTTGCCCCGCCCGTTACATAACTTTTGTAACTTTCGTTTGCAAAAAATAACAACCCTCGGAAACGGGAGGGGAGACCCCTCCCCTACGATACATACGGCAAATTATCCGTTAAATTATGATTTGTCGGGGAAAGAAAAATAAATACTCTTCCTTATTGACGGGTGTATGAGAATTTGCTATGATGAAATTGAGAATATATATGAGGTGGTTGATTTGAAAAATACAAAAAAGATACTTGCTGTTATTCTTTCATTGGTTTTTGTTCTTGCTTCGTTTTCCGTAATTTCCGGGGCATCGGGAAGAAAGACCGCTTTACCCAAAAGTGCCGGAATTGAGGCTCTGAGAGACGAATTTCAGATTGATACGGCACCTGCTGCGGACGGTTACGCACTCGACTATGCGTATTATTCCCCTGCGGGGCAGAATGACAGCACGAAATATCCCCTTGTAATATTCCTTCACGGTATAGGACACGCTGATTACGTGGGCGCACAGCTTGACGACAGCGATTTTCCCTATTGGGCATCAGCGGAGCTGCAGTCAAGATTTTCTCAGGGCGGTGCATTTGTGCTTCTCCCCCGTGCTCCCGAGCACAAGCTTGTTTACTGGAGCAAAACTCTTATTCCTGCTCTCAGAAGTGTTATTGATGATATGATAAAAAAGCACGGGGACAATATTGACACCACGAAGATATTTATAGGCGGTTCTTCTGCAGGCGGCGAAATGACCTGGGATATGATAATTGCCTTCCCCGAGTATTTTGCAGGGGCATTCCCCATTGCCGCAACGGGTACTGTCAGCGCTTCGGACACAAAGAAGTGCAAGGATGTTGCAATATGGATGCTGGCAAGCGAGCTTGACCCCGTTGTAAGCTATGTTGCAACTACAACACCTCTCTGGAACAATGTGTGTAAGAATAACACTCACCCCGAAAACTGCAGGCTTTCAAGCTTTAAATCTGTTAAAGAGCCCTCGGGCACGGGTGCCAGCGATAATCACCATATGGCAAAGGTCGTGACCTATGATTTGCATATGCTTGACGGCAGTACATATCCGAATGTTTCGCATAAGGACGGTCTGGGACGGGAAATCACCCTCCACGGTGAAAACGGCATAATTTACTGGATGAACGGCATTTCCTCCGATTATACGGGTGAGACAGGCTCCGACAGCGGAAACATCAACGTAAACGGAATTACGAATTTCTTTGATGCAATCCGCAATTTCTTCCTGAAAATTGTTAACATCTTCCAGCGTCTTTTCGGATTATAAAATTATGTATTGATTTTTATGAACGAATAATGTCCGGTAGGGGTGGGACTCTGTTCATTTCGCTGTATGTGAAAGATAGCAGATAAAAATTTCCGTTTGGAAATTTTTGTAGGGGAGGGCGTCCCCGACCTCCCGCCGGCAGTCAGCTTGAATTAACAGAGAATTTTACAAGAGGCATATTTTTATGTCATACAAAGTTGTGAATCAGACAATTTGTTTAGTATAAACGGGACGTCGAGGACGCCGTCCCCTACAAAACGGAATCGTAACAGGTTCCTCACGGAAAATTACGCGTAAAACTGAAATTATATTGCGGGAGGCGAGACCCCTCCCCTACGAAAAAACAACCCTCTGTGGCGGGAGGGGAGACCCCTCCCCTATACGGTAGAATATGAGGTGAACACATAATAAAACGGGCGGTTTTTTCCGCCCGTTTATTGTTTATTCTTTATCAGTCAAGCTCTGCGAGCTTAACCTTGAAGTCTTCAACTCTTTCTGCAACGTTTGTGATGCCCATAGAGTCTGCGATTGTTTCGATGAAGGGGAGAGCCTGCTCAAGAGTGAAGGGTCTGCCGATTTCAAGCATGGGGTGATCCTTTGCTTCGGGAACAAGTTCAAAGAGGAATTCAGCTGCCTTGGGGTCGTCAAGAAGCTCGCCGATTGTTGTTGTTTCAAATGAGTACTTTGCCATAATAAAAATCTCCTTTTTTACATTTTTTCAAGTTTCATAAAGTCAACCTTTTCAAGGGGTGTGTGGGGAAGCTCATCCATAAATATAATTTCTCTGGGAACGGAGAACTGGTTGAGATTCTTTGCACAGGCTTCGGTAATCTGTCTCTTGTAGTCCTCCTCGTCACCCTTGGTTCTGAGTGAAGCGTAAAGTCTTACAAGGGGCTTGCCGTCGGGGCTTTCGCCTCTTACTGCACAGGATTCCTTGATAAAGGGAAGAGTATCCATAAGGTTTTCGATATCAACGGGATATACGTTATAGCCTGAAATGATGATGATTCTCTTCTTTCTGCCGTAGAAATAGAAGAAGCCGTCCTCATCTCTGTAGCCGAGGTCACCTGAGAGAACCCAGGGAGTGCCTTCCTCATCATAGTAGATACCGGCATCCTTGGGGCCGTCCTCGGTAAGGTAGCCTTCCATCATTGTGGAGCCTGAAATTACAATTTCGCCAACCTCGCCTATGGGAACTTCCTTGTGGTCGTCGTCCCATATTTCCATACGAAGACCTTCAAGGGGCTTACCTATTGAGCCGTCCTTATATACCCAGTTGGTGTTAACACAGCATACGGAGCCTACTTCCGTAAGACCGTAGCCCTGACGAAGACGGGCGGAGGTGCCGTTTTTCTCAAGCATACCGTTGAATGCCTCAAGGAATGCGGGGGAGAGGTCGTCACCGCCAACGAACATCATACGTGTGTTTTTAAGGTGGGGACCGTCAAAGCCGGGTGTATTGTAAAGCTTTTTGAACATATTGGGAATACCGCCGATACCGACGACGTTATTCTTCTTATAGAGCTTGAGCACAAGCTTTGCATCAAACTGCATAAGGGGAATGATTCTTCCTGCGTTGCAGAGAGCCATGTGACCTGCAACAACAAGACCGAAGGCATGGAAGAAGGGGAGAATGATGATTTCTGCCTCTTCACCGGGATATTCAATGTGGTCTATGTAGCCGAGCTTATGAACGTTTTCGTTGATTGCCTTGTTCGTAAGCTTTATTGTCTTACTTTTTCCTGTTGTGCCGCCGCCGTTTAAGTATACTGCGATGTCGTCACAGTTATTTACACAGCCCCGGACTTTTCTGCCCTCGTACTTCTTGACAACATCCTTGTAAAGGGTTGCGTTCTTGTAGCCGAGAATCTTTTCAAGAAGAGCCTCGCCTGCGCCTGCAGCCGCTTTCTTTACGGGGGAAGCGTAGTCTGAGCATCTGCAGAGAAGCACGGGAAGACCGAGGGAGTTTACAGCATCAACGTTGTGCTGCTTAAGACCCAGCACTCCGAGACACATAATACCCTTGGAGCCTGATTCCTTTACGGTTTCAATAAGTGCTTCGTCGGGGAGAAGGGGATGTAAGAAGTTTACTATAACGCCCAGCTTGTTAAGTGCATAGAAGGCTGTGAAGCTTTCTATATCAGAGGGAACGAATATTGAGTAAACGTCGCCTCTTTTAAGGCCTAACTCCTTCTGGAAATAGCATGCAAGCGCTTCTGTATCGCAGATGAACTTTGAGCGCATTACCATTTCATCCATGTGCTGAGCCTGCTTGTAATCGCCGTATTTTTCGGTTGCTGCAAGATAGAATTCGTAGCAGTTATAGTTGCCGGCCTCTATCATATTGGAAAAAGGTTCTGTGTTCATATTTTCTCTTCCTCGCTTAAATTCTTTTATCAGTCAGAAATCTTGTGACCATTTTTAAGTTCGATTGTTCTCTTCATAAAGGGGATTCTGAGTACGCCCTCAAACTTGTCGCCGTTGAAGGTAACCTCTGCTTCAAGCTCTTTGCCGGGAAGCATTGTGATTTCGCCCTTGCCTTTAAGTGTATTGCCGTTTTCAACTATGTCGTAAGTTCTGATTTTTACATCCTTTAATTTGTCGGGGAGCTGGAAGTCGATGTCGTACTGACCGTCCTTGTCTGCAATGACAACTGTAATGTCTCCCTTGAAAATCATCATATTTACGGATGTTACCCATGTTCCTAAGCCTATCATCTGGCAATTCCTCCTAATGTTAATTTTCCATTAAACAGTATAACATTAAAGGGAAGAGAAAATATGAATATTTTGTAAAATTTGAGACTACAATATTATGATTTTTTGTCGTTTATTTAATTTTCAGCGGCTATTTTTTCCAAAGCCATAAAGTCAACCTTCTCAAGAGGTGTGTGAGGAAGCTCGTCCATAAACTCTATAACTCTGGGAACCGAGAACTTTGAAAGGTTCTTTTCGCAGGTTTCCGTGATGATTTTTCTGTATTCCTCTTCATCACCCTTGTCCTTTAAGGAAACATAGAGCTTAACAAGGGGCTTGCCCTCTGAGAAGCCTCTTACGGCACAGGATTCCTTGATGAAGGGGAGTGTATCCATAAGATTTTCGATATCAACGGGATATACGTTGTAGCCGGAGATGATGATAAGTCTCTTATTTCGTCCTGCGAAGTAGAAGAAGCCGTCCTCGTCCATATATCCGAGGTCTCCGGAGCGAACCCACTTGACACCGTTTTCATCGGTATAAAGACCTGCATCCTTGGGACCGTCAGCCGTCAGGTAGCCCTCCATAATGGTGGGACCTGAAATTACGATTTCACCTACGGTGCCGACCGGTACCTTCTTGCAGTTATCGTCCCAGATTTCCATTGTAACACCTGCAAGGGGGATGCCTATGGAGTTGTCCTTGTTTGTATCGTTGGTGTTTGCACAGCATACGGAGCCTACCTCAGTAAGACCGTAGCCCTGACGAAGACGTGCCTTTGTGCCGTTCTTGTCAAGCATTTCATTGAACTGTGCAAGGAAGGCGGGAGAAAGGTCGTCACCGCCTGCAAACATAAGACGGGTGTTTTTAAGGTGGGGACCGTCAAAGCCGGGGGTGTTATAAAGCTTCTTGAACATCGCAGGGATGCCTACAATACCCGAGATTCTGTTCTTTTCGTAAAGCTTCACAACCAGCTTTCTGTCAAACTGCAAAAGGGGGATAATTCTTGCCGCGTTGCACATTGTCATATGCATGGCAACTACAAGACCGAAGGCGTGGAAGAAGGGAAGGATGATAATTTCACCCTCGTCACCGGGGTCAAGAATGTGGTCAATATAGCCCAGAGCATAGACGTTTTCATTTATGGCCTTGCTTGTAAGTTTGATTGTCTTGCTCTTTCCCGTAGTTCCGCCGCCGTTTAAGTATACGGCAACATCTTCGCCGTTATTTTTTATGCCCTCAACCTTTTTGCCGTCATATTTTTTTATAACGTCCTTATAAAGAGTGGGCTCACGGTACTTGAGAATCTTTTCGAGAAGAGCCTCACCCATACCTGCAGCCGCCTTTTTGACGGGAGAGGCATAGTCTGAGCATCTGCACAGAAGTATGGGAAGACCTGTTTTGTTTACTGCCTCAACATTGTGCTGTTTAAGTCCTATAAGACCCAAGACCATAATGCCCTTGGACTTTGATTCCTTTACTGTTTCAAAAAGAACCTCATCGGGAAGAAGGGGGTGCACGAAGTTTACGATTACGCCGATTTTGTTGAGGGCATAGAAGGCTGCTATGCTTTCAACATTTGTAGGGGTGAAAATCGTGTAGGCATCTCCTCTTTTCAAGCCCAAATCCTTGGTGAAATAGTAAGCAAGAGCGTCAATCTGTCTTAAAAGGTCGCTTCGCTTACCTCTTTCATCCATATGCTGATAGGCGTCATAATCACCGTACTTTTCCGTTGCATTAACGAAGAATTCGTAGCAGTTGAGATTGTCGGCCTTGATCATCATATTCTGAGCCTTGTCATCCCTGAATCTGTTTTCTGTCATAAAAGATACATTCCTTTTATTTTATTTTGTTGAATACTATTCTACTAAACACCTGTCGGAAAATCAATAGTTTATTCATATTTTGTGCACAATTTTGTAATATGGAGCTTATGCAACATTGTGTTCACCAATGTATAAGATTTTTCTTAAATACTGTTGAAAGTCCACTAATTACCAATAGCTGTTTTTGGCGATGTAGTGCGAGAAGGTTGACATATATTTTTAATGAATGTATAATATTTATTAAGATTACATAATCGGAAGCTTTAATATATAATTTTTCGGGAGGGAATACCTTGAAAAGCATAAAGATCCCTGTGGCGGTGCTGATGATATTCGCAATGCTTCTTTTAAGCTCCTGCTTTGCATATTCGAGCTTTGACGAGCTTGTGACAGGCGGTAAAGAGGGCACCACGGCTTATGAATATAAAACTACGTCTTACAGCGAGAATACAACGGCTTTAGTTGTTACGGAAAACACCACGGCGGTGCAGGTTATCCCTCAGGTGACAATACCGCAGGAAACCGTGCCTCAGGTCACATTACCGCAGGAGACTCAGCCTCAGCAGGAGGTGACCACGGTCCTCGTACAGACTGAAAGCTACACTAAGAAGGAAATAATAGATTTGTATGCCGAGGCTCTCAATAAAACCAGAGGTTATACGGGTGCACTTACGGTAAATCATTCCGAGAGCTTTACGGCAGACATAAAGGACGCACATCCGGGCGGTGCACTTACTGAGCTTCTTGCAAGTAATATTGTAAAGCTTGTCGGCAGCGAAGGACAGCAGACTCTTTCCTATAACGGCGGAACTGCCGTAAATAAGGACGGGGAAAGCGTGCCGGTGCTTCTTCCTCAGAGAACAGCCTTCAGCCTTCCCGAGGCCGGTGTCAGCAGCGCGGAATTGAGCAGAACGGGAGATAAAACCCGCATAAGACTTGTTTTAGTGCCCGAAACCGTTACAATGGGGCAGGTGCCTCAGTACAATTCGGGAGCTATAGGCTACCTTGACACCTCGGATATGGATTTCAAGATTATTACCATTTCCCGTGTTGACATAACCTATCCCGGCTCGGTTATTGATGCGGTAATACGTGCCGACGGTTATATTGAAAGCGTGACGTACACTATAAATATGAGCACTTATGCAGAGCTTTCGGGTATGGGTATTTCGGGCTACGGAACACTCGAAGGGGCACAGACAGAGCGATGGCAATTAAATTGGTAGGAGCCATATATTGATTTTTCAGGATATCTGTGAGCATTATGCCGCAGATATCCTTTTTTTGTAGAATAAATCATAATTTAATGGCGGAGATGTGAGCACGGTAGGGGCGGGGTTTCCCCGCCCGTTACATAACTTTTGTAACTTTTAAAAAATGACAATTTTTTGAATCGGGAGGGGAGACCCCTCCCCTACAATGATAAACAACCTTTTTAAACGGGAGGGGAGACCCCTCCCCTACGATACATACGGCAAATTATCCGTTAAATTATGATTTATTGAAGAAAAATTTCAGGCTTTACGGTAAAACAAAAGGAATCAGCCACGAAACAAATGGTTGATTCCTTTGATTTATCTTTTTTCGGATTTTATGCTGTTAGTTGCAACAGGAGATTTCGTTCTGGTCGGGGAAGGTGCGTCTTTCGATTTTTGCACCGACCGACGTGAGCTTGTCCACGATGCTTTCATAGCCTCTGTCAATGTAATGGATGTTGCTGATTGCTGTTTCACCCTCAGCGCAAAGTCCTGCAATAATCATTGCGGCGCCTGCTCTCAGGTCGTCTGCCGTTACGTTTGCTCCGTGAAGAGTTGCAACACCCTCTACGGTTGCCGAGGTATTGGAGGACTCAACGAAGATATCTGCCCCCATTTTCTGAAGCTGATGGGTGTATTTGAAGCGGTTGCCCCAGATGGCATCCGTAATGTCGCTTCTGCCCTCACAGATTGTAAGAAGTGTGGTGAACTGAGGCTGCATATCCGTGGGGAAGCCGGGATATGGCTTTGTCCTGAGGTTACATGCCTTGAGAGAGCCATTTGAAATAACTCTTACGGAGTCGCCGCCCTCTTCGACTGTGCAGCCGCAGGCACGGAGTCTGTCGGTTATTGTATCAAGATGCTGAGGAACCACATTTATTATGGTGATGTCACCACCCGTTGCGGCAGCGGCTACCATATAGGTACCTGCCTCTATCTGGTCGGGAATAACCTCGTGGGTTATAACCTTGCCCTCAACATACTGAAGCTCGGGCTTGCCGTAGATTTTGATGGTATCCGTTCCTGCACCTCTGATTGAAGCACCCATACGGTTAAGGAAGTTTGCAAGGTCAACTATATGGGGCTCACGGGCTGCGTTGTTTATGGTGGTGGTGCCCTCTGCAAGGACAGCTGCCAGCATAAGGTTTACCGTTGCGCCGACGCTTACTGTTGTGAAGGTAAAGGTACTGCCTGTAAGCTCCTCTGCCTTTACGGATACCACGCTGTAGTGGTCGTTGCGCTTGATGGGAGGGATAACAACGGAATTGTCGGGGCATATTGTTATATTCTCTCCCATTTCGTTGAGAAGAGAAATAAGCTTTACGGTTTTTTCATCGGTTGCCGCATTCTTTATAACCGTAGCGGAATTTGAGTGAAGAGATGTAAGAATATGGTCTGCGGTTAAGTTTTTTGATTGCTCGTCGAAAATGATTTCCGAAGCAAAGTTGAATTCCTCACAGTCGGGCACACAGCCGTCAACGGTGATTATTTTGTCGTCCTCGTCGTACTCAATATCTGCCTTGTTGCCGCTGCTGAGAATTTTGAGGATATCCTTTATGTGCTCGTCAATGAATGCGTTTTTAATAACTGTTGTGCAGTTTGAGTTTATGGCGGTTATAACCGCATTGAGGGTTGAAGCAAGGGAGGGGTGCTTAAGGTCAATTTCAAGACTTCCGAGAACCGATGTTGCAGCCCCCAGAGTTTCAAAGGCATCAAGGTGAAAATTGATGGGACGTCTGCCGCCGAAGTTACAGCCGCCGGGCATTGCAACCTTTGCAAAGCTGAATCTGCCGAGCATCGAGCCGAGAAAATAGTAAGAGGCTCTGAGCTTTCTTGAGAATTCATAGGGGATTTCCTTTGACTGAACGCCTGTTGTATCAATTTCAAGGGTTCTTCTGTATTTGCCTGTTTTGGTGATTTTAACCTCTGCACCGAGGTATCTTAAAATATCAATAATTACGGAGATATCTGCAATGTCGGGCACGTTGTCTATGAAATACTTTGCTTTTATAAGCACCGTTGCGGGAAGAATTGCAACTGCGGAGTTTTTTGCACCGCTTATTTCTATTTCGCCGGAAAGACGCTGTTTACCCGTGATAACATATTTTTCCACGAAAGCACATCCTTAAACTCTTTATATCTATACAAAAAAGAAAAAATCATAACAGGGCCGGGCATTTCCGGTACTCAAAAATGCCCGCACCTGAAAATATTATAGCATATTTTATAAGAAAATCAAAGCATTTACGGAAAAATATTCCGAATTGATATTTTTTATCAGTATTTTACAAAATTTATAATTCTATTTTGTTTATTCCTATGTTTAATGTAAAAGTCTTGTCACCGAGTACTGCCACAGCCCTTGTGTTTTCGGGAACGGTGAAGGTATAAAGGTATCCGTTTTCGGTTTTTTCCCAACGGGAAGAAACTCTGCCGTTTGCGGTATCAATTGATGCCTCTGCAAAGGTAAAGCGGTCGGAAACTATGGGTGAGAAGATAAGCTCGGTAAAGCCGGCAGTCCCTTCCTTCTGTCTTATACCGCACATTTTTTCGTATATCCAGTCACCGACTGCACCGTAGGCATAGTGGTTGAAGGAGTTCATATCGGGGGTTGCAAAGGTGCCGTCGGGCTTGTAGCCGTTCCAACGCTCCCACATTGTGGTAGCTCCCTGAGTGATGGGATAGCACCAGGAGGGGAATTCGTCTCTTAAAAGAAGGTCGTAGGCAAGCTCGTTTTCACCGATATCGGAAAGCACGTGAAGAAGGTAGGGTGTGCCTACAAAGCCCGTTGTAAGGTGGCCTGATTCTCTGACAAGGGCGGTCAGCTGTTCGGCAAGAGGCTTTTTGTCGTTATAAATACCGAAGTGAAGGGCAAGCACGCAGGCGGTCTGGGTGTTACAGTACATTCTGCCGTTTTCGTCAATAAATCTTGCAATAAAGGCTTTCTTTATGTTTTTAAGAAGGTTTTTGTAGTACTGACATTCAATGCCCAGAACCTCGGAGGCCTTAATAAGAAGAGAGGTAGAGTAATAGAAGAAGGCACAGCCGATGAGGTCCTTTTCCGTGGCACCGCCCACAGCCTCCTTGTCGGGAAGGTCAAGGGCTAACCAGTCTCCGAAGTGCCAATGGCCCTCATAAAGGTAAGGGTTGGTGGAAATACCCTCGTCGGGCTTCTTCTTGAGAGCCCATTTTCTCATAAAGTCCACCCATTTTTTCATAAGCTGATAGTTTTCAGCCAGAAGCTCACGGTTTCCGTAGGTAAGGTACATCTGCCAGGGAAGAACTGTTGCAATATCAGCCCAGGCAGAGGAGCCGCCGCCCTCATCGAATCTTGCGGGGACAAAGGAAGGAACATAGCCCGAGGGCTTCTGCATTGCTCTGAGGTCTCCCATCCATTTCTTAAAGAACTTTTCTACGTTGAAGTTGTAGCTTGCCACCTTGCAGAAAACCTGAGCGTCACCTGTCCAGCCCAGTCTCTCGTCTCTCTGGGGGCAGTCTGTGGGAACGTCAAGGAAGTTGCCCTTCTGACCCCATATAATGTTGCGGAAAAGCTGATTTATCATAGGGTCGGAGCAGCTGAAATGTCCCGTTCTTTTCATATCCGAGTGAACGACAATTGCTAAGATTTCGTCGGGAGAGGAAATTTCCATTCCCTCAATTTTAATATAACGGAAGCCGTAGAAGGTGTAAACGGGCTTTACAAAACGGGATTTGCCGTCTGAAATTACGGTTAATTTCTGTTTTGCGCTTCTGAGATTCTCCGTGTAAACATTGCCCTCCTTTGTGAGCTTTTCGAAGTGGGTGACAGTAATTCTGTCCCCCTTTTTGCCCTTTACGTAAAAGGAGAGATAGCCTGTAATTTCCTGACCGAAGTCAATTACGGTGTCACCCTCGGGAGTGATGATAAGCTCCTTGCCGCGGAAGGCTTCCTGCTCTGTGATGAGCTCACCCTCCTGAGGAATAAGTGTGTCCTTTGTGTAGGGGATGACTGTGACGGGAACGGGCTTTCCGGGTCTGAAATTAAAGTCAATTGTTTCGCCGTTATACATGTGATTGTAACGGACCTGATTTTCTGCACTTACCCAGCTTTCATCGGTATAAACCGTTACCTCTTCACCGTTTTCGTAGGTGACGGTAAGGGCTGCAATGACAGCCGTTGTGTGAGGAGCTGTTATTTTTGATGAAAGGTCATACCATCTGTGGAAACGCCAGCCGAGCCCCGTGCCAACGGTAATTGTGTTTTCGGCAGCAATAAGGTCGGTTACATCAAAGGTCTGATACTGAATACGCTTGTTGTAGTCCGTCCAGCCGGGATTGAGTACGGATTCTGTTACGGGTCTGCCGTTTATTTTACAGTCGTAAACACCGAGTGCGGAAATTTCAAGAACCGCCTTTACGGGGAAGGGCTTCAGACTGAAGCTTTTGATGAAATCAACACCCACGTCCTTTTTCTGACGGGAGGGCTTAATCCAGCTTGCATTAAAAATGTTTGTCATAGCGGTATGCTCCTTTATGTGATGTATATTGTTTTTGTTGCTGAGAGGCAGTCATTGTAGGGGACGGCGTCCTCGACGTCCCGTTTTCGGTAAAATAAATTGTTTATGTTTTGACCCGTGGTATATAGAGCTGTGCCTCTTGTAAAATTCTTTACATAAATCAAAATAACTTCTGCGGGATGTCGGGGACGCCATCCCCTACAAAAGTTTTCGTTCCGAAAATTTTTACTTCTTCACTTTTCACTCTTCACTTGCCGAAGGCACTGACCCCTCCCCTACGCTAAAAAGGGGATTATGATATATCGGCGAAAAGTGCCGAGATTTTTTTCTTCAAATGACTGTTTTCGGGGGAGGATAACAGGGGATCCTTTTTTAGTATAGCCTCCGCCTCGTCACGGGCGGCATAGAGAATACGGGAATCCGTCATAAGAGAGGCTATTTTAAGAGTTGGAAGACCGCTTTGCCTTGAACCGAAGAAATCTCCGGGACCGCGCATTTTAAGGTCCTCTTCCGAAATTACAAAGCCGTCATTGGTTCTGCACATAATTTCAAAGCGCTTTAGCGTGTCCTCGTTTTTGGTATCGCTGACTAAAATACAATGGGACTCCTCCTTGCCTCTGCCCACACGTCCTCTTAACTGATGAAGCTGTGAAAGACCGAAGCGCTCGGCATTTTCTATGACGATTACGTTTGCCTCGGGCACGTCAATGCCCACTTCAATTACTACGGTGCAGATAAGAACATCAATGTCACCCTGCTTGAAGGCGGTCATCATTTCGTCCTTATCCTTCTGCTTCATTTTGCCGTGAAGAAGTCCGCACTTTATGTCGGAGAATACCGTTTCCGACAAAAGCTTATAGTATTCCTCTGCGGATTTAAGGTCAAAGTCAGCTTCCTCGTTTTCCTCTACCATAGGGCAGACGATATAACAGCGGTTGCCCTTTTTTACTTCCTTTTTTATGAAGGAATAGAGTCTTTCGTGGTAATGAGAGGTAACAGAGTAGGTTTTTACCTCTTTTCTGCCCTTGGGCTTTTCGTCAAGAATTGAAATTGAAAGGTCGCCGTAGATAATAAGGGACAGAGTGCGGGGAATGGGTGTGGCACTCATAACAAGCACGTGGGGGGAATTGCCCTTTTCACGGAGAGCTGCTCTCTGATTCACACCGAAGCGGTGCTGTTCGTCCGTAATTACAAGACCGAGGCTCTTGAAATGCGTGTCGTCGGTAATTACCGCGTGGGTGCCGATGATGATATGGGCTTCTCCCGACAGAATCTGCTCTTTTATTATTTTTTTGTTTTTCCCGGTGGTGCTTCCCGTGAGAAGCACGGTATTTATGCCCGTACCCTCCAAAAATTTCCCGAAGGTTTCAAAGTGCTGACGGGCGAGGACCTCTGTGGGTGCCATCAGCACGCATTGGTATGAATTTCTGACTGCCGTATACATAAGAGCGGCGGCAACTGCGGTTTTACCGGAGCCTACGTCTCCCTGCAGAAGTCTTCTCATGGGGGAGTGCATTTTCATATCACGGATACACTCATTTATTGCACGGCGCTGTGCGTTTGTGGGGGAGAAGGGAAGACGGCTTATGAATTCCTCCGAAAAGTCTTCTTTTATGACAAATTCGGTTTTTTCCTCTTCTTTACTGCCGGCCGAAAGAATGCCCAGCTGAAGTATCAGAAGCTCCTCGTAAATCAGGCGTCTTCGGGCCTGCTTTATCTCGTTTTCGTTTTCGGGGAAGTGAATCATACGAAGTGAATCGTAATATGACGGGAGCTTGTATTTTAATATCTGCTCCTGCGGTAAGGTTTCCTTCAGCTGACCGCGGAAGGTCTCAAGGGCGGTTTTTACGGCCTTTCCTATTGCTCTCGAATTGAGGTCTGCGGTCTGTCTGTAAACGGGGTGAAGGTATTCTCCCGTTTCCGCTTTCATATATCGGGGGGAAAGCATCTCCTTTCCGCCCATATCGTTTATTTTTATTTTGCCGTAAAATATGAACTCCTGACCCTCTTTAAGGTCCTGAGAAACAAAGCGGTTATTGAAAAAGGTAAGATGGATTATACCCCTGCCGTCGGTGGCTGAGGAGCGGTACATAAGCTTGCCGTTCCTCGTCTTCACGGGGACGGGTCTTGCTATCATAATGCCCTTTACGGCTGCGGTTTCGTTTTCCTCGGCATCCGTTATCGGGGTGATATTTTTCCAGTCCTCGTAGCCTCTCGGGTAAAAGGAAAGAAGGTCACCGACGGTCAGAATGCCCAGCTTCCGGAAGCTTTCAGCTCTTTTATCACCGATACCTTTAAGGAAACGGATGTCTGTTGTTTTTATGTCGTTCATAATCTGTCTCCTTTCGGGAATACTTTTTTAAGAGGTGAGAGGATGCGGGAAATAAGATTAAGAGCAGAGTATATTATACTGAAGCACAAAAGGGAATTACGCCGTGAAACACTTCTTATGCGGATGATAATTCCCGGGATTTTTGTGTGCCTGGGGGCAGGTGCTTCCGCTTTTTTCGGAAACGGAGTGCTTTTACTGCCGTCGGCTGCCGGGGTGTGCCTTCTTTTATATTTTTACTTTGCCCAAAGGCTTTTTCTTACGGGGAGATACATTTTCCTTTCAGGGGAAAGGGGAGAGGTGCCCTTAATCAGATTTTCTTCGGTTATGCGCTTTGCCCTGTTCAGGATAACAGCAGGGACCCGGAAGCTTTTGCGGCTCAGTTTTTTTCTTCTGCCCTCGAGGCTTATTCTTGTAATAATTTACAGAACTCTTTATGAAACGGGAAACATTCAGCGTGTGATGCTGCTGACCCTTATATCGGCATTTATTGTGCTTACTGCCGTGGGGCTTTTTTTCAGCTTTTATCTGTCGGGAAGGTATTATATCTCCGACCTGCTTTTTATAAGATGCCAAAGGCAGAAGCCTTCCGAAATAATGAAGAATTCGGCACTTCTGACCACGGACAGCCTCAGGGAAATTATGCTTTTCAGAATAAGAAATCTCTTTTCAAGGGGCGGTGTGACGGGGAAAATGCGGTGTGCGATTTTCTCACGGGATCTGTTTTCGGACAGAAAATTCTATAAAAACTATGGCTTATAATCCCAGAGCATTTTTGAGATTAAGACCCAGAATGCCGTCCTTTGCTTCCTCGGGGATGTCGAGATTTTCGATTCTTTCAATTGCCTTTTTTATGTAATCGGCTTTATTGTAGGGGAAGTCGAGACCGAAAATGCTTCTTGTGTTTCCCGTCTGATGAATGACGGTGCGAAGCTCCTCGTCGGAAAGAGACCAGGCTCCCTGAAGACCGTTTTCACTCATTGCGACGGTTGTCCAACCGGCAAAAACCGTGTCCTCCTTTGAATTTCTGACGCTGTTGCACATAACTGCCAGAGCTTCACGGAAGAAGTGGTAGCCGCCTATGTGCTCCATACTGAATTTCAGTTCGGGGTAGCACCAGGCAACCTCATCGAATAAAAGAAGACTGTAGTCCTTTATGGGGTGCCAATGAAGACCTGTGTGGAAGGAGAGGAAAAGTCCCTCTCTTTCCGCTTTTTTATATACGCGCTGAGACTTGAAGGACATTACGTTTTCCCCCTGAAAGGCAGGGTGGATTTTTATACCCTTGAAGCCGTAGGATATCATTTTGTCTATCTGATAATCAACGTCATCATCCTCGAAATCAACGGTGCCGAAGCCGATTAAGGACGGGTCGTCCTTGATTTCATTGTAAAGCCAGTCAAGTCTGTCCCCGGGAAGTCCCGAGCGTGCAAACTGATCCTTGAAGCAGGTGAAGCAGACAGCCTTTTCAATGCCCGTTTCAGCCATTAATTCCTTAAGCTCCGGGACGGATGCTCCTTTTTTTGATTTTTCGGGAAAAACGTGTGCGTGATTTGCCCAGACTGTGCGGTTGCTCATAGTTATCATCCTTTCTGTAACTCGTAATTCAGAGATGTAATTTATCTTATGTACCGTAGGGGAGGGGTCTCCCCTCCCGTTTTTATAACTTTTGTAACTTTCATTTGTGAAAAAATACAACCCTTTTGAACGGGCGGGATATCCCTCAGAAACATAGTCGTCTTGCTTCCCTTGGGGCGGTCGCAATACTCCTTGTTTCTTCACCTCATTCGCGTGCCTTCATCTGTCCCCGACAGCGGCACTCTCATTCGCCCCCGCCCCTACCGTACTTTATTCGCCGGATTCCGGTATTATATGCGGATAATCTCTATGCTGTCACATTCGTTGTCTGCAGAGACCTCAATGAGGTTTACATCCTTTTTAAGCTTCAGCTGACGGAAGACGTAAACTCCGTCGGTGATTTTTTCGGGCTTGTATTTTTTGTCCCTGCCGTTTACGAGAAGCTTGATATTGTGGCTGTTTGTAATGCACTTTATGTCAATGAATTTATCGAAGGTTTCGTAGTTTTCAAGCTCGCAGATTTTAATGAAGCTCTTTACGGAGAACTGGGATTTATAATACCAGAAAATGTCATAGAACTGCTGACGGCTGCTGCTTATGAGGCCTCTTTTTGAATTTACCTCCTTGCCGTCGGTGAGAAGTCCGCCGATGTAAGCTACTATTTTCTGACGGCAGAAGGTGTTCCACATACGGATGAGCCATTCACCCAGCTCCTCGGGGGTTTTGTCTGCCTTGTCGGGGCTTTCGGGTAGAACTGCGAAGCATTTGTCGGGGTATTTTTCCTGCAGGTAAGAGAATCTGCCGTTGAAGGTGATGAAGGATTCGGGTGCGCTCCAGCTGGGGATTCTTAAAAGCACAGCCTGAGCCTTGGGGGAGACGGTGTCGTCCTCCGAGTCAATATATCTTTCGGCAATTGCCGTGACATCGGGGGCGAGGGAGGAAAGGCAGTCTGCCATTTCGTCAAAATAGCCGTTTCCGCCGTCCTTTGAGAAGACTACGGCTGTAAGAGAGGGGTGGTTTCTGTAAAGGGCAATGAATTCCTTCAGGTGCTCCTTGTCCTTTTCCGTGTCACCGGAGAAGGGTAGGCAGTACCAGAAAAGCATACCCTCCTTATCGCAGACGGAAAGAAGATTTGTCCTTGTGGGAAGCATAGGGGAGAGAAGGAGATTTCCGTCAAGCTTTTTAAGGTTTTCTACATCGGATTTAACCTGAGAGCAGTCCGTAAGCACAACTCCGTTCAGGGGGAGCTTGAAGCCGTTGAGGTATAAAAAGCCGTCGGCACCGAGCTCGGTTTCCCTTATGCCGAATACGGTTGTTACCTCGTCAAGGCACACGGAGTCACGGAGAAGCTTTGCTTCGAGGGTGTATACATAAGCTCCGCTCTGACCGTCCCATAATTCGTGGTGAGGGATTTCAATTACAGTATCCGGGGCGGTGGGCTTGCAGGTTTTTGATACTACGGTGTCGCCCTTCATACCGTAGACGGTGTAGGAGACGATATCGTAATTATTGGGGCGGACGATTGCGGTTTTGATGCTTATTTCTGCTCCCGCGGCTTTGTTTTCGGGAATTACCGTAACACCGCAGCCGAAATCCGTTTTGTTGAAGTGTGAGGAATCAACCACAATAAGATTTACTGTGCCGAAGGCAAAGAGACCGTCCTGACGGGCGGCAGGTGCGACCCTTACATCAATATTGTAGGTTGTGCCCATTTGGGCATCAATGGTCAGCTGACAGACAAAGGCGCAGTTGCCGGAGGAATGGGAGTCTGTTTTCTTTTCATTTACGAAAATCTCGGCATCTCCCGAAATCTGGGAAAACTGCAGATATACGGTCTTGCCGTGGTGCTCCTCGAGGGCAGTCCAGTCAATTGAAAATGTACCCCGGGGCATTGTGGAGAAGCTGTGGAAGAAGGGGAGATTCACCACGGAATCGGGAGTTTTCTTCTCGCCCTCTTTAACCTCGGCTGAGAAATTCCAGCATTTATTGAGTTCAATTACATTTTTCATATCTTATACCTCTCAGTCGCAGCTTATATCGGCAACAAGCTCTACGGGACAGTGGTCGGAGCCGAAGATTTCCTGATGGATTGAAGCTGAATGAAGCTTTTCATCCAATGCCTTTGATGTTACGAAATAATCGATTCTCCACCCTGCGTTATTCTGTCTTGCATTGTAGCGGTAGGACCACCAGGAGTATTCAGCCTCCCGGTCGGGGTAGAAGTAGCGGAAGGTATCCGTAAAGCCGGACTCCAGAAGGGTGCTGAATTTTTCTCTCTCCTCGTCCGTAAAGCCTGCCTTACCGCGGTTAGGCTTGGGGTTTTTAAGGTCAATTTCCTTATGGGCTACATTTAAGTCGCCGCAGAAAATTACGGGTCTTGTCTTCTCTAATTTTTTAAGGTGAGAGAGGAAGGCATCCTCCCAGTCCTGACGGTAGGAAAGCCTCGAAAGGTCCTCCTTTGCATTGGGGGTGTAGACCGTTACAAGGTGAAAGGACGGGTAGGTGAGGGTGATTACTCTGCCCTCGTTATCAAATTCGGGGACACCTATTCCGTAGGATACTGCCTCGGGAGTGTGCTTTGTAAAAATTGCAGTACCGGAATAGCCCTTTTTCTCGGCATAGTTCCAGAAGCTCTGATAGCCCTCAAAATTAAGGTCAATCTGTCCTGCCTGCAGCTTTGTTTCCTGCAGACAGAAGAAATCGGCGTCAAGACGGGCAAATTCCTCGGTGAATATACCTTTATTGGTGACGGCACGCAGTCCGTTTACGTTCCAGGATATGAATTTTAACATAAAATTTCTCCGTAAAATTAAAGTTAATTTAATTTTATCACATTAAAATGAGAATATCAATAAATTTAATAATATGACGGATTAATTTTCCGCTTGATTGATACGGTAAACTGTGTTATTATTATTTAGTATCCGCAAAAAACGGATTATCTTATAAAGCATAATCTGCAGAAGCAATTTTCATTTTGTACCCGTAGGGGAGGGGTCTCCCCTCCCGATTCAAAAGAGTTGTTATTTTTTGCAGATGAAAGCTACAAAAGTTATGTAACGGGAGGGGAAACCCCTCCCCTACAATGTCAGAAAAGGAGGGAAATCTGAATGAACGGAAATTCGGGCTTTAGGGCATTTTATGATATGCTGGCGTCCTTCGGCGAAGCCTATGCCGATGCGGTGCTTCTTTTCTTCAATTCCGTTTTCAGAAGACCTCTGCGCTTTATATACAGAAGGCTGAAAAGTGCCCTTCGCCTGGGGGCTTTCTGCGTTATCGTCTTTTTTGCGCCGGCACGTGTGTCCTCAAAACGGTATGCAAACGATGTTATAAGGGCAGGTAAAAAGTGCCTTAAAATTATGTTCACCCACCCGTTTTCTCTGCCCTCGGTAATACTTTACTATGTGAAAAAGGGGCTTCGCAGGTACGATTATTCACTTAAAAATGTGGCGCTGTGGCTTCTTCCTCTGATGCTGACGGTAGGAGTGCTTGCAGGTGTTACGGTGATGTCCGAAAAAACTCTTTGCCTTGAAATTTCCTCCGACGGGGAGACTCTGGGCTTTGTTGCCGACGAAAGAGGCTTTATAGAGGCTAAAAATTCTGCCCGTGATATACTTCGTCTTGCAGACGAAAACGCTTCTTTGTCTCCCGTTACCTATTCACTTGCAATAAAGGACAAGAATTCCCTTACGGGCTCAGATACTCTCAGAGACAGGCTTTTGGAGAAGAGCACGGGTGAGGGTGTTGCCGCCTGCGGTGTCTTTGTGGACGGGAGCCTTCTGGGGGCTGTCCGAAGCGAAAGCGAGGGCAGGCAGGTAATTGAAAAGCTTCTTACTCCTTATAAGACCGAGGGAGTTTTCTCCGTGTCCTTCTCGGAGGAAATTGAGTTCCGTCAGGGGCTTTACGGCGAGGATATGATAATGAGTGCTTCGGAGTTTGAAAGGGCGCTGACGGGCGGTGAAAAGAGAGTTTCCCGTCACTTGGTCACGGAAGGGGATACCCTGCAGTCAATAGCTTCTGCCTACGGTATGACAAAGGAGGAGCTTGCGGCTCTCAATGAGCTTTCCGAAGAGACGGCAGAGCTTTCGGAAAACACCGAAATCAAGGTGTACGAGCAGGATGTTATTCTGACCTTAAGAGAGGTGAGGGCAGAGGTTACCAATCAGGAAACGGATTTCGAAACTGTTGAAATAAAGACAAATGCCCTCTACAGCGGTACCGAGCGTGTGCTTTCTGAGGGTAAAAAGGGCTTTGACCAGGTAACGAGCCTTGTAACGACTGTGGGCGGAAAAAGGGTCGCTTCAAAAGAGGTGTCAAGGCTTAATGTAACAAAGCCCGTGGTACAGCGTGTGCAGATAGGCACAAAGCCCCTTGACGAGGCATACTCAAATTCTATGGGCGGAATATTCCTGTGGCCCATAATCGGCGCATACGGAATAAACTCCGACTACGGCTACCGTTGGGGCAAGCTTCACGCAGGTATTGACCTGGGTATGGGAAATGCTCCCGGTACCAGCCTCGGCAAATCCGTTATTGCGGTAGCACAGGGGACCGTAATTGTTGCAGGTACACATTCAAGCTACGGCTATTATGTTATTATTGACCACGGCGGCGGTCTTCAGACCCTTTATGCACACTGTCTTGCAAATTCCCTTATGGTGGTGCCCGGTCAGATAGTTGCTGCAGGAGAGCCCATTGCAAGGGTCGGTTCAACAGGCTATTCCACAGGTCCTCATCTTCATTTTGAGGTACGTGTAAACGGTAACCGTGTAAATCCCAGACCCTATTTAGGTATATAAAGGAAGAAACGTATGGACGATTTTATAAAGGACGGAAGTCCTCTTCTTGAAAACAGAGAGGCAAAGCTGAGAGACCTTGAAAGCAGAAAGAAAACGGAATCAAAAAAGAGATTCAGCTTCTTTTTCGGGCTTATTGCCGTTATTTTTTCGCTGATAGGCTTTATGGGATGTATTCTTACGGGAATAAACTTCATAAAGGCTCGGGGTGAAGAGAAGAAAAACCGCGATTTTCTCTCTTATAACGAGTTCCTTGTTGCCGTTGCGGCGGTTGACCCTGCACCCTTTGACGATATTACGGCGGCTTCCTCTGAGGAGCTTATTGAAATTGCCGTATGGAGCATCATCGGTGCGGATATGGAGCCCGATAAGTATGACTATTCCTCGGGTGAGCTGGCTATTCCCGTTTCGGATGTGGAACAGGCTTATACAAGGTATTTCGGCACGGACAAGCCCATTGTTCACACAAGTGTTACGGGCTACGGCTATGAGTTTTCATACAATGCCGAAAAGGGCTGTTATTTTATCCCCCTGACGGCAATTGAGCCCTTCTATACACCCGACGTTACGGAGGCTGAGAAAAAGGGCGATTCGGTAACTCTTACCGTGGGGCTTATAAACTCCAACGTGTGGAAGCAGAACTCGAAAACGGGAGAATTATCCCGTCCCGACCCCGATAAATACATTAAGGTGACGCTGAGAACCTCGGGCGGTATGACCCATATAGGAGCTATACGCTCCACAAATCTTCCCGAAACGGCAATTGTGGACGTGAATAACTGATTGAAGGGTGCTGTAAAGCTTTTGTTTTACAGCCCTTTTTTTCTGCCGTAGGGCGGGGGGAGCAGGTAAAAGATAAGCGTGAAGAGTTTTTTCTCGAGGACAGTACCGTAAACCCTACAAATAACAAAATTTTGATATTTTTGGTTTACAAAATATAATATGCGAATAAATATTGTGCAAGATATACAAAAATATCGGCTGCAAATTTTTTCGGCAATCCCATATTTGACTTGAATATCAAAATTTTACTATATATAATGAAGATGTATAGCGGATGTTGTACGACAAAACTTTAATTCAATAATAAATACGAACGGAGGAATTTATTATGGACAAAAAATTAAGAATCGGTATTATCGGCTGCGGCGGTATTGCAAACGGCAAGCATATGCCCAACCTTAAAAAGCTTGATGATAAGCTTGAATTGGTTGCTTTCTGTGACATCGTGCTTGAAAGAGCTGAGGCTGCCGCTAAGAAGTTCGGTACAGAGGATGCAAAGGTTTATGAGGACTACAAGGAGCTTCTTAAGGACGAGACAATTGACGTTGTTCACGTTTGTACTCCCAACCGTTCCCATTCCTTCATTACTATAGATGCACTTGAGGCAGGCAAGCACGTTATGTGCGAAAAGCCCATGGCAAAGACCTATGCAGAAGGCAAGGCTATGCTTGAGGCTGCAAAGAGAACCGGCAAGAAGCTTACAATCGGCTATCAGAACCGTCAGTGCACAGAGAACCTTTTCGTAAAGGAAGCCTGCAAGGAAAATGAGTTCGGTGAGATTTACTATGCTCAGGCACACGCTATCCGCCGCAGAGCTGTTCCCACCTGGGGTGTTTTCCTTAATGAATATGAGCAGGGCGGCGGTCCCCTTATTGATATCGGTACACACGCTCTCGACCTTACTCTTTATATGATGGACAACTACGAGCCTAAGATGGTTGTAGGTAACACCTTCAGAAAGCTCGCTGACCAGACAAACACAGCTAACGCATGGGGCGACTGGGATCCCGAAAAGTTCACCGTTGAGGATTCAGCCTTCGGTCACATCGTTATGAAGAACGGCGCAGTTATTATGCTTGAGTCCTCCTGGGCACTTAACGTTGCAGATGCAAATGAAGCCTGCTTCACACTCTGCGGTACAGACGGCGGTGTTACAACTAAGGGTGACGATGTACGTGTAAACAAGGTTAAGCACGGCAGACAGACAATTGAGATTCCAAACCTCGATGCAGGCGGTGTTGCTTTCTATGACGGAAAGAAGGGCGATGCTTCCGAGCTCGATATGTATCAGTGGATCAATGCTATTCTTACAGATACAGACCCCTGCGTTCTTCCCGAGCAGGCCCTTTGCGTAACAAGAATTCTTGAGGCTATCTATGAATCCGCAAAGACAGGTAAGGCTGTTTATTTTGAGGACTGAGGAGAAATAAAATGAAGCTTGCTGTTCAGTTATATTCACTCCGCCACCACATGGAAAACGGAGAAAACTTTATTGATATTCTGAGAAAGGTCAAGGCTCTGGGCTTTGACGGCGTTGAATTCGCAGGATTCCACGGCTACACTCCCGAGGAGCTCAAAGCAGCTCTTGACGAAATCGGTCTTGTAGCTGTCGGCGCACATATGGGACTTGATGATTTCCGTCCCGAGAAGCTCCCCGAGACTCTTCGCGCGGGTAAGGTGCTCGGTGCAAAGACTCTCGGTATAGGCGGAGCCGACACGGAAACAGAAACCTCTCTCAATGAGGTTATTGAGGTTATGGGGTGTGCCGATAAGGCAGCCGCAAAAGAGGGAATCGCAGTTTATTTCCACAATCATACTCAGGAATTCTCCGAGCCTCTTTTCAATACCGTGCCCGGTACGATTTTTGAAAGACTGGCTGCCGCCTGTCATATGCAGATTGATACATACTGGTCCTTCCACGCAGGCAAGGATAACTATAAGCTCATTTCAGAGTACAAGGATATAATTCCCCACCTTCACATCAAGGACGGTCTTGACGGACATCCTATGGCTTTAGGTGAAGGTAACAACGACCTTGCCACAGTCGTTAAGGCTGCAAAGGACAACGGCATAGAATGGCTCATTCTCGAGAATGACGATCCCGAGCCCGACGGTCTTTCAGACATTGCAAGAAGTATGGAATGGCTTAAAGCCAATGTCTGATTAACTTCGGCTTGTTCGGTAGGGGAGGGGTTTCCCCTCCCGTCCTGAAGAGTTGAAATTTTCTTGTAAATACAGTTACATAAGTTATTCGGCGGGCGGGGCAACCCCGCCCCTACGATATAGAATCGGAGGAAATATAATGAAATTAGGTGTTTTTACTACACTTTTAAGCAACCTCTCACTTGAGGAGTCGCTGAAATACTTTACGTCCCTCGGCATCGAAATGGTTGAAATCGGTGTGGGCGGATATCCGGGAAATGCTCACGCTGACCCCGAGGTTTTACTTAATGACGAAAAGGCATTTGAGGAATTCTGTGCACTTATTAAGAAGTACAATGTTCAGATTTCTGCTCTTTCCTGCCACGCTAACCCCGTGCATCCCAACAAGGAAGAGGCTGCAGCGGCTGATAAGGTTATAAGAAATGCAATTTTACTTGCTGAAAAATTAGGTCTTCATCAGATTAATACCTTCTCCGGCTGTCCCGGTGACCACGAGGGTGCAAAGTACCCCAACTGGGTAACCTGCCCCTGGCCCAACGATTTCCTCAGCATTCTCGACTGGCAATGGAATGAGGTTCTTATTCCCTACTGGAAGGACCTTGTTGAGTTCGCAAAGGCACACGGTGTCAACAAAATAGCACTTGAGATGCATCCAGGTTTTTGTGTATATAACACAGAGACGCTTCTCAGACTTCGTGAGGCTGTAGGTCCCGAAATCGGTGCAAACTTTGACCCCAGCCACCTTATATGGCAGGGTATGGAGCCCGTTGCGGTTATCCGTGCTCTCGGAGATGCTATTTTCCACGTGCACGCAAAGGATACAAGAATCGACAAGTACAACACCGCAAGAACAGGTGTGCTTGATACAAAGCTTTACAGCGACGAAATCAACCGCTCCTGGATTTTCCGTTCCGTAGGCTACGGCAACGACGAGCTTTATTGGAAGGATATTATTTCAAATCTCCGTCTTGTGGGTTATGACTGGGCTCTTTCCATTGAGCACGAGGATTCTCTTATGAGCCAGAACGAGGGTCTCAGTAAGGCTGTCGGCACTCTTAAGAACTGCCTTATTACAGAGGATACTGCCGCTGCATGGTGGATATGAGCAAACGCCGCAGGCATTTGCAATGAAATCGCCACTTCGTGTCGGTGAAATCCGCTTTTTGCGGATGAAATATTGCTTTGCAATATGAAATATTTTCCTTGCGGAAAATGTTGAAAGAAACAAGAGTATAAAAAAGAGGACGGTGTTATTCACCGTCCTTTTTGAATTGTAGGGGTCGGCGTCCTCGACGACCCGTTTTCGGTAAAATAAATTGTTTGTATTCTGACCCGTGGAAGATAAAAATGTGCCTTTCGAAAAATTATATGTAAAGTCAAACTAACTACTGCGGGAGGTCGGGGACACCCTCCCCCTACAAACTGCGTTTGCAGTGATATTTTTTGCTTCGCAAAAAGTGATATTGCTCCGCAGTGATATTGATGCTCCGCATCAGTGATATATTTTCCTTGCGGAAAATGTTGAAAGAAACAAGAGTATAAAAAAGAAGGACGGTGTTATTCACCGTCCTTTAGTGTTTTAAATAATGTTACTTACTTCTTCACTATTCACTATTACCTTTTACCTCTTTCCTGCATTTTATGCAGGAAAGCTGTGTTCGAGGCCGACTGCATATCGGAGAATAAGTCTTGCATCTGTTGCATCTACTGCACCGCTGCCGTCAACGTCTGCGATAATCTTTATTTCCTTGTTTGCCGTATCAAGTCCTACTGCGATACGAAGAGCGGATCTTGCGTCCGTTGCGTCTACAGTTCCGCTGAGGTCAACGTCGCCGAGCTTCT
Source organism: Clostridia bacterium (assembly GCA_017625435.1). Classification (GTDB taxonomy): domain Bacteria; phylum Bacillota; class Clostridia; order Oscillospirales; family Acutalibacteraceae; genus RUG806. The sequence continues at coordinate 25,057 of JAGAKX010000059.1, forward strand.
TTTCATTGAATTCATTGCCGGGAGTGGTGTAGGGAGAGAGCTTTTTGGAATACTCTGAGTATGTCATATACTGAGTGTAGTTTGAATTCTCTCTTACGTGTCTCTGTGAGAAGCCGAAAAGGAGCCATACAAGGAAGGTTGCCACGGGAGTTTTTGTCATATCACCGTGGGGAACATTCTGCAGGAACCAGGTGTTTTCGGGAAGAATACAGTAAGAAGCATCTATATCGCTGTCGGGGGAAACGTGGTCGTGATTTTCGTTTGTGCAATGGATAAGGTGGTCGGGCTCCTTGCTGTTGTCGGTTGTAACTGCACCTGCTGCGGAATATTTTACGGATACGATACCGTCGGAAACATCGTCAACGCAGGAGGTGATGGGGATAATCTGGAAGCCGTAGCCTGTAACAACACAGACATTGATACCGCTTAATTTTGCGTTTGTGAAGGTTTCTGCGGTGCTCTTCTGAATCTCTCTGTAGCTGTCGATTCTGTTTTCGAGAGTTCTGTTAATAAAGTCGCCCTCAAAGAGGAATTCCTTTGCATCCTCAAAGTCTGCATCGGGAACAAGTGCCCAGAGACCGGGCATATTTCTGAGATATTCCTTTAAGAAATCGTCATAAATAACACCGTCGGCGCTGCTTGCAAGCTTGTTGTATGACTGACCTAAGGTTCTGTGGAGGTCCTGAGATTCGCCGATTGTGATACCGAGAAGAATTGCGAGCTTTACAATAAGAGCCGTAAGGGGGCTTTCGCCAAGGAGAGCCTTGCCTATGCCGTAAAGGGAGCCGGTTGCATCATCCGAGAGGAAGGTCATAAATGCGGAGCCTCTGTATTCACCGGTAACGCCGTCGGTAACGCTGTCAATGAAGCTGTCATAGTCGTCTCTTGTTCTTACAATGTGGCCTGTCATAAGGTCGCCTATAATGGCATTGCCGAGAATGGGAGAGCCGTAGAATACGGCACTTGAAACATTATCCTCCGCATGGTCGGGATGTGCATAAAGATAGGAGTTTGTAATAACGCCGCCTGTGCCGACGCTTAAGATTGCAACGCTTCCTTTGCCTGTTACCGCAAGGACGTGGTCAATGAAATCACGGAGAGTCTCTGCAGAGTAAAGGGGGTCAAGTCTCCAGTCATAAGAGAAGAAGAAAACCTCATCTGCTCTTACGTAGCCTGCAGCTGCAGAAAGAAGACTCTTCATATTGTCGTTCACAATGCTGTCTTCAGTATGCTCTGAAAGAGGGTCTGCATAGAACCAGGGGCCGATATCAGAGTTTAAGGAATCGCCTGTTGAAGCACAGAGGATGGGATCAAGCATACCCTTTATGCCTGTTACAACGGAGGTTGTACCCGTTGAGGTGTCTGCAAAGTCGGAAAGCACTACGCCCATAAGAATATTTGTAACATTGCCCGTGAATTGTGATGAATTCATATCAAAGACAACGGATGCACCGTTTTTGTTGGGATTTGCATAGAGCACGTTGTCAGCGGTGTCACCTACGTAAATTACGGGGACGCTGTTAAGCTCTACTGCAAGAGCGCTTAAGGGGGTTGCTGTTATCATAAGCACACATAAAAGCACGCTGATAACCTTTTTTACGGTGTTTTTCATTGGATTACCTCCGGTTTTTTGATGCACTAAGGCATTTTATGTGTTAATTATACATAATTCGCTTAATGAATTCAAGTGCTTTTTTGTGAATAACATTATTTAACATATGTTTAACATAAAAAGAGCGATTCTGAGGCTGTAATGTACGTTTGTTTCTGTAGGGGATGGCGTCCCCGACATCCCGCATAGCAGAGCTGAATATAATTATATTGATTCCGCAGATTATAAAAATGTGCCTCTAAGGGTCAATGCTTTTGTATCTTTTTATTGTATGCCTCTGTCTCGGGTCGTCGGGGACGCCGACCCCTACAAGGATAATTATACTGTACAGCCTTCCCTGAAAACTTATACTTTGCCGGCAGATGTTCTGTGACGGAATATTGACAAAAAGAAAAAAGTGTGTTATTATGTTCCAAAAGGAACAGAAAACGGATATTTTTTGAAGAAAGGCGGTGTATTATGAAGAAAAATGATGTAAATGCGGTCCTTTCCGGTCCTCTTTTCGGAAATGCCTCCGAGGAGCTTATAAAGGAGCTTCTGTGCTCGGGGAATTATGAGATAATTTCCGTGTCCCGCGGGGAAACGGTTTTTTCCGAGGGTGAAAGAAACGTGAGGCTGTGCCTTGTGCTGAAGGGCAGTCTTGAGGTTTCCAAGGGAAATATTTTTATGAGCAGTCTGAAGGAGGGGGCAATGTCGGGAATGTCCTGCCTTTTCTCTGAGGAAAGCGCTTTTCCCACCACAGTAAGAGCGGCTGAAAATTCCCGTCTTCTTTTTATTACAAAGGAGCAGCTTATGTCCCTTTTCGGAAGATACCCCGACATCCTGGAAAAATATCTGTCCCTTTTAAGCCGTAAAATATGCTTTCTCAGCGGAAAGATTGAGAGTATTTCTGCACCCGATTCCTCAGAGGCCTTAAGGAATTATCTTACGGACTACGGGGAAAAGCTGGGGACCGATACATTCTCTCTTCCCCTGTCGGGAAGCCGTCTGGCTTCAACTCTCGGTATGGGAAGAACCTCCCTTTACAGAGCCTTTGAAAGGCTGACTGAGGAGGGCTTTATGACAAAAAACGGCAAAACTGTAACCATTGAAAGGAAATGAAAATTATGAAAAAGGTATTATCTGTTTTATCGCTTATTTTAGCACTCTCTCTTGTTTTTACCGCCTGCGGTACGGTAGCAGAGGAAACAACTCTTGAAGAGACAACTCCCGAAGAGACAACGGCAGCCGAAAAGGCAGTTATCAACATCGGTCTTCTTAAGGGACCCACGGGTATGGGTGCTGCCGTGCTTCTTGATAATGACGAAAAGGGCACAGCAAATGCAGACTACAATCTTACCCTTGCAGGTGCTCCCGATGTGCTCCAGAGTGCACTTATCAACAATGAGCTTGATATGGCGGCTCTTCCCACAAATGTTGCAGCCGTGCTTAACGGCAAAACAGAAGGCAAGGTGCAGATTCTTGCAGTAAACACTCTCGGCGTAATTTATCTTATGAGTGCCGACGAAACAATAAAGACCGTAGCTGACCTTAAGGGCAAGACAATTCTTTCTGCAGGCAAGGGCACAACCACAGAGTATGTTCTCAACTACATTCTCTCCGAAAACGGACTTACCGTTGATACCGATGTGTCTGTTGAATATGCAAGCGAGCACGCAGAGGTTATCAGCAAGGCAAAATCCGGCGGCTATGAGGTTATTCTTCTTCCCGAGCCCTTTGTTACACAGATGAAGGGACAGGATGCATCCTTCAAGGTTGTCCTTGACCTTACAAAGGAATGGAAGGCTCTCGGCGGCGGTGAGCTCACAATGGGCTGTATCGCAGTAAGAAAGGAATTCGCAGAACAGAACCCCGATGCTGTTGCCGCATTCTTAAAGGACTATGAGGCATCCGTAAACGCAGTAAATGCAGACCCCGAGGCTGCAGGCGCACTTATTGAAAAGTTTGACATCGCAAAGGCAGCGGTAGCTTCAAAGGCTATTCCCAACTGCAATATCACCGTTATGACAGGCGAAGAAATGAAGAGCAATGTAGGTGCTTATCTTCAGGTTCTTTTCGATTCCAACCCCAAGGCAGTAGGCGGAGCATTACCCTCTGACGGCTTCTATGCCGTAGTTTCCTGATGCAGGGAAAAAAGAAAAAACACGGAATTAAGCTTCCGTCATACCTCAGCGTACCCCTTGCCGTACTCTTCTGGCTCGGGGTATGGTTCCTTGTGTGCGAATTGGTGGGAATGGAGCTTTTGGTACCCTCGCCCCGTGCGGTAACGGGAGCTTTTTTGCAGCTTCTCGGAGAAAAGGAGTTCTATATTTCCTGTCTTAATTCCCTTTATAAGGTGCTGACGGGATGGGCAGCAGGTGTCGCAATCGGTACGGTGCTCGGAATATTTACCCGTTTAAGCACGGTGCTGAAGGTCCTTTTTGAGCCTCTTCTGCACATTGTAAAGGCAACGCCCGTGGCATCCTTTATTGTGCTTGCGCTTGTGCTTATGAGCTCAAAAGCCGTGCCTGCCTTCACCTGTGCCCTTATAAGCGTGCCTGTGGTGTGGGCTAACGTGACTGAGGGGCTTGAAAGTCCCGATAAAAAGCTTCTGGAAATGGCTGATGTATTTAATATGAGCCGTAAAAACAGAATAAGGGATATTTACATCCCTGCCGTGAAGCCCTATTTTTCTGCGGCGGCAATAACTGCTATGGGGCTTTCCTGGAAGGCGGGAATTGCGGCAGAGGTTATATGCAGTCCCAAAAACACCATAGGCTCAGGAATTTCCGATGCCAAGGTTTACCTTGAATCTCCTCAGCTTTTTGCGTGGACAATAACTGTTATCGTATTGAGCGTGATTCTGGAAAAAATCCTCGGTTACGTGTTGGGGAAACGGAAAAAAGCAAAGTGAATTCGGAATTCGTAGAATTCCCCGAGAGGCGCAAATTACGGTAGGGGAGGGGTTTCCCCTCCCGTTGAAAAGGGTTGTAACTATTGTGGTCTGCATCCCCAACAAGGTGCATTGCGGCGGTTAATCAATAAACAATTTGTTTGCCGAAAACGGGAGGGGAGACCCCTCCCCTACGGGGTGCACTACGGAAATCGGGGCGAAAATTAACATATACAAGAAAAAGGATAATTTGTGCGCGGAGGTGACGGAAAATGATTGAAGTTAAAGATATATCTAAAAGCTTTGACGGAAAAAGGGTTCTTGAGGGTGTTTCCCTTGTTATTGAAAAGGGGAAATGCACGGCACTTACGGGAGCCTCGGGCAAGGGTAAAACCACGCTTATGAGGATTATTGCAGGACTTACGGAGCCTGACTCGGGCGAGGTGGTTTACCGTGAAAATCCCCGGTGCACCTTCGTTTTTCAGGAAAACAGGCTTCTTGAAAACAGAACGGTTCTTGAAAATATTCTCACAGTTGCCCCCGACAGGGAAAGAGCTGAGTATTTCCTCGGAAGGACGGGGCTTCTTGAAGATAAAAACAAGAAGGCATCCGAGCTCAGCGGCGGTATGAAAAGAAGGCTTGCAATTGCAAGGGCACTTTCTTACGGCGGAGATTTGTATTTCCTTGACGAGCCATTAAGAGAGCTTGACGGGGAGACCCTTAAAGCCGTGGCTCAGGTTATTAAGGAAGAAATTTCGGGTAAAACAGCGGTTTTAATTACCCACGACGAGTTTTCGGCGGAGTTTTTAAGTGATATAAAGGTAAAGGTTTAAAAATCGGGATTTTGCAAATGTTCCCGAGTGGCAGATTAACATGGTAGGGGCGGGGTTTCCCCGCCCGCCTTGAAACTTCTGTTACTTTGATTCATTAAAAATTACAACCTTCTGTAGCGTGAGGGGAGACCCCTCCCCTACGATAAAAAGCAGCTCTTCAGAAGGTGAGGGGAGAATTTGTTGCTACGGAGAAACGAAACGTAAATAATCTTCATAAATTGTTCATAAAATATGGCGCGGAACTTTGGTAAAAAGTGCCGTGTCTTTTTTTATTATATATATTGCGGGATATTTATTTTTGTTGTATAATTATTTAGAATGAATTCTCTTAAACGGAGGCTTTGATATGAAAAAGAAAATTATTGCACTTTTCCTTTGCGTTCTTATGCTTCTGAGCGTTGCTCCCGTAACAACAATGGCGGCAGAGCTCGGTGACGTGGACTCAAACGGAAAGGTTGATGCGACTGACGCAAGAACGGCACTTCGTGCTGCCGTAGGTCTTGATAAGCTCACGGCTGACAAGGCTAAACTTGCCGACGTTGATTTTGACGGCGACGTTGATGCTACCGACGCACGTCTTATACTGAGAGCTGCCGTAGGTCTTGAGGACCTTCACGTGCACTCCTACACATCTGCCGTTACAACGGCTGCAACCTGCGAGGGCAAGGGCGTGAAGACCTTTACCTGCTCCTGCGGTGACAGCTACACGGAGGATATTCCTGCTCTCGGACATAAGGCAGTAACAGACAAGGCAGTAGCTCCCACCTGTACCGAAAAGGGTAAGACAGAGGGTACACATTGCTCGGTTTGTAATGCTGTAATAAAGGCACAGGAAGCAGTTCCCGCTCTCGGACATAAGGCAGTAACAGACAAGGCAGTAGCCGCTACCTGCACGGAAGCAGGTCTTACAGAGGGCTCACATTGCTCGGATTGTAATGCTGTAATAAAGGCACAGAAAGCAGTTCCTGCTATCGGACATAAGGCAGTAACAGACAAGGCAGTAGCCGCTACCTGTGCCGAAGCAGGTCTTACAGAGGGTGCACATTGCTCGGTTTGTAATGCTGTAATAAAGGCTCAGGAAACAGTTCCTGCAAAGGGTCATACATCTGTAACAGACAAGGCTGTGGCTCCCACCTGTACCGCAAACGGTAAGACAGAGGGTGCCCATTGCTCGGTTTGTAACGCTGTATTAAAGCCTCAGGCACTTGTTAATGCTCTCGGCCATACATCCGTAACAGATAAGGCAGTAGCCGCTACCTGTACCGAAGCAGGACTTACAGAGGGTGCACATTGCTCAGTATGTAATACTGTATTAAAGGCACAGGAAACAGTTCCCGCAAAGGGTCATACCTCAGTAACAGATAAGGCAGTAGCCGCTACCTGTACCGAGGCAGGACTTACAGAGGGTGCACATTGCTCCGTTTGTAATACTGTAATAAAGGCACAGGAAACAGTTCCCGCAAAGGGTCATACCTCAGTAACGGATAAGGCAATAGCCGCTACCTGCACCGAGGCAGGACTTACAGAGGGTGCACATTGCTCTGTCTGTAACACAGTATTAACTGCACAGGAGACTGTTCCTGCAACGGGACATCTTCACAGCTCACTCGATGAAAGCACGGTTATTGCCGAAAACTGTAAGACAGAAGGCTATACCGGTGACTATAAGTGCGATGCCTGCGGTACGGTTACCGCAAGCGGTGAGACCATTCCCGTGAATGCAGAAAAGCATCATTTTGCGGAGAAGGTTGTTGATGCCTCCTGCACGGCTGACGAATACACGGCAATGCAGTGTATTTACTGTGAGCACATAAATGCCGAAGGTATCGTAGAAAGCGGTAAGTATCCCAACGGAAAGGGACATATATTCGGAGAAAAGACCACGGTTGCTCCCACCTGCGATGAGGACGGCTATGATACGAAGACCTGTTCTGTATGTACCTATGAGGAAAGAGACAATTTTGTTTCCGCTACAGGTCATAAATACGGAATCAGACCCGACGAAAAGCTTGACCCCACCTGTGAAAAGACAGGCTATAAGAAATATACATGCAGAAATGAAAACTGCGGATATGTAAAGACTGAAATTGAAGATACTGTTGCCTGTGACCCCTCAGTTGCTGTTGTAAAGCACGGCACAAAGACTGAGGACGGCGAGCCCACAGATTACTGCCGTACAGAGTACAGCTGCAGATTCTGCGGAAAGCTCGTTTCAGTTGCAGAAAACTACGGTGCTCACGTAATGGAAACCGTAAAGGTAACATCAAAAACATGTACCACACCTACCGCAAACTATCAGGTTTGTAAATATTGTAGCTATGAAAATATTGTTGTTACTGAGGATGCTGCCGGCCATGCTTGCAAAACTAAAATTGTGGAGCCCACCTGTACGGAAAACGGTTATATTAAAGCATTAGAAAGCTGTAGCGTATGTGGTGAATCTGTAGATAGTGAACCTATCATTCTCGATGCAAAGGGGCATAAGTTTACGGGCGTTCAGACCTGTACCACATCCGTTTCCTGTGAGACCTGCGGTGAAGTGACTGCTCCCGCATTCGGACACAATTTCGTAATTGAAAGCCCTGCTATCACAAGCGGCAGCAAGAGTGTTGCATCATTCTTCTGCACACGCTGCGGTGAGGGCTGTGAGGACAAGATTGCAACCTTCAATGCAGTAACGGATAAGATTAAGCCCGTATTCTACGGAAAGTATGAAAACAAGCTTCATATCCTTACAAAGACATCTTCAGAGAATGTTCCCTCAAACATCAACTTCGGTATCTGGACATCCACAGTAAGAGATATGTTTGAAGAGGATATGGCAGAAACTCCCGTAACCTACAGCTTAAGAAACTATAATTACATTTACGTAAGAGGATACCTTCCCATTATCGGTAAGGACTGTGTTTCACTTCTTGAAGCAGATGATGTTGATTCCGTTTCCGTTGAAAGAATCTCCGGTCTTGACTTCAGCCAGGTGCTTTCGGGCTTTGACGATAAGTTTACATCAGGTAAGAATGAGCGTGACCTTACTCCCTATAAGGCAATAAAGGTCGAGGGCGACGTAATCAAGGTTACGATTGATGTAAAGAATGAAAAGTATTACGGCGGAATTGATAAGCTTCCTGCCGCAGAAATGACTTCTCTTCAGAAGATTTTCGGTGTTGATGCAAGAGAGCAGCTCTTCAGCAAGGACGGCTGTACAAGTGCATGTCCCGAAAACTGCGCTGAGCACCACTATGTAAAGGGCAAGGACGGCAAGCTCTATATGGAAACAAATCAGGACGGTATGAGCATGAAGATGACTCTCAGCGACCTGACAACCGACGGTAAGGTTACCTACTACTTCCTTGAGGAAACCTATCAGCCCATTGTAGCTGTTTATGAAGAGAGTGAATCTATGAATCAGCACATGGATATGTCAATAAGCGTTGGTATTTCCATCAGGGGTAGCATGGATACGCTTTCAAAGACCAACAGCGAAACTGTATATGTATTCCCCGGCTACCAACCTGCTGTATAAGAAAGGATAATTAAAATGAAAATAAAGGCTGTTATCAGCATAATTCTTGCAACTCTTTTATGTGCCGCGATGCTCCCCGTGTCCGCTTTTGCGGGCACCGCGGGAGATGTTGATGCAAACGGCAAGGTTGATGCAACCGATGCGAGACTGGCTCTTCGTGCAGCTGTAGGACTTGATACTCTCACAGACGAGGGAAAGCAGGCGGCTGACGTTGACGTAAACGGTACTGTTGATGCTACCGACGCACGTCTTATTCTCCGTGCGGCTGTAGGTCTTGAGGAGCTTCACGTACACTCCTTTACAACTGAGGTTATAAAGGCTGCAGACTGTGAGAACGCAGGTGAGGAAAAATTAACCTGCTCCTGCGGTTACACCGAAACAAAGACTGTTCCTGCACTCGGTCACAAGACCGTAACGGAAGATGCAGTAAAGGCTACCTGCACCGAGGACGGTAAGACCGAGAAGGTTTACTGTACCGTATGTGAAAAGGTACTCAAGGAGCAGACTGTGGTTCCGGCTACCGGACACAAGTTCGGGGCTGTCAGCGTTACAAGTGCCGTAAAGTGCTCCAATGACGGCTGTGATGCAGAGATACCTGCCTTCAATACAATTGTGAACGGACTTAAGGTTCATAACGACGGTGTTAACTACTTTACGGGTATTTTTGAGGATATCTCACACTATGACGAGCCCGAGGTCGGCGGTACTCTTAAAGATATGATGGAAGGCGAGGATATGGCAGAAACAACGGAGACAACCTATGCTCCTCTTGTTGTTGACAGCCTTATCACAAAGAAAAACTTCCATACCAAGGGTGCGGACTTCGTAAGCAGTCTTTCCGACGGTGATGTAAAGAGCATAAAAATCGAAAAGGCAGATACTGTTGATTTTGTAAACGCACTTCCCGAGAAGTTCAAGTCAGGCAAGAAGGAGTATGACATAAGCAGTATAAAGGCTTATGATTTCCCCGAGGTTTACAAGATTACTCTTGTGCTTCCCTCACAGAGCAACGATATTACCAAGCCCGTTAAAGGCACTTCCGTTTTCGACAAGATTTACACTCAGAATTACAATGTTACTCTCGAAAGTATGAGATTAGAGGTTTCAAGCGGTTTTGATTCTCTTGCAAAGGAAATGGCAGGTCTTGAGGGTATGCTCAAGCTCAAGAATTCAGGCAATATCACGGCTTCTCTTGTGGTTGAGTATTACGTAACGGCAGATACCTTCACACCCGTTGCGGCAAAATACAGTCACGTCTTTGATGTTGTGCTTGACCTGAAGGTTACGGACGGTCTCGGTGTTGTCAAGTACATCACAATGCTTCAGAAGATGGATATGACCTCAAATTCATATTACTTCTTCAATAACAATTTCGGAATTCAGTAAATTAAAGAAAAACGGGTATCATAGGCGTTGTATCCTTACGGGTGCAACGCCAGTTTTATTCGCCTTTCGGCGAGTTTTATTGCTTCGCAGTTTTATTGTGCTTCGCACAGTTTTATTCGCTTCGCGAGTTTGTGGCGAATAAAATAACACTGAATCCGAAGGATTCAATAACACTATTGTCCGGGGACAATAATATCACTCTGCCGTAAGGCAGAATAACACTTAAAATACTTTTCTGTATTCTATATAATTCATATAGGGGATGGCGTCCTCGACATCCCGCAGGCAGAAATTCAAATTACAGAATTTATGACACTTAGAGGCACATTCTTATATACCACAGAAATTAATGTATAAAATTAACATTTCATCATTGCGGGTCGTCGGGGACGCCGACCCCTACAATGTAAGGTGCATTTTGTGTACTACGGAAATTAATCCAAAAATTATCATTTCATCAGAGCGGGATGTCGAGCACGTGTGTAGTGTGATAACATAGTTTACAAAATGTCCGAGGACATAGTTTACACTTTCCCTCCCCTACAAGAAAAGGCGGATACTGTGCCTCGAAGACGCTTTTTTAAAGAAAAAAATGGTATCTGCGTTTTTTGTCATAGCAGATACCATAAATTTTTTTGTGCGTCAAAGAAGGTATTTTTTATTCATCTTTCCCAAATATAGCCGCTTCGACTGCGGCGCAGAGTGCGTGATATACGGGAAGGGTCAATTCCTGCACCTCGTAGGTTACAGAGGTGGGGAGCTTTATTGTAACATCTGAAATTGCAGACAGCTTGCTTTCCTTTTCGCCTGTGATTGAAAGGGCTTTTATGCCTGCCGCCTTTGCCGCCTTTACTGCGTTTACCACATTCAGAGAGTTTCCCGAGGTGGAAAGGGCAATAAGCACATCGTTACTGCTTTTTGCGTAAGCGTAAACCTGCTGTGCGTACACAAGTGAGGGGTCAATGTCATTTGCAAATGCTGAAATAAGCCCTGACTGGCTCACAAGGGAAATACAGCGTATGCCCTTCTGCAGTTTATTTGCAATTTCGTCCCCGTTTTCGATACCCTTAAAGCGTGCCTTTTCTTCAGGTGGGAGGGGTCTTTTAAGGATGAAGCCCTTCATCAATTCACCCGTGATGTGCTCGGAGTCGGCGGCAGAGCCTCCGTTTCCGCAGCAGTAAACAAAGGCTCCGTCTTCGGCACACTTGAAAAGTATGTCAAAGGCCTTTTTAATATCCTCACGGTTTTTTTCAAGGGCAGGGTAGTCCTTATATAATTTTTCAAGAATCATTTCAGGTGTGTTCATTGTAAAACCTCCTTAAAAAGCAAGACCCAGGGCGGCAAAGTCGCCTATGCTGTCACCGAGAGCCGCAGGCAGAATTCTGCATACCTGCCCCGAATGGCTCAGAGCCTCTTTATTTATTACATTATTAATAATACCGTCGAAAAGGTCAGAGCTTCTGGAATAAATGCTTCCGATAACTATTGCCTCGGGGTTTAATATGTCAATTAAAATACTGAGCCCCATTCCCAGCTTTTCTGCACAGATATTATAGATTTTCTTTGAAAGGTTGTCGCCGTTCCGGGCGGCAAGGGCAATTGTTTTTGCTGAGATTTCCTTTTCGGAGAAAAGCACGCTTTCGGTGCCCTCTGCACGGGCTTCCCGGAGCATCATTTCACCGAGCCTTTTTATTCCGCCTCCTGAGCAGAAGCCCTCAAAGGAGCCTTCCTTTCCGTAGCCCTCGGGCCCCTTATCTGCAAGGCGGATGTGACCTACCTCTCCTGCCATATCGTTTGTGCCCGAATAGAGCTTACCGTCAAGAATGAGTCCTGCTCCCATTCCCGTGCCGAAGGTGAGAAAAACCATATTATCAGTACCTTTTCCCGAACCGAATTTCCACTCGGCAACGGCGCAGGCATTGGCATCGTTCTGTAAATTGGGACGAAGACCGAAGTGCTCACGGAAAATATCACAGATGGGCACATTGTCCCAGTCGGGAAGGTTGGGGGGACAGTTGATTGTTCCCTTTTTGCTGTCAAGAGGTCCGCCGCAGCTGATTCCGATACCCACAAGCTCATTCTTAGGGTCGGTGATGCCGTTACGGGAAAGGAGGGCATCGGCAGAGGCTATCATTTCGTCAATTATTGCCTGCCATCCCCGTTCAACCCTCGTGGGGAAGGCGGTTTTGTCTATAATTAAATCCCCGTGGTTTTCGGGCATTTCGCCCCTTCCTAAAATCACGGCACACTTTGTACCGCCGATGTCAAAGCCTAAAGCGTACATATAAACCTCCTTAAGAAGCACAAGAATAAAAATTTTCTTGTAGGGGAGGGCGTCCCCGACCTCCCGCGGTCAGAAAATACAAAAATTATGCAAATTTTCGTGGGTGTAAATAATGTATCTCCACGGATAATTTTTTATGTAACTTCATTTGTACGGGGCGGGATGTCGGGGACGCCATCCCCTACAAGGTAACCTTTATGGCAAAGTCTCACGGTAATATTTGCGGTCTCCGACTTCCGACCTCCGACTTATCATAATTTTTGAGGAATCTCCGCACAAATTATGATATAATCAAAAGGGTTGTAATTTTACAGAATAAAGTTACAGAAGTTATGTTACGGGAGGGGAGACCCCTCCCCTACGGGTATAAATGGCAAATTACTTCTGAAAATTATGATATAAGAGGTAAGATTCCGCCGATGTCAATTATTTTGCCGTCGGTGAGCTCTTTTATTTCTACACCGTGGCTGCGGCAGAAATCCCTTATTTTTTCACCGTCCCGGTGGTATTGAAGGCTTCCTGTGACGGCAAGGGTGTTTTTGTCAATTTTGCCCGTTGCCCCTCCGAAAAATCCGCAATGGCTGTCTGAGAGATATATGTCCCCCTTTGAAATTAAAAGGGTGTGTATATCCGTATTTTTAAGGGATTCGTAAATTGAGGGGTCCTCTGTAATAACGGCATTTTCCGTCACGAAACAAAGGGAGCATTTTGTGTAGCCCTGCTTTACGGGAATCCCCTTTTTGCCCGTATTTATAAGCTCCTTAATAAGGGTGCTGTCGGCAGTTTTCGGGTTATATATAAAAAAGTCCCTGCTGACTGCTATGTTCAGTTTTACGTCAAGGGGGTAGGTGTCCCCGATTTTGTCACCCGTCAGCACCGAAAAGCCCTCTTTTTCAAGGGGCGCTTTATCCTGTGAGGGGTCAAGGAAAAGTCTTTCCTGTCCGATATGACAGAGAAGCATATCCTGATGACGGGACACTTCGTCGGGTAATATGCCGGATTCAAAAGAAATTGTATTGATTCCGATACCCTCAAGGGCAGAAATTATTTCGGGATAATTTCCTGCGGCGGCAAGGGTGACAGGTTCCTGGGGCAGGTTGGGAGTTAAAATAAGCTTACTCATTCCGTAACGAATTTTTTCCAGGGCTTTATTGCGAGAAGACCCGTGAGAGTGCCTGTTACAGCCACAATTACCCAGGAAACCAGCACCGTATTCCAGCCGAAGCTGTCGCTTATGGCTCCGAAGCCGTAGGTGGCGGCGGCAGAGCCTACATAAGTCAGGGAATTGATAATACCCGACATTGTGGAAACCGCATTGTATTTTTCAAATCTTGCAGGAACAATGCAGATAAGGAAGTAGTTTACACCGTGCATAAAGCAGGTGATGACGGCTGCAAGGAAGAGGGTGACGTACTGATTCTCCCTGTAAATGAAAAGGAGAAGAAGACAGCCCAGAGCCCCTGCAAAAAAGGTAATTGTACCTGCCTTTACCTCGTCCTTGACGAATTTTCCGTTGATGATGCCCACAAGCTTTACGCTTATAACGCTGAAAACGGGGATTATAACGGATTTCAGAATAGCACTTCCGCTTTCAAGGGAGAAGGTGTTGATAATGAAGGTGGGCACCCAGTCCGTAATGCCGTCGCGGAGTGCTCCCTGACAGATAATTGCAACGGCAATAAGGATAAAGCCCGACATAAGAAGAGCCTTCAGACTGAGGGTGCTTTTCTCGGAGGCATCCTTTTTATTACCCTTGACGGATGTGAAAAGCCCGGTGCCCTTGGTGGCTTTTGAAAAGCCTATAACCCATATAATCGCAATTACACCGCTTACAAGGGCAGAGGAGAAGAAAACGTATTTCCAGTTATAGTACTTAATCCATATAGCCGATGCTGTGATGTAAAGAAGCACCGTGCCGGAAATACCTGCCACGTTTACGTTGGTGCAGACCTTGTTGTAGGTGGCGGAGTCCATAGTCTCTGCCATAATACGGACAAGGGGCGGCCACAGCATTGACTGAGCAAAGCCGTTAATGAACCAGATAATGCTTCTGAGGGTAAAATCGTCCGTAAGGGGCATTGCAAGGTTCATAGCGGTGGTTAAGGTAAGTCCGCAGAGGATGATGTTCTGGGGCTTGAATTTGTCGCCTAAGATTCCGCTTATAATCTGCCCCACACCGTAGGAAATAAGGGACAGGGTGGCGGCAAGGGATGCATCGGCATTGGAAATGCCCTCGCTTATGATGATATCAGCCATAACGATGGAATAATTCTTCCTCGTCATATAGCTTGCAAAATAAATAAGCGGACAAAGAAAACTGAGAATCTTTACGATGGAGCTTTTCTTTTCCGCTGAGAGTGTGTTTGTCATAACAGAGTGAACCTTTCGGATGTGGGACGGAAATCCCGTCCCACACAGGTGAAATAAAAAATATGTATAAACTTTTGTGGTATAAAGCATTTATCTTCAGCTTGTAGGGGAGGGCGTCCTCGACCTCCCGTTGGGCAGTAAATAAAAGAAGTTATTTACCTCGGAAGGATAAAACTGCATCCCACGAAAATAAATGCAAACTTTTGCTTTTTCTGCAGGGCGGGTCGTCGGGGACGCCGACCCCTACAATGTAAGGCAAAAGCAGAGCCTCGGGGAAAACAGAGCGAAGCGGAACAAGGGCGAAGCCCTTCATTAACATTTTCCGCAGGAAAATATATCACTCACAACAGATGTTGTGAATATCACTGCGAAGCAATATCACTCATTCCGCAGGAATGAATATCACTGCAAATAAAATGTGAAAATCACATTTTATTTGCCGGTTGAGCCGAAGCCGCCTGTTCCTCTGACAGTATCGGAAAGCTCCTCTGCCACGGTGAATTCCGCTTTGAGGAAGGGGGCAATTACAAGCTGTGCCACTCTCTCCCCGGGGGATACGGTCTGTGCTTCCATAGAATGATTGTGAAGGGACACCATAACCTCACCGCGGTAGTCCGCATCAATTACGCCTACCTTATTGGCAGGGGCAAGGCCTCTTTTTGTGCCGAGACTGCTTCTTGCGTATATAAAACCGCCGAAGCCCTCGGGAATCTCAAAGGAAAGCCCTGTGTGAATAAGCCTTGTTTCACCGGGGGCTATTGTAATATCCTCGGTTTCGCAGGCATAAAGGTCTGCACCTGCGCTGAATTCGGAGCCGTAGGTGGGAACTACGGCTTCGTTTCTGAGCTTTTTGATTCTTACTTCCATAATTATTTTACGAATTCCTTGTAGATTGCTTCAATTGTTCTCTGATAGTCCTTTTCTTCAACGGCAACAATGATGTTGATTTCGCTGGAGCCCTGGTCAATCATACGGATGTTTACCTTTTCGTTTGCAAGAGCGGTGAAAATACGGGCAGCTGTACCCTCTGTGTTTACCATACCTCTGCCTACGACTGCAATAAGGCAGAGACCCTCAACGAGAGTGATGGAGTCGGGATTAACCTTCTTTACGATGTCCGCTGTGATTGAGCCCTTGTGAGAGCCGAGTGCCTCAGCGGAAACGAGAACGCTCATAGTGTCAATGCCTGAGGGAAGATGCTCGAAGGAAACACCGTGGTTTTCGAGAACCTCAAGAACCTTTCTGCCAAATCCCAGCTCTGAGTTCATCATATCCTTTTCAACGTGAATGGCTGTGATGCCCTTTCTGCCTGCAATACCCGTAATAACCGTGGGAACGTTATTGCTTGAAGCCTTGTGCACAATCATTGTACCGGGAGCCTCGGGGCAGTTGGTGTTTCTGATGTTTATGGGTATTCTTGCCTTTCTTACGGGGAAAATAGCCTCGTCGTGAAGGACTGTGGCACCCATATAGGAGAGCTCACGAAGCTCTCTGTAGGTAATTTCGGGGATGGGCTGAGGATTTTCTATGCAACGGGGGTCTGCCATAAGCATACCCGAAACGTCAGTCCAGTTTTCGTAAATGTCGGCGTTGCAGGCACGTGCAACAATGGAGCCCGTAACGTCGGAGCCGCCTCTTGAGAAGGTTTTTATCATACCGTTGGGAGTAGCACCGTAGAAGCCGGGGATAACTGCATATTCGTGATAGGACAGAAGTCTGCCCAGCTCCTTGTCTGTCTTTTCTATATCGAGAGCGCCGTTTTCGTCAAAGAAAATGCCCTCTTCCGCATCAATAAATGCGAAGCCCAGGTATGCTGCGAGAATCTTGGAATTGAGGAATTCGCCTCTCGAAGCGATATAATCCTGGCTTGCGTGGTGAAGAATGGCAACCTTGATGCCCTTTAAGTCCTCTTCAAGTGAGAAATCAATGCCGAGGTCATTTATGATGCCGTTGTATCTTTCCGTAATCTTATCGAAGGTTTCGTCGATGCTCTTCTTGTCCTTGACAAGTCTGAAGCACTGAAGAAGCATATCGGTAACCTTTACGTCGTGTGTGTTTCTTTTTCCGGGTGCGGATGCAACAACGTAGCGTCTGCTTGCATCGCTCTTTATAATGTCCGCAACCTTGCGGAACTGGTTTGCATCGGCAAGTGAGGAGCCGCCGAATTTTACTACTTTAAGCATAATCTATACCCCTTAAATATTTGTTTATTTTTACGGTACTATATTATATATAAATAAAATGAATTTTGCAACAGATATTTTTTAATTTGTGTTTCTTTATGTGGGCGTTGTCCCCTGCAAAGTAAGAATTATAAAAGAGTTATACGGTAGGGGCGGGGTTTCCCCGCCCGCCGCATAGGGGTGTAATTTCTGACGAACGGAAGTTACAGAAGTTAATGAACGGGAGGGGAGACCCCTCCCCTACCCGGATAGGTGCCCCGAGGGAAATTGTGTAAACAAAAGCCTCCCTGCTGAGCAGAGAGGCAAAAATTTTTCTTATCAGGTTTTTGCGTCGTCGGGCTTTGCTTCTGTGAGCTTTAAGAAGTCAACCTTTTCGAGACGGGTTCTGGGAAGAGTGTCGATAACGCGGATGTCACGGGGTACTGAGAACTGGTCGAGAGTTGCACACATATCCGTGATGGTCTTCTTGTACTCGTCGAGCTTGTCCGCGTCGGCAGAGGCTGAGAGAACCATGTAAAGACGTACAATAGGCTTCTTGTCTTCGTCGTAGCCCTGAACAGCACAGCACTCTGTAAGGAAGGGGAGGGGCTCAAGGAGATTTTCGATATCTGCAGGGAATACGTTGTAGCCTGAGATAATGATAACTCTCTTCTTTCTTGCTACGAAGGTGATGTAGCCGTCCTCGTCAATTTTACCGAGGTCGCCGGTAAGAACCCACTGACGGCCGTTCTTGTCGGTGTAGAGACCTTCACCCAGTCTGCCGTCGGGCATAAGGTAGCCCTTCATAAGGGTGTTGCCCGTAAAGCCGATTTCGCCCACTTCACCGAGAGGAAGCTCGTTCTGCTCGTCGTCAAAAACTTTAGCTTCAATGGTCTTGAGGACCTTACCTACCGTACCGGGCTTTGTAAGCCAGGGCATATTGATACAGTCAACAGCACCGCACTCCGTAAGACCGTAGCCGGGCATAAGAGTAGCCTCTGCGCCGTACTTTGCCATAATGTCGTTGAATCTCTTTAAGAAATCAACGGGAACATAGTCACCGCCTGCGAATGCGTAACGAAGGTGGGAAAGGTGCTCGCCCTCGAAATCGGGGTGGTCAAGGAGCTTTCTGTACATATTGGGAACACCGATAATCTCGTAGCAGGGGTTAGCCTTGAGATAGGTTATGTATTCTTCTGCTTCAAAGCGTGCCATGGGAATTGCCTTCCAGCCGGAAACAAGAGTTGTGAGAAGACCGCCGCAAAGACCGTATGCGTGGAAGAAGGGAAGAGCAAGAATCTTTGCATAGTAGCCGGGCTTGTGGTCGGAGGGAGTTGCAGCGCCGAGAGCGTTCTTTGTAACTGCATTGAGAGCGGTTGAGGAGAGCATTATAAATCTGCTGACACCTGTTGTACCGCCGCCGTTCATATAAACTGCCGTCAGGTCGCCGCTTCTGTAGAGACCCTCTGTCTCCTGTCCGGAATATTTCTTAAGAATGTCGCCGAAGAACTTTACGTTAAGACCGTGTGCCTCTGCAATAGCCATAAACTTTTCGTCGGGACGGATATATGCTTTTTTCTGGACGGGTGCTGCATAAAGAAGGGGAGAAGTGATGATAATATCAAGATTTTCAATGGATTTGAGAGTTGCTGCATACTGGTGAAGGAACATCTCGTAAAGGAGAACACCCTTTGACTTGGTGTAGGTTACGGAGTTCTTCATAGCCTCGGGCGGGAAAAGGGGATGGATGAGGTTCGCGATACAGCCGATTTTGTTAAGGGCAAAAAGGCATACAACCTCTTCAATTGAGTTGGGGATGAAAAGGGAGTAAGCATCGCCGGGCTTCATTCCCAAGTCTTCCTTGAAATACACAGCCATAGCTTCAACATCGTGGAAGAATTCACTTTTTAAGTGGTCTGTGAGCTTGAACTGGAACATAGGATAGTCTTCCTTGTGGGGTGCAAGGCAGCACTTGAGGAATTCATAAAGGTTCATATTACCGTATGCAGGTAATATTTCGTCCATTGTAAAAGGGGGTAATTTAATCATACGTCTTCTCCTGTCTTTTTAGTGGGAAATTTGCTGAATACTCGGTTATTCTATCCCGAAAACCGACAGAGTGTCAACAAACAGAAAACAGCAATTTGTGTTTTCCCCGACAGCTTGTCGGATGATTGTCGGGAAGTCACAAAATGTTTAAGATTTGTTCAAATGTGGCAGGTGTACCGATTAGGGCGAAACATCTGAAAATCAGTAACCTCTTTGCACATATAAAAGGAAATTTACTTGACAACATTTTTTTTGTTCCGTAAAATAAAAGTAAAGAAAATGTAAACGAGCAGTACAAAAAAGCACGTCAGAGTGCAGATTTTTACGGGAGAAATTTTATGAAATCTAAAATTTTAGCATTATTTCTTGCATTGGTTATGATACTTGCATCGGTACCTTGTTCATTTGCCGCAAGCAGCTACAACCGTGATAAGGCTGTGGCTTATGCCAAGGCTCATTGGAATGACGGTAAGGGTCTGTGTGCCGAATTTGTGTCGGATTGCCTTAAGGCAGGCGGCTGTACTGCCTGGAACAAAACGGTAAAGCCGTTGTTGGATGAATTAAAGGGCTGGGGTACGCTTTATGCCGTGGCTGACGGCACAACAAACAGCAAAAACTGGAAGCTCAATAAATCAGCCTGCAGCTTTGACGTAAAGCCGGGAGACATTGTGTTCTTTTACTGCAGGACCTGTGCCGCTGCCGGAAAATCAGGCTATTGCCATACGGCTATTATTACGGGCTTTGACAGTAAGGGCAATATTCTCTGTGCACAGCATAACGGGGCTATGAACGATTATGCAACTATCCGAGGCTTCGGGCATACCAATGCAAAGGTGGACAATAAAAAGCATCAGGGCTCTGCCATTTCCTTAAGAATTTTCCATATGAACGATGACGGCTCTGCTACAATACCCGTAACACCTCCCGCACCCGTCAATGCCGTATCAAAGTGGACGCTTTCGGTTTCGGGAATTACGACCAACTCGGCTACCGTCAGAGCGGATATAACGTGTACACCCTCAAAGCTCTCAAAGGTAGGTCTTGAGCTCGGCACGTCAGCGGGGAATATGAAGTCCGTTGCAAGCTGGAAGGTGGGCACGATATTAACCTTCTGCTCGGTAAAATGTGACGGCTCCGAGGGACCGAAGCTCTCGCCGGGTACTACCTATTACTACAGATTCTACGTTCTGAGAACGGACGGAAAATATGAATACAGCACCACGGGGAATTTCACCACGAAATCAACCGCCTGCACAAATCATACCTACGGCGGCGGTACGGTAACGGTGAATCCCACATGTACCGCGGCAGGAACAATTGTATACAAGTGTACGAAATGCGGTGCATCAAAAACGGAGGCGGTTAAGGCAAAGGGGCATACCGCTGTAGCTTTACCCGGGAAGGCAGCAACCTGTACCGCCGCGGGACTTTCCGAGGGCTCAAAATGCTCAGTATGTAATACAGTAATCAAGGCACAGACGACTATCCCCGCAAAGGGACATAAGGCGGGAGCCTGGACGGTTACAAAGCAGCCTCAGGTTGGCTTAAAGGGTACGGAAACACAGAAATGTACCGTTTGCTCGGCAGTGCTTGCCACCCGTGAAATCGCAGCCCTGTCCTCATTCCTTCCCGGTGACGTTGACAAGGATGGCAAACTCACCGCTACCGATGCTAGACTTGTGCTCAGAATCGCCGTAGGGCTTGAACGTGCCGACTCGGAGACCTTCCGCATTGCAGACTTTAACGGTGACGGCAAGGTGACCGCAGACGACGCACGCTCAGTCCTCAGAAGAGCAGTCGGTCTCAGCTGAGCCTTGAGTAATAAAACTGAACAAAAATATTTATGAGCGGAGAAACGCATATGAAAATCAAAAGAATTATATCCGTGCTTCTTTGTGCTGTTGTTATGCTGACAATAACGCCCTGTGTTTCCCTGACGGCAAATGCCGGTACAAGCAGAACCGAAAGTCAGGTAAGAGCCATTCTTGATTCAATTATAACCAACGAATTCAAGCCCGGCTCATATTTTACCAAAAACGGCAAGAAATGCTCTCACGGGTCACTTAGCTCCTGCAATAACTGCAGTCTCAGCGGTGTTCTTGCGAGAGAGGACGTGAAGTCAGCAGTTAAAAATTCGGGAACAAACAGTAAGAACTTTTACAGCGCCTGCTACACCTGTCAGGCATTTGCATCCTATTGCTATACAAGATGCTTCAACGTGCCTGCAATGGGCACGGCAAACGGCATCAAGGCAAGCTCAAATTATACTACAATCGGCAATGTAACCGACCAAAAGACGGCAAGCATTAAAAATCTGCTTATGAAGGCAAAGGCAGGCGACCTTATTTTCATTGATGACTCCGGCTTCAGGCATTGGTTTGTTGTGTACTCGGTAAGCGACTCCGGTATCACGATACTTGATAATAACGGCAATGCTCCCTCAGGCGGTAAATCAATCGGTACAGTCAGAAAGACGACTCTTGCTTTCAGTAACAGTGCGTTTGCAAAAAGAGATAATATCAAGCTCAGAAGAAGCAAGTTTTTAAGCACCTCGGGCGGTACTGAGCCGACTGTTCCCGTAACACCTCCGGCTCAGACTAATGTTGTAACCAAATGGACGCTCTCCGTTTCGGGTATTTCTGAGACATCGGCAACGGTGAGAGCAGATATAACGTGCACCCCCTCAAGGCTCTCAAAGGTAGGTCTTGAGCTCGGCACGTCAGCGGGGAATATGAAGTCCGTTGCAAGCTGGAAGGTGGGCTCGATATTAACCTTCTGCTCGGTAAAATGTGACGGCTCCGAGGGACCGAAGCTCTCGCCGGGTACTACCTATTACTACAGATTCTACGTTCTGAGAACGGACGGAAAATATGAATACAGCACCACGGGTAATTTCACCACGAAATCAACCGCCTGCACAAGTCATACCTACGGCGGCGGTACGGTAACGGTGAATCCCACCTGTACTGCGGCAGGAACAATTGTATACAAGTGTACGAAATGCGGTGCATCAAAAACAGAGACGGTTAAGGCAAAGGGGCATACCGCTGTAGCTTTACCCGGGAAGGCAGCAACCTGTACCGCCACGGGACTTTCCGAGGGCTCAAAGTGCTCCGTTTGTAACGAGATGCTTACTGCACAGACAGAAATACCTAAGCTTCCTCACAGCTATACCGCACAGACAAAGCCTGCATCCTGCACGGAAAACGGATATATCCGTTATACCTGCAGCTGCGGAGCCTCATACGATGAAACCATTTCTGCAAAGGGGCATCAGGCAGGCTCCTGGACTACTGTAAGACAGCCTCAGCCGGGCGTTCCGGGTCTTGAGGAAATAAGATGCACCGTGTGCCGTGCATTAATAGGCACCCGTGAAACCGCACCTCTGTCCTCATTCCTTCCCGGTGACGTTGACAGGGATGGCAAACTCACCGCTACCGATGCGAGACTTGTGCTCAGAATCGCCGTAGGGCTTGAACGTGCCGACTCGGAGACCTTCCGCATTGCAGACTTTAACGGTGACGGCAAGGTGACCGCAGACGACGCACGCTCAGTCCTCAGAAAAGCAGTAGGGCTCAGCTGATAAAAAGTAAAAGCTATACAAAAATAAAAGAATCCTGTTCATACGAGCAGGATTTTTTTACATTTAATCTGCTTTTTTTGGTGTTTCCCCGGAATGATGCTGTCCTCTGTACTCGTAAAGAAGGGATATGAATGAGCCTTCAGGAAGAATAACTGCTCTGCAAAGAAAAAGAAAACACCCGACGGTCAGACGGGCAGATATAAAAACTGCATTTTCCCGCAAAAAGGGTATTGACAATCATATAAATTTGTGTATAATAATTTTTGTTGTGGCCCAGTAGCTCAGTTGGTTAGAGCGCTAGCCTGTCACGCTAGAGGTCGACGGTTCGAGCCCGTTCTGGGTCGCCATAAGCTAAGTAAAAGGTAAGAAGTAAGAGTGAAGAGTGACACGGTATGAAGCCGTTTCACGGCTTGAATTATATTCAAGGCGAAGCCTTCCGACAGGCTACTTCTTCACTATTCACTATTACCTGTTACTTCAACTCGCTGATATAGCTCAGTAGGTAGAGTGCATCCTTGGTAAGGATGAGGTCACCGGTTCAAATCCGGTTATCAGCTCCAGAAAAAAGCACTTCTTCGGAAGTGCTTTTTTCAATGAAATTCGCCTTACGGCGAGTGAAATAGCAACGCTATGAAATATGCTGTCGCATATGAAATATTTGCTTCGCAAATGTTAAGGGCGAATTTTATTTCACTTTCT